>JAWOEX010000044.1:0-7522 GCA_046482545.1 Candidatus Thorarchaeota archaeon
GAAAAACGTGCTTTTCTGCGGCATACATTCGAAGTTCTTTGATACCGCCTCAACCTCTTCCACCTTTGTAGGATTCATGAAGAACACGGCTTGGTAGTTTTCATTGACGGCTTCGATTGATTCGTCTACTGCATCACCGATATCTTTGACGTATTTGACATACCCGCCACCTTTGATGGACCCCTCTGCGAGCTTCTCTTTGTCTATCCCCAGCATTCTATCAAGTATAAGCGAATGCAGAATACTGACATCGAGCTTCTTCAACTCCTCAGATTTCTCCGAGAGAACTTTGTCCATCACATCTTCATCCCTGAGGATTAAAGCATAGTAGTTGCCGTCATTCATATAGAGGCCGAAAGCGTGTTCTCCTGCTTTGAACTCCTCATCCATCATTTCGAACATTTTCTCCTTATTGGCGAAGGTGTGGACTTCGAAGTGTACTTTCAGCTTTTCCAGAAGGTCGCTGTTAGAGAAGTCTTCCACATTCTGAACCAGCCTATGCGTTGCCAAAACAACCAGCCCTGGGTTGTCTATGTTGACGAAGGTTAGCATTCGGTATTTCGCCGCTTCAAGGTCTGGATTTTCTCGCATCAGTGCAAGGGCCGTTTTGTATCGATGATGTCCGTCTGCGATAATAACGTACTTGTCTTCCATGTGTCTTTGAATCGCACTCTTTGATTTATCATCACTGATCTTCCAGATTCTGTGCCTTATACCTTCATCATTCGTTATGTCTATGATTGGGTCGTTGGTCATTGCGTTCTCCAAGACACTGTCCACGTTACCTTCGTGATCTGGATAGATAACGAAAATCTGACCGAATTGAGCCATACATTCTCTGCTCAGATTAAGCCTATCCTGTATGTCCTTGGGCATGGTTTCTTCGTGCTGCAAGACGCCTGCGAATCTTCCTTCCTTTGGTTCCTCTGTAGCGAAATCTTCCAGCTGCAGAAGACCAATGAAACCAAATCTGAACATTTCTTCTCCGTGAACTTCGAAGTTCTGCCCATACACGTAGAAGCAGTCCCCGTCCTCTTCCTTCAATATATCTTCTTCTATCCATTTGTTAAGACGATTGCTTGCTCTAGTGTATTGATTGTCTGAGTCAGTGTCCCCATCTCTTGGTTTATTCTTGATTACCCAGGCGATATTGTAGTCGGACTTACTCTGAAGATCGTCGACTTTTTCACCTTCGATGATATCGTATGGCGGAGAAACGACGTTTGAAACGCTTTCAATCTTTTCTTTGTTATACCTATATGCTTTGAAAGGAACCACTTTGACCATAATCTAACCCATCCCGATACATATCTTGCTCTTTTGTTCCAATCCAAAGTCAGCCTATCTTAAGCTTTTCTTACCACCTACAGCTTTTCTATGCGTTTGTTCGACTCTTCCTTCCTTACTAAGCTATGACACACAACTGATTTCGGTTATCCAAACGTCAAATTTAAATGCAGAAAGGGACCCACAACAAAAGCCAACCTAGTCTGGGGAGAATTAGATTGAAATTCTGTGATAAATGTGGGGCCTTAATGCTGCCTGTTCGGGAAGAGGAAAGCAAGAAAACAAAACTGTTCAGGTGCCGTGAGTGTGGACATGAACAGCGTGTGAGAAAGGCGCCTGAGTACCGAATAGAGCATCGTATAGAACATGGTCCGCGAGAAAAAATTGTAGTTGTTGAAGAAGACAAAACAATAAAGCGTGAAATGACCGAGGACGAAAAGAGGGAACGAAGAAAGCAGATTTACGAACACTTCGAAGCCGAGAGTTGAGGCCCACCTAGGATAACTTTATGTTTCACATCGCAATATAGTAAATCGTGATGCAAAGGGACTGTATAGGACCAGCCACATCTTCTTAGCTGGCAATCTTTTGCAGGCACATCGGCCATAAATATGGAGGTGCTGAGTTGACAAAGATAGAATTGCATCGTGACTGTACTGATTTTGTGCTGTCTAAAGGGAGCGTTGCTGACAAGCTCAGATTATTCGTTGCTGGGTTTGAACTGCCCGACGGAATCCTAGAGGATCTTTTCGAAGGCATCGTGGAGATTCAGAATCCTGATGGTGGCATTCCCTTTGAACTTGAAATCAGCAATCCGAGTTCGGTAAAAGAGACTGCTGAGTTACTATACCTGATTTGTGAATCGGGGAGCGCGCCAAAAGAGCTCAAAAAGTCAATGTCCGAGTTCTTGGTTTCTCGTCAAAAGAAGGATGGTGGATTTGGAGAGGCCCTGAATCTGGACAACTACATTGAGGATCGCTGGGGAAACAATACAGGGCGGGATTGGTATCCCGTGGGTGTAAGTATTACATGGCTGACTGGAAAGGCGCTTGAGGCACTCTGTTGTATCGATTATGAGGCTGAGCACCGTCTTCGGAAAGCAAGAGATTACCTCATATATAATCAGAATGAGGACGGCCACTGGCCTAATTACAAAAATTCGGATAGGTCAGACCCTCTTGGGACAGGCAATATCCTTCTTGCTTTAAGAGCTGCAGGCGTCGAGGAAGACCGTGATGTGCTTCAGGACGGCAAAGCAGCTCTTCTTCATCATCTCAAGACATCGCTGGAAGAAAAGAACACCTGCAATATGGTGGATATTGTTTCTGTTGGGAAACCGAAGACAAAGAGCGAAGAAGCCCTATTGGAGAATGCGCTTGAACTGATTGCAGAAGGCCAGCGTGATGATGGCGGGTGGGCGTATATCGGTTTCAACAAAAGCGACCCAGAACTGAGTTCTCTCTTGGCTTATGCATTCAAAACAGTCGCTGAGCGCTACTTGGGGTAAGTCATCAGCTTCTCATTTAATGCTTGAGATCTCAACTCGTATCGTAGTGTTTGACAAAGCGTTACGAATTCCTACAAACACAACACTTTACTTGAGCTTCGTGATTACTGAAGCTGCTGATACACTCCGGAGTGTGCGATTCAAGTTTGAATCTAAAAGTTCGACGAAATGGAGAAATTATAGAGCTACGCAAGGTGGAGCTGGAACCACTTAGCCATCCAATGTATCAGTGTACCATCGGCTATAACTCACTCAGGCGATTGGGATTTTCTATTTCGTTCATTCGCCCCAAAAAGAAGGCTTCTGGCAAGTTTGAAAGAATCAAGTACAGTTTCATCAAAAGGGGTCATATTAGCAAACAACTTGAGAAAGACCTCGATCCAGATATGAAACGGGGTATTCTCAACCAGCTTCCAAGAGGCGACTTCAATATCCACTTGCTTCTCACCCAAGTACCAAGACGGGGAGTCAATATCCGTCTGGACAAATTTACTTACGAATTTACTAGCTGTATTTTGATGCGCAAGAATCAAGTTCTTGATGTTGTCATGGATACGGATACAACGCGTCAAATAATGATGCCAACGTACGAAGATGGCTCAGAAGAAAGCGCAGAATCGGCGGTTTAATAAATTACAATTTTCTTGTGAATGGCGTAGCTTCCTCTTCGAGAGCCTTAAGCTCGTCCTTCTTCTTCTTCGTTTTGTAAGCTTCTAGCCCTGCTTTGCCAGCAAGAATAAGAATCGGTACAAAATACCAGATGAACAACAGCGATAGATCCAACTGCAGCATTGTCAACACACGACAAAAAATACTGCACTCGTTTAAGCGTATTGACTTGGGCATTGCCCACATACTTTATTTCGTGTGTATGGTAATGATGCTACCCTGTGGAGATTCAAATTGACCCCTAGATTCAGAGGCGTGCCAAAGAAAATAGCTCAATTTGGTGAGGAGCAATTTGACGAAATGGGTGCGGAGCGAGTTGATGTTCTCCGTGTTAAGGCTTCAACGATACGTAAGCACTTCCACCAGTTGAGAGGGATAACCTATCTCGTAGGGGTTGTGAGCTTGGATCGAGTGAGAGTGTACTTTTTTGATGCTCATGGGCGATTGCTCATTGGCGAAAACTTGGAAACCTCGGATTACGAAAAGGTGAGAAAACAATCTCGCCTGCTCACGAGCTATGAGAAACCTACCCCGCCGACTGAAGAAGAGATGCGCATGGAAGCAACTGAAGATACAAGAAACATGCTATCAAAAGCAATACGGAAAGTATCTCGGGAGCTTGCACAAAGCGAGCCGGAATTCCCAGCATTGTATGTGACATCTGAAGACTTCTCGGATGAGATACAGAATTTCGGTATGACCTTTGAAGAGGATGGGTCTCTAGTTTTTGAGGAATCAGCAGTTAGGGCCGAATGGGCGGAAGGTGTGTGCCTGAGGTCTGCATTTCTCCTCTTGGTTGAACCCGTAAAACGGAAAATGCAGTTTGTTAGCTGCATTGGTAATGGTATTTCATTTTCGTATCTTGATGACAAAAAAAGGGATAGCTGGTTTCAAAAATGGCTCAAATGTTCCAAAGAAACTCAATTTCTCCCTCTATTGAATCATCTCGTACGACATACTAGTACCTATTCCGATGGCGGTTTCAAAATTGTTTTGGAGACAATACGAGCAGCTCCACCGAATACAACTCTCCAGCAGTGGTTGGGTGGACTCGAAATCGCACACGAATATACAGAGGTATCTTTGGAGACTGGCGACTATCACACTATGCGAAGATTCTGTGAGAGTATTGATGATGTGTCTACTCTACGCAAAAGGAAGGATTTACTACCGAAGGTTCACCTCGGAGCTAGGGCAATCTGCAATCCTCTCCCCCTTGGTTTATCCCTCAATGAAACTTATGACCCTGAAAACGTCTCTGAGTCAGATATCTGGTTATCTGTTGAGTATCTTTTTGGTGACCAAGAGAAATCGTTCGTTGTTGGAGTGTTTGACGGCAAACCACTGAAGTCTATCAACTATCTTCTGAATATTGAAGACTTAGCTCCCAAGCCTGGGGGTATACAACCCAGGATGAAGGATATCGTATGGTGGGTACTTGCTCGGCTAAATCGCCAAAACGAGTGGAAAGGTACATTCAAGAAAGCCATTACATTAGAAGATAAGGCAATAGGTACTACCGAGTCCGCTGTTCTTGAAAGGCTGATGACTGGGGACCCGAAGGTGCTATCAAATACACTAATAGGGTCACCAGATTGTGTCAGAACTCTTTTGGAAACTGGCTGTATTATGTTGCTACCATCGTTCAACCATCTAGGTATTAGGCCCAACTATTTGTTAAAAGGGGGTTCAAAGCATATACAGGAGCTTGCGGAGTCATGCGCCCTTGAGGCAACTATTTTCGAATCTCATGCCTCAGCAAATGCGATTGTTTCTTGTCCTTCTGCCTATGAAAAAGAGATGGTCTCACGCTGTATCGAACTTGAAGGAATCGAAATGTATCCAATCGGAGGGATTGTATCCGGAAAACGTCTCGTGCGAGACGAGGAAGTGTACAGGGATGATATCAGCTGGTTTTCTTGGTCGTTTACGGACACTTAAACATACGATTAGTTTCGTGCCAAATCAGGTGATAAAAAATCGTTTCGAAGAGAATTGGCGACCGCCTAGTGAAAAAGCATATCAGTCTACTACAACTTTCACCAGCTTGTTCATTACCGAGATGAGTCTAGTATGTTGAAAACCTACGTCATCATTCTTCTTGTTCTATGTCCGAGTGTACCATTAATACTCAATACAGACAACGAGATTATTGCTACCGAGTCTCAATCACACACAAAGCCATACATTGAGTCATTTCTCCGGCAAGACTTGGAATCCTATCAAAGTAGTATGGGCGCAGGTTCGTCAACTAAAGCTGCGATGCTGCAATTCGAAAATGAGCTCGATGCTTCTGAACTAGCTTTTGCCGAATCTGTTGGTATACGATTCAGAACTAGAGGCCAGCATCTAGTCCACGTAGGGAGCACTTACCTATGTGATGTCAACAACATTAATGCCCTAGGTGCCCTTTCTGATATCGGACTCAAAAGAGCCACTTCTGGAGGGAAGAAATTCCATTCCTCCATCGAATCATCGGTTCCAGCTATAGACGCACCAGCCGTATGGAACAATCTGAAGAAGGATGGTGAGATGATTAATGGTTCTGGCGCGACTGTGGCAGTTATCGATACAGGTGCCACATGGTTACATCCCACCTTTTGGAGGGTAACCGAAATGGATGTTGTTGTGCTTGAGGATAATGGGGCCTTCTATGCCGACCTAAACGAGAATGGCGTCCCTGATGACGGTGAGGGTCCTTTGAAGCAAAGCGATGGTCAAGCACCTAGTACTATCGATGTCAGTAATGAGTATCTATTCATCGATGCTGAAGATAACGATCAGTTTTCCTATGATGAGGGCGATCGATGGTTGGCGGGTATAGACTCGAATGACGATGGTATACTTACTCTACCTGAAGAAAATGTTGCTCTCTTGGGAGAATCAAAGGTGAAAACATTCTACGACCAAACGGAAAACCAAGTTTATGCTCGAGGCGTCAATCTAACATCTGAAGCGTTGCCCGGAGGAGATAATAACGGACATGGAACTCATGTGGCTTCAACAATTGCGGGTGGACAGATTGGATTAACCTCGATGGTTGGTGTCGCGCCAGGAGTTGACTTGGTCATAATCAAAAGCCCTCTTACATCGGCTTCGATTCTCGACGCCATTCATTTTGCTATCCTTCACGAAGCAGATATCATCAATATGTCGTTCTCCAGCTATCTTGGTTTTCTTGATGGTACCGATTTGGAGGATTTGGCTGCGACTGACGCCTTTCTTCAGAATGATACGCTTTGCACTGCAGCAGCGGGGAATCTCGGTGGACGGTCGAAGCATAGTCGTTTTAATGTTCCGAGCGGTGGTGATGCTGGAACCACGCTTTCGGTGTCCAATCCCCCTGATTATTCATTCCTAAACATGATTTGGTATAGTTCTGATCAAGATGAATCCGTTATTCTATCGCCTCCATACGGTGGCGAAGATGTCACACTTGGACCCATTGATGAAATGGTAGGGTCGGTGTATTCTGTAAAAACCAACGATATCCACGCATATGCCTTTGTCGATGTGAACTCTCGAGGATTCAACCGATTAATCGTCCAGATTTCTGAGAGTAACCATAATTGGACTTCCGGAACATGGACGGTTACGCTGGAGAATCCCAGTGGAAACAGCGTAACGGTGGATGCGTACGCTTGGGATCATGATTGGTCAGGTGGGTCACTTCGGTTCACTTCAAGATTGCATAACTCACACACTATCAGTTCCCCTGCGACTGGAGACTTTGCACTAGCGGTGTCTTCTTACAGTGAGACCAGCGGTAAAATAACCTCACAATCCAGCCGTGGCCCCCGGATTGATGAGACTCCTAAACCCGAAATCTCGGCTCCTGGCGTTTCGATTGAAGCGGCTTCGGCATTCACAAGCACATCGGATTCGCTATGGACAACGAGAACAGGTACAAGCATGGCGACGCCACATATAGCCGGTGCATTGGCGCTTAGTTATCAGAGCTCAGATGAAAGCACTCTATGGGATGACTTGAGCGCGCTCCTGGAAGGAGCTGGCGGAATCAGCTCTCACCATTCTCCTCCTGAAGTCGACTGGGGTTTT
>JAWOEX010000045.1:0-84068 GCA_046482545.1 Candidatus Thorarchaeota archaeon
CTCGCGCAGTTTCCCGACCTTCTTTCCGAGGCGCAGCGGGTCGCCGACGACCTCTCCGAGCTCGGAAGTCTCGTCAGGGAACCGGATGCGAACATCATCAAACTTCCAAATATCAGCGCCTCGCTTCCGCAACTCCGGGCGGCGATAGCCGAGTTGCAGGGGCAGGGTTACGCGGTGCCCGACTACCCCGACGCGCCCGGCTCCGATGCCGAACGGGACGTACGCGCGCGTTACGATCGGGTGAAGGGCAGCGCGGTGAACCCGGTGCTTCGGGAGGGTAACTCGGAACGGCGCGCACCAAAGGCGGTCAAGGAGTACGCGAGGACCTTTCCTCACTCCATGGAGCCGTGGAGCGCTGACTCGAAGTCGCACGTTGCGAGTATGCGAAGCGGTGACTATTTCGACAGCCGCCGCGGTAAAACCAGCTCTTCGAGTGGTGTCCATGATTATTGAGCTTAAAGCGTCCGTAGCCTGTTCAGTAGGTCCCTGCTAAAATCCGGCCGCCCAACGGTCGGAAAGGTAGGGATACCGCTGTACTTGGGGGCGGGAGACGACAACGGTATTTCGCAGGTAAGGGTGAAATCTTATGATCTGCGAAGGACCACCAGTGGCGAAGGCGGTTGTCGAGAACGCGCCCGACGGTGAGGGACGAAACCCAGGGGAGCGAATCGGATTAGATACCCGAGTAGTCCTGGGCGTAAACCATGCCCGTTAAGTGTTGCTACGGCCACGAGCCGTGGCGGTGCTGCAGCAAAAGCGTTAAACGGGCCGCTTGGGAAGTACGGTCGCAAGACTGAAAACACAGGTCAGTACGACCTGCGTCAGTTCACTTAAAGGAATTGGCGGGGGAGCACCACAAGGGGTGGAGCTTGCGGTTTAATTGGACTCAACGCCGGAAAACTTACCCGCCCAGACAGCCGAATGAGAGCCAGACTGATGATCTTGCTCGACGAGCTGAGAGCTGGTGCATGGCCATCGTAAATTCGTGCCGTGAGGTATCAGCTTAAGTGCTGCAACGAATGAGACCCTTGCCACCTAATTGCCAGCCGGGGGCTTCGGCCCTGACGGGGCACATTAGGGGGACTGCTAGCGAAAAGCTGGAGGAAGGTGAGGGCCACGGTAGGTCCGTATGCCGCGATATGGGCGGGGCCACACGCGTGCTACAATGGCGAGGACAATGCGTTACAACACCGAAAGGTGAAGTCAATCGCGAAACCTCGTCGTAGTCGGAATCGCGGATTGCAATTCATCCGCGTGAACCTGGAATCCCTAGTATCCGCGTGTCACTAACGCGCGGAGAATACGTCCCTGCTTCTTGCACACACCGCCCGTCGCTCCATGCGAGCGGTTCTGGGGTGAGGCGCTGTCTGAAAAGGCGGTAACGAATCTTGGGATCGCAAGTAGGGAGAAGTCGTAAGCGGGTCACACTTCGTGACATGCCGATTAACAAGGTATCCGTAGCGGAAGCTGCGGATGGATCACCTCCTACGCTCCCGCTTTCAGAGCGGGAACACTCGAGGTACAGACGGGCTGGGTTAGAAGAACAGGGAGTTTGCCCTCCTGACACTGTTGAGCACCTTCTATATTTTGCATATGTTTTACAAAACTGAGTTGAGAGACCGTCTTTCTACTGACTATCTTCGATTTGCCTCAGCAACTCTTTTGCTGCTTCGAGTTCTGCACGAATACTATCACTGTCCCATTTCTCTAGGTATCCTTTGTAGATACCGATTGCTTCTTTCACGCGCTTCTTCGCTGGAGAGGATTTGCCGTTTTTGCATAATGCATCAGCGTATTCCACCAGTGTTTCGGCTAGGTTTCTTGCTTCGACAGGATCTGACGCCGCCCGTTTTCGATGATACTCCACTTTGCGCTTCAACAGGTCAGCTCCACCTTCCTCCCCCAGTTCTTTGAAGATGATTTTTGGAATCAGTTCCTCGATTTTTCTCATCACATAGTCGTGGTTGACAAGCTTCTTTTTCCACTCGTCCTCGTCACAGTTGAAATAGGACTTGACGGGTTTCTTCACCCTTTCTTTTGCCACCTCAACTGAAGAATCGACATCTTCTGGTCCAATCATCTCTGTGAAAGTGAAGAGTATAATCCTGTTTTCCCAATCTCCTGTAATGCTTGACTCAAAAGAGATTTCCAGCGCACCTTCCGACCGATGGAGTTCCCCGTGCAATGTTTCGCTATCTAATTGCCAGAACGATCCCACCGGAACCCGTGCCAGTCCAAGAAGATTCGCCATCCTCCAGTCCTCCCTGAAAACGAACCCTTCTCGTGTGCTCGGGTCTGGCTTGAAACTAAGCTCGATGTTGTACAACTGTTGCTCAGAAATCAACCTTTTCGACTCAAGCATACTCAGGATATCCCCCGTATCTACAGGTTCACTGAACATGACGCGCAATCGCTCATCTATGCAGGAATCAGGAACATTCACCTTCCAGCACATTCCGTGTTGATTAATTTCTCCAAGAACTGGACAGTATTCTTCCGCGTGGGTTACGGTCAATTTCACGGGCTGTTCGTTGGCCTTGATCAGTTCCGCACAGGTGAGAGGGAGCGGCGCATCTATTTCGATGTACGGTTCTTTGCGGAAAACATACGGCTTGAGAAGCGGCAGCTGTTCGAATTCTATGTCTTGGTAAGGGTCCCAAGTCATGTACTGGTTCGGATTGACCGAGCTCTGCAGAGGAACCCCATCCACCACTGGCCGACGCAAAAGTGATAGGACTTCCGAGGTGCGGTGAAGGTGTCATGTATCAACTGTTTCGCCCTCGTGTTCGAACTCAACGAGATAATCCATATTATCTATGGAAAGGGTACATTGTACTGGGATGACCTCTTCAAGGTTTTCTGCAATCTCTTCTAGACTGCCCTTAACCCGTGCTTTCAATCCTGGCGGTATGGCCGCTCCTCTTGGCTGCTTGATGCCGGACTTCTTCGTGTAGTCGATTCTCATCCCCCGTATCTCTGAGATGGCATCTCGCTTTCTTGGAATGATGCTCACTTCGCCTGATAGCTCCCATCCGCTATCCATCAACACCCACAGATACTCCACTCCACTAAGAGTCGCGACCATGATATTGTATACAGAATCGGTGCTCATCGCTTTCTGAAGACTGGTGGCCATCACATCGTGTGCATTCGTGGCCCAGCTGAATGCTCCTCTGACATCCACCGGGATCTTGTTTTCCCAATAGCCATTCACAAGCTTGGTCTTATCATACTGGTCCTGTAGAAACACCCAGCACCCCTGTTCATCACAGTCCAGTAGGAGACCGTGTCGAACTTGGATCTGTACAGGTACAGGACTCACGACAAGCTCCTTTGCCCGCTTGTTCAGGTTAGACCAGACACTTCTCATACCGAACTTGGGAATCAGTCGTTCGCGCGTTTCCTTGTCCCTGAGCTCGAATCCAAGATGGTGTAATTGCCAAGGGCGGAGAACATCCCAGAGGGTCTCTATATCAGCATCATCTAATTCCGGGTGAACAATCTGACGCATCTAGACGTTTGGATTGATGAATTCAAACAATAGATTTCGCTTGCGGAGAGTATCTGGAAATCAGATATACTAGGACACGAGAGAATTACATTCCTGCTCCTTGATAATTCTATAGAGTTTATGTCAAAATGCTATCTCAAAGTAATTCGTAATCTAGTTGGAACTAAAAAAGGCACAAAATAACTTCGAATGACTGGGAAGATATCTCTAGGTATTTCGGGTATTTGATGGACATAATGAAGAAGCACTCTCCAATACCCCCAAAGACGATTGAATCCATTAAAGCCTACCATCAGGTCAGGAATGATTTGTATCATACCTCAATTCCCATGGCTGTCACGAAATCACAATTCCGGGATGAACTCAAAAATGCAATCGAGGTCTTTGAAATCTTATTCAATGCAAAATGCGAATCAAGTATCATTGATGTGCCCGCAGTTCTACATAAGAGACCATCACTACAAGATGCTATTTCTGTGGTAACAGGAGATCAATATGTGCGAGTCGATATTCCCGATAATTGGTCACTTAGCCAATGCATTAGAGTAATTATCTATGGATACACGTCATCACTTGGTTTGCTTCCGACATATCAGCAGATTGAACAAGCACTCGCAATTTCAAATAGGCCTACCCCAAAGGACAAAATCCGCCAAGGGAATCATAATCTGAAATATCGTGGACATATCAAGGAGCCAACTGAAGGCAAGTACTCACTCACATCAGAAGGAAAATCTGCTGCCGAAGAACGTAGATAATGATTGAGAGGATAGAGAATTAGACTCAGTCTTCCCCTTCAATAGTATCTTCTTCTCGCTCATCTGTCAGAAGAATATTCTGGAGGCGCTCCAATCCTGGTCCAGCTAACCGATGCCTAGATTTCTCAATTTCTTCAAACAAATCCCTATAATTTTCGTTTCCATAGTGAGCCGTAATGGTACTCACCGTTACCCCTAGAAGCTCGGCAATTTCCTGATTTCTTATACCCTTTCTTCCAGCTAGATGCATAGCTATGATAATTTGGTCAAGACGACTCTCGATTTCTGGACTGAATCTCGCGGAGCCATTGGGCAATATAGATACAAGATGATCCAGGTTCTTACTAATCGGCTGATGCCATACGCTACTTGATTTTTTCAATACTTGTTCAATCGCTTCAAGTCTCTCATCGATTAGATTCTCTACATTTGATATTTCTTCATCTGAGAGCTCTATCGTGGCATCATAATGAACTCGATTTATGTGTATTTCAATATTCATTGCTTTTCTACTCCCGTTCCCTAAGATACGCTTTGTTAACTCAATATATCTATTGTTGAAAAAGCGACTCTGTGGAAAAAGTAGGCGGAATTGTTGTGAGAAGATCAAATGAGCTGTCAATTCGCTATTCAAACGCACGGATCCTGATAATCAGGAGCAATAATATGAATCACTCCGATATGGTGGTATGACTTTTTACACAGGGCCTGTTGGAGAGTAGAGTAGCTGGGAGCTCTGGTGAGCTTGAGCTTATCGAGCAGGATGGGATTGAAGTTGACGAACGCGATGAACTCGCGATAGCTGAGCCCGGAGTCGAACTTCAAGCCTAGGAGGACAAACAGGGTGGGCAGAGGAAACTCAACAGGCCTGCCAAAGCTGGATTTTTTCTGTGGGATTGTATTGCTAAGCTTGATAAGGGAATCAAGCAAGAACTGGAAGTGGCGAGACTTGGCTGTATCATATGATGTGTAGTACGTCATGACTCGTGTGACCAGTCAGTCTGGCCACAACCCTTTGTATTACCTCATTGACTTTTCACACAGGGCCCAATGGATTGAATGATTTTAATACAAATCAGCAAGTTACATAGTATTTCTTAGATTAAAAAAAGAAACTACCCTCGAAGGGTAGCCAAATATTCAAACTGAAAGATGTCTATGAAGGCGTCGATATTTTCCTAAAGATATGTATAACGTAAGATTCCATCAATATATCAACAATATGGGGACTGAGCCAAATTCCCATGTATGTTGTCCCTCGAACCATAGTCTGCTCTCATCTTCGAATTTAATCTGAAGATATGATGAGGTGGCGTCATCTATCTTATAGGTCTCGGCTCCAAATGTAAGACGAAGAGTGACAATATTTTTCCAAGAACCGCTACCGCCCCATCTGTATGAGACTACAAGTCCTTCATAATTATGCCCAGTAGGACTGACACTTTCGTAGTCTATTAGAACCCAATATGCATCACCATTAGTTGGAACGTTATTTATGTCCCATGTCATAACCAGCTTGTGAGTCCAGTCGCTCGCTTGTTCTGTGGACTTATTTGTGCTGCTATTCCAAGATCCATACGTACAATATGGAGTTTCATCATAGCGTTCAGTTACTGCTAGTACAGGTTTGGGCATTAGAAGTACAACAGACACGATTATGCCTACTATAATTACTCGTTTATCCATTTTCTCACCTCCCTTATTACTATCTTGAGGAAAAACACCCTCCCAAGTGACATTATATTAGATAACATTCTATAAAAATATATCTCCCAACTTTCAAAGCCTTCTCCAATACCGTTCTGGGAATTGGGGTCTAAGATATCAGATGAATAGGCAAAGCTTTGTGATACTATTCGGGGTAATTTGTCTCTTCATAAAATTAGAGAAGATTAATTCATCATCGATATGAACAAAAGAACTAAATTGAGTCTATGATCCTCTGTAGCCATTCCTACAGTACGAAGAATGACGGAAATGTCTATAATACAAGGCGTCAAAAATGATGAACACCATTTAGCTAACTGGAGGGAGGTTAAGCTTGCTAGCTCCTGCTGTATATGAAGTATTTCATACTTGGAAACGCAAGGGGTTAACCTTGCTATGCCTCATGCTTGCAGCGGGTCTTGCTATAGGACTCACCGCCTATGTGGATTCTTACTCCGTCCACGAATGGTCAAGAGTTGTCGATATTGGCCCGATTTCGATGCGTGTTGATGGCCCAGATATTGTAGATAGGATGGATGAAATTCGAGGGGTTGATGGTGTAGAAGAGGTTGGCTCCGTCAGATTCGTATCGCGTCAGTTGAGTGGAGCTATGGATACGTATTCGCGAGAATTTTTCGCTATTCCAGACTCGCATTTTCTTACAGTGTTTCCAACCGTGTTCCAGATGATTGAGGGACGCTATCCTGAAAACGGTGATGAGATTGTCATTCACTGGCAGAAAGCTCAGGAGGCAGGTATAGCCATGGGCGACCAAGTGAATTATACATCCGGAAATGGTGAGGAAATCCTAGGTACTCTAAGAGTTACTGGTATATTCGAACTTGGGGAGGGAGTACTTGTGACTAGATTAGATCGGGATTTCGTAGCTTTATGGAGCGCTATACAGTCCTCAATTGGAATCGTTCATCCTGTATCAATACCGGAGGATGCTGGATTTACGTCCATATATGTGGATATTGATAGATCCCGGCTATCCCCCTCAAATCCCGCTGGAGCATTGCAATTTGTCCATAGTATCGAGGTGCAAGTCCGACTGCTAGATCCGCATCTAAGCCCCTACGAGACCTACCGGGATTCAATCTACGACGTGCGCAACCGCCTGACACGAGCCATTTCCGATTATATGGATTACCTTCTGGAAATGAGAATCTTGCAGCTTCGACGGGCAGGTGGTCTAATCCTCCTGATTGTCGTTTTGGACTATCTTGCTATTCGTTACAACTTCCACGAACGAGACACGGAATCGCTCCTGCTACAGGCGAGAGGTGCCTCGAAGCTTGAAACAGAACAGGCCATCGTACGGGAGCTGGCGATTTTATCAGCAGCAGGAACATTTTTAGGCCTCTGCTTTGGAATTCTGTTGAGCCGGCTTGCTCTTTCATCCACTGGCTATTTGCACTTCGATTTCCATTTGTTCTTCACCGAACCGTTTCTGATCTCGTTAGAATCCCTGTTCCTATCCCTGATTGTTGGCCTGCTTGTACCTTTCTTCACGATGGGTGGGTATTTTGCAGTATATAGACTCAAGGAACCAGTCCAAGAAGCGGGGGGGAGACTAGAGAAGATGATTGAGGGGTTTAAGACAATACAGTGGGACGCTATTATCCTCATCATATCAAGTCTGGTCTTGGCTTCGATGTATTTGTTTGGAACCACGAGCATTGAGAACCAGAACCTGAGGATTGCACTATCAGCAATGCCGTTTGTACTGTTCGTCTCATTGTCGAGTTTAGTCATCAAAGGGCTTCGCTGGGGGGCCTTGAGGATTTCAGACGCCTTTGAAGGTATAGTTGGCAAAATCCCGGCATCGATTGGAATTCGGAGGATCGGGAAGAAAGCATCTTCAGCCGCCCCTATAGTAATCGTCCTCGCTCTATCTATGAGCTTGGCTTGGAACATGGCTATCGTTGATGCATCCCTTCCTGTGACCAAGGAAAACCATGCCAAGTTCGCCTTTGGTGGAGATATCTCTTTTAATCTCAATAATCATCATGCCGGGCTCTGGGATTCATTCTTTCAGAATGTATCACAACATCCCTCGACTGCCCAGACCAGTCTTGTCTCAACGGTGGATGTTCAGGTTTCAGCTGGTTGGGAGGGGCGTGTTAGTCTAACTGCAATCGATCCAACAACTTTCGTTCATGTGGGCTATGACTACAGGGGTACGAGATTGAATGAATCTGTTATCTTTTCGGGGATGATGGAAGATCTGCAGGCCGCTACATTTTCAGTAATCGTGACCGAGTACCTTGCTCAAAAATATGACCTCGAACTAGGAGATATAATCCAGACATCTTACAACAACCAAAACGATACTCAGGTTTTTTCATTTGTAATTAAAGGAATCCTTGCGGGTCTATCTGACATGACAGACAAACGCACCGACTGGGGTAGATCAGATATTGCACAGCGAGTTATGTGGATAAACAGAGAGGTCATTGCTTCTGATATCAATCTCACGGCCGAGGCCTACAATACCCTTTGCGTTGCCACGAAAGCTGGAACCAACGAAACGAAGATTGCACGGGAGTTGATTGCGGATGGTGCCTCCAAAGTCTTGCTGAAAGGCGATATAATAGAGGAAGGATGGGTCGCAGTCTCCCATGAGGTAGCGGGTTATGTCAACGTAGCCGAATATGTTATGAACCGAGCAACTGATACATTGAAAACACTAGGAACGTTGTTTGTTATAGTCGGGGTCTTCATTCTGTACGCTATCGAGGACCTGCAATCTTGGAAGCGTGAAGTAGCACTCCTGCGCTCCGTTGGAGGGAATACGTCACATGTGGTAAAAATCCAACTTGCCGAGCTGGTGGTTTTGGTATCAGTCGCGGTGAGTCTTCTTCTAGTCTATTCTCCTGTATCGATAGCAAATGCCTTGTTGCTACAAGAGAAAACACCTCTTGCTTTCCCAATCCGGTTCTTCGTTGTATTTCCTTGGTCCGATCTTTTTGCCATCTTTACGTTTTTCTTGGGATGTACCCTAGTCGTTACGATGATTATCGCTGCAGTAAACACGAGAGTCAGCCTATCCAGGGCATTGAATGCACACTGGGCCGAAGCAGGACCATACAGAGGTGAACGATGAATGTTCGTGTTGACCAAACTTGCATCTCAAAAGCGTCGAGTTCTGGCGACCTTACTCATTTTTGCCCTATCTGCAGGAGTCCTAGGTGGAGTGCTCTTCTACATCGACAGCATCGGCCCCTCGGTCCAGCACGACATGCTGGATGATGTGGCGGTTGACGCACAGGTTTCACTATCCTCTGGCTTCCATCAACAGAATGAGACCTCACTTGCTGACCTACAGAGCACGATTCGCGAGCAAAATCATGTCCTCGGGACTGAAGGGGTGACTCTGGTGCAGTCCTATGACCAGGAGATAGACGACTATCGGTTTGAGGACCAGGTCTACCTTGGCGTAGGCGATGAGCTTCTTTCGCAATTCCCGGGTGCGTTCACCATCTTGGAGAGCACCGGGGAACTGGAGGATTCATCGTGTTATGTGGAAACGAACACCCTCTCCTATCTCGGGCTTGGCATCGGTGACAACTTCACCGCAAAGGCCCGCACTACAGATGAAAGTGGGCAACCCGTGAACATAACGCAGAGCTTCGAAATAGTCGGAACGTTCGAGAGCGATTTGTTCTGGCGAGAAGGGTATGGAGACCAGCCCGGCTTCACGACACTCCGGATGATTACGACCAAACCTGGATTGGAGACTGCGTTCAGTCAGCTCGGGCATACAGGATGGGAGAGCATGAGGAACCAGATCTGGGTGGACATGGACGCTTCCGCCATCCTGTCCCAACAGGAAAACCGACCAGCACAGCTGGCAGATGACATTGGTGACCAGATCGAGCAAAGCATCCTACCTTTCGGTGTCGTCTCTCAGTTTGAACTCAGGCAGACCTTATCGGCTTATGAGACCTGGTCGAGCACCATGTCCTCGCTCTCACTCATCTTCTCCGTGCCCACCTTGACGATGGCCATCATGCTCGTGTACTACAATGCCACATTGCGTTCTGATGAGCAGCGGCGGGATGCCGGCACTCTCAAAACGCGGGGTGCGACAGGCTGGCAGGTCTTCAGATGGGTGCTTCTGCAATCGGTTGCGATAGGCTTCGTTGGGAGTATAGCCGCGGTCGGTACTGGCATGGTCTCAGCACTACTATCAGGTTCCGTACGCACGTTCCTTGAATTCAGCTTCCAGCAGCTCTCGTCGTTCGTGCTGCTTGTTGAGCTTGATGCTATCATGTTTGTGTTCTTGTTTGCGTTCGGACTCGGCGTGATAGTCTCGATCCCGATGGCTGTACAGGCATTGCTCATGTCCCCTGAGGAGGCTCATGGGTGGCTGGAGCGACAGGTCCTGGCAACAGGGGAACAGTTGACAAACCCGGTGGTTGATTTCGTGGCTGTGGGGGCATCTGCTTACTTGCTCTTCCCACTGATTGGAAACTTCGGGTACGCGTCATCAGCGCCTCAGCTTAGAACGTTCTACTTCTTCGTTCTGGTCATGGTGCTGATGGGGATGTTCGTGTTCTCTTTTGCACGGTTGCTTTCTCGAGGCGGTCCACGGCTCAAATCGGCTGTGTTTGGCAGGATGCAGTCTGACAGGTATGCACCGGTCTCCAAGGTGCTCTCGCGCAATGTCAAGCTGTTCAGGAAAACAGATGCGCTTGGCATAGTGTTCATAGCCATGGTTTTCACTGCTGGAATCTTCAGTTCCCTTTCCGCGGAGACAGGTCGCAGCCATACCCAGCACCTGTACAAGTTTGAGGTCGGGGCAGATATCCATGCGACTGTTCGTTCCGATGTAACCAATGTCACAGCAGATCTGGCTGAGGAAATCACTGCTATTGATGGAGTAGTAGCCGCGTCTGCTGTCCTCGAAACGAGAGGTCGTGTCGCCTATATCGAGGAGGAGCAGGATGGGGATAGACACTATCGGAATCAAAGCATCACGATTCTCGGGGTTCAACCTGAGGCGTGGGCCCAATCGGCGTTCTGGCTAGATTATTTCACCAAAGACCACATTCCCAGGCAAGCACTGCAGAAGCTTGCTGAGAGCAATCAGAACGTCATCACGTCATTCAAACCCGTGATAGGTTTTGGCGGAGGATTCTTGAGAAACGCACCGATATACGATGATGAAGTAACAGTCAGGATAGGTGATGCAGCAAACCACACGGTTTCTGAATACCACATCGTCGATGTCATGTCTACGTTCTACCAAGGCGGCAAAGGATGTGTTCCGGGAAGGCCTGACCTTCTTCGCTCCTTTGTGATTATGAACCTGAACCACCTTCAAGAGCAATTGAACACTACGAGGGTAACCAGTTTCTACTGCAACCTTGACCAATCCGCCAATGACACAGCGGTGTTAGAAGAAATCACAGCGCTGACTCCCGGTTTCGGAAACATGGAATCTTCCGAACAGCGGATTCAGAAAGCACTGGATTCAGAAGCAGCCCAGACCATCCACGGCATCTATACGCTCAACGTGGTCTTCTCGTTCATCTATCTGACCGCTGGAATCGCTATCGTGACGGTCGTGAGAATCGATAATCTACGCAAGCAACTTTCGATGCTTCGGGCACTTGGAACGGACCGTGGCTCGATTATGGGGCCACTCCTTGCTGATGCTGTTGCAAGCGTCCTTGGAGCGGCCATTATCGGGTCCGTGGTTTCGTTGATCCTCGTGTTCTTCGCTCTACAGATCCCGCTTGCGTTCCTTGGACCAACATCGTCCTTGCAGTGGTTCCGGCTCCCGGTTCGAATCTCTGTCCCCATCGTACTCCTCACGATTATTGTAGCTGTGACGCTGGTGGTTGTTGCTGTAACGGTGTATGTGGTGACGAAGTCCCACCTTGAGCGGAGTGTGGCTGAGGAAATCCAATATGTGAGTTGAATGACAATGGAAGATTTAGAGACCATAGCGGAGGAAAACAAACTCGTCGTACGCGACCTCATGAAAGTATATCGCAGAGGACGGAAGGAGGTCATCGCCCTGAGGGGCATGGATTTTGAGGTGGACCATGGAGCGTTTATCTCGATAGTTGGGCCATCAGGATCGGGGAAGTCCACTTTGCTGAAGCTCATTGGGGCGTTGGACACACCCACCGCGGGCAAAGTGCTCTTCGACGGTCATAACATCACCCTTCTAGACGATAGGCGCGCGATGCTGTACCGACGCAAGAAAGTGGGATTCGTCTGGCAGGTGGGGAACCTCATTCCCGGTCTCTCTGCACTGAAGAACGTGAAGGTCCCCATGAAGCTTGCAGATGCACCAAAGGAGCACGTGGACAAACGAGCTAGGGAGCTCCTGGAGACGTTCAATCTTGAACACAGGATGGACCACAAACCGAACCAGTTATCCGGAGGAGAGAACCAGCGTGTGGCCATCTGTGTTGCTCTCGCGAACCAACCGGAGCTGTTGCTTGCAGACGAAGTTACTGGCGAGCTGGATACCGAAACCGCAGCTATAGTCATGGACGCCTTACGAAAGACAAACCGTGAATTCGGCACCACGATAGTCAATGTAACACATAACCCTCGCGTTGCTGAATATGCGGATAGGATATTGCGGATCAGGGACGGCCTCATAGAAGGCCAGAAGCATACCCTCTATGGTGATATCACGGAAATCGATGCCAAAGGGCGACTGGTTATTCCTGAAGCAGTCCGGAGGATGGCGGGGCTTGAAAAACGAGTCGTTCTGAGAGCGACCTCTGAAGGGTTGCTCATCAGGCCACTAGACACCGAGGAAGACATGGAATAGCCTATGGAAAGGGGTTACTTGTAGACCAAATCCTTTTGCTATCTATTCAACGCCCACGATTTCGCCGTCTCTCATGCGGTAGGTCTTATCCATTTGCTTACCGACTTCAGGGTCATGAGTAACAGACACGAGTGTCCCGCCCTCTCCTTTTGTCAGATTAACCAACACATCGACAATTTCCTGTCCGGTTTGGGTATCGAGGTCTCCCGTCGGTTCGTCAGCTAGGACAACCACCGAACTTGCCGCTCCCTCTGGCTTAGCAAGTGCCCTGGCGATGGCGACGCGCTGCTGTTCACCACCGGATAGCTCATCAGGTCTGTGCTCAGCTCGTTCTGTCAATCCAACGAGACTCAGCAGGTGTTCTACCCTGTCTCTCCTCTGTTCTTCCTCGACACCAGCAATGAGCAACGGTAATTCTACATTTTCGTATGCTGTCAAAACCGGCAAGAGGTTGAAGAACTGGAAGACGAAACTGATCTTATCCCGTCTGATGCGAGTGAGTTCCTTTTCTGACATCTCGGTGATGGCTGTTCCATCTATTACTACAGTTCCACTGGTTGGTCTATCAAGTGCCCCAATCATGTTGAGCAACGTAGTCTTGCCTGATCCCGAGGGTCCCATGATTGCTATGGCTTCTCCTTGCTTCACTTCCAAATCTACACTACGTAGAGCTGGAACATCCACTTCGCTTGAAAGGCGATAGACCTTTGAAACATCACTCAATTGTAGTATGTTGGATTCCAAAGAGTTTCCTACTCCCTCTATCGTAACATGCACCAACCATCCCTTAATTGAGTTTCCTCTCTTCTTTCCATTAGAACCAAGAAGTGTCTATGGAATGTAGCCTAACATACAGACAGATTAATGCCGGAGTGGAGAAACAATTTCGCTTTCAGAGCGAGGCACCTTGTACAGACGAGCGGGGTTAGAGAACAGGGAGTTTGCCCTCCTGACACTGTTGAGCACCTTCTATATTTTGCATATGTTTTACAAAACTGAGTTGAGAGACCGTCTTTCTACTGACTATTTTCGATTTGTTTCAGCAGTTTGTTTGCTGTTTCAGGACCATTATGAAAATATCCTCCAAAACCGATGATATATATCTATATATGTATATGTAGAATATGATGAACGATGGTTTCTAAGACCATATCCGTCACTGAAGATGTGTATAACCTCCTCAAGAAAATGAAGTTACCTGGCGAGAGTTTCGGTGATACTATAGCTCGACTCGCTAGAGGAAAGACTACAACATCGCTTCGAATGTGGGCGAAAACATCGGAAGGGTGGTCAGATTTGACGGATGCTGAAGATCGCAAGCTCGAAGAGACTCTAGAACAGATTGGAGAAGGCTTTGATTTGGAGCGAGTTGATCTGTCTTGATATTCTTGGATACGACTTTCCTCGTTGATGTTCTTCGAAAAGATGGTGCAGCGATTGAATGGCTTGACAGCTCAGAAGAGGAACCCCTGTATACTTCGGAAATCAACACATTTGAACTGTACACTGGGCTCTATAGAATCTCTAAGGCTTCACGAGATAAAATCCAGAGACGCACAGAAGAATTGGAGCAGATTCTGGCCAGAGTTGAAGTCCTTCCCTTCGAGAGAGATGCATCACTTGAGTCCGCTAATATTCTTGCTGAGCTACTGAGCAAAGGCACTCCCATTGGCACCCGTGATGTAATGATTGCTGGAACTGCGTTGTCAAAGGGAATCAATCGTGTACTTACTCGAAATGTTCAGCATTTTGAGAGAATCTCAAGAATTTCTGTGGAATCTTACTAAATCTTACCATGGGGGGCATTGAGGATGGAATACACCCTATGTTCGAGCTGTCAAACCCCCTTTTCATTTTTCATTTAGTTCCTTCTTGAAATTCAATCCACCTTTCGTAGATATCGAGGTTCTTGCACATCATCTCAATATAGCTGTAATCTAAGTCCTCTTCATTTCTAACAAGAATTCCTCGTGCATCACGAAGGTCCTGTTCTCCCCGGAAGAGTATCTTGTTGATGAGAGTGTCTTCTGCGGAACCCAAGTACACCTTCACCCCCGCAAACTCCACAGAAACTCTTCTCTCAAGAGTCATCTTGTCAAACTGGGAGCTTAACCCTTGAAGATCAAGTCTGAGCAACCCATCTCCAACAAAGACGGTGCAATGAGTACCCTCTCTCAGGGCATCAGTCAGGTCTTTTTTCGAAACATCAACGCCTTCAGATTCCAAGAAAGAGGCGAACTGTTCGATTTCATAGTCCTCCAATCTTAGAATGAAATCAATGCCCACTGTGGTTCTTGGTACACCGTGGTACATCACCGCAATTCCATCAACTATGACATATGCCATGTCATTTTCATTTAGATAACCACATACGAGGCGTAGCACTTCAACAATATCATCCACTATCTTTTGCACCTGCCATCTTCAAAGCTAGGTTTGACATTCTGATTCCGAGGGTCAAGGTCTCAAGACCTGTGAACCGTCTGGCTCTCTCAGCTGTCTTAATTTGATCCCTCTCACGCCGTTCTCTGACACTGTCCCTTGCTGATTTCATTCAATCTCACCTATTATTCTAAGCGAGCCCTCATATGCTCTCCTTTTCATAGTGTTCCAATACCACCCTTACTTATGGACTCGAAAATGAAGAGAGACTTTGGCTTTCTATCAGACACATCATATGCTTTCCGCCTTACAGACAAAAAAGCGAGAGATATAGAACCATGCTGGGTTAGTAGTGCAATTTAGGTTACTCAAGAAACTGAATCTCCCTTTCATGTGCGCTGTTGAGCACCCTCTATATTTTGCATATGTTTTACAAAACTGAGCTTAGATGCCGTTTCACTACTCGGCGTCTTTGATTTGCTTCAGCAGCCAAAACGAGTGTTCTTGTTGATTCTAAGGCATGAGTTTAAATGCTTTCATGCACATATATACACAGAATGTGAACAGAATGGGGTACAAGACAATCTCGCTCTCGGAGGAAGCGTACGAGATTCTCAAGAATGCGAAAAGAGAGAACGAGAGCTTCAGTCAAGTTGTCATCAGACTAGCAAGTAGACGGTCACTTGATGCTTTTGTCGGATGCATTTCCAAGGAATCGGTTGAAAAGCTATCAGATGCAATGGACACGTTTCGGAAAGAGCGGGGTAAAATCTGGTCGGAGAGCATGGAAAAGATGGTAGGTTGAGATTCCCGTGATAGCTGATTCCTGTTTTGTTATAGATCTCATGAGGGAAAATGAAGGCGCTTTGAAGAAGCTGGTTGAGATTCGGGAGAACAATCGCTTACAGTATATTGCATCGCCTACCGTCATGGAGTTGGCAGTTGGTGTTGCATTAGCTGGCCTCCCAACAAAAGAGCGGGAAGAAATCGACGAGATTCTTGCAGAATTCCAAGTCATTCCCCTTGATACTGATTCTGCATGGCGCGCAGGAATAGAATTGGGCAGACTCCGAAAGACCGGGAAGATAACCGATCCGATAGATGGCCAAATCGCCGGGATTGCTCTTCAACATGATGAGCCCATAGTGACACGCAATGAGAAGCACTTTGAGTTGTTCGAAGGCCTTCAAGTTGAAACCTATTAGTTCTCTTTGAACTAGGAGGGTCTAAGAGGCTATGGCGTAATCATGGAGATTGAATCAAACAGAGTTGACTACACGCTTTTCTCCCCCCTATATTTTGCACAAGATTACAACGCTGAGTCGACAGGCCGTTTGGCTACTGACTATCTTCGATTTGCTTCAATAATTCAATCGCTGCTTTGAGTCCTAGTCGCGTATCATCGTCTCATTTCTACAGGTATCTTTCATAGATGGCGATTGCTTCCTACTTACCGTGGGTCTCGGTATATCTGATGACTAGTGAAAATGCCAGGCCGGCAGTCAGAAAGAATCCAAAGCTGGAAATAAGCGGCATTATAGAGGGACTGATATTCGTCATGAGAAAGGCATCAAGCAGCGATTTCTGAGCGTCAGGCAAGAATACGGACAATAGGGGGAGCAAAAAATGGAATAGACCGCTGCTACCAGAGCCCAAGAACGCATTCGGGATATAGAGCAAAAACAACATGAACACATGCACTATCATTTTTTGAATTCCTTGGCCGGGAAGGACATACAATAGGAACCCTATTCCGGTAATAAGAAATAGGCTAGTCAAATGGAGAACCATCATCGCAAATCCAATTGAAAGGATTTCAACCGCGGTGACAGAAAGGAGCCAGTATTGGATTAGGAGACCCCCCTCAAAGAACAATATCACTAATGAAAGAACTACTATCTTCGTACCAATAAGAAGCCGTTTTGAAATGGGTTGCTGTAATAGAGTGGCTTCAATCTTGTTCTGTTTTTCTGAGAGGAACAGCTGGTAAAAGAGACCTGCAAATATGAGCTGGATTATGAGGAACGTCCCACCCTGCATGAACTCAATTTGGAGGACCATCCCCAAATACGGAAACGAATCCTCGAAGGGGAATTCGAGATATGCAACAGCTCTGATGATCCATAGTATTGCCATGGCAGTACCTGCGAACTTGAAACACTCTGTACTCCTGGCCAGTATGAATGCCTTGCGCGCTGTTAGCTTGACACGCCCCATCGATTTCATCTCAAGAGTATTCTTCTTTGGATTTCTGTAAGGATTACAATGAACAATATACTTCCAATAATCCAAATATTGACTACTGTTCTGAGTGCTGATATAGGGACTTCCATCAAATTCCATACCGACCTTGCGTATCTCGCGTTGAATATGGGCTGATAGAACACATACAGCACAAGGAACTCAGAATGTCGAAGTCCAGCTCCTTCCACAGGTATCGTGTCCAAGTAATTGGAAAGAGGGGAGGGGAAGAACATCATATATGCTGTCACCGCTCCAAGAATCGGGTTCCTCAGTAGTTTCCCCAACAAGTAGGCCAAAGAAAACAGGAAGACATCATGAATCAGATAGACGAATACCGGAATCCCCATCGTCTGAATAAGCAACAGAGAAAACTCTAGATTCACGGATGCGATATTTATTGAGTAGGTTACGATTGCTAGTACTAATAGACCTAAACGGCACGCAATCATGGGACCAATGGCGGCAAAAAATCGTGCGATAGAGAGAACTCGACTACTAACTGGTTGAGTCATCAGTGTCTTATCCTCCGCTTCTATGGTATCGGTCAGGGCATGGAATATGACAAAGGTTTGAGCTGGAAGAATAAGATTCTGAATCGAAGACTGAATTGATCGCATGCTGTACGCTAGGCCGTACATAGCATCACTTGGCATGTCGTGATTAGATATCTGTGTTATGTGATTCTTCATGAAACCCGGTAGAATCCGGAAGATGTCCCAAAGGCCCCAAACTATAATGAAGCCTAATGCTATCAGAAACAACCCGCTGATACTGTGAGATAGGGTCACTTTCATCAGAGCTAAAAACGATCTCAGTGACGACCGCAGTCTTGTTCCCAGTTTCCTCAGATTGCTCATATCAGTCATCACCCTCACCCTCTCCGAACATGATCCGTTCTAGTTCTCCTTTTGCAGGTTCAAATCTCTGCATGGTTAGTCCATGGTGGTGTACTCCCCTTGATACCAGATCGAAGAGGGTTTTCTCTTCACCCCTGATATACAATCGATGTCCATCTCTTGTTACTTCTTTTAGAGAGCCATTCTCCTGGAGATAATCGTAGAGCATCTCTGGTTTGTCTACCTCTACTAGGAATCTGGTCGGTCGTTTGATTTTACCAATCTCTGCCATGGTCCCAGCTGCTATGATCTCCCCTTTTGAGATGATCCATGCGTTCGTGCAGATTCGCTCCAAGTCAGCCAAGATATGACTTGAGATGAGAAAACTAGTGTTGTGCTCCTTGTAATATTGATTCACAGTCTCCATGAACAGCCTTCGCCCATCAGGATCAAGAGACTTTGTTGGCTCATCCAGAACCACAAAACGTGGCAATCCAACCAGCGCTACCGCAAGACCCAAACGTCTGCGCATTCCTGCTGAATACGTTGAGATTTTTCTGTTTTGGGCCCCCGACAACCCAACTTGATCCAAGAGGTTCTCTGTTTCCTTCTCAGATGAGCTTCCGTCAAACCCTCTTATTTCACATATATATTTCAGGTATTTCCGCCCGCTTAGCGGAGGGTATTGTGGTTCTTCAAGTAGGAACCCCATTTCTGCCTTCATTCTTGTCGATTCTGACCACGGGTCATAACCGAGGACTTCAAGATTACCAGAAGATTGATGCAACAACCCCGCAATTATCTTGATCAGCGTAGTTTTCCCTGCACCATTCGGCCCCACTAGCCCAAGAACGCCGCCGTCAAAGGAACCAGAGACGCTCACAAGCGCTCGCACTTGTTTCTGTCTCGGGATGAAGCCATCAAGAGTTATGTTTCGATAGGTCTTAGACAGGTCTTTGAGCTTGAGTAGAGAGTCACTACTCCTGCTTTCCGGTTTATTCATTATATACCATCACCGCTTTCTTTGCACCTTGGAAATAAAAAGAGGGAATAGCTCCTTTCCATTGAAAAGAACTATATTCCTTTTAACTAGTCTGGAGGGGTCTCTGACCATGTGATTTGATCGACCGTGAGTTCGGCAGGGGCGTAATGATTGGTTCGAGCGTTTACATCTATTGCACCGGAGTCGTTCATTACAGTGACTCTTAAGACAACAGCGAATTTGTATGTGTAACCGCTATACAGACAACAGCTGAATTCCTCAGTCTCGCTATCATCTGTATTGACATTCTCGTAATCATCCCAACTAAAAGCAGGGCCTGTGAATGTGTATGACCATGCGCTCTTGGATTGTTTTTCATCCTCGTTTGCATCCATGACAAGAAAGCGGACCTCTATTTTTACTTTGCCACCCCATCCACAATTCAATCGAAAGTCGATATCCCATTGAGCTGTGAAATACCATGTAGCTGTAATAGTCTCAGACATTTCTACATCTTCAGCAACCCAAGCCTCTCCGTAGAGTCCTTTACCATACCAAAGGGGCCAAACCTTTGGATTCACTTGAATTTCACATATTCCTGATATTGCGTCAGCATCCACAGTATGGTATTCACCAGGTGTGGTTTCATATGTATCCGAATCGTCGTAAGGTGCGGTAGCATTACCGAACCATAGCGCTGAAACATCAGATACATTTGATGCTAGAATGGTAATTGCAACCATAACAAAGCATAATCTAACTCTTTTTCCCAAATTACTACACTCCTAAGGATTATTGAAACCCTCATTTATAATTAAACCAAGTTGCTTATAAGCCTAACTTTCTTTTAAGAAACACGCCTGAACCTAATTTGATGAGACAATACAAACAATCAGAGAAAAGTGAGTGTGCCATATAGCTGCTATTCTCTCTTTCAAATCTTTCAAGAATTCTTTCGCTGCTTCAAGTTCCAGCCGTATATTTTCACTCCCCCATTTTTCCAGTTGCTTTTCATAGATACTGATTGCTTCTTCCACGCGCTTTTTCGCTGGAGAGGATTTTCCGTCTTTCAACAAGGACCTCAGCAAGGTCGGCCTGCTCAAGCGGGTCTGCTGAGGTTTGTTTCCGGTGATACTGGACTTTGCGCTTCAACAGGTCGACACCCCGTTCCTTTTCCAGCTCCGCAAAGATGATACTTGGAACCAGCTCCTCGATTTTCCTCATCACGTAGTCGTGGTTGACAAGCTTCTTCCCGTAACCTGACTCTCATCAGAGCAGAGAAATCATACAATATCACTTGGTGTAACAATGATATCCTGCAATCCTGCTTCCTTGAGGAACATCTTGAACTCGTCATCAATGGTGAGAAATGCGCAGTTATTTCTGAGAGAAATTGCATACAGAAGATTGTCAATCATGTCTGTATGTCCCTTCTGATAGAGCCTAAGCGCAAGCATATGGTCTTCAGCACTAGCATGGAGTACTTGGTACATCCCTGTCTTGGTAATACTCAACATACCACGTCTGAATACCTCTTCCTTGTACTTGTCTCTCTTCATTTGCCTGATGGCGAACCAAGTAGTTTCAAGCATACTTGGGTCTGAGTAGAATATTGATTGTTGCTCGAAATCCAGTGAAGATAGCGCCTTTATGACTTGATCTGTGACAGAAATACCAAACGTTGGAAGAAGGAACGATGTATCAAGCAGAATCCTTGGTATACTTCGATTGCTCTTCACGGCTTATGCCCTCCATCTCCTCAAGTGTCATGGTAGCGAATTTCTCTCCCTTAACAGCGAGAGTTACTGGGTCGAGGAGGGGCTCGATGATGATTTGATTTCCCTCGACCCTGATGAGGATTTTCATTCCCTCCTCCACCTCGGTCTCTTCGACGACTTCTAGTGGAAGGTAAATTGTGTGTTTCTTTCCGATGCGACTTTCAGTTGTCAGGCCCATATTTATTCACCTGAATAAAGTATTCTTACCGGACTATGATATAATATACTGAATATAGATTTAAACTCATGGTAATAAACGATTATCAGCACAAGTAGTCTTTGGTTTAACAAACCATGGTTTCCCAAAATCCGTAGAACATACAAGCGAAGTGATTGCTTAAGTTCCATAGACTTAATCTATCGAAAAACCAAAACCGACAAGCCTAGAGAATGTAATGATAATTCCGAGCCGACTTGAGGTACAGACGAGCGGGGTTAGAGGAACAGGGGTTTACCCAACTGACACTGTTGAGCACCCTCTATGTTTTGCACAAGATTACAACGCCGAGTTGAAAGATCGTTTGACTACTGACTACTGTCAATATTCATGAGAAATTCAGTGTTTCTTGATTATCTTCCGCATCTCTTTCTCGATATCCTTGTCTAGCGGTTCAACTTCATGTGTTTCTAAGATTTCCTTCACCTTCTCTCTGGCTCTCTGAACCATGTCCTTCTTGCCTTTGGCTTCCCAATCGGGTCGAGAAGATCGGTCCGTGATTTTGGGGTGCCACTGTTCATTTTGTACATGTTTCATAGTGAATTCCAATCCTGCATCTGCTGTCAGATGGTTTGTCTCGTGTCCGACTGCTTCTATAACATCAACTGCCAGCGTTTCCTTTGTTACATCCATGCCTTTTGCCACACGCTTGATTGCTTCACATATGTCATTGCTTATTGCAAATTGCTCGTAGCATGCGGTGACTCCAGCCTCCAAGATTCCATACACTCCATCATGGATAACATCTGCTCCAGCCAAGGTGGCAATAAGAGCATTCATGGTGTTTTCGTAGGCGGCTTGTGGGTCGGGTGCCTTTGAATCTACAACTCCCGCCGCACCATAATATGGTATTCCATAATAATTCGCCATTTGAATGAAGGCGGCATGGATCAACCCATTCTCAGGGCAACCATAGGCTGCAGTGCCGCCTCTTTGGTCCAGGATTGTACTGCATGAACCCCACATAATAGGTGTGCCGGGTCCTTCAAGCTGAGTTAGTACCACGACTGCGTGATTCTCTGCGATTCCCTGAACAACCATGCCAGCTAATGTGACTGGCCCGCTTGCACTTGCTAGTGCCCCTGTACTGATATCAAATGGAATTCTATACTTTGCACATTCAAGTATCATTTCAATAATGTCGTGTGAGTACTTCAAAGGTGGAACGTTGTTGAATCCAGTGTCAATGATGGATGGATGCTTGATGAACTCTTCTTCCCCTCCGGCTAGAATTTTCGCCATCTCTATGACATCTCTGAATCCTTCCGGAGTCAAAGCTAGAACACTACAGTGTTTTTCGGTATTTTTGAACATAGAAAGGGCCATCTCTTGTTGCAGTACATCCTGGGAGAGATCTTGAGGCATAATATTCGGCTTGACGTAATCAACAGTGGGGAAATAATCTGAAAGAAGAGTAAATTCATCGAGGTCATCTAGCGTTGCAAGCCTACGTTCTTGCGTTTCGAGATCTATGACATAGTGTGCCCCAAATGCATTTGTGAAATATGAGTTGCCATCACCAATCAGGATGTTGTGTTCCGGATTCCTAGCTCTGAGCAAGTCTCTGCTTGGCGTCCTTGTCAAAGCTTCACGGACAAGATACTCAGGAATCTTGGCGAGCTTTTTCTTTTCATCAACTATTGCACCGGCATCTTTGAGAATTTTGAGTGCTCGATCGTGTTGAATTCTAACTCCAACTCTTTCAAGAACTTCCATCGCCGCCACATGTATGTCATATACTTCTTCTTCAGTTAACAAGCTGAACATCAGTTTTTCACCTCTATCAAACGGAGGACACTATAATTGCAGTTCGCATCACGCGAGAACAAGCTAGGCCCCCTCTTTGCCAATCAATTTCTTTGCAAGAGCTGCAGCAGTAACCGCATCCCCCGCATATCCGTCAGCTCCTATCTCATCTGCCCATTCTTGAGTGGTGGGCGCTCCCCCAATCATCACCTTGATATCATCCATTCCAGATTCTCTAAACGCTTTGATGACTTCCCCCTGTTTAGGCATTGATGAAGTGAGTAATGCCGATAATCCAACAATATCTGCATCGTGCTCCTTTGCTTTTTCAATAAATGTATCGGCCGGTATATCTTCACCCAGATTGAGGACCTCGAAGCCATTAGCTTCAAGTAACGTTCCCACAATGTCCTTTCCAATGCTGTGGATGTCCCCCTCTACTGTACCAATAATTACTGTTCCCGCAGTTTCCATTTCTCTTCCTGAGGCCTTCACTTCCGGGAGTAGGACTGACATACCAGTTTTCATAGCTTTCCCTGAGGTTATCAGTTCGACAAGGAATACCTCACCCTTACCAAACTTATCTCCCACTTCTTTTACCCCTTTTGCCAATCCTTCAACAATGGCATCAAGGGGAGGAACACCACTCTTTAGTGCTTTCCGAGCCGCAGCTTCTGCTTTGTCTGAACTACCTTCAACAACTGATTTTCTTAGTTCTTCAATTATTTCTGACGACATTTTTGAGCACTTCTCGTTTCGCTTTCTGTTTCAGTCTGTACAACGCCTTATTCCGTACTGTTTTCGAAAACCGGAAAGATTATTCAACCACTCAAATCCTCAAGAGCCTGAAGATAAGAACCTAGACGATGAGATTGTATGTACACAGTACTGAATCAGCCCAATTGCGATTTCTCTCATCATTCCACATTCCTATTTCGGAGTTCGACCAATTACTCTTTAGAAGTGGATGGCAATGCTTTCTTATATTTTTAATCCAAAGCTAAATTCCTTTCGGACACTCACTCTTAAGCTTCTTATGTTTCTATTATGGCTACGAATTGAAGTGCAGCTAGTATTTGCCACGTCAATACTGATGTTTCGAGTGGGACAATCCGAACTTAGATTATGCGTAGAAATCGGTAGTTGCATGCTTGTTTTTATACCCTTTCTACTCCCGGTTGGAAGTTGAAGAAAAAGAAAGGTGGGGGGCCAAGCCCCCCTGAGAGAACGCGATCTCTGAGCTCTTACTCTGGCGGTAATGAGCTATATACTGTCTCGACATCAATATCTTCTTTCTCAAGTTTACGACTGAATGCCACAAACCAGAGAGCAGAGAAGCCGTACTGGACACACATCGAAATAATCGATAGGAAGGCCGCCCCTTGGAAGAATCCAATCATAACAAAGAGCGATACCGGGAGTAAAATGATTCCCAATAGCGAGACAACCGAATATCCAGCTATTTCCGGTTGCTCTCGTATGCTTCCTTTATACAGTGGTTTCTTAAGGTATGGAAGCCCTAAGGCTGCAATTGATTGAAAGATCATTTCAATGCCGTAGAGTCCAGTAAGCGATGTGACAACATTGATGAAGTTTCCGTAACCGGCTGCTAACACAAATGCGAAGGGTAATCCGAAGAAGAAGTAGTAGGCAATTGCGTATTTCGGCGTATGGAATCTAGATAGCTTAGCAAAGAACTCAGGCATCATTCTATCTAGGGACGCTTGGAAGAATCCTCGCGTAACCCAAGCCATATTCATTGGCGTTGCCGTAAGACCCACCACAACTGGCGACAGGAGAATCCATCCTGATATGATGGGATTGGATGCCAATACGGCTGTAAAAGTACCTAGTCCTGTCTGGAAATACGCCGGTTGCGTGAGATTCCCTGTTTGTGCGGCAACCGTATATGCGGTCGAAAAGCTCCCAAATGTGGATTGGAAGAGCGCCGCAGCGGAGCTTAGCAGAACAGCCAAAATCCCTCCCCCAAGTACCTGTGTGAGTACTAAGTTCTTTGCTGGGTCTGATATTTCACCTCCATAATGGAGGATTAGGTACGGCCAGACCAATCCGATGGGCCACACAGTTGCCATGAGAGTCATCTGCAGGTTGAAACTGGCAGCAGAGAAACCAGCCGTAGAAGCCACATTCACAACTTCCTGATACGCTCCACTACCCCAAACTGCGTTCCATTGACCGGGAACAGCAGATGCAGGAGTTAGTAACAGAACAAAAATAGCCATTACCCATCCAATTGTTGAGAACACCCCTCCGGCCATCTGGACAATTGGTTCCACTTTAAATAGTGGACCCAGATAGGCTACTAGGGAGAAGAGAGCCATTAGGAATATTGAAACACCAGCTAGTACCCAAGGGCTCTGATTGGAAAATGTAACACCCAGTGAAGTCAAGGTGGTGTTGTTTGTTACTCTACCCCAGTTCGCAAATGCTGAACCTAGGAAAACCAAAAAGAGGTAAAACTCACTCATCTTGATGATTGGATTGGCAATGATCCCACGCCAAACAGCAAGGATGCCAACAATGGGATTGACACCTCTTGCAGAAATCTGGTAAATTCCTGCAGAGCGTGGCATAGCCAATGATAGCAGGGTTATCATGACTGTATAAATGAGCATGAAACCCATGCCTATACTCCAAGTCATACCCGCGTTGATTCCCGGGTACATATCTTGAAGAGTGCCAACAAAGAGCCATTGGAACGTTCCCAAGCTGGCTCCTATCAATGCGAAGAGTGCAGTCCATGTACCAAAGTATTTGGTTAATCCTGAGGTTGGTCGCAAGAATAAAATCTTGGAAGAAGACGAGCTTTCCATTTTAATATCCTCAGTACGGTTCATTATAACGCCTTCGCGTTATTTAAATGCACCGAGTTATCTTAAAGGATATTAAATTTAGATATGCCTTTCCTCGCAATAGAAGCGCATCTGGAGTAAATTGACGGCTGAATTAAGTCAACTTCACAAGATAGTGCTTTCGCCAAGGTTTCGGTTCTTTAACAACCTCAATATGATTATAGTCAAGGAGACCAACCCCGACTAGATGATCTTCAGGATTTTCGTCTTTGTGACTAATATATTGACGCAATTGTTCAATTAACAATTGCACAGCTTTTCTTACTTCCTTCTCACGGGCCTTATTGACTTCCGGATTCTCCTCGAAGAAGTTGTTTATGCGTTTTGAAATCATCCCGCCTATTATGTAGCGCGCTCCGACCCCAATAAGAATCGCGGCGAAAGTTGTAATCATGACATAGGGTGCTATAGCACCAACGAATGGAATATCAGGAAAGAATAGGCCCACAAACAACATTATGAAGAGTATAGGAACAGGTATCTGCCATAATGCTTCTGTATAGGTTTGGATAGTAGCCAGCCTAACCAAACCGGGAATCGATGAGGTCACTCTGGCCATCTTCACCATTTTTCTTCGAAGCGGTTTCCAGATTTCTGCAAACTTCCTTCCCAGTGTCCGATTCTCGACCATCTTATCGATATGAGTTAGTTCGTAGAATGCATGCTGTCTATACCCATCAATGGCATAGATGGCTTTCCGGATATCATCTGGATCAAGTCTATCCATTCGGCGGTCTATTGCAGCACTATGCTTTTTTTCCCTGCTACGCTTTCTCATTGATTCTTCCCACAGATAAACTACGTTAGGCGGATACGTTTAGAGTTCTAACTTTCTCATCAGGTTTTTCTGGTAGATCTACAACGAAAGCGTTGAGCATACCTTGTATATAGATCGAACCCGGATTGAGACAAAGCGTTTTCCCGATGTATTCGGTTCCAGCCGACTCGTGGATGTGCCCATGAAGCCCAAGTAGAGGTTGATATTCCTCAATGGTTTCGCGGACACTTTTGCTTCCGACGCTTTCCATAGGTGGTCGACCAAAACGAACTTTGACTTGGAGATTCTCATCCAGTTTGGGCGCTCGGTCAACCCTAGTTCCATATGGTGGGGCATGAAAATTACAGATTAGGTTCTCGTGATTACTAACTCGGTTGAACTCCTTTTCAAGTCTATCCCTTAGCTCATCTTCTGGGCATTCTCGAGGCGTATTTTTCCAAGGCGTAGTGTTAACCCATGCACAGCTAATCATGGGATGATTCTCGTCTATTTCAATTGCCTTGTGAATCGGATAGATTGCTTTATCGCTTGCCTTTATCAATTCATCAATTGAAGCGTCATCATCATTGCCTGGAGAGACTATTGTTTTCACATCATCCGGTACTTCTTCTTCTATTACCTCTAACCACCATTTCATCCTTTCTAGCATGAGCTCTTCAAACAGCTTCTCAACCCGTTCTTCATCAGCCTGTAATTCACTCAGCTCATCTGGAGTGGTCAAAAACCAATAGAATCCTCTCTTCTCGTATTTCTTCTTCGCTTTGTTCAACGCGTCTTCTGACTTGTATTCTTCTTTATCACCATAGGGTGCTGACCACCATTTGCCTTCTTCCTCTTCAACAATGGGCACGACCGCTTTCCCAGTAAGGTCGCCACACATCATTACTACATCGCAATTGTACTTCTTATGCACTCTTGCCATTTTTCGGAGAACAGGCACACTACCATGAGCATCACAGGAGAAGAAAACGCGAGTCAAGGGTAAACCTCGCGCGGATTGTTCGCAACAGATATTTAAGGATTTACTTATTGTCGAAAAAACAGTAACCCAATACTGAAGGATTTGCGATGACCACCCGAACAAAACAAGACGATTTCATCGATGAGGGAATGAGATTACTTGAAGAGGCTGAGAAACAAGATATCATTCTGAGAGTAATGGGTGCTATTGCAATCAGGCATCATTGCCCTGATTTTCGCGAGCTGCACCAAAAAATGGGTAGAGAGATTTCAGACATAGACTATGTTGGCTATGAGAAACAGAGCGATGAAATCGAGGATTTTTTCAAGGAACAGGGCTATAAAAGCCGAGTACTATCTTATAGCTATCGGCAGGTTGGCCGGATGATTTTCTTCGACGAAGCCACGAAGCGCCATGTGGATGTGTTTCTAGATAAGCTAGCTATGTGTCACACCATAGATTTCTCTGATCGGCTTGAAATTGATTATCCCACTATTCCTCTCGCAGAAATACTCTTGCAGAAAACCCAGATTATTATGCTCAGCGATAAGGATGTCATAGACACAATGGTAATGTTCAGGGAGCACGATGTTGGTGCGTCTGATGAAGATATGATAAATATCGATTATATCGCTGGCATTCTGGCCCGAGATTGGGGCTTCTATCATACGGTAACGACAAACCTCCAAAAGGTTAAGGACTTGCTACCTGACTATTATCTATTGACCGATGAAGATAGGCAAATCATTGCAGACAGAATTGATAGGACTATTACAAGATTCGAAGAAGAGCCGAAGCGCCTAAAGTGGAAGATTCGTTCCAAGATTGGTACTCGAATGAAATGGTACAAGGACGTGTACTCTGCACCAAAGGAATGACGGACATCCTAACTACGGCGAAGCTCTCTCACACAATCACTATTCTCTGACACTAGTCCGGAAAGGTGATTTGTACCTTGATTGACTTTTCCTTTTCTTTATCGAGTGCAGCTGCGTAAGCATCATTAATTTCTTCTAAGGTATATCTGTGGGTTACTAGCTTCTCCGCATCTATCCTACCTTTGTAAAGCAAATCCATGCCCACTTCGAATTCTCTCCTATGGCTCCAGTATCCATATCCCCAAGCAGTCGTTACGTTAAGCTCTTTTGTCAGAAGCCCGAAAAGATCCGTTTCAATGGGTTCTACAAATATACCGGTTATGACTAGTGTGCCTTGAGGCCTTAGCATGTTTATAGCATCATTAATGACTGTGGTCTTTCCTCCGACAGCTTCAATTACCTTATCTACCCCCTTGCCTTCTGTCATGTCAAGTATCTTCTCAACCGGATCTTCTTTTCTTGCATTGATTGCCGTCGTTGCCCCCACTTGCTCAGCGGCATCTACCTGAAAATCATGAGTTCCCACAGCATATACGTCTCTTGCGCCAGCGGCTTTAGCGGCTTGTACTGCAAATAATCCAATACTCCCAGCCCCTATAATCACCACATCGTCTTCGTTAGAAACACCAGCTTTCCTGATTGCGTGCTCTGCGACGGCAATACAATCACCGGTCGCAGCCTCCTGCAAAGAGATGTGTTCTGGCACCTTGAAACATTTCTCTGCCGGTACGGCACAGTATTCTGCAAAACCGCCCAAGTAGTAGAATCCTATCAATTTGTACTCCTTGCATAAATTGTAACTACCCGTTTGGCACCATTTACACACTCCGCACCCAACGATGGGTTCAACTACTATTCTGTCTCCTTTCTCAAATCCCTGTACATCTTCCCCAGTTGCCTCGATTGTCCCGGCAAATTCGTGACCTGGAACGTACTTTCCCTCACCAAGCACAGAATGAATTCCGATGGATGTTTTCTCCTTATACAGGTGTAAGTCACTGCCACAAATGCCTGCAGCTTTCACCTTTACGAGAACCCAGCCGGGTTCCAGAGCGGGAACTTTAAGCGTCTCTATTCTCATGTCTCTGGGTCCATGAAAAACCGCCGCCTTCATTTTTTCTGGATACATTGGAGTCAACTCAGTTCTATTGATGTTTCTGCTCTACATAAGCATTCTTCTGAATCTTTTGAAATACTGTTCGAATCTATCAACTTGCTGCCTTGCTTGGCGGTCGTTTGGAGCATTCCTCACATAAGCCACTTGCTGGTTAGTTGTTGGTGGTTGTTCTAAGTGTCTCAGCTGGTATCATCCACAAGTTCTGGCTATTTCGAAGTCTTAAAATGCTAGAATGAGTAGCTTACGAACGTAACTGTGTTAGACTGGGCCTTAGCGCCCATCAAGGCTTGAATTGGAGGCCTTGTTTCAATTCCGCAGTGTCAGGTGCTGACTAGACCATGAATTCATCCCCTATTGATCTCATTAAAACAACTATTTCACATGAAGAGCCGGAACGCGTTCCTGTACTCCCTCTTGTCGGTTTACTTTCTGCCAAGCTTTCAAATGAATCAACATTGGAGCTTCTTAGAAATCCCGATGTACAAGCTAAATCTCTTCTTCATTCAATGGAGAAGTTTGGCTATGATGGGGTTTTTACCGTAATGGACTTGACTGTGGAGTCTGAAGCACTTGGTGCGGAAATCGAGTACGGTTCGGACAGATTTCCTTATGTATCTCGACACCCTCTGAATGATTTGAGTGAAGTTTCGGATTTGAATATTTATTCCTCGGAAGAGAGTAGATTATCAGTTTTCGTAGGGGTGACGGAACGCCTCAGACAGTCTATTGGCAACACACATTTAGTAAGCAGTTATGTAGTGGGTCCTTTCACATTGGCAGGACAATTGTTCGGTGTTAGCACGATATTGGAGCGAACAGTCGATGATTCAGACTCCGTGAAGAGATGTATCCACGACTGTACTCGTCTTCTTCAACCGTATATCACCGACTTAATTGATGCAGGCGCGCATAATATCGTGATTTTGGAACCAACTGCCAGTAATAACGTGATATCTCCCCAGTATTTCGAAGAATACTGTTCACCATATGTTCGGGACATGATTGAGTCAATACAATCAGCAGGTGCCATCGCTACGCTTCATATTTGTGGAGATACAAATAGAATAATTGGGAATATGTGTGATACCGGAGCTAACGCACTTAGCATTGATTCTGCTGTGAATCTTGTCCAGGCAAAAAGAGTGGCTCGAAATAAGTCTACTCTGATTGGTAATGTGGACACAACGCTTTTGCTGAGAGGCACACATCAAGAGGTATTGAATGCGGCCAACGAATGTTTAGAAGCAGCTTCGAAGGGTGGAGGTTTTATTCTTAGCAGTGGTTGTGATTTCCCTATTGAGACGCCACCAGCGAATCTTGAGGCCCTAGTACAGGCGGCAACCACTCATGTTGCGTAAGACCTTTCATGTTTGTGAAACTCTTCATAGGTGGAGTACAGATTGGAAAAGAAACTGCTGATTTTTGAGCCATCTGGTGCAAGAATCCTAGTTGATGCGGAAGCGACCTATCTAAAAGCTATACGAGAAAGCGGAAGATATGTCCCTGCTGATTGTGGGGGGAAGGGCACATGTGGAAAATGCCGCATAGTGGTACAACCTAGTCCATCCCCAACGAACTCCGATTTGGAGCACTTGTCCGAAGAAGAATTAGAGTCTGGAGTACGACTTGCATGCCAGCATACCGTTGAGAATAATCGTCGAATCCTAATTCCTTCTGAAGCTGGAGAGGCCAAAATCCTTGTTGACGCTTTAATTTCCCGGCCGCTAGTCCCTGAGATTGGTGAAGCTGGAGACATCGGTATTGCGATTGATCTTGGTACGACGACAATTGTATGTTACTTCATAGAATTAGGATCTGGGACACAGATTGATGTAAGAAGGGAGATTAACCCGCAGATTGCATTTGGCGAAGATGTGATAAACAGACTGACCTATGCAATGAACAACCCTGGCGGACTTCAGGAATTGCAGGATGTCGTGTGGTCCAAAATCGCCACGTTGGTGGAAAGCTTTCTTGAAGCAAGTGGAACTGAAAACATGAGACTGACAACCGGGGCCATGGTGGGGAATACAGCTATGCATCACCTAGCCTTGGCTCTACCTGTTGAATCACTATCTACAGCCCCGTACAAACCTACTGAAACCAAGTCTCGTATAGTACAAGGGTCAGACTTGGGTCTCAGCTGCCTTCCTCAATGCGAATTCTACTTCGCACCTAATATATCGGGTTATGTGGGGGGTGACGCACTGGGTTTCATTCTGTCACAAGCACTTCACGAGTATCAGGGAGTTGCGCTGGGGATTGACGTAGGAACAAATGGTGAGATAATTGGTGTTGATAATGGAGAACTTTATTGCTGTTCCGCGGCCGCGGGTCCTGCCTTTGAGGGTGCTAGAATCGCCTGCGGAATGAGAGCACAAGATGGTGCCATAGAGCATATGATAACAGCAAGTTCGGAGGCAGCACCAGAACTATCGGTTCTAGGGAATTCCAAGCCTGTTGGCATCTGTGGTTCTGGAGTTCTTGATGCAATAGCTGAGTTAAGAAAAGTCAATCTCATCGATAAATCGGGGAGACTTCTGGATGGAAAGCGTATACACAAAATCGGACAGCACGAGAAAGCCTACGTGATTGCATCGCAGAATGAGTATGGAATTAAAAAGCCAGTTTTCATCAGTCAGAAAGATGTGCGAGAAGTACAGCTAGCAAAGGCGGCAATTCGAGCTGGCGCTGAGATCGTTCTCGATAAGCTTGGCTATACCGCTACCAATTTGGATGCCGTATTTTTGGCAGGTGCATTTGGGAACTACATGAAACCGGAAAGCGCATTGAGTATAGGGCTATTACCTCCAATAGACTCCGACAAGGTTGTACCAGTTGGTAACGCCGCAGGTGATGGCGCAAAGAGAATACTTGTGTCACATCATGAAAGAGAGACCATTGAACGGATTTCGGAGTCCGCTAAATACATCGAACTTGCTTCCCAGATAGAATTCAATGATCTCTTCTCTAGAGCAACTCAACTCACACCTGAAGTCCCGACTATAGACGAGCTTACATCTTGATTATATGAATGATAAAATGTATGCAGCAATCATATTTCAGAGGCCTAATCATACTTGAAGAATTCATTCGAAAAGAAATGCAGCAAAGGCCCATAGCTGAGAAGGCATGGAATAAGTCAATCAGAAGTACAGACGAGCGGGGTTAGAGAACAGGGAGTTTACCCCTCCTGACACTGTTGAGCACCCTCTACATTTTGCACAAGATTACAACGTTAAGTCGACAGGCCGTCCGGCTACAGACTATCTTCGATTTTTTTAACAATCCGTTTGCTATTTCCAATTCTATTCGCAAGTCCTCAGTATCCCATTTCTCCAGTTGTTTCTCATAGACGCGGTAATTCTCCTTTGATACTGATTTATACTGAAGAGCAAAACTGGATTATTTTCATGAAAGATACAATGTTTTCGTCTATCAATATACAGAGGCGGAGAGTGTTATTGGATCTGTGATATTCATCCCTTTCTCTTTGCTCGTTTCTTGATTATCTTGGCCATTTCTTTCTCGATATCTTCATCGAGAGGTTCAACTTGGTGCACCTCCAGATAACCTGTTCCTTACAGTTGCGTAGACTGCATGAAACTTCTGTGTTCCACCCTTCCCCTGCCAGCGTCACCGCCCCCAAGGCTACCCGAAGGCCCGTGAGTCAGCAGGGGCTTTGTCCGCGTTCATTGGAACAGGGTTCCTCCCGCGGTCCTGGCTTCCGTCTCCTGTCGTTGCTCCGGGTCACACTCCCGGCGACAGCGAGGTCTTCCACAGTTCTTACCACGGCGTGGTCATGATCACCCATCTCAGCCTTGTCACCGTAGCCGAGAAGGTCCATTACAGAACGGTGAACAGCCGCGGACTCTCCAGATAGACCTCTTTTTGGCTAGCCTCGATTTTCAGTTCTTCCGTTGCCTTGGCTGATAAGATAAGTCGACTGAATTCTCTAAGATGAATTGCGTTTCGGTTGACCTGATCTGAGAGATTATTTAGAACTTCCACTACATTCTTCTCACCTGATTCTATTATAAGATTCAACGTAGCGATTCTTTCAGAATTGATGTAGAGTTGTTGTATTTCATCCTCCCTCATGCAATAATCTGCGAAAACATTACAGTGTTCAATCAAGCTGATGAAATTACAGAACGTAGTATTATGTATGAACGATCAATCGATAATGTGAGATGGTGAATCATTTGAATGGAGATTCATCTAGGCTAACAGAATTTCGCTGAAGTGTAGCTCTTTTATCCCACACGAGACAATATTTCACCTTGATACATATGTCAAAACCTTTCAAAGAGCTTCTTGCAGAGAAATTGGCCTACAAGCTTACGAAAGAAGAGCTAAAAGCTTTACCATCCGGCTATCAACGGATCGGTGATATTCTCATAGTTCACCTACGAGCTAAGATTGCGGAATACAAATCTTTGATTGGTGAGACTATTCTCAGATTGGTTCCGCATGTGAGAACGGTGTGTCAGAAAACCGGAGGAATTTCAGGAGCCATGCGTCTGCCAGAAATCGAGGTCATTGCGGGGGATCCAAATACTGTTACAGTGCATAAAGAGAACGGATGTCTCTTCAAGCTCGATGTCTCCGAAGTGATGTTTGCGAAAGGAAACATTACTGAACGGGCACGCATTGCACAAGAAGTTGGCGAAAACGAGACCGTTGTCGACCTGTTTGCTGGGATCGGTTACTTCTCCATCCCGATTGCGGTCTTGGCCAAACCAACCCGTATCTACTCAATAGAACTAAATCCAACGAGCTTCAAATTTTTGAAGGAAAACATCAAAATCAATGAAGTTGAAGACACCGTGACACCTTTACTCGGTGACTGTAGAGATCATGCAGTTCGACTGGCTGATGTTGCAGACCGCGTGATTATGGGATATCTGCCTGCGACCTATGAATTCCTGCCAGCAGCCTTTCGGTCTCTCAGTAAGCATGGTGGTATTATCCATTACCACGACGTCTTCCATGAATCTGAGATTTTCCAGAGACCCGTAGAGATTCTTGAAGAACACGCGGAGGAAGCGGGTTATCAGGTGGAACGCGTTCTGACAAAACGTGAGGTGAAAAGCTATGCACCAAGAGAGCTGCATGTAGTGCTTGACGTTGAATTTGCAGAATCGAACACACGGTAAGGATTTGAGAATCGACTTTCCGAACTACAGGTAGAGCTTCTTATCTACCATGAAAAATTATACGCGTCAAACCATCAAATTTCAGCTTGGAGCTGATAATCTTCCTTTGAGCGGGAAATTCAATGAATCGGGGCGAGTGAGAGAAGGACCGCAGCCTGTGGCCCCTCTATCTCAGAGACTCCCAGCTTGTTCTCATCACAACAGACAGCACACTAGAAAGCGTACTATGGGCCAGAAGAATGCTTTCCGATATCCATTCTTGGACCGGGGTGCAATTCTACTGTGCATAGCAAATAAACAGGATATTCCTACCGCACTTACAGGGGAACGAGTAGGAAGTATCCTAGGAATTGAAACGATTCCACTAACAGCGCTCGATATGTTTGACTCCTTGGAGCGCTCAAGTCTCATAGAGAGGATAATCGATTTCCTTGGCCTTCGGCGCGATACTCCTCATCTGAGAGCAGTATGAACTTGTGTGGTCAGTACGTGGAAGAGATGGCCAAACAGATATTCCTTGACAATCTCATCTGTGTGGTATTTTCTCCTCTCAATAGCTCGTATAATGAACCATGAAGTAGGCTTGGTCGTGGTCACACGCGGGACATTTCGGTGGGGGAGTATCCCCTTCGTGTCTATAACCGCAGTTGGAACAACGCCACTCGATTTTTTCATCCCGCTTGAGAAGAGTACCCTCCTTCAGTTGTTCAGCCAAACCAATGTAGCGCTCGTGGTGCCACGTTTCAGCTTTCGCAATCATTCTCCAGGCGGTTGCTATCGTGCTGAAACCCTCCTCCTCTGCTATATCTGCATAATCTGGATACATCTCGGAGAACTCATGCTTTTCTCCTTCAGCAGCAGCTCGCAGATTCTCTTCGGTGCTTGCAAGCGGACCGGAAGGGAAATCCCATTCAATTTTCAGCGTTGAGGTTGCTCCTCCTTCCTTTAAGAATTTGAAGAAGCGTTCAGCGTGCTCCTTTTCATGACCGGCAGTCTCTTTGAAAATATCTGCAATGTGGGGAAACCCCTCTTTCTTTGCTAGACTCGCGTAGAAGGTATACCTCATTCGAGCTTGGCTTTCTCCAGCGAAAGATGTCAGCAGATTCTTCTCGGTTTCTGTTCCTCTCAAATTCATCCGTGATTACTCCTTACCTTGCTGCTCTAGATACTTCCTGTTATCAATGCAGAGGTCAACAAGTATCCGTTTTCTCGTTGGTCTTCTAATAAGACTGGAGTTAGATACGCCTAAGTTTACAGCTAATCGACCTCGACCTACGGGGCCCTATCCATGATTGATGCACTGTTTATGCTACTCAGCACAAGCGATTTGATTGTAGAACTGGGCCTGATTGTGGTTTGAGAATCATGTGTTAACCGTGTGTATGTTCTTGACCGTTTTTACTAGTACTTCGGGTGACTATGAACAACGACGGATATCGGTTGTTGGTGCTTTTATGATACACTACGATACTCATTTGGGGAGCAACAATTGGAACGTGACGAGCACATCATTGAAGCAGCAAAATGGCGCCAGTACGACCTTCTGAATCAACTGGTAGAACGAGAAATATCTGAATGGGGATGGTTAAGCATCAAGAAGATATTCCTTGTACGCGAGAACAAGATTTCTCTTCCCCGGATTAGGGATGCTGTTCTTCATCTCTTGGGACTAGATAGTGTTCGGGGCATTGATACCGGTTACGAAACCCTGCTGCGCAATAGAGATGTAGGTGGCGAATCACTTGCCAAGGTTAGAGAGTCTGCTCATGATATTGCGAATGAAATACTCTCGGACATGATTGAGAACAGGAATACCTACCTCCTTGATATTGATGCTATGTCAATTGGACCCTTTGCAGTACTAATACCGGATATACTGGATGCGAGAAGAGCCGAGATTCTTGACCTTCCTTCACATTGCACAGTCAGTAATATGGTTGAGACAGCCTATGGCTATTCTGTTCTCACAACATGTGGCTCCTTGACTTCAAGTAGGCAAGAGGGCTTTCAACGTATGAGGACAGCGATGAATGAGATTGCAGAAGAGATGGATACGGAAATTACAATCAGCTCCTCACCGCTGCAACTAGGCAACCGCATCTCTGGTTTTGAAAACTGCAGTCGCTGTACACGAGATGTCCTCTGGCACATTCTTAGGATGATGACTTACAGAGGTAAACAGGCTGTTCGGAAATCTGCCAAGTTCGTCAGAGATCATGCAGACTCCCGTTTCCTACCTTGGTTACATCGCTATCTATCCGATGCTAAGCTCTACTACACTGCTGTCAAAATCATGAAGGCACTAGGGAATATTGGACACCCCTCATCAGCTGACTACCTGCTTCCTTTTACCCGTCGTAGGGGCAACTGGGGACGAAGCTCAATCAATGCGTTAGCAAATCTCTCAGGCAATGATACTGCCAAACTGCTCATCAAGACTGTCAATACTCGATACCATCGTATCTATCGGCTTTATCGTCTTCTCAGTAACCGCCCTCCGGAAGAGGTTCTCCCACTCTTGGAACAACTGGATGACGATTCCAACGGTTACTCAAACCGGTTGATTAACCGTCTCAAGACACGGAAACAAAAGGAATTACACGAACGGGAAGCGGCTCTTGCGTCTCGTGAAAGAAACTGAATAGGAATCGAGTCCATCTTACTATCTGCTTCTTTTGACACCTATCTTCTCATTTGTTTGGTCACTGAGAAGCAGAATAACTCAGAAGACACATATCCTTTTCAGGAAGAATCATTTGTCACTGTAAACCATACGTACCTGATTAGGGGAAGGTGCCTTGGTCAATCAAGAGTCAATAAGCGAGAACGCTGACCTAGACGAAATACAATGTAATCGGGACCTAGAGTATCAGCTGTTTAGAGTGAACAGTGATTATTTGATTGACAACACTTTCATCCTGAGGTCAGACAGCTCGCTTGAGATACTCCTTTCTCCTTGGATTGTAGGTGCAAATCTTGCTGGAAGCGCACAAATCAGCAGTGCTGAATTCCTCCGCGTCGCCTTCGAGATATGTCCTGAACTTCGAGAAGCAACCCTTGAACAGGTCGCTGAAATTGTTCCTCTTGCCGGTGCTCTATACTATCGTATGACACAGGCATTTCAGGAGATCTTTGGTGAGACACTTAACCGCTGTTTCGTAGGGGCCCAGAGAAGGAAGACCACGGATGGTTGGATTACGGACTTATCATATGAGAATTATGAAGCAATGCCTTCAAATGCGGTTGTACTGATTGGTGATACTATTGCAACCGGGGGAACCCTGCAACGTATAATCCGCATGACTCTGAAACGCGGTTCTGATATTAGCGCTATAATCATATTCTCAATAGCAGGTGGTGTTAAGGGAGCGGCACGTATCAGCTGCTATAGTGAGACGATTGGAATTCCTGTTTATCAATTCTATTCCAACGCCATCTTCGGCGTGGCACCCAATGGTACTGACATGTCGTGGTTGCACCCAGCAACAATCTCTTCGCCTGAAGCTCTAGAACGGGCTATTGCAACATATGGAAGATATCTCTCTAAGAACTGGTGCACCGTGTGGGATTGGGGTGAAAGAGCAAAGCAACCAGTGAAACATCTTCAGCGGGTCTTGGCCGCATGTAAGATAGAGCGGCAACGGGATTTGTCAGCTAAAACCCTTTCCAAGATTGAGAACATCGCTCAGAAAACACAGCATGTTTTGGACCACTGGAAGACCAAGCTTACAGAAATACGGAACACTCAATCCTGAAAACTAGTACCCAAATTGAAGTCCAAGAAGGGACAATCCTGTGTATTCTATCATTGGTTTACTTGAACATCCCTGCCGTCAAAGAATACTTCGGTCAATAGAATGAGCCTAACTGAACCGTACACTTCTTTCATTTGCTGTGTGGATATTTAGAACATGTGTTCTAAATAACTCAGTTCGAGTGCTGGCTTCACACAATTATCCCATGGATGTTCATCGTATTGATGTCCAAAAGATTGAACTTCTATTCCTTCTCGCCCCACGATGTGTATTTGCTCAATTGGTCACATGACAGAGATTATTTTGAATTAGGCGAGAAAACCATCTATGATTGACATTCGGCTTTATGGTAAGTTCCGCAAACTTGTAGATGGAAGCAAGGCAAGCGAAAACACAGTATTAAGGGTAGAATCCAAGATTAGTGAGACTTTTGGAGATTTGCTTAAACGATTGGGATTGGATTCAAGCGACATAGGTGATTGCTTCATCAATGGAAGATTGACAAAGCTCTCAGATAAAGTGGAAGATGGTGACAGAATAGGCATCTTTCCTTTCAATATGAGACTAATTGACGGGGGTATGCATCTGAAGTACCATCCCCAGCGCCGGACATAGTGTTATTTGACAGTTTCAACCCGGGTTTCTGTTTTTGAGGATCTTGAAGGCGAAGCAGCAGAATCTCCGTTTTTCACTTTAAGGAAATAGATCGCCATTATTAACAGATAGAGGAGGTATACGGTGACTTCCAATGCTGATGGATTTCCGTTGTATCCAAAGATGCTCTTTGCCAAGCTTCCAATAATACCATCTTCATGTAATGGGTGGACAGCACCTCCCGGTAACGAGGGTGGATTTATGTTCCATATCTCGAGAGGGCCAATAATAAGAAAACCTGCTTCCTGTAATTCATGTATGCCATATGCCAACATTCCTGCTGCAAATAGAATGAGGATGATAGATGTCCACTTGAAGAATGCACTGAAGCTAAGTTCAAGGGATCCTCGATAAATCCCCACGCCTACTGCAGTTGCAAGAATGAGCCCAAGAGTAAGCCCAACGTACGTCTGATACCCCTCCCGGATTGCTAGCGCTACCGTGAATAGAACTATTTCCACTCCTTCTCTGAGAACTAGCGCGAAGCTTAGTCCTATGAGCCCCCATCTCCCATTTTCTTGCAAGCTACTGGTCATCGACTCTTCAATATCCAAAGATATTTCCTTCCCTTTTCTCTGCATCCACACAATCATCGTCGTCAGCAGAAGTGCCGCGATGATAACCAGCACACCTTCAAAAATCTCTAGTACTACCTCTTCTACACTACCCCAGATTACTACTACTCCCGCTCCAATCAGAATACTCACGATACCGGCCAAAACGAGACCCGAAAAAACATAGATGTTCATTGCGGATTGATTCGATTTGCGGAGATACGCAAGCATAATCACTATGACCAAAGCTATCTCCAATCCTTCTCTCAGAGCAATCAACAGTACTGCTATCAACAAATGCCACCAATCCCGTTCTGTTACTAGTGTACGTTATGAATAACTATAGTTAATTACACTTATGCCTTTGGATATGGTTGTTACAATAATCTTTCCAAATGTATTCCGGTAATTTTCTACATTGTCATAGTTTAGAACACGTGTTCCAAATTTTCGACTCTATCCGAGCCAACCTGCCTGTTCTTTTGCTCGAGTTCTTTCATTACTCTTTGAGTGAACTTTGGATAGTCGCTTTCCTCTTGGCTTGGCTGATTTGGATCAGGGTGATACTCAGGCCCAGCATTGCGAGTCCGACCCAGTCAAGAACCCTAGGCATCTCTCCGAGAAACACAACAGAAAGAATGACGATTTGAGGCAACATTGTGCTATTGATTAGTGAAATATCAACCGCCCGTAGCACACGCATGGCTCTATTCCAAAGGGTAAAGGCAAGGGCGGTATTCACAACCGCAAGCCAGAGCACATAGATTATGCTAACTGGTGAGATGGGAACCACTCCTTCCAGAGTCAGACCCGAAAGAAGCAGGACGCCTGAACCAATGGCCATACTGAGAGTGGTGATTACGACAGGATGGACTGCACTGTTTCTATTGATTTTTCTTCCCAAGAGAGACGATAACGCATTGGCTATTAATTCCGCTACTGCGATAAGCAAACCAAGGGCCTGAACTATTGGCAGGTTCATTGGATAGAAATAGATCAGAACACCTACTAGTCCAACGACAATAAGTAGTAACTGCCCTTTGGTGGGGGTCTCGTTCAAGAATAGGATGCCCATAAAGAGTACTACGACGGGTGTAAGGTTGAGTAGCATAGATTCCGTAATAGCTGGAAGAAGAGATAACGCAACGAAGTGAGCTCCCTGTGTAACGGATACGAAAATCACTCCATAAATTGCAATTATCATCCACCACTTTCTCTTTCTCCCGGCAATCTGCCCTCGATACTCTCCTTGAGATAACACAAAACCGAGGAGGACTACGGACGCTATAGAATATCGAAGTCCTGAGAAAAGGAGCGGCGGTAACTCCTCAAGACCGATTTTTATGATTACATACGATGACGACCAGAGGATAGTCACGAGCAGCGCTTCAAGCGATGCCATAATATGTTCCGTGGATAGACTGTTTTCTTTGGTTGCATGGAGATTGGACACTTTGCAGCCCCCATCTGAAAATACGAAGAGTTATGACTGGGATGAAGATTTACCCGTCATAAGACGGGTGTTTAATAGTGATCCGAAGCAGCTTTGCAATCAGCGCGCGTGACTATTATTCTTGTGAACTCACTCGCAAGATACCTGTTCGTGTCTTGATTGTAACGATCAATGGTCCCACTGGTTTTGGAATTGTTGAGAGTCTCAAAGGCGAAGAAGAATCTATTGAGAAATATGTAGAGGGTCTCCATCTTTCTAAAAGCATCACTGAGGTTTCTGTGACCTACAGGTCATCAACAGCCTACTGGACCAAGGTAACCCACGATTTGGAATTTCCATCAATCTACGAGACCATCCTTGAGTGTGGTTCTATGACTAGACTCCCCATCATAATCCAAGAAGGCACTCAGAAACATTTAGTGTTATCCCCTTCGAGGGAACGCCTTCGAGTACTCCTGAAAACACTACGCGAACGGTTTACAACTGCTAGGATAAGGTTGCTCAAGACGACCCCTTCCAGCCCATTCGAGCCACTCCTCACCGATAAACAAATGGAAGCCTTCTCTGCAGCGTACAATGCCGGCTATTACGAGATTCCTCATCGTGTTACTGTGCGAGAATTAGCCAGCGATATCGGTATCAGTAGAGTAGCAATGCAGGAGCGTTTGAGAAGGGCGGAAATTCGTATTGTAGAGTCCTTTACAAAAGGCCTAAGCCATCATTCCGAGTTATGATCTCACAATGGGCGTAAGAGATGCTGAACCATGGGGAACCCCATAATTGAAACTGGCAATCATGCTTATCGACGTGATTGGACCATTTTTCAAATCAATCGAAGGTCTAATCCAGTAGCTCTAGTAAAGGAATCTCTTGTTTTGAAAGAAGATCCGAATAATAAGAATGCTATTTTCGTAGAGCGGTTGTCAGAACTAAGAACGTGATTAGAGCAAAAATAGCACCGAAAAGAAATGGCAGCGTCACTCCGCCTATTATAAAGGCTATTCCCATGATTGTCGGGCCTAGTGTTTGCCCCCCTCTAAGTGCCATTCCATTGAGTGACATCACAGCTGCTCGATATTCCTCTGATGAGGCCTCGGCAAGGAGATTTTGTCTTGTTGGAATATTCATACCCTGTGCAGCTCCAAATATGGTAAGTGGAATGAGCATTACCCACAGGCTATTCACAAACGGAATCGTAAGCATCACCACAAAGTAGAGGAGGAAAGCTGTCTGCAGGAGTTTGATTCCATCATATTTGTGTCCATACCTTGCCAGAAACCAAGATGTAAGACCTGTTGCTACAGAGACACTTGACATAACGATACCAATCACCAGCGACGAGGAACCATATTCCTCATCTAACAGAATAGGTACGTACGTCTGGTGTGCCCCATATAGCAGAATGAATGTCATGATGCTCACAAAAAGCATGACAATGACCTCGGCATTCTTGATGCCGTTCCACGCATTTTTCAGATAGCCGTGGAACTCGGGTGCCCCCTGTGGTTCAATGTCATCCAACTTCAATAGCACCAGACCGGCTATGGGGATGGCGAAAATTGCCAAAAGGAACGGAAAATGCCAGTTGAGGGACGCAAGGGCACCACCAATAGAAGGATATGAAGCAGTTCCGATGCTCAGCACGCTTGCATTGTATAACATGGCTTTCTTCTGTCTTTTGCCTGAATACAGGTCCCCAACAAGTGTTATTGTCAACGAGCCCAGAGCTGCGCCTCCCACTCCTTGAATGAACCGAAGTATCAATAGCATTAGAAATGATTCAGCAAATGCGCAAGCAGTTCCTGCGAACCCGAAAAGCAACAGGGATGGCACGAGTATTTGTTTTCTCCCAAATCGATCGGCTAGTATACCCAATCCGAATGTTAGGAAGATTCCAGGCAAGGTGAAGACTGTAATCAACAAGCCAACTTGCTCGGGTCCTATTTGAAGTGCGCGAGATATTTTTGGCAAAGCGGGAGAAATGCTTGATACACCCAGCACAGCCATGAGAGTGATGCAATAAACAACTCTGATCTTTGCATCAAGATAAAGCGGCTCATCATTCATATTGAGGTACACCTTGAAACAGCCTTATGGCCGGCGAAATTGGGCATATATTGCATTACGTATTTCGCCGGCATCTTACCCTAATAATAGACTAGTGGTAGATGATATACCTGCAAACTTCAATTCTGCTCCAACATGAACCCTCATATTCTTCCGAATTGCCTACGAAACGCACTCATTGAATGGGTTGAAGAACTGCCTATCTTCAGGGAGAGTGAACCGACTGCGGCAAGAGACTGAAGACGACAAAGACGCGTCTACAACTGAGAACATCTTAGGAGTAATGGCTGATAAGATGCCCACTCCTGAGAAAGCTACTGAAAATGCAATATCTCTGAAGAATTGTTCACGCGTGTTAGCTCCAGGGTTAATTCCAATCTCTTCCTAGGTACATTCAAACTCCCAAGGGGGCATGGAATGGTGGCTTAAGATGCTTGAAGAAAGGCTCGACTTACTTGGGGTAGAGGAGGTTAGCATCACTATTGCGAATCGCTTAGAGTATCCCGGCACATTTTGAATGAAGTTGTCCGAGAAACTAGGAGAAACGGCGCCTTTTAGTGCAAAATGTGCATAATGACCGCAAGGGGGGAAGGCCAGCTGTAAGGGTTACCCTACTACAGTCTCTTGCGATCAGTAGCTTGGTTGCCCCTTATGACCCCTCAATCCGAAAACCCGCCGCTGCTGCGATAACTAAAAGGTCCCTTCTTCGTTGAGAACGAATCGGAAAAGGTAAACAAGTATTCCAATAAGGAAGCCTATCGTGCAGAATGTATAGATCCCGCTCGCAGATACAAGACCGTACAGGGGATTCCCAAGGAGTGGGAAGAACGGATTCATTTCAGCATACAGAAACGCATCCAGTAACACATGTAAGTAGGTTCCGAATAGACTTGTGTAAATCAACCTGCCAACTTTCATATCTTGTTGTATTTTGAAAAGAGAGAAGATTTCTTGAACAGGCATTTTCAAGATGTAAATCAAAAGGGCCGCTAATATCCCCATGACCGTTGCTCCCAATAATGTGTGCAGGATGCTATGTAATGGTCCCGGAAAACCAAGAAAGATCACCCCGAATGGTTCTATGTCAATTATTATACTGGAAAGCAAGAGTGCGGCAACATCAAAGAACGGGAAAAAGAGAAAGGCGAACAACATCGCAGGGCCAAAGTGAAACGGTGTGAACGGCATTTCTAGGACAACATCCATGAATTGCTTGAATCGTCTAAAAGTGAAACTCTATCGCTTATCATCTTTTGCTACGATGGAGGGCCTTGGGATACTGAGATTTGATACCCTCTGGCCCCTCAAGGTGCCGCTTTTGATACATTTTAATAGCTGTTCAAGTATACAAATATGTTGGTGAAGACGTTGGAACCCCGAACAGAATCAATAACCACAGCCCCGGAGCTTGAACCTGAAGAAATTACCGAGATTGTGAAGATTTTCAAAGCGCTAGCGGATAGCTCAAGATTACAGATTATCAACACTCTGGCCGAAGATAGGCGTCTTTGTGTATCAGATATCGCAGAACAATTAGAGATGTCAGTAAGCAATGTAAGCCATCATCTGGGCAAACTTGATGATCTCGATTTTGTTAGTTACAAGAAGCAAGGTAAGGAAGTCTACTACCGCCTTGATGACGAGTGTATCCGAGACATTCTCTGGAGAGCTAGAGACCATGTCTGCGGACTCTGATGCTTATTGTGCCTATTGTGCAGCCCAAGAGGCCAAAAGCACCCCTTCTGATTTCAAGTACAAGTATTCTATTATTGTGCTGTCAGCGATTGCACTTGGCATTGGTGTCATGCTGGAGCTTGCTTCGCTTCCAATGCAAATTTACTATGTTGCATACATCATTTCTATGCTCTCAGCTGGCCGTTGGGTCATTCCAGCCGGGCTACGAGGTGCGGCAAGAGCACATCTGGACATCAGTTTCCTTATGACTTTTGCATCCATAGGTGCTATGCTCATTGGTGCTCCTGCTGAAGGTGCATCGGTTATGTTATTGTTCTTCATAGCAGAGGTTCTTGAAGAGAAGTCCAGTGAACGAGTACGGACTGAAATTGAAGATTTACTTGAATTGAAAACTCCAAGTATCACAATAAAGACTCCTGAGGGTGAGAAATGTGCATCTCCTGAAGATATTGAGGTTGGAGAAATCATGGCTGTTCGGCCAGGAGAGAGAATTGGACTAGATGGTACAGTAGTTCGCGGTTCCTCCGCTGTGAACCAAGCGCCGATAACAGGAGAATCTGTGCCGGTGAGCAAGGAAGTGGGTGATGAGGTCTATGCCGGCACCATCAACGAGAAGGGTTACTTAGAGATTGAAGTTACCAAAGAATCCGGCGATACTGTTCTGTCTAAGATTATTGATTATGTTGAACATGCACGGAAGGAGAAGGCGCCCGCTGAACTGACAGTAAACAAGTTCTCCCATATCTATACTCCTGCTGTCGTAGGCTTCTCATTAGCTCTTACTATGATTAGCTTCTTGTTTGGTTTATCTCTTCCTGAGGCGGTCTATCGTGGTCTATCGTTACTTGTCATATCTTGTCCTTGTGCGTTCGCCATTTCCATTCCAGTCAGCATGGTGTCCTCCATAACAGGTTCGGCAAGGGATGGCGTTCTTGTGAAGGGTTCAAAATACATCGAACAGTTGAGCAAAACCAAGACTGTGGCCTTTGATAAGACAGGAACGCTCACTCAGGCCAAATTAGAAGTCAAAGACATTCACGCTGTTAATGTCAGTGAAGAAGAGGTTCTCGCGGTAGCGGCATCCTTGGAACGTATGTCTGAGCATCCTATCGCTGAGACCATTGTTAAGGAATCCAACAATCAAGAACTCAATCTCAGGACTGCATACAATTTCAGATCGCTACCTGGGAGAGGTATTCGTGCGCAAATTGACGGTGCTGTTTATCTTGTTGGAAATCGCAGGTTGATGGAAGAAGAATCAGTTGCCATATCATCCCAGGAAATGGGCACTCTAAGTGTAGGAACGTACGTATATGTGGCCAAGCAATCAGAACACATAGGAACATTGGTTCTTGCGGATGCCTTGCGCCCTGAGAGTAAAGCCACCATTGAAGCGTTAAGAGAGAAGGGCATACGAACCATCATGCTGACCGGCGATCACGCCGAGGTAGCAAGTGAGATAGGGACCGAATTAGGGATTGATGAATGGCGAGCAGAACTGCTCCCTCATGAGAAAGTTGAGGCTGTGAAAGAGCTTGGCAAGGACGGTCCTATTATCATGGTAGGTGATGGGATCAATGATGCACCTGCTATGGCCGCAGCAGATGCAGGGATCTCAATGGGCGTCATATCAAGTGATATTGCCCTTGAAACCTCAGATATTGCGCTTATGGAAGATGACCTTTCTAGGATTCCTGAGCTTCTGGAGCGCTCGAAGAAGACCATGGGCATTGTTCGGAATAACGTCACCATCTCCATTGCAACAAAAGCGATATTGGGCGCACTGGCTATTCCTGGTTTGGTAAGTCTCTGGATTGCAATCGGTGTAGGCGATATGGGCATAACACTAGCAGTTATAGCTAATGCTCTCAGGTTGGCAGTGCGTCATTGACATTCATACACCTTGCCTTCCACGTTACCTTAATGAGCTTCAATTGTCATCAATTGGTGGAAGCAGCTTGGACGGTGACTTTCCAGGGGTACTCTGGATGACTCAAAATAAAGCGGACAATGATGAATTAGAGTGGCACGAAATGAAAGATATGTGGCAGTTGATGGCCCCAGTCGTATTTCCCCCGGGATTGCTTGACATGACGAAATCTGAGGTTACGGGTTTGATCGAACTATTGGATATAGAAAAGAGTAACCGGATTTTGGACCTGTGCTGTGGATATGGAAGGCATGCCCTTGAGCTATCGAGGCGAGGTTACGATGTTGTCGGTGTGGACATCAACGAGCACTTCATTGAACAGGCAAGTGAAGCAGCCTCCGAAGAAGGCCTACCAGTAGAGTTTCGAATGGGGGACATGCGTGAATTCTGCGAACCCGAGTCTTTTGATGCTGCAATCAACATGTACGGCTCTTTTGGCTACTTCGCAGATTACAGTGATGAACTACTTGTCCTAAGAAATATCTACAAGTCATTGTGCACTCCGGGGAAGCTGCTCATTGATCTCTGGGGCAAGGAAATCGTGTTGGAACTATTTCCAAGGGCAAGTGAGATAGAGTCGGAACGCGGCCTTCATGTTATTGAGAGCGACATAATCGATAACGAATCAAAGTTGGAGACTACTTGGAACTTGCTTGACAAGGATGGCACGTGGCACGAATGGACTTCTGTTCAGAATCTGTATTCCGCTGCTGAGCTCGCGGATATGCTGGAGGAATGCGGTTTCTCGGGAATGAACGCCTATGGCAGTTTCAAGGGAACCGAATACAATGAACATGCCGAGCGGCTTGTAATGACTGCCTTGAAAGAATAGAATCAGCTTATGAGGTAAACCAAAGTGTCTTAAAGCAGTGAAGGCTCCTTAAAAGTACAGGACGTGATTAAAAATGCCCGAATTCGCAGACCCTTTTTCTGGATTAGCAAATGATCGAAAACTTAGCCATTCCGAACTTGTTCGCGCAATCAGATACATGATTTCAGCCGAGTACGAGGCCATACAACTCTATGTTCAACTTGCTGAGTCAACCGATAACGAACTGGCGAAAGAAGTACTGATTGATATTGCAGACGAGGAAAGGGTTCATGCCGGTGAATTCCTACGTCTACTCTATCATCTTGAGCCCGACGAGCAGGATTTCTATGCGGAAGGCATAGAAGAGGTAGAAGAGGAGATTGAAGAGTTAGGACTGGAATAGTCATGTGACTACAGAGGAGAGGCACTGCCCTCTCTCACTTTTTGTGCCTCCATAACGTTATGTTTTTCATCTCATGCTCTGATTTTGGGTACCAACCTTGCCTGATGAACATATCATCTCTGAGCTAAAGCAGGACATTGCCTGCTTACGCGTAAATAACCTTAGACAACGGATTACTTCCATATGTAGAGCTGGAAACGAAGGACAGGTCATTGAAGCCGTGAATGCCCTCTCTCAGAAAGAATTCAAAGACCGTTGGGGCTTTCTAAGACGTGTTCTTTTCGAAGCTCTGAACATACCTAATCTCAGCTGTATTGATAGGAATCCAATCAGCATACTAGTATCAGCATTAGATGATGCTGGGTCCAATTTCCTTTCTCACATTGAAGAGGTAACAATGACCTCTCTCAGAAAACAGGTGGAACTGGGTAACACTTTCTTCATTGATATAGAGAAACTCAGAAAGACACAAGCGGCAATTCTCATTCCGGAAATAGCTTCAACAAGGATTGAGAAACTGCGAGACATTTGCAGAGACAGTTTCGACCCTCGAAAATTCGTACAGACTTACTATGGTTTCAAACTCGTATCTTCCCGGGTTCGCAATGGGACCTTTGCCAAGGAACTACCTGGCGTTCTTGAAAAGTTGGGGGTGACAGTGCCGTCGGATATTTGTACTACCGTCTTCGATTTTGATACCGCGGGTCTAGAATTCGATAATGTTTCAGCTAGAACGCACGAGCTTCTCTGCGAAATACTTCGTCTCACCGGAAACAACTCCGGGGAACGGGCGAAGGCTGCTGAAACTCTGGGGATAATTGGTGATCCCCGTGCAGAACCGTATATCCGTGCGGCCACACAAGACAGGTATGTTTGGGTGAAAAAAGCAGCAATAGAGGCACTCGGAAAAATCCGGTTATCATCAAGCATTGATGCGCTGGTAGAGTGTCTCTATGATTTGGAGTCAAGTGTACGAGAAAAGGCTGCACGCAATCTTCCTTATTTTGGGAATGAAGTAGTTCCGCAGCTTGTCAGCGTGCTAGATCATGATAGACAAGTACATTTCGAAAATGCCCTTGAGGAGGCCGAAGCATCCCATCCTCGCTCTCTGGACACTTTTGCTGCTGCTTTGTTGAACCGAAATTCAGAAGCAAAGCGGCTCGCCAGAGAAGTCTTGAGCGAACTCAATCATTCGGCTGAAGATAAGATAGGATTAAGCGGTTCAAATACAACCCTGAGTCAAACTAATTCCCTTTCTGAGCCGATTGACTAGTGGGCACCTTACTTGCCAGAAAACCTATTTCTCTATCAGAGCTTTTGCTCTCTTGATGACATTGCTAACAGTGAAGCCATACTTCTCAAATATGACTTTGTAGGGTGCAGAAGCCCCAAATTTCTCAACCCCTATAATATCTCCCTTTTCACCAACCCATCGATTCCAGCCTAGTGGCACGCCGGCCTCAACTGCCAGTCGTGCTGTGACATCGGGTGGAAGAACAGACTTGCGGTACTTGTCATCCTGTTGTTTGAATAATTCCCAACTCGGGAAAGACACCAGTCTAACGTTGATTCCTTCCTGTGTGAGTTTTTCTCCTGCTTCTACAATAAGATGCACCTCTGAACCAGAAGCCATCAGTAACAAGTCGGGCTCCCCTTCGCCAAGGTCTGCAAGAACATAAGCACCCTTGTGCAGCCCTTCTGCTTCAGCATATTTCTCACGGTCAAGAATCGGGACTTTCTGACGAGTAAAGGCGAACGCTGTTGGCCCCTCTGTTCTCTTTATTCCCGCTTTCCAAGCTTCAACTACTTCATCTGCGTCACAGGGGCGAATCACTACGAGATTGGGAATAGCTCGAAGGGAGGCTAGGTGTTCTACTGGTTGATGCGTCGGCCCATCTTCCCCTAATCCGATGCTGTCATGGGTGAATATCCACAAACTATTGTGACGAGAGAGCGCGGACATCCTGATTGCCGGGCGCATATAATCGGAGAAAATGAGGAATGTCGCGCCATATGGCCTAATCCCGCCATGGGCTGTCATCCCATTGACAATAGCGGCCATAGCGTGTTCCCGTACTCCGAAATGGACGTTTCGACCTTCTGGGTTATCTGCTTGCAAAGATGTACTTTCGTCTATCCATGTTTTGTTTGAGGGTGTCAAATCTGCTGAACCGCCAATTAGCTCGGGGAGGTGTGGTGCGAGAGCGTTGATAACTTGCCCAGATGGTACTCTCGTTGCCAAATCCTTGTCATCTTTTGAGTAGCTCGGGAGATCAACATCCCACCCTTCGGGAAGCTCTCTTTCTACTCGGCGGTTGAATTCCTTCATGAGTTCAGGATACTTCTCTCCATACTCCCGAGTCCGAGATTTCCATTCCTTCTCTAATTCCTCACCCCGGGGTATCGCCTCTCTGAAGTGTTTCAGTACATCCTCAGGGACATAAAAGCGAGGTTCAAGGGGCCATCCGAGATTTTTCTTAGATTTTTCCAGTTCATCCTCCCCCGGAGGCTCTCCATGAGCTTTGGCAGTATCCTGTTTGTTTGGCATACCGTATCCAATATGGGTCTTGCAAGATATCAGCGATGGTCGTGGATTTTCTTTTGCTTCTTTTATTGCCGCATCAATTGCTTCAATGTCATTACCATCTTCGACTGTCTGCACATGCCAGCCAAACGCCTGAAATCGCCTCTGCACATCTTCTGTAAACGTGATATCTGTACTGCCGTCAATAGAAATCTCATTATCATCATACAGAACTATGAGTTTACCTAGCTCAAGATGTCCAGCCAGAGAACCCCCTTCGGAGCTTATTCCTTCCATCATGTCACCATCTGTTACCAAGACATACGTATGATGGTCGATAATTTCATGCTCATCTCGGTTGAAGACTGCCGCCAAGTGCTTCTCTGCAATGGCCATTCCGACAGCATTTCCAAATCCCTGCCCAAGTGGTCCAGTTGTCACTTCCACCCCTGGAGTCAAATGACATTCGGGATGACCTGGAGTTGGACTGCCCCATTGTCTGAATTCCTTGATATCTTCCAAGCTAAGGTCATAGCCAGTAAGATAAAGTAATGAATAGAGGAGCATCGAGCCATGCCCTCCTGAGAGTACGAACCTGTCTCGGTCTACCCATTCCGGATTACGTGGGTTAAACCTGAGATGGCGCTTCCACAGCGTATAGGCGATTGTGGCGGTACCCATCGGCATTCCCGGATGACCGGAATTGGCACGTTGAACCGCATCTGCGGATAGAAAGCGAATTGTATTGATGGCTTTCTCATGAATGGATTCTGCTTCTGACATCTGTCAAATCTCCTCACTATTGGTAAATTAGATATTGTTCAAGCGCGGCTTGAAATCCTCTGTCGGCCAACTTCGGCTCGTTGCTTTTGGTTGTTGTGCTTTTTACTACTATCTCGAAAGTGACCCACTCGGGAATTGACTCAATCTTTAGAGATTTCCCCCGAAGATAAAGGTCTTACCTAGTCCACACTTGCAGCTGACAGCTTTCACAGATCATCAAAGAAATCTGCAGCCAAAGTACAGTATTGCTCTCTGAATCTATCCCGCAATGGTTGAACCCGGTGGATAGTCTTCCATGAACTCATCTTTCAAGATGTCCATTGCCACAAAATCATGGAATTCGCCCTGTGTGTAAGCTGCTTTTCTGAATGTCCCGCACTTCTTGAATCCGGCCTTTTCATAGGCATTGATGGCACCCACGTTATGATCAAGTGTAAGCAAGAATATGCTATTGAGACCGAGTACATGAAATCCAATCCACAGCATAACTCGCGTTGCATCAGTGCCATATCCCTGACTGTGATTTTCTGGATTATGAATAGCAATTCCAAATTCAGCTCGGCTGTGTTGTTTTGATATATCCATGAGACTCACAGTTCCCAGAAATTCACCAGTCTCTTTGTCTTCAATCGCTAAGGTTAAACCCCCATCTTTCCATGGTTGACTTTTGCTTGCGCTTTCCAGCCACTCTTTCTCTGTTCCCTTAGACATCGGAACCGCTGAGTACAGGAACTTCCTTGTTTGGTAGGTATTCCAATGCTTCATTATGCTGTCTAAGTCATCTATCTCTAGTGCCCGAAGCCGAACTTCCTTGCCGGAATACATGATTTGACTCCTATTTTGATATATTCGTAATGCTACTATTTCGAGCAGGCGCTATCCTTTTAAATTACCGATTCGCCAGTAAGAACAAGAGGTATCGCTTGAGGAGGTTCTTACCATACTACAGTACGATTTACCGATTGGCATATCGCAAAGCTTGATCTATCTGGTGCTTCTGGCTGTCATATCACTGGTCATAAACGCTATCTTCCTAGGAATAGCACTCGGCTTTGTGAACGGCAAGAATAGAGATTTGGGAGATACGGTCGTTACAGCATTTTTCATGGCTATCGTGATGATTATTCCCTGCATAGGATGCATTCTACAGTGGTGGATTATCAAATCACGCCATAAGATAGGATGGGGCAAGGCAATAACAGCTTGGATTATGACTTTTATAATTGAAATAGTCGTTTTCGCGGTCATTGCCATAGTATTCCTAGGTGGCTTAAGCGTTCTCTGGTCACTAATACCAATCAGCCCGTAATACTGCATGGATGACTATAGTCAATCCGCGGTGCTCGGAAGGATTCCCGCATGGAAGACGGTGGAAGTCCAAACGGGGTTCTACCCGACTCCCCTTCCGATATTGAAAGCAACGATTCTCTAAAGCCAGAGTATCAAGAAATACTCACGCACCCAATACGATTTTTCCAGATTGCTTCACCCTTTCTCACGTCCCACCATCCTGCCTGCCCGGAATTTTCACTCCACACTTTTGAATTCAGAGGCCGTCATTGGTGTATAGGTTGTTTTTTCAATACCCTATCATTTGTAGTTGGCATCCTTGTATTATTCTCCCTCTGGCTAACTCAGATTGTATCTTTCAATCGGTTCTTTCTATTCTGGGGCGGAATTGTAGGAGTCCTAGTTTATTTACTGGCCAGTGCTCTTCACCTAACTGAGACTAAACGAATCAAGATACTATCCAAGTTTCTTCTTGGGGGGTCATTTGCAGCTGTTGTTTGGTCAATCCTCCTAGCTGATGGCCTTCTCTCAATGCTGCGGGAGAAAGTGGCACTCATTTTTCTTCTCTATTTTATTGCCGTTGCCGCGTTAAGCATCAAACGAGTACTTGAGACGACAGATGTGTGTGAAAATTGTGAGTATGAAATGGATTGGCGAAACTGTCCGGGTTTTGAGCCAATAGTGCCCAAGCTGGTGAAGGAAGGGTTCCTTGTAAAGGAATCAAGGGCACACACCTGAATCTTGGTAAGCCATACGCGGATAAAGCCATTTTGCGTAAATGCCAAGACCCTTTCACGTTCATTCGAGAGAGAACAGGTATGAATCCTTACAAGGAGGAATTCGATCCGCCCATTGTGAAAGTTCCTGCTGAAAAGGTGCGCTTTCCAGATATCTGTCCGGTTTGCACTTCTGAGGCAACCAACAGAATACGGGTGTTAGCTTATCCCAACAAGGAACAGTATCTACGTCCTAGTTGGAATCCCGCCCACACTCCAAGTGCGAGAAGGCGGTTAGATATTCCCACTCCTGACTCAAGGACCTTCTTGGTTCCCGTTTGTAGCGACCACTACCATACAGGAAACATTGACTGGCGCTTGAAGATAATGTGTGTACTCGGAAATGGCATCAGCTTTTCTTTACTGTTTTTTGCTTGGTTGAACCTTGCCAATGCTCTAACGATGGAATCGAGGATTCAATTCTGGATATTCGGAGCTGGAATCTTCTTTGCGGCAACGATTTTAGCTATTCCCCTGGCATTTGGTAGGAATAAGTTGCGGAACTCTTTTCGAATCATTGGTTTCGACTCTGATGCTCAGAATGTTTGGTTTCAGTTGACAAATGATAATTATCGCGAAAGGTTCGTTGAAGAGAACGCTATGGACGCCGAGCTGGTCAACTGGGTGAAACGAGCCTAATTTGGATTAAGGATTTTGAGAAGGAGTTTCCTACCTGTGGATTAAAAAGGGCGATGTGGCCGGTACAGGCCACATCGTACCGTTTGTTCTACTTGACTTTCAGCTCTTTCTCGTCTTTCCAGAGTCCATGTATGTTGCAGTAACTGGTCGCAAGCAACTTACCCGGCTTCTCTGTCTTGAAAGCGAACGCAGCATACGGTTCACAGTATACAGTACTCGTGTCTGCTCCCTTTACTGATGCACCATGTGAATCGAACGATACATAGCCGATTTCATACGGGAAATTCTCGCCTTCAGGCCAGAAGAAGAGGTCTGCCCACTTTATGTGGTGTGCTGTTGTGTTCGGGTGAGGGATTTCCTTGCCCACCTCTATTGTGACATGCACAACTTCTCCCTTTTTCACCGCATCAGGAGCATCAATCACCGGTACATGCTTTTCGTTCTTCCAGTCGTCACTTTGTAGCCAATTCCTATCCATTTTGTCCCAACCTCAAGGGTCACATTTATGATATGACCAACGTAAATAACTAACGGGGAGTTGTTAAAATCCTTCCCTTATCACAGTAATCGCACCTTCTGGGCATGGTCAACGAAATGCTAGCTATCGGTTAGCCTGCGACGCCAAAGTTCCCGAATCATTATGGCTTTTCTTCGAACCCCCCTAGCTTTTCAAGCGACCATTCGCCCTTTTCTGTGAGGGTGTAGTACTTCGTCTTGCGTGCGGCTTGTTCCATTTTCGTTGACGTGAGAAGCCCCTGTTCTTCCAGCTCTTTTAGGTGCTGATAAACTGTCGCCACGCGAATCTCAATTCCAAATCGCTCTGCGAGATCCTTCCAGAGCTGGTATCCGTATGATTCTCTTTCTGAAAGGAGTTTGAGGATTGAGAGTTTGGATCTTCCCAGCTTAGTGGTGAATTTCCGGTGCTCAACCTGATTGAGGATATTGCGGAGTTTTCGTTCTCCCTTGACCAGTTCTCGTGCCACTTCTGGGTATTTGAGCCCCATGCCTGTGATGACACAGACCACCGTTGAGTCACCCCCTATGATATCATCTTCACAGAGTTGTCGCAATGCAACCAGTGTTGTCGCAGAAGCAGGTTCTGCAAATACGCCCTCCTTCTTGGCAAGTTCTCCTACTGCAGCAAGCATGTCCTCGTCCGGCACTGAGAGAGCGAGCCCATCTGATTCCTTGAGTGCCTGAAGTGCAAGCTTTCCACATGAGGGATTCCTCATACTGATGTCCATTGCCACCTCCGATACTCCAGCTGGCATCTCAATGTGTTCTAACCCCTCTTGAAAGGCGTTAACGATTGGTGCACATTCCTCAGCCTGTGTACCCACAAGCCGAGGGAGTCTCTCTATGAACCCAAGTGTATGTAGCTCTTTCAGCCCTTTCCAAATCATGGAAAGATGCCCGCCGTTTCCCATAGGGACAATCAGCCAATCGGGCGTTGACCATCCTAGCTGGTCACTGATTTCGTATCCAGTTGTTTTGAGCCCCTCAAGAAACCACGGATTATCGGGCCGCAATATGCGGCTATGATTTTCTCTGGATTTTGCCTTCCTCATCGCTTCTTTATGGTTTCTGGATACTTCAACTTCGGCGCCAAAGGCTATAATCTGGTATAACTTGCCCATGTCTATGCTCCTATCACGTGGCAAATGGATTATTGGACGGATTGCAGCTCTGGCGCCATAGGCTACCAGTGATGCGGCAAGGTTTCCGCTAGATGCACAATGTATCGATTTGAACCCAAATTCGCGGGCGACAGATATCTCAACTGCTGCCCCTCTGTCTATGAACGCTCCAGTAGGATTTGTTGTTTCATCTTTGAGATACAGCTTTGCGCAACCTAAGCTACTGGCAAGCCTTTCAGAGGTATGAAGTGGAGTTCCTCCTTCGCCAAGGGTGACGATTTCACTTCGCTCTGATAAGGGAAGCAGTTCATGGTACTTCCAAACGCTTGCTGGTCTACATAGTATGTCTTCTTTCTGCAAAACTTGTCCGATATGGTTCAAATCATAGCCAACCTGAAGAACTCCACCGCATCCACTACAGTGAGTAACCATGGACTGGGCATCAAACTCGTCTCCACACTTCGTGCATACTAGCCTCGACACAAATACCATGTATCTAACATCCTTGGTTAGTGCCTATATATAGGTAGAAACTTATATATTGTTCTTTCAGAGAGTATAGTATGCTCAAAGCAATTGAACCGGTTATGGTGATGTAAGAAATTGCATTTCCGGCCCGATTGGTGTTCCACAAACTCCCTAGATAGGTGCAAACTACTATGGAATCGAACGAATATGCTCATGCCAGTAGAACAGTCTACCTAGCAATCATGGCCATACTAACAGCTCTCACAACAGTTGCTACAGCTGTGTTTATTATTCCGTTCCCCACATCAACGGGCTATCTGAATTTTGGTGACATACTTGTTATGATCAGCGGTATTCTCCTTGGACCGGTTGGAGCGTTCTTTGCTGGTGGTGTCGGTTCCGCCACCGCAGATGCGGTAATGGGTTACATACCCTTTGTTCCTATTACATTGGTAGTGAAAGGCTGCGAAGGAATGACTGTTAGTCTCATATCCCGGTTTCGAGATGGCGGTAGCAGTCTTCGCATTTTGGATGTAGTCGCTCTTATTGCCGCTGCATCTGTCATGTTAACCGGCTATCTCCTCGGTGAAGTTTTCATAATTGGATTGACTTGGGAAGCAGCGTTTCTGGAATTGATTTTCTTGAATCTGCTTCAAGTCATAGTAGGTGCCATAGCTGCGGCCATTATCGGTCCCATTATCAGGAGATATCTTCACCAAGAAATAGGGAAGCTGGAAATCAGTTGGTAAGAACGATTTAAGCCCCTCATAAACCTATAGTGTTTTTATTGGCGATTGTCACCGATTCCAATGAACTTGGACGGAGCATCACAGCAATGTCTTCAAGAGATTGTATCTGAAACACGCTAGGATGGGAAGACAAGTAGAATCGTCAGTGATATCCGATATATCGAGGGCAAGTTAGAAGATACTGAACGGCGGCTGAAGGTCTTACTTGGCTAGCGCTCGGAGTACAACTGCTTGCTTCCAAACTTGAGTCCGAAATCAATGATTTGAGAATTGAATGTGGTTTTTTTGCGCGTTGGATTATGTAGAACATTCAGATGATACCATCTGCGGTCAGAAGAAGTGTTTGAGAATCACCACTAGCGTGGACAAGTTTATCAAAAAACCAGCTTGGGGCAGAAATCAAACCGAGTGAAATCCCAGAAGAAGCAAACCGACTTCTTGTAAACGATTTTTGGTAAAGCCAGACTGTTTTCGTGTGATTATCCCTCTTGTCCGAACCCCGCTTTGTGCCACTAGCCCCTTGTTACCATTCCGGCATAACGGCTTTTAGGATAGTTTCAAAAAGAAGAAACGGTTATGTATTAACATGAGTTGATACAAACTGTATTGACTGGAAGTATCCCCTATGGACAGACGGAAGCTGAAGATAGACCCTAAGAGACTGGCTGAAATAAACGACCTATTGGTCAGTGAAGACAATCCCCTAGTTGATGAATTACTAGAGGTGATCGAGAAACATGGTGGTGTTGAAGAAATAAATGCCAAGGCGGAAGAAGCCAGAGAGCTTGACAATTTAATGGCCCGTCTTCGTGATAAGGACTCGCCCTTTGTAGAAGACCTTGAATGGCTACAAAATGCACGGGACGATAGTGAGTTCATTTCTGTTCCGTCATACCGGCGTAAGGTTCTTGGTGACACATATGAAAGCATGACATTTGACGATGAACATGCAGTTACTCTTGAAATCAGTGCATGTCAGTTCTTCCCATGGGTGATACGAGAGGCGAGGAAGGCAATCGAGCATGAGGAGCTGATGCCCGGGAGATTCATCCGGGTGCGGTCAATGGAAGAGCAAGTGAAAGACGATCATGTTCTCGCCTTCGCCGCCGCGATGCAGATTGTTGGTGCTTCGTACGTTGAGACGCTTGATACGAAGGGAACTCTACCTGGCCCTGATGGTCAGCCTGCTAACATTCATCTTGGTGGCCCTGACACGCTCACGGGCTATTTCGGTGGGGTCGGGATGCCTAACGATTTCGCTCTGAAATGGGCCGATGAATTCTTGCACTACTATACTGAATATGGAATCAAACAGGTTCTTAATATTAACCCTGGTAGTGTACTCGTTGGTTACATGATGCACAAGCTAGGCATCGACATGGAATTCAAAATCAGTGTTTTCATGGGTAATGACAATCCATATGCTTGTTTGTGGACCCTGCTGACAGCCAAGCTGTTCAGTCGGAATGATGGAACAACTCCGCTGATAGGGTTCAACCTCAGCAATAGTGTGAACAAAGAGACCATTGAACTCGCGGCACAGATTCGTGAACACTTCGGTTTTGGTGATGTTGTGCGCATTGAGCATCACATAACTGAGACTTACAAGGGCATTGTAAGGCAGCCCTACGATCGCCTAGACGAGCTCGTTGAACTTGCAGGTCATGTGAAGAATATCAGTGCGAAACATGAGGGTGGAATTCCGGAAGTGGATGCTGCACGAGACCATCCCAGCAACATTTTGGAATACTTTCTCAGCAAAGAGGAGATAGAAGAGCGCGGTTTGATGCCTGATTTGCTGACGAACTACTTGGATAAACATGACGCTCTCAATCGCACAGCCAAGGTGCTGACCGAAAATGGGCTCAGTTTCGTGGCGGCTAGAAACCTACATCACAACTAAGTGATGTAGAGAGGGAATCGCTTAGTATCCCAAACTCACACGGAGATAAGTGAGTGATTTCTACATCCACGGTGTGATATTCTCATCGTACATCTGCTGTAGCCGATTCTTGTGGCTTTCCTCTTCCTTTGCCAAAGCTCGGAATATCGCTTTACTAGATGAATCCTCAGTCAGCTCGGCAAGAGCTGAGTAGAACTCGAAAGACGCTCGTTCGCGTTTCATTGCGACTATGAGTACGTCTTGAGGCGGGGATGACGGATTCAAGGGCACTTCTATCAGGTAGTCCTCCAGTGCGCGCTTCTCAACTTCCTCTATTGTACAGGCAAAAGTTTCACATATACCCTCATCAAGTGCCTTTTGCAACTTTTCCTTGTGGTTCTTTTCTTGTTCTGCAAGATCTTCAAGGAGTTTTTTCGATGCTGGATCTTCAGCATTTTCTACTCCATCCATATAGAAATCGTACGCTTCTTCTTCTCGCTCGATGGCTAGATTAATCATTTTCCTGAAGGCTGCTTGGACACTCACTAGAGTTCCCCGCCATTCTGAGATAGTAATCGTGTTTTAAGCATAATGGCATGTCGTGTATTCATTGCCAGATTTCTGGTATGTGTACCTTTTTGGAGGGAGAAAAGTAGAACACAGAAGTTTCAGGCATTTTGAATTCACTCACCTATAAGAAATATGTTATCTGGAGGATTTCGGAAATATACGGGGCACAACAATCTCTAGCTATTTCAGGGCAATAGAGAGGGATGAGTGGAAAGTTGCTGGAAAAAACCAGATGCGCGCATTGACGGCTGATTTCATTGTGAATTACGTTCAATGAGCTTTCGGATGGCTTATGGATATTTTCAGCAAGTAAAAGTTGCCTTCCTAGAGCAGTCTCCTAGCTTTTCGAATCATTTGTTAACAAAACAAAAGACAAATCAGGCACCATTCCTAGTGTATGCATAAGAGATTGAGGCGGCGAGATATGGACTTTTGGAGTGATGATTTTAAGGATGGCGAGGTCATTCCGGATAAATGCGCATACAAGAAAGACAACATCAATCCACATTTAGCGTGGAAGGATATTCCTGAAGAAACAGAAAGCTTTGCTCTAATTTGTAATGACCCTGATGCTCCGGTCGGCAATTGGCTGCATTGGCTTGTGCATGCAATACCACCGGATATACGGAGTATTGCGGCAGGTGCTCCTGTTCCTGGCAAGGAAGTTGAGAATGACTACGGTGAAGGAACATACGGTGGCCCGGCACCTCCCTCAGGTACGCATCGTTATTTCTTCACCTTGTACGCCTTGGATACTTCCGAGTTGAAGCGTCCTAGCAAGGGAAACTTCCGTGATTTATGTGAAAAACACATGATAGAGAAAGCCCAAATCATGGGCACATACTCAGCTTAGTGAAGATTAGTGGCTTTCCGAATTTTTAATTAGCTATTCGGGTCAAGCCTTTCATTGAGTTGAACTTGCTATCGAAGAGGACAGTATACTATGTCAGATGCCAAATTACTGGAAATACGGGACTTGCGGGTGGAAGTAGAAGGAATTCCGATTCTGAAGGGCCTCGATCTGGGCTTCAGAGAAGATGGAGTATACGCCATATTGGGGCCGAATGCATCTGGAAAATCCACGCTTGCTAAGACTGTCATGGGGTTGCCGAGCTATGAAGTCACTGGTGGAGATATTCTGATGAGCGGTGAATCGATACTCGATAAGAGTATAGACGAGCGTGCCAACATGGGCATTGCCTATGCCTTTCAAAGCCCACCCAGTATACCTGGCGTCAAGCTGGAAGATTTCATCTGTCGTGTGTGCCCGGACTACGGCTGCAAGGAACCACAAAATCACCTTATGGGGAAGTCGTGTGCTGCACGACAGGAGCTCTATGAGAACTTCGAGCGGCTTGGTATAAAGAATCTGGCAAATCGCGACTTGAATACTAACTTCTCGGGTGGAGAGCTGAAACGGAGTGAACTGTTTCAAGTGCTATCACTCAAGCCGAGAATAATGTTCCTTGATGAACCCGATAGCGGTCTTGATTATGATTCGCTTAAGACAGTGGGTCGCGAGCTCAAGGCGATGCGAGACGAGGGAACTTCAACGATGGTAATCATATCCCACCACAGATACGTGCTTGAGTACCTCGAGGTTGATACTGTATACATTCTTGAAAATGGGCGACTCGCCTATGTTGGAGGCATGAAAGATATACCCGTTTTAGAACAGAAAGGCTACGACCGCTTCTTGGCGGAGGTTGCCAATTAGGCTTACCGAAGAAGGTGGTGCAAAAGGGATGGCAAGCGATAAGGATATCGAGAAACGCGCAAAAACAGCCAAGGACAAACGAGCGAAATACGGGTCTGATTTAGAACTCAACGAGTACGAATTCGAAGATAGGGGGAAGAGCGAGCTTGAAAGTCTGGACGCTCTGTCTGAAAATGACCGTAGCTTGGTTCAAGAGGTTGGGTTCGATCCCTCCGAACGGCAAGTCTCTGGATCATACCTGCAGATGGACAACGAGAGCATTCTCGCTGACGTGATGATGGACCAAGAAGGTCTCGAGCTTCTTCCCCTCTCAAAGGCATTGGAACGATATGATTGGTTGTCAGATTATCTGTGGAATCTTGTTGAGGTTGATGTTGACAAGTATACAGCAGAGAGTGCATTGAAATCGTACGATGGATATTTCATCCGGGCAGAACCTGGCGCCAGAATAAAGATGCCGGTTCAAACCTGTTTGGTCTTGAAACGAAACCGGTCTATACAGAATGTTCACAATATCATACTCGCTGAGGAAGGGTCCGAAATGCACATCGTGACTGGATGTGCCACACCAACGAACACAGAACGCTCACTACACCTCGGTATATCCGAGTTCTATGTGAAAAAAGACGCCAAGCTTAGCTTTACCATGGTGCACAAATGGAGCGAGCAGACTGATGTTCGACCTCGCTCTGCGGCTCTGGTAGAGAAATATGGAGTGTTCCTTTCGAATTATGCGATTCTCAGCCCCCTCAAATCAATTCAGACATTTCCGAAGGTACGATTGGCTGGAATCCATGCCAAGGCTGATTTGAACTCCGTTGTATACGGGACAAAGGCTTCGCACTACGATGTTGGAGGGGCCCTGAGCCTTGAAGCACCGAGGGCAAACGGAAAGGTCCTTTCTCGGTCCATTGCAACTGAACAGTCTCATATTACTGCTAGAGGTGATTTGATTGGTTTATCGGAAGGAACGAAGGCGCGCCTAGAATGTGATGGATTACTCCTGAGTGATGAAGCTTCCATTACAGCTGTTCCTCAGTTGCAGGCACGCGCCGAAGGTTCTGAACTCAGCCATGAAGCAACAGTTGGCAAAGTAGGTGAAGAACAACTCAGTTACCTCATGAGCAGGGGGCTCGACGAAGAAACCGCCACTTCTCTCATAGTAAGCGGCTTTGTTCATCTGGACATCCCAGATCTTCCCGATGAACTCCAAGCATCTATAGACCAAGCGGTTGAAATGAGTCTCAAGGGCGGCATGTAATCGAGTCGGTGAGTAGTGTGTGGATCCAGCCGTCCAAATGGAGACCCTACAGTATTAGGTAGATTGTCCCCTCAAATCATCGGCTTCATTGATTGAGTAGATTAGCATAGATGTCTTCAAGCAATCTGACCTGTGTTGTCCATGAATACTTACTCTCTATTTTCTGCCTACATTTTACTCCCATTGAGCGGCGAAGGGCTTCATCCTCGCCAAGCATCTTCATCGCATTGTATATTGCGTCATCGTCATCTGGCTCAACAAGTATGCCTTCTTCAGAAGACAGAAGATTAGCTGTCTCCCCAATCTTCGTAGTGATGACAGGTAGTCCGCAGCTCATGGCCTCCATTACACTTAGTCCCAGCCCACCGATACTCTGCGGCAGAACAAAGACATCTGCATTCTGAAGCACTTTTGGTACCTTCGAGTGGTCTATCTGACCTAACCAACGGACAGAATCCCCGTCATATGATTTCTGAAAGATATGCTTCAGAATACCCTCTCCGACAAGAGTAAGCCGGGAATATGGATTATACTTGTGGTATTTCCTGAAGGCTTTCAGCAAGACATGAATTCCTTTCTCGACGCTTAGTCGCCCTACATATACAAACTCCACCCTTTCATTCGGCTTGGAATTGGTGTTTGGTATGAATAGTCTTGTATCTACTCCATTGGGAACCACAGTAAGTTTTTCCTCGCTCACTCCTAAACGGGTGAATATCGATTTCTGAGATGGGTCTACCAATACCACTCTATCATACACTTTGCAAGCCATTACAGAAACCTTCCATGCAAATTCAAAGAAGGTTCTGATTAGAGGATTACCATCCGCATAAGCTAGGTGAAATGTAACAACTATAGGGGGCAAAAAATGCTTGAAGATTGGTAGCAGGAACTCGGTGGTACTGGAGTTCATCTGAATGTGGAGTACATCTATCTCGTTTCTCTTGCATTCATCTGCAATCATCTTGCCCACTCTAGGAGAATCCAACCAGAAATGGGGATTCACTTGAACTGCAGGAAAAGTATGGACATGAGAATCGGGAAGATTGGGGACATCTGTTACTTGAGTGAACGCATGAACCTCGTGACCTAGGGTCACTAAACCATTCAGCACATGCTGAGATCGAACACACAGGCCATCTGCTGCGCCAAACTTACTGATAAGGCCGATTTTCACGCTTCACCCACTCCATAACGGCTATTCGATAGCCTTGTGAGATTCTGAATCCTAGAGGAACTTTCCCGCTTTTATCCTCTTTCCTCAAACATCTCTAGTTTTCCTATTTGTCGGGATAGGGGCACAGTTCATTGACCGGACACTCAGAGCATTTTGGATTTCGTGATTTGCAGATTTGTCTGCCATGAGCCCCTATGACCCGAGCATACTCATCCCACATCTCTTGGGGCAATAAGTCCATGAGGTCCTTTTCTATCTTGTCACGTTTCTTCTCGTTCGTTAGCCCCAAGCGCTTCGTAACTCGCATAACGTGCGTATCCACCACAACGCCCTCCCTCTTATCAAACGCTGTACTCAAAATGACATTGGCCGTCTTCCTGCTTGCTCCCTTTAACTTAGTTAGATCTTTCATATTGGAGGGAACTTCCCCGTCAAATTCCTCGACTATAGTTCTTGCAGACTCACGAATATAGTCTGATTTCCTGTTGTAGAGCCCTACTGACCGAATTATATCTTTTAGCTCTTCAATATCGGCATCCTTCATAGTCTCTGGATTAGGATATTTCTCAAACAAATCAGGGGTTACATTGTTGACTGATACATCTGTTGTGTTAGCCGAAAGGATAGTGGCTATAGTAAGCTCGAAGGGGGTGCTCCAATCAAGATATGTCTTTGGCGCATCTGGATAGGTTTCCTGAAGGATTTCGATTATCTGCGCCGCTCGATTTTTTTCATCCTTCAATGGTCGTCTCTCCATGACCGGTTGTGAAGGAGCTGTATATAATCTGACTGTTGCCAATCGCCTGTTACATGGATGCCGTCTTGCCCCCATTGTGCTGCACTAATAATCCATTTTTGGCAATTGAAGCAAGAATTCCTACATTCAGAACTAAGATGACAAGGAACAAAACCGTCGGATGAAGAAAAGCAAAAAGTAATCCTCCAATGAATGGCCCAACAGAATTGCTCACATAAACTATTGTCCAGAAGACGCCTAGTACCTTCGATGTATCTTGACGCGGCATCATTTTCTGGATAATTGTTATAAGCATGAGTCCCCAAACAGCGTCGCTCACATACTTGAGTACAACAGCAAGAAACGGCGTACTAAACACAACTTCGAACACAGGAAGAAATGATGAGACAGATGAAATGATGCTGGCTGGAGCCCAATAGGGAACCACTGCAGCAAGCAAGAGTAGTATCACTGAAATAGGCATGAGTGAATAGACTGCAAGAGTGGCCTTCCTAAGTGATTGGTCAGCAATCCTCCCCATTTTAAGCAACAAGGGCACGCTGACAAGAAGCTGGACCATAATGATGATGCTGATACCTTGTATGGAGACACCCAACCATTCATTGGTGTATATCAATGCACCAAAGCTGAAGAGTGAATCGCTGAAAGAATCGAGGATTGCAATAATAAGTACAGCTGGAAGGGCCGTAACAACGAGTTTTATTGCACGCTTATTGTCTGTGATAAACCCGTCCAACAAGGACTTCTTTCGGTTTCTTCGATTGTGGGTACTGCTCTCTAGGTATTTTGCTCGTACTATAGCTGAGATAAGCAATCCAATCCCTGCTACAGCAAACAAAGCTCTCATACTACTACCAAAACCAAACTGAGAAACCAAGAATGCGAGGATAATGAGGGTTCCAACGCCAACTGCCTGTAACGCTGTGAAAAGCGATAATGCCAATCCGCTATCCTCTTCAGGAATATTGTCCATGATAAAGGCGGATGATCCACCCTTAGCTACTGTTGAAAGCGAATAGATTAGTAATGCAAAAAACACCACAACGAACTCTGTAGAGACACCAAGCAAAAAGTAGTACACAGAGAACATAAGAGCTGCAATAACTGCTAGGTTTTTTCGATTGACCACATCTCCTACATAACCACCGAAGAATTTGGATGCCGCCGACACCGAGGATGTAATAGTTATGATGAATCCAAGGAGAACGAAACTCCAACCGATTTCCCTAAGATATAAGTTTGTAAAATTGCCAAGGATACTGAACGCCGAGAAGACTGTGTAAGTGGCCAGATAAACCCGATAGTTTTTCCACCTGAAGATATTACGCAACGATTGTCTGATGCCATAATCGCTCTCTATATCATTTCCTTTCTCTCTATGTGCAGTATCAGCCCAGTCCTGCCCCTCTTCAGTCACTCTATTTTCCTGCCTTTGCTTAAGCTAGCTCTTTATAACCTATTTCTTAGAATTGTCTCAAGTGCTTGTAACTCCTGCGTTCCACCTTTCCCTTGGCCAATGTTACCGTCAAACCGAGATGCTGCCCCTGGTCGAACAAGGGCTTTCTGCACGTTCATCGGGATGGTATCCCTTCTGCGGTTTTGCTTTCCTTTCCCAATCATCATCCCAGTTCATTACACCCGGGGACAGATAGCTCTTCCACAGTTCTTACCACCATGAGGTCATGATTTCCTCTCAGATTTGTCACCGCTGTCGAGAAGATTCATCTCGACATGGTGAACAGCCGTGGACTCTCCAGAGCTCGATGAAACTCTTTCCTCGGAGAGTAAGGACTTCTGCCTAACGGAACGAGTCTATCTCACAATCTTCGGGGCTGAGCTCTTCTCCCGCTAGGGAGTGGCCCACCGCCCTAGTCCCACTGAGAAGATGTTCCATATTGGACGTAATAAAGCCCCCTGTCGTTGGGGATAAGAGATAGGATGTTCAAGAGAACTATCTTGAAACCCGTCTCTTGGTTTAGAGGAAATTTTGCAGAACTCCCATACACCGATATAACGACAACTCATGAATCTGCAGGATTTCCATTACTTTTCATTTTGATATTTGAACACCCTAGTCTCATATATTGGCATATAGTCTCTGGTTTGTATGGGAGGGTTAGAGCCCCCGTGACATTCCGTGTTTAGTATTGTCTTGTATCTTCTCACAGCTCAAAAACTTGCACCTTAACACTCTCTTCGGTTGTTGGTCTTGCCACCAACCGATAGCTGCAGATATCTGCTGTAAGAACCAAGCACTCTAGTGCACTTCCGGAATTCATCAGATTTTTCACAGCGAGTTCCAGATTGAGTGCAACCAGTCTGACGGGTTCAGGGTCAGTAAATGGATTAACCTCTCTACCTTCCTCTGGGGCCAGATCGTCTCTGAATGTGATTTCTGCATTTTCTGTTCTTAACATTGTTTTCTTTCTCCGTTGTTCTGCGGGTGTACCGCTGTTTCTGTCTTACCATGGTGTTGGGTCAGGATTTCCTGGATCCGTCACATTATTCTCCTCCTTCTTTGAAATCTGCCGCATGACAATCTCAACTCTGAAGTTGAGTGCTCAGTTTGAACATCTCCTATTCATACGTGGTACCAACTGCCGTTTGAGTTGCAGAAGTTAGAATGGCGTTGGGTCCTCACACGGTGGTTGAACCACTGTGGAAATGTCACAAATACCGATGGACAGAAGTTCGAGAGCCGTACGATTTGTGGTCATGTTCTCGTACACTGTCCGCATCGATTCTGACGAAATTTATTGCACCTCCTTCGTCTCCGATTGTCATACTTAGCTGCATTGGATAGCATTCACAACACCTATTGCCGGCCACAACGACCGCCATCTGTAGATGATGGCCCACTGTGTGAGGACTGCCTCAATGCAACTCAAGAGAATAAGCTAGCATAGATACATATTAAATAACTCAACTTGTTTGAACCCCTTTCTGTCCCCTCTAGACACGTTTTCTTGCCCTTTGAATGGCGATAAATCCAAATGCTGAAATGAGGTTTACAAAACGGACAGTTTATTCCTCTTCCTCTAAACAGTCGGACACCATCCTAACAGGTGATAAAGGTTGAGAACTCTGGGACCAGCTGAACAGACATTATTGAATCGGCTTGCAATTGATCCCCATCTACGGCAAGCAGAGCTGGCGAATGAGCTTGGTGTTACACGATCCGCTGTTAACCAAGTTTGGAACAGATTAGAGGCTGAATTCCAGCTACGTGTTCGTGGGAATGTGGATTACGGAAAGCTTGGGCTTCATTACATCTTCGGCTGGGCACAATCAACTCAAGAGGACGAGAACATGGATAAATTCTGGAGTTGGCTACAAGCCTATCCTTTCACTATTTTAGCTAAAGAATCAGCCATGACCTCAACTATGGACAAACGGGTCTATTATGAGATTCTTCTTCCAACAGGTGACAGTCACCATTGGTTTGTAAACCAGCTCCGCAGATTTCAAAAAGAACCTTACAATCTCACCTTATTCACGGAAAATGTTGATTATACCTCAAATCATCTGAATATTGGGCTTTTTGATGGAACAAATTGGGATTTCAATTACGATTTCCGTATAGAAGCAAGCATGGATGTCGCTAAGGATTTCGCTGATGTGCTTCCTATTACTGCCCAAACAAAGCAGAGCACCGTATCCGACTTGGATTGGAATCACATACCGGCCGCAAGACAAGTAGAATCTCACTACTATGCAACTTCAACCTCGTTGGCACAGAAGCTGGAACAGCTTGACCTGCCGGTTCCTAGTGAAAGAACCCTGCGGAGGCGATTAGCTTACGTTCGGGATAACATAGCAGAACCATATATCACTCTAAGCAATATTGGCATTGAACAGGAGGTTGTTGTTTGTGTTAGAGAATTTCCTTCGCGTCTAAGCTTCTCTCGTCTACTCCAAGCTCAAGGTCGAACGTTTCCTAGAACAAGGGTAGTCTCTGGGAGTCAGTTGGATGTGATTCACATCGGAATACCAAAACATGTTGACTGGGTGTCGCTATCAGCATCAATCACCGCTCTGAGTAGCGGTGCAGCTGAAATATGTACATTCATAACGGACTGTGTGGAATCAAAGAATGTGTTAGAGACAATCCTGTCCAAAAAAGGGGTAGGCAATTCCTAGAAAAATCGCTTCTTGGCTGTGACATGGATGAATCAGTCTCGCTCTGGTCAAAGGAAGGAGAACAACGAATTGGATTCGGGGAATACCATGTTGTCAAGTATAGAGACACCCTATGACGACGTGATGCCTTCTGTAGACGAATCGTCAGCCAAATTCTATATCGAGGCAATTCGTGTTTATCTGGGAATTTGTGCTGGAACAGTCAGCTTCGAGCAAGCTCTCAGAGCTGTTGAGGAACTGAAGCAGAATTCAGAATTTGCCAAATATCCCATAGATCCAACTGTTCTTCCTGTAAACGATGATCTCAAGGATAAGCTATTAGAGAACCTTAGAACCGCACGCAAATACAAGCTCTGTACAGCTGAATCAATCAAATCCGCATATAGCTTTGCGGTTCTAAACCAAGATGCCCCAGCTAGCACTAGAGATGTGCAAGTTTTGCGTTATTTCGCATCAGCACCAACAGATACTCTTGTGGAATGTTCTGATGCGTTGGGCTTTACTCCACGAACAGTATCTCGTTCTCTTAAGCGGCTCCGCGAAAGAAATTCTGTACGATTTGGTTGCCTTATTGACCAATCTGCCTTTGGTGTCATTTCCGCTATTGTGTTTTTCAAATTATCAGACGACATCGAATGGGAGTACGTTCAAACGGCTATCTCGGAGTTTCCATTTACAAAAGCTCTATTGAAGACTAGCATATCACCTTTTGGATACTTTTCACTTCTCTTTCCAAATAGTGAAAGGAACAGATTGGTTCTCAGATCCAGCCTTGAGGAGCTTTCGGGAAGGGTTTTCACTTACACAAGCTACCACGAACAACAGGCTAGCGGTGCTGTGGTGAATCTTTCTTTGTTCTCTAATAACAAATGGCAATTTACTAACAAATTCCAGAAGAAGCTTGAAAAAGGAAGTGAGAGCGATTCGCCCCCTATATTGCTCGGAAATAGGGGCGAAATGATTAATTTTAGGCCGAGAGATTATGCTGTTCTTTCGCAGTTTACAGCTGATGTACGTGCATCCCCGAGCGAGGTGAACACTCGCCTACGAAGTATAGGCTGGGACCTGAATTCACGACAAGTTAGCCATATCTATCGGCGAATGCGTGATGAGGATGTCTTTCTTCCCTATGTAACCATTGGTGGTATGGGCCTCTCAGCAAGCTTCTGTTTTGAAATCTTATGCACACCAGACTGGAGGAAACCGATTATATCTGCTGTTGCAGAACTCCCTCAATCAATGTACTACCTATCTGATAAGGGTGTAATAGTATGGATAAGAACACCTCCCAACCATCAAGTGGAATACTATCAAGTGTTCCGGTCTCTTGAACAGCATTCAGGTGTCAAGTCAGTTGAATCGATAATGACCATCTCTTTGAAAGGGTCACGATCCATGTATGATATCGCTGGCAAATGGGACTATGTCAACGGCAATTGGCAGGTACCTTCCCATGTTCTTGATTTGTCCGGCTATTTCTTCTAGTTTGAAGAGTGAGCCCGCTCATGGTTTCATCTCGTTCAATGCACAAAGCAGCTGTTTGACATTACTCTTCTCTTTGCCTACTGGAGGGCCAAAAACAACCATGTCTGTACCGATAGATTCTATTTGTTTCAGGTACTCTTGCACCCCCACCTCTGTTGTGCATAGAGAGAATTTCTGCAGCGATTCTTGGCTTATCGCTTCTAACACTTCTCGGTCAATATACCCCTTATCTCTATGCAACTGCTTTGCATCTGAAAGACTTTCGTCAATTGATAGTTCTTTTATGGCAGACTGACTCAACCCTAAGATGACCATGGCGGCTGCCCGCTTGACTTCGTAAGAGAACTCACATTCATTGTTCTGCGTTATGTGCGTGGGAGGGAAAACGCTCACAATGAATTCTGAACTGACGTTATCGAGTCTATTTAGTGCCCACTTGATATGCTCCATAGAGGAGTAATTCAGGATAACTCCATCTGTTTTCATTGATTCAGCAATCATTTTCGGGCCCTGTGCTGCCATGAATACCCTACAATCGAAACCTTCTTCGGAAACATAGCTCTTGAGTTCAATTGCATCATCCACAAGACGGTTCACGAGAGTATCAATCTCTCCATAGTCAACCCCAACGTTCGCAAGTGCAAATCTGTCTCCTGGTCCAATCAGTATATCAAACCGTTCTCCGTATCGCGAAATGAGTGATTGAATTGTTCGCTTGATTTGATCAAGAGGATGTAGTAGCGGACTGAGTAATCCCATACCAAAACGCATGCTCTGCGTTTCTTTGGCTAGAGCAGCAGCTACAATGGGTGCGTAGCGGGTAGCAGGATAGTCAGTCACCCAAATCTGATTGATGTTACTACCCTTGCTGGCTTGGATGATTTCTCGTATTTCCTCGATGGATTCTCGTATGTTTACAGCTAATCCAAACTCCACTATCTCCCGCTCCTTTCTTTGATTAGATCCATAACTGCTTTCATTCGCTTTCTCCAACCCCTTGAGTACGGTGGACCAAGGATGATATCTGTAGCTCCCATCTCACCGAGTGCATCAAACTGGTTCACAATCTGCTCTGGGGTCCCTGAGATGGCAAAGGTATCAAGCATTTCCTCTTGTACATACTCAGCTCCTGCACTTGGGCCTTCTTTAGCAACCGTCTTTATGACTTGGTCTAGCTTCTCTTCATCAATATCTAACATTTCTAGGACGAATGGAGGCATGTCAGAAGCCACAAGAGCTACTACGCGTTTAGCCAACTGGTTGGTACCCCGCCCCTCTTGTACGATTGTTGGCAGCCAGACTACCTTCTCCACATCCTTCGGGTCTCTTCCATGTTTCGATGCTGAATCATTGACAATCTGAAATGCTGCCCGCAGGTATTCAATTGGTCCGGAGAATATGACTCCATCTGCAATCCTTCCAGCAAGCTTAAGCATCTGTGGGCCTCTGACGCCCATGAACACGGGAATAGTAGCTTGCTCGTCTATTCCAAGGCTATAACCTTCAAGATGAAATAGATGGCTGTCTATAGATGCACGTTCTCCCGACCAAAGCCTACGAAGGGTTTGGATTCCGCGTTCAAGTTCTGTGACGGGTTTCGTCACATTGATGTCCCGCCTTTTGAGATCCTGTAATCCGCCTATTCCCGTTCCAAAGACATAGCGCCCTTCTCCAAGCTCGTATAGTGTGAAGGCGGCACGTGCAATTGTACTGATATTATGAACGGTGATTGGAATGATGCCGTTGCTTACTCTAACACCTTTCGATTGCATGATAGTTGCTGCTGTCAGCACGAAAACATCCTGCCCGAGACCTATATCCTCCCCAATCCATATACCATCCAACCCTAATTCACGAGCATTATCAGCTATCCAGTCAGTTGCAGATTTTTGCATATTTGTTGTCATACCCGCGCTTACTCTGTACATATTTCATCTCTCATTGACAATCTGTTGCTTAGTCTCGGATACACTTGAAGGTGTGCGTACTACGCGGCGACAGTAACAGCACCTTGAAATACGCGTAGTGTGCGCATAAAATCGACACGGTCACTGGTTGTGAATGATGCTCTCAGGAGAGACGATAATTGCCACTAACAGAGAAGGATTCTTCCCGCTTACCAGACGGCTTTGAAATAGGAATAGTCCAGTCTGATGAGGAAATCAATGAGCTCATCGACTTCAATGCCGCCATACATAATCGAAATGATGCCGAAGTACTACGCCGTCTGATAGATAAACTCCCTGATTTCTCTCCAGAGATGAATTTCTATGTCAGAGACACAGACAAGGATATCATTGTGTCATCTCTCAATGCTATTCCAAGCACATGGGACTACGATGGTGTGCTGTTGAAGAACCTTGAGCTCGGCTATGTTGGAACAAAGGAAGAATACCGTCGAAGAGGCTTCATGCGAATACTCTACCAGTTGTTCGAGAAAATCATGCTCGATGGTGGTTATGACATTTCCACTATCCAAGGCATTCCGTATCTCTATCGTAATTTTGGATATGACTTCATACTCCCTCTTTCCAAAGCTGTCTCTATTCGAGTTGACCAGATTCCTTCAGAGGACACATCATTTCCTTCCGCTGTTTCTGATATAACCATCAGAGAATCGCGGACAGAGGATCTCGACAGCATCATGAACTTGTACGATAGAACGAGGGAGAAATTCCTTGTTACAGCCCGTCGTTCGGAGCAGATATGGAACCTTCAAGAGCGCTTGAAGAAAGAGTATGCAGCCGATTTCAAGTCACTTGTAGTTGAGGGGGATGGAGATATTCGCGGGTATTTTAGACTGGTCACACGCGGGGATTCATCTAAGCCCGAAGGTGGCGCTGTCCTTGATGTTATGGAAAGTAGCATAGTTTCGTATGAAGGAGTACTTGCTACATTGAGATACCTCCGTGAGGATGCAGTTTCTAAGGGGCTGTATCGGATAGCGTTACCTGGAAGTGAATTATCGAATCTTGCAGGGATTGCCCTCGACTTGGGCGGAAATATGAACCGCGGCTGGAAATATCAGATTCGTGTTCCGAACATGCTACAATTCCTACAGAAAATCAAGCCTGTTTTGGATAAACGTCTCAAAGGAACGATGTTCCAAGATTTGTCCTACACATTGGCATTGAACACCTATCGATACTGCTACGATTTGGAGATTACCAATGGGAGTATCGTTGGGATATCCGATTCTGGTCAATCCAAGATAGGTGAGAAAACAGACTTCAGGGTGCCACCGAAGGATTTCGTGCGATTGGTCATGGGCGAGTATCAGCTGGCTGAACTATCCAAGATGAACGCAGACTTTCTGGTATCTGGTAAAGTGAAATCCCTTGTTTCAAGTCTATTTCCGCAGAAGGAGAGCAATATTTCATATTACCTCTGCTAGCGGGAATTAGACTCCTTGTTAAATCGTGAGCTTTTCGTGAGGACCCCTTCTCGTCTGAATTTGCCTTTGAGAAAGCTATTTGTAAGAAAAGAACAAGAGGTAGATTATAGACCCTGCTTGTTTACGGAAAAAGCGGAGGCACCACTGGACTACAATACGGGTGAATGCCATGAAGAAACGAATACAACCCCATCTGCGAGTTGGTGAAGGCGATGTTGAGGATATCTGTCTTATAGCTGGTAATCCTGATCGGATTCCAAAAATTGCCGCCCAAATGAACGATGCTGAGCAAGTTGCTAGATACCGCGGTCTGGTGACTTATCGCGCTTATACCCCGGGCGGTGTCCCTGTAACCCTTTCTGGCACCGGCATGGGTACTCCCAGCACACATATTTGCATAGAGGAACTGGCGAACCTTGGTGCTCAGGTCATAATCCGGGTGGGAAGTTGTGGTGGAATAGCTCATGATGTAATCACGGGAGATGTTGTCGTCCCTACAGCATGTGTCAGAGACGAACGAACAGGCTTGAACTATGCTCCCATAGAATATCCTGCTGTTGCTTCTCCTGTCTGGCAGAAAGCTCTCTTTGATGAAGCGTCTGCCATTTTTCCCGAGGATCGGGTTCACAGGGGCATTTGCTGGACAACGGATGTGTACTACAACAATCCCGAAATGGGGAACCCCTTGGATATCTGGACTCGAGCAAATGTGAAATGTGTTGAGATGGAGGCTTCTCTCCTGTTCGTTTTTGCCACTACCAAGGGCTTGGAGGCAGCATCTATCCTAGCGTGTGATGGGAATCTACATGGAGATCAAAAGGGTGAACTGAGTGACGCCACTGAAGAATCAGGTGAGGAGGATCCGTTACTCAAAGAAGCTGTTGAGAAGGAGATTGAAGCCACAATCGCAGCAATCGACTCTGTCCGTGCAGATTAGCGTCAAAAGATCTTGCCAATAGATTGTTAACCTCCCAAATCTATCGGGACTGTGGTGGATTCATCATGCCTCCGCAAGAAGAGTCAGAATCGAATATCAGCCACTATCTCATCATGAAGGCTGACGCGGAAGAGGCACTGAGACTCGCACGTGATTGGTGGGAAGATAAGAAAATTCCCAGCTATATCGAAGTACGGCGGTTGAAGGAAACCGAGGTTGAAGAATTCGTTACGCTCTACAATCGTTGTTTTCTTGCTTCCCCAGACCCCTTTTGTCCGTTAACGACAACAGAAGCTGAAAAGCTTGAGACGGAGGGGATTTTCGTTGCCGAGCTCTGGGGTGAGCTTTCCGGATTCATTGCTTGCTTTGTAGAAGAGGACGATCGTGGCGTATACGGAGAAATCACAGGTATCGGTGTCTTGCCTGAGCGTCGACGACGGGGTGTTGGAACAGCTATGATTCAGCGCGCCTCGGAGTATTTCATCGATGCAGGAATCGAGGAGATTTACTGCGAAATTTTTGAAGAGAATCATCCCAGTAAGATGCTGGTTATGGCCTATGGCTTTGAAGAAGTTCGAAGAAGGCCTGTTAAGCTGAAAAAATCTGGCCAGCCAGCTGAGGAGGAAGAGGTTCCCGGTGGCAAGATTATGCGTCGGCTTGGTTTACGTCCTCGTCCAGGTTGTGATACCTGTAGAGACATATGATTCTGTATGATTTGACCTTGCATGCACCTGCTCTAGCTTGCCTACTACTGGCAAACCTTCTTAGGCCCGCCTGTTGTGGTAAGAGCCATGCAGGCTGAGTATACCCGATGGTTACTACTGGGGATAACAGTCGTTCTTCTTTTTGCTGGTAAGCCAGTTCAGGGTGCTCACACGCCCATATTCGATGGAGGACGGGCATATACCCATCTGATCGAGCAATGTGAATTTGGTCCACGTCCACCGGGCTCAGAGAATCTCAATGCATGTCGAGTATACATAGCGGATACACTTGCAAACTACGGCTGGAATGTAACATTTCATAATTTCACGTACCAGGGCGTCTTCTGTGCGAACATCCGTGCTACTTCTCCTAGTAATGACTCCCCATCAATCATCCTTGGAGCTCACTATGATACGCGTCCCAGAGCAGACAAGGATCCTCATCCTGCAAACCGGTCTCAACCTATTCTTGGCGCCAACGACGGGGCGAGTGGTGTTGCAGTCCTTCTTGAGCTTGCACGGATACTTCCTGATGAAGCCAACAGCAAAATCGAGCTAGTCTTTTTTGATGCCGAGGACTCTGGCAACATCAACAGCTGGGAGTGGATTGTCGGTTCCACAGAGTATGTCAGTTCATTACCGGACACGAGAAAAGACAAGATTTCTGCGATGATTCTCCTCGATATGGTTGGCGACAAGAACCTGCGCTTAGAAAAGGAAACCAGTTCAACAGAATCTCTACAGGATGCGGTTTGGGAGCGCGCTGCAGCTATGGACAGGAACGATACCTTCTTGCCGACAAAAGGTGCGAGGATATTAGATGATCATCGCCCGTTTCTAGAGGCAGGAATCCCTGCCCTCGATATCATCGAACATGCTCCGTTTCCTGAATACTGGCACACTCTTGAGGACACCCCAGACAAGTGCAGTAGTGAAAGTCTAGCTATCGTTGGCGAAGTTATGGAAGTGTTCCTTGTTGATGATTTGGTATCTGATTTCGCGTTTGAGGCTGATGCTTTCCCCTTTGTCGAAGTTGGACTCGTTGCTACCTGTTTTGTCGTTGCAGGTGCGGGATATGTCTGGTACAAGCGCAAAGACCAACCTCCAAGGCTTTAAGACCGGAAGTGCTGATGGTATGATGTGTATTCAAGTAAAGATGGTGCGAAGCATTGGAGAAACAGGTCGTCTATCAGTCCGAATCACCTAACCCGATTCCACTGACCTGTCTGTCCATCGATAAGGCGGGGAAACGTGCTGCCTGTGGTACTACTGAGGGCCAGATTCTGCTGATTGATCTAGAGGAAGGAACTCCATTAAAGACGTTGACGGGACATGAAGATATTGTTTCCAAGGTACGTTTTCTTGAAAAGGGAGCTCACCTTTTGTCCAGCTCCTGGGACGGTACAACCCGCTGCTGGTCTCTGCAAAAAACTAAGAACGAACCAAGCATATTGAAACATGACTCCGCGGTCAAATCGCTGGCTATTGCCAAAGACGAAAACAAAGGTGCCGCTGGGGCCAGAAGTGGCGAAGTGAAGGTTTTCTCGGTACAGTACATGAAGTGCATCCGGAATATACAGGCAGACAATCCAGATGTGTTAGGGCTCCATTTCAGAAATGGTGATTCGCAGCTGCTAAGTGCATCCTGGAATGGAAGCTGTTGTGTTTGGAATCTGAAAGACTATGAGATGCTCTCTACACTTCACGAGGATGACACACGTATTCGCTGCTTCGAAGTCACTCCTGATGATACACAGGTTCTTCTGGGTCTTCATGATGAGAGAATCAGGGTGTTCAGCGCCGAAGACCCATCCGATGCGTTTACCCTGGAAGGTCACACCGATCGGATAACCGATTTTGCTATTCTTCCGGATAACCGTCTTGTATCATCCAGCTGGGACCGGACAATCAGGTTATGGTCACTCAATGACGAAGAGGAGCTGCAACAGGTAAAACTCTGGAGCGGTGTCTGTTCTGTGCAATGGTGCACTGCCTGCGAGAAACTATTTGCAACCGATCTTTCAGGCTCACTTTTGGCTTGGCGGTTTTAGATTTCCTCAGGTTTTCCAAGCTTTTCCCCTTCCACCCTGATGTCAACCCCCACATAGCCAGCCTTTTTCCACGTCAAGCGTACCCGTCCGTGATCTCGTTTCCCGGATGCAAGCTCAGTAAGGATATCCATATTGCGGTTTCGCGTGCGCTTGTCATAAGGTATGGCTATTTCTTCATCATCTGCAGTAAAGAGGATAGTGGCAGACGGCTTGACCTTGATGATGGGCTTTGAGAATATCATCTTATCCTCTTCGAAGTAGGGCGTTTTGTTCCGCAGGCTTCTCATCGACCGAGCCATTGCTCTGTGCTGTCCAATCTTCACCCTAGCCGTTCTGACCACATCTTCCAGATACGCAACCCGGGGGTCAAACCTGGAAGTGAACTCTTCGCGCAATGCGTCTACCGCCTGTGATGCAGAAGTCAGGTGCTGTTCGAGGATTTCAGTGAGAACATAATTGGTGGCACTCGTGTATTTATCGAACTCCTCTTTGATTCGATCCTGTTTCGTCTGGGTCAGAAGCACACTGAGTAGTTTGAGAATCTCAACATTGCCAGCAGACATTTCAGCCACTAGCGAAAATGTACCACTTGTTCCTAATGAATGTGTCCGAAGTGGTGCATAGTTTAGTCACCCAACAGCAAGCCTACCGAGGACGAACTTCGATTCATCAATGGCGCGACTAATCGCTCTTGGTTGCAGGTTGAACTCACAATACGAGAGCAGCATATCCTCGTAGAACTCGTTTTCTTTCTCCCGGAGGGATGTTATGAATTCCAGACTGTCAGGTTCCTGTATACCATGCATGGCCAGCAGGGCATTTGCAATCATGAATATCGAATGGCGCATCTCTAGGACGGCCAACTCATATGAATTGTTGATAGTCAGAGATAGTGCCCCGAAGTAGTGTCGGTGTGCCCGATTGAGTAGGGGGATAACAACCGTATCCAAATCGCTTTTCTCAAGGCGATCTTCTACCTCTTGCAGCCAGCTCTTGACATCGTCAAGGACGTTCATAATCTGCTCTTCGTTCATGCTCCGCAGCTTGAAAGTTCTGAGGAACATTTTGTACATGGTGGGATTCAGGAGCCTTGATTGCGAGACCACATCTGCTGTCCTGATGATACCGAAATTGTTGTTGGTCATCAAAATAGTTCGTGCCAGGTCGAAGAGTGCATTTCGCAGCTCACAAATGGAGCTGACGCGGTGCTCATCCAGAAGTTCTTTCGATCTGTCTAGTTCCGCAGCGGTTCGTTCCTTGACGGCGATAACCACATCCTCTGGCCACGTATAGTTTTCTGCAGTAGCCCTCCATTCTTCAAGCTTCCCCGATTTATCATAGGCCACCTTCGAACCTTTCACTCGTTCGATGACTTCTGCAATCTGTTGAGGGTTCTTACTTTTCCTGTTCAACACTTCTTGGATGGTTGCTGGGGTGATGAAGGTCATGTCGATACGGACGCCTTTGTGGTGTGAGAGAAGGCGAACTGGGGCTTCTTCTTCGTTCCAGACAATACACACGTCGAGGTCAGAATCTGGTGTTTGTGCTTTGTTTACATATGACCCGTAGACGAAGATACCCTCCACATGTTCTTGTTTCTTCCATTCATCTACGGTGTCCTGAAGTGCTTGTTCGAATTTAGCTCGAATATTCATCATCACAGTTCACCATAATACGGGTTCAATCCCGCCATGTGACATGACTTGGATATTCTAATACAGTTTGAAATAAAAGAGTATGCCCGCTCTAAGGAGATATAAATCTTACAAAATCCCAAATAAATGGGCACATAGAAGGGTAAGATTTCTGTGAGATATCCTGCAACTCCTTTTCGGACAGCAGATGAGGGGAGTTTGTTAGGCTCAGTACGGGATCCCAGTTCAGTAGGATTAGGCAAGTGGGCTAGTGCTGTAACACGACGCCCGCGGCCGAAAGCTGTGAGGTGGACTCGTTCCACTAAGCAGAAGTCCCCACACTCCGAACAAGGGTCCTCATCAGGCCTTGGAGAGTCCGCGGCTGTTCGCTGTGTCCAACTGGACCTGTCCAGCTTCGGCGACGAGACTGGACCGAGCGATAATAACCCTGCCGTGGCAAAAACTGTAGGACCACTTGCTGCCCCCAGATGTGATGTGTCTGGACGCGAACAGGAGATAGAAGCCGAGACTGCAGGAGGGACGGTGTCCTGATGATGGCGGCCAAAGCCCTTGCTTGGCCGGAGGTAGCGCCCCTGTATGGCGGCGACGCTGGGCAAGGGAAGGGTGGAACGCAGAGGTTTCAAACAGTGTACGCAACTGTAAGAAACGGGTTATATCCGACAGTCATTAATACCGGTATCTACCAACCCCACCAGAGTTGGTATAATGGTCCGGCAAGACGGCCGCGAAAATGACGAGCTCCGCCCAGTAGAAATCACACGCGATTATCTCAAGCATCCAGAAGGTTCGGTGTTGATTACAACTGGCGAGACGAAAGTGATATGCACCGCTACTGTAGAAGATGGTGTACCGGGTTGGCTGAACGGAAAAGGGCAAGGATGGTGCACTGCAGAGTACGGTATGCTCCCGCGATCCACTGATAATCGTATCAATCGATACCGAAGAAGCGGTCGTACCTATGAGATTCAGCGATTGATCGGACGGTCACTGCGAGCAGCTCTGGACCTCGGATCCTTGGGTGAACATACCCTCCGCATCGATTGTGATGTCATCCAGGCAGATGGCGGTACCCGCACAGCATCGATTACGGGTGGTTACATCGCTCTTGTTGATGCTGTGGATTACATGCTGACGATGGAGATGATACCGGAGACCCCCCTTGTTGGTACCGTTGCTGCTGTGAGTGTTGGTGTGGTCAACAGTGAGTGTCTCCTCGATTTGTGTTACATAGAGGATTCCACTGCTGACGTTGACATGAATATCGTGATGAAGGATAGTGAATTCGTTGAGGTACAGGGTACTGCTGAAGGGGAGACCTTCAATCGGGTCCAGATGGATGAGATGCTGGATCTGGCTGCCAAGGGCTGCCAAGAATTGATGGAAGAGCAGGAACGCAGCCTGTGTCCTGAGTAGTGTCTGTGTGTGTTTCACGTTCTGCACATTCAGATAGCATAGCTAAATGCATCTGAAACCAAATGTTTATGAGGAAAGTGTCTACGATAAGAATTGCTTGCATACGGTGAGTAGGGAACGCATTATACGGCGGCTATAGCAAGGTCGCTGTGACGTAGTTCTGATAGCTCGGCGTATAGCAATGTTTAAATCGCCAGCGTAACTGGCTGGCTGAGCGCGCACACCTCAGACTGTGCGTGTGTTTACAGGTCCAAAGTCCTCGCGAGAGGCTCCCGAGAGCTGCACTCAATGTGCGCTTGATGACAGGACTCATCGGGACCAGACGTTGCGATTGGAGTCATTCCCGATGGGGGACCGTCGATGCATACGCTTTGGAGTCGTACTCCCGCCACCAAGTTTGTGGCAGAAGTGTGTGGATTGATTGCAGAGGATGGAGGTACGAATGAGGTTTACTCAACTCCTTGGCAGCAGGTAATGCTGCACCGGTTATATGATTAGGACTGCAATTCGTTGTACGGTTGTTGGTGGATGACTCGGTTGACATGCCGAAGAAGGACGCGACAAGCGGCGATATGCCGTGGGTAGGCGCATGAAGCCATTGATCCACGGGATTCCGAATAGGACCTCTGAGCACGGGCTATTACCTCGTGCTATTCCCGAGTCATTTCGGGAAGGGGAACGCTCAGAACTGAAACATCTTAGTATGAGCAGGAGTAGAAAACAAGTCGTGATTCCCTTAGTAACAGCGAGCGAAAAGGGAAAAGGCCAAACTGAACCCCATCACGAAGAGTGCTGGGGGATGTGGTGTACGGGCCACGGACAAGTGCCTCAACGTTGAAATCAAAGTCGTCTGGAACGACGCGGCAGAGAGGGTGACACCCCCGTAGGTGTAAGACGTTGGCATGTCTGTGAGTCCCAGAGTAGCATGGGTCAGTTGTCTCGTGTGAATATCGCAGGTACAATCTGCGAAGCCTAAATACTATGTCAAACCGATAGCAGACTAGTAGCGCGAGCGAAAGTTGAAAAGTACCGCGGAAGCGGGGTGAAAAGTACCTGAAACCAGCAATCTAATCAAAGGATGCTGATTAAAAGAGGAGATACTCAGGGAACGAATCAGGAGAGATCCTGTACTAGGACCTGAGTGGATCGAATCAGCATCATCCGTCTTGAACCACGGACCAGGGAGTTCATAGAAGTGGCGAGGATAAGGTGTAACAGCCGTAAACGAAGGGAAACCAACATGCCCGCAGCCGGGCAATCCGGTGAGGGGCGACGTCTACAAGGGCGTGTAGTCACAGCTATGACACGAGAAACCAGTCGATCTAGGCTTGGTCAGGGTGAAGCCGGGCGAAAGCTCGGTGGAGGCCCGATAGGGTTCTGATATACAAATCGTTCCGTTGAACTGGGCCTAGGGGTAAAAGGCTTATCTAGACTGGTGATAGCTCGTTCTCCGCGAAGTTGGTCGCAGCCAAGCTCTGCCTGAGATATCATGTGGTGTAGAGCACTTTCGGACGACTCGGGATCCCTTACGGGATTTCACCGTCCTGAAAACTCCGAAGTTGCATGAATCGTAGATGGCAGGAGAAGGGTACCCGGGGTAAGCCCGGCAGGCCGAGATGGGGAGAACCGAGAGTGTGGTTAAGGTCCCTAAGTGCCAGATAAGTGCGATAATGAAGGGCGTCGAGAGCCCAAGACAGTCTGGGGGTGAGCTTAGAGGCAGCTATCCCCGAACGAAAGCGTAACAGCTCACAGACCGAGGCTCTTGGCCTCTAAAATGGACGGGGCTAAATCTGGCCACCGAGACCATACCGCACGCGGGTAACACTGCGTGATCGGGTAGCGGAGCGACCTGATGGGATAGAAGTAGGGCCGTGAGGTCCTGTGGACCCGTCAGTTTTGATCATCCTGGTAGTAGTAACAGCGAAGCATGGTGAGAATCCATGCCACCGAAAGGGAAAGGGTTCTTCGGCAATGCGTCGTCAGCCGAAGCTTAGTCGGTTCTAAGTGGCATCGTAATTCGCGTGTCACGAAAGAGAATCAGGTTAATATTCCTGAACCTCGGAAGTACTCTACGCGGTAACGCTAAGCCGGACTTGTAACTCATCCGGATATGCCAAATACAGCCTTCGCTGTATTTAACAAGATAATCCTGCCGAGTACCGTAATGGTGAGACGTAGGAGAAACTTGGAATAGCGGGTGGTTGATCATCCGTTTGGCCTATTCCCGGTGACCTTGAAAAACGAGTCCGGAAGAATCTTCCGAGTCCGTACCCAGATCTGACACAGGTTCCCTGGCTGAGAAAGCCAAGGTGTATCCAGTTCACTCCAGTTGAGGGAAATCGGCCAATTAGCAGCGTAACTTCGGGATATGCTGTGCCTAGGTTGGTTCACGCCTTCCCAGGTCTTTTGTTACTAGGGGGTCCCAACTGTTTAATAAAAACATAGCTGACTGCGAGCGCGTAAGCGTTAGTACAGTCAGTGACTCCTGGTCTGTGCCCGTATGTTAAAGCTCCGGAAGGGGTCCAAGCACGGGTCAACGCCGGGACTAACTATGAGTCTCTTAAGGTAGCCATACGCCTTGTCGGTTAAATGCCGACGTGCATGAAGGGATTAATGAGGGCCCCACTGTCCCCAACTGGAACTGGGTGAACCTACACCGTACCGAATAGTGTACGTAGCGCCAATGGGAAGAGAAGTCCCTGCGGAGGTTTACTACGCAGCCTGTTATTGCCATCTTTGCCTTCGTGCAAAGCGTAGTCAGGAGCGTTGAACCCCAACTCCTGGGTTGGGAGGATGCGACCATGTAACACTGACCACGTAGACGAGGGTGGCTAACCTAGGCCCAGTGTGCCTAGGGACACTTTCAGGTAGGCAGTTGGGCTGGGGCGGCACGCGGCTGACATCAGATCAGCCGCGACCAATGCTGAGCTCAGAGGCGACGGAAACGCCTCGTTGAGATTAAGGGCATAAGCTCGGCTGATGGGATCCCGCCACGCAAAGGATCCCGGGGCGAAAGCCTGGCCTATCGAACTTCCTTATAGCCAATTGTAAGTGCAGGAAATGACAAAAAACTTACGGGTCTTCAGAGTCATTCTGAAGGCCGAGGAACCCAGGGGTATGTAACCCCGGTATTGTCATTCCGAGTCGCTTCAAGGCTGTGACTTCTCTCATCTACGTAAGAATTGATTTGAGATTATAGTCTTGAGTCGATTCGGGATACTGTACTGGCAGGCTGACGGAGCTGGTAAGTTATAGCAAGTTACAACTGGCTCCGAAGCTTGAGATTCGTTCTAGTTACTCCCATACAGAGTTGTCGCGGGCAAGAGTTCATATCGACCCCGCGGCTTGCTTCCTCGATGTCGGCTCTTGGTATCCTCGGGTTGCATAAGACCCGAAGGGTGCGGGTGCTCACCGATTAAAACCGATCGTGAGCTGGGTTTAGACCGTTGCGAGACAGGTCGGTTTCTATCTATTGGCGCTGTTGGATGTTTGATGGCAAGATAATGTTGGTACGAGAGGAACGCATTGTCGCAGCCTATGGTGTACCCATTGTCCGGAAGGGCAGCGTGGGGTAGCTAAGCTGCAATGGATAACAGCTGAATGCATCTAAGCTGGAAGCCACACCAAAAAAGAAACATCCACTTACTAGACAATTGCTGCAAAGCAGCGTGGCACTGGTGACAGTGACGCGTGTCTGGAAACGAGGACTCTCGTAGAAGACGAGGTTAATAGGGCGGGGGTGTAAGCACCGAGCTCCGGCGAGGTGTTCAGCTCACCGCTACTAATGTCCGAGGCGAGCAGACCGAAAATATAGCTCGTGCAACACCTAGAGTTGTCAAGATTTGGGTCAGACCTCAGTAAAGCAGTACCTCCATCCTCAGCATGTATTTTATTTCAGTAGAGTTGTTTTTGAAAAGAGCTGATTTTCCGTGTAGCCCCCTGCATTCTATACTTGCTTCTACTTCCTCTGGAAATCAAATCCTAGAGCAAGTAAGTCAAGGCGCTCGA
>JAWOEX010000033.1:0-12527 GCA_046482545.1 Candidatus Thorarchaeota archaeon
TCCACAACGACTCGATGAAGGTGCGACCAAGCGTGGTTAGTAGCTTTCCATCATAGAAGTATCATCAGGGAGACCGGTGAAGCCCTGTGATACCTATTCAACCACAATCCTAGCTTCATCCGATCCTGAAACTCTTATGGAGCTCTGTTTCATGGCTAAAATAACAGTCGTGCAACAGGGCGGTCCCTATCATTTTCCGTCGTGTCTATCTTGGAGCCGGCCTTGGCTATGCCCTCAAGCCCAATCATGTAAGAGCCCTGAATGAATTCGGACATGGGGAAGTAGACGGTTAGCGTGTCATTCTCGACATGGGCACTTGTATCATAATCCCTGTCCAATACACCATCTTGGTATTCAATGTAGTAAAGATGGACTTGATCTTCATTCGGTCTTTTCCTGATGATGCTGATTCCGTATATGCACACCATGGGATTTGAAGAATCCGTTCTGTTTCTGATGTCTCCCACAACCCTCATTTCGAGTACGATAACGTTGCCAGTTCGGTTTGAGCTCAAGTGGATTATATCGACGTTCGGATCTGATACATCCCCTTCCGGGTCTGTGTGGGTGATATTGGCCCGGTGGACAGGCATGTGACCAATGAAGATAATACTTGGAATCCCGATAACAACGATGATGATTACTGCAAGAACTCTTCTTCTAGGCAGTTTCGACCTAAGGAACGACCAGATTGAGAGGTCTTCCGCTGGCTCGAATGGCTCTTCAATCGCTTTTTCTCTCCAGTCATGCAGATACCACTTTAAGGCATAGGCGATCACTAGCGCTGAAATAATGATTGCAAACAGTATACCGAGGAATCCGATTTGTGATTCAGGTTCTACTCCGGTTGTCGTCACCGTGGTTATGGTTTGAAGCTTCGGACAATAATGTGTGACTCGAGATGATGGTTCCCCCAATATTGCTATCCTATGAAGGCACATTCGCTTTGAACCCTCTCTATGTAGGAAATTCTCAGAGGAAATAAGCCTTTTGCCATCTCCCGATTCAGGTTGCCTAGATCTCTTCACATATTTTTGAGAGAGAATAAGCACGCAGGAAGTCTCAACTCTGTCCCCAGATACAACTGTGGTTTTTTCCCATGGATTTGTTTAATGCCCGTACGATGTGAACAGAGATGACGGGTCGATACTAGTCACTAGGATAGTGAACGTACCTATTGAACAGAAATCTATTGATGATTACGTCGGTGAGGCCAATGTAGATGTTCGTGAAAGCTGATGATTTACGAATACTAAAGGTATCCACAAAGGTGATTAACAAACAGCTTACACGCGAACTTCAGGACATCAGGTTTGCGATATCATAGAATTACAAATGCTCAAATCCTTTGAAACATTTTGTAAGCTTTCGTTCCTCTAGTTTATTTCTCAGAGAAATCCACTTTAATTTAACTTATTTAGCTTCGGATATACAACAATTGCTAGCCCCAGCCCAACCATAATTGCCCCGCCACTGAAAGCTCTCGTATTCGGCTCTTGGGTTACCACTTCGACGCATAGTATCAATAAATCAGGCGAGTTAGATGTGAACAGGAGAACATACAAGTCAGGATATGGTAAATCCAACATTCCCCTCCACGACGTGATATTCTCAAAGCTCTTGACTGGTGCTATCGGATTTGATGTTCGGTTCTGAGCCATTGTGTCATTGGCATCTTGCCAGTGCATGAGGTACATGTTGAAATAGCCAAAACTATGATCCAGCGTTACGTTGACATAGATATCTTTATGCCCGTCAAAAACGAGTCCTTCTTGGTAGTTGCGTTTCACCACAAATACTGTATCCCTGTAGCTCCCCAAGACCAACGAGAATAACAATACGCCAAGACCAAGCACGATGAGAAGCCTACCGATTCGTTTCATCTGATCACCTTCATATTTCGCACCGCCTGAAAACCAGCAGTGTCATTGCCAGAAGTATCATCGACATAATGAACGAGATAATGAAACCGTTTAGCAGATCCATTAGTGGTAGAACTTCCACCTCATGCACAATGCTATATGCCGAGTTTCGAAGGAATTTGGCTGCCGCGTTGAAGGGGTTTACGACGACCCGAACAACACCTGGTATGTTTTGATAATCCTGCAAGTACGATGTTACAAACGCATATACGATACCAAATACTGCCGTTACAGATACTCTTTGCGAGACAACTGCAACCAATGAGGACAACGACGCAAAGAAAATGACGGATAGCCACGTCGCTAACAAAGCAAGAATAACATCGTCAAGGCGTGGCAGTATGGGAAACGTAACTGGAACTGCAAACAAAATCGACGCTGTGATTGCTCCGGCGGGAATCAAAATAACGAGCATGACCTTACCTAGGAATAGCATTGTGCGCTTGACCGGGTAGGTCAACAGTGTCTGGATGTAGTTATCCTCAAAGGATTTGGCGACCGCAAACGCTGAAACAACAGATACGATAATCGCCAACCATGTTGAACCGAGAAGGATTCCCCTCTCAAGCCTGAGTTTCGGAAAACCAATCACTGCATATTTGATAATATCGAAATCTCCCATTCGAAAAGACCTATCAAACCATGAGAACAACAGATTCCAGGATGGAATGAGAAACAGGAACGAAATGACTCCTTCTGCGACTGGAAATCGATAGGAGATTCCCAACTCTATCTTCAAAAGTGCCAACAACTTTGAAACTCTGTCTTTCATGAAATGACCTCCCTAAATGCATCCTCAAGCGTACTTGTCTTCTCAATACTGTGTATTTCTATCTGACTAGAGGTTGCTCTTTGCTCAATGTCTGTACGAAGTCTGTTGATATTACCATTGAACCGGAATGAAACTACGTTGGAACCGAGAACACGCAGACCTTCAACCTTACCAAGGGAGTCAAGTTCATCAGCCAAGGTATAAGCTTTCGAACAGCGAACGCGATAGCGCCCCTTGGTGTACTTCTCAACAATCTTGTTCGTTGTACCTTGGACGATTTTTCGCCCTTGTTTCATGAATGCCACATGCGTACATACTCGTTCCAATTCAGAGAGAACATGTGAGGCTATGACAAATGACACCCCAGATGCATGATGTAGTTGAGATATCAGATTCAGTATCCGCTCGCGTCCTGGCACATCAAGATTTGATGTAGGCTCGTCAAGGAATACCAACTCGGGTGACCCGGCGAAGGCCAGAGCGATCCCTAATCGTTGCTTCATACCTGCCGAGAGATTACCAATTTCCCTGTTTCGTGCATCCTGCAGATCGACCATCTCGAGCAGCTCATCTGGGTTTTTTCCGCTTCCATACAGGTGGATGACCTGTGAGAGGTAATCCTTGGCGCTCATACCGCTTGGGAGTGATGGTCGCTCATGCAGAACCCCAACTCGTTCCCGTATCTTGAATGAATCAGCAATATCGATTCCAAGAACCCGGGCCGAACCCGAATCTGGTAATATGAGACCCAGTAAGATCCGTAACAGTGTCGTCTTTCCCGCACCATTAGGGCCTATGATTCCAAAGACGCCCGGTTCAATATGGAGATTCAATTCGTCAAGAGCCTGCACATCATCGAAAACCTTGCTTATGCCTGCAACCTCAACAGCATACTCCTCTTTCATAGGTAACCTCTCAAATCAACACAATGCTACGGGTTTGCGGTTCTCCCCACACTAGTGCCATGTATGATTGCCTTAGCACCTGTTTCATTCACATAAGAGCCTTTTTAGCCTTTTCTATTATTTTGGTTGAGAAACACTGAAATGTTAACGGGCTCAAGAAATTCGGAGTTGGAAGATAATCATAATGGCATTAATATATCGTCTTATTGCAGAGTACTTGTATCACGTTTGGTGTTCCGGTATGAGCGGAATCAAATAAGCAAATATTGTCTCGCACCAATTAATCCAAGTAACTTATTAGACTCCGATTCTTGAAAGCTGTTCAATGGTTTTTGAATCGACCTCTTTAAATATGCCAAAAATGGATATTCTTGAAGCTGAAATTGCGAGTAATGCAACTACGAAAAACCTAACGCTTACTATAGCTTTCTCCTGCTTCTTCCTGACTGGTACAACCTCTTCCAAGACTGGCCGAAATTGGCACTAGTGGTTTTTTCATACCCGCCTTGATTCTACTCTGGCATACCGAGAAGCCGGTTGTATCATCAAATTGAAGGGAAATCATTCACATCCGCAAATTGATGGCAAGATGCGCCTTGGCTTTTCCTTCTAACCATTGTATGAACAAACCAAAATAAAAAAAAGACTCTAGAGCATAGGGTCTATGATTAGTGCTCTGGGCCGTATATATTTGCTTTAAGGTGAATGTCTCCTTGATAGAGGATACCCCACCAGACTTCTGCCTTAAGATCCGTAACGCAGATGGTATCGATGTCATGCCAGTATGTACGTGGATTACCGTTTGTGTAGGTGTCGTCGTAATCTTCGTCGCCTATGCATGTGAATTGTATTGCTTCAAGATGGGCACCGTATAGTATCCACTCTTCAAACATCTTATGTTCCTCACAGCTATATGCCTGATCGCCATCGTTGTAATGTCCATAGACATAAATCGTTACCTTTCCAAGATAGCCCTGAGCTACATCCTTATCCAAGTCAGTCCAGTCATAACGACTTGGAGTGAACTCAGCTTCAACATCATGCTTTACTGTATTTGGTCCAATGAATTCTGATTCAACACTGATTGAGCCATCCTTGGCAATCAGCATTTCAACCTTAAAGGCATGCGTGACCATACCTTCGTCTTTATTGGATAGAGATGGACCAGATACTGCTGCCGACATCCCCATGACAATTGCAATAATAGCTATAGTTAGAGCAAATCGTTTTCTCATTATTTTTTAGCTCCTCTCTTGCGAATCAACCCCCGCAAGACGGTTATAAATTAAGCATTAAATCATTTAAATTTTCTGGGCATACTCGAATTGAGCCCAACAAGAATCAAAGCATCGAGTGACTTGTGCCCAGCCTTATTAGTTTGCTTCATATAGTAGTCAGCAGGATCATTCGGGGAAGATACTTACAGGTCGTCATTTTGTGGGTGAGGTTATGATATGTATAGATGTAGGTTATCCGTGGGCTCAAAGAACACCGTTACCTCGTTCAGGCAAGCCTTTTTCCGAGCGGAAACATCTGCCCGGTTCCTTGACCGCGTTCCTGACGTAGTCCCACTCCAAGCGCTCTAAATCCTTTGCTAGCAGCTCTTCGTTGAAGAGGTTAGTTACCGCTTCAATAATTACCCATATGTTTTCGTTCAATTGTTCGTTTACGCGCTCTACATGTTGTACAAGGAGCAGGGTGAGGATTTCGTGTCAAAACTCAAGGCGCTACTCGCTGCGGGTTCGAGCAAATCACCAGCTGAACTCGCAGAGGAACTCGGCTTCGATATCTCGTCTAAGAAGTTCTGGCAGAAGGGCATGAAGCAGTTCGAGGAATTCATCGGCATGCTTGAAGAAACAGTAGAATAGCCAATCAGGATTGGTATTCCCTGGAATGGAGTATCCGTTCGCATAGATACTAAATATACACAATAATCGGATCAAAGCGTTGCGGAATCCCAACGAAACAATCTATCTCCAATATGCAGGACGCGTACGAGGACAAGATACTTATTAATATCAAAACCAATCTATGCTAGCTTGGGGGATGACTATTGAATAATCATCGCCTTTCGGTGATACTTGGAATTTTCATTCTTTTCAGTCCGTATGCGGCTCTATACGGTCAACATCTTGGAGCAGGTCAACCTCTAGAAATGAATTTACCAAATGTCGGTAGCGGAACAATTGGCCCCTATGTGGATAATATCATCTATGAGGTCATTTCGCAGCAAGATTCGGCCGTTCTCGCTCTGGAAGAGGGCGATGTCGACATGATTGGTGAGATGATTGACCCGGCCTTGGTGGGGGAGTTGAGGACAGCTCAGAACATCGAGATAGCTGAAACACCAAAGAACGGGTATGGTTACTTGACAATCAACTGCCGGAAATATCCATACAATATAACTGCATTTAGAAGAGCCCTAGCGTATGCTATTGACAAAGAAGAAATAGCCAATCAAGTATTCAATGGTCTAGCTACACCATTAGACAGTTGTGTTCCAAAGATTAACCCATTTTCAGCTGAGAATCAATTATCGCAACATTACTATGAAGCAGATATTGAGCGAGCTAACGAGATACTGGATGAAGCGGGTTTTGATAACGTAGACAATGACAGTTTTAGAGAGGCACCAAATGGAGAAGATTTCGATGTTGACATAGAGCTCTTGTCTAGTATCGATTACGACTCGGAAATAGGTGATATGATTGTCAATGCTTTTGCAGATCTATCGATAGAAGCGAGTCATTCTGGACCTTGGTACTACAATTCCCTTGACAGACTGGCGTTCCACGGAGACTATGACATGATGTGCCTCGGAACCGGTTTTCAGGACTTCGATGTCGATTGGCTTGCCTATGAATATTGGTCAGAGTACGTTGACAAGCCTTGGTACAATTTCCCAAATTTTCAGAATGAAACATATGATTCGTGGAGAGATGAATTGCTTTATTCAACGGACTACGGTGAAGTCTATGAAGCGGCCATCAAAATGCAAGAAGTACTTGTCGATCAGAGTCCGATAATAGTCCTGTATGAAAACCTCCAATGCTCAGCTTATCGAACTGACCGTTTTGAAGGTTTCAAGAATGACGTAGTCGAAAGCGTCCCAGGATACTGGACTAACCACAAGGTTCACCTCAAAGCCTCAGAGGGCGGCCCCTTCGGAGGTACGTTCACAAGGAGCATTCCGCTAGATGTACAGACCTTCAATTTCATGGCAACGTCTACTGCGCATAACATGGATATTCTTGGGATGCTATATGATAGTCTGATCAGACGCAATTGGACCGGAGAGGATATCGGCTGGCTTGCAAAAAGATACAGCTTGGAGACCCACGAGGATAATCCAAATGTTCCGGAAAACCACACACGGATTACCTTTGAGCTGCATCCGAATGTGTTTTGGAATGATGGAAAAAAGCTCACTGCTCATGATGTCACCTTCACATTCAACTACTATCGCTGGGGGATAGACAATCCTTATGGAACTGGTCTACAGAATATGACCCATGCAGTTGCGATAGGAAACACAACAGTGGAAGTTGAATTTGAAACCGAGTCCTACTGGCACCTGCACTCAATAGGCTACAAACCGATTCTTCCTGGACATGTATTGACTCATATGGATCCGAAGAAATGGATGGAATGGGATCCAGACCCACGAGAAGAGGAAATGGTCACTTCTGGCCCATTCAACATAACAGGGTATAGAGATGGAGAGTACTATAATATCAGCTACAATCCAAATTACTTCCATAACGCTCGAGAATACGGACCAGCAGTGAGCCATCCAGAAGACATTTACTGCGATTTTCTCGATTTTATCAAACCAGTAGTCTGGGAAGTTGCTGATCTCGATTCCGGCAAATACTATGTGGAACTTGGTGGCACCACTATGAGAGAGGGAGTCTGGAATTCACCTAACGACTCAATAGTTGTCCAAACCGGAACTCTGCCGCCTGGCACTCACAATCTCACCTTGGTTATTGCTGATTCACAGGGCAACACAGCTCATGACACGGTTTTGGTTTACGTAATAGGACCTATAGCTGTTGTTGCAACTATTGCCGCTTTTGCAGCCATCGGAGCTGCGGCCACAGTGGTCGTAGTGTTAGCGTACCAAGAATATCACGAGATGAATATCAGTCGCGAAGCGTCATGAGGAGTTCGTGCTGAAGCTCAAGGCGCTACTTGCTGCGGGTTCGAGCAAATCTCCAGCTGAACTTGCAAAGGAACTCGGCTTTGATATCTCATTCAAGAAGTTCTGGCAGAAAGGCATGAAGCAGTTCGAGGAATTCATCGGCATGCTTGGAGAAACAGTAGAGTAGCCAATCAGGATTGGTATTCCCTGGAATGGAAGACCTCGCGACACAAACACTTCATCTCCACAACGACTCGATGAAGGTGCGACCAAGCGTGGTAGAGACCTCAGACTGGGATAGGGATGATGTCCGGTTCAGTATATGGTGGACTGGGAACCAGGTCAAACCACCGGGCTCTATCAGGAGGCACCAAGTTATCAGAGGCAAGAGCGTTACCATCGACCTTGACTGGGAGAATGCTCTTGCAGGGTACAACAAGGTCTATGCATCGATCAAGGTGAAGACCTCCAAGGAGCTATCACAGGACTTCTGGATCAACAGGACAATATCTAGTAGTGAGGACAAGATAACCGTTGACCTATCCCGTTTGACAAGTGACGATACTGGTCTACCATTGTGGGTGTCCCATGGTTCTGACTATATCTCTCCGGTCATTCTTGTCCGGCTCTACCAAGAGAATCCACTTCGTACTGATTTTTGGGAGGAACCTATTAGGCGGGCTGAAGACGAGAATCGATGGAGGATTGAGTTCAAGAAGATACGGACCGCAGGAGAGAGATACTGTTCAAGGTGGCCCTTCATAGCATCCACCGACAGAACCACCTGGAGTGTGCTGGAAAGTGTTTCACTTTACTAAGCCGAAATTGTAGCAATATTTATATATTGATAATGATTATATTTTTTTTTTGATTGTTCATTAGGGGGTTAAAGGAAATGAAATCTAGAACATTATATTTGATTATTCTATTAGTTCTTTTCAGCTTTCCAGCATGGTTTATGCCTGTCCAAGCATCTACGGAGGAAACCATGAAAGATACATCACCAACAGAATATGAAGGAACTTGGAGTACCAAGAATAATTATGCAAGAGAAACGCTTGAGGGATCTGTTTACAGAATCAATATCGTATTTGAATTCTATATTGTTCCTCAAGATGCAGATGATTATTGGTTTCATATAGACTACAATTACATATCTCCAGGATGGCCATGGGTTGAATCACTCGATGTGATGTACAGATGGGGTACAAGCGGCGGTTTCACCCATCTTGTATATTACGACGTGCTTGCAAGTGAGGGAAATTGGGATATTACATCACCTTCATCAACAACCTTACAGCTGAAATTCAGAGGATGTGCAGAAGTAGCAGACGGAATGCAAACAACATGGTACTTCGGTGATGAACCAATTCTCCATATGTATTGGGAATAGAACATCATACATCTTTCTCATCAATGCTTTGAATATAGGAGGTTAATGGATTCCGTAAGGAAGTCGATGCGTTTGATGAAATTGTCGATTCACCAATAAGATGCCTTGATATTGGCAATTACATCAAGGATTCCTCATGATTCGAGATTGTGGGTAGATTTATCTTTCAGGTCAGAATACAAAAGCAATGTGGATTTCGATTGATTTGATGCCATCAACGATGGGGTAGGGAAAGCAATGACCAATAACTATGTCATCTCAGTTACAGAGATTACCAAAACATTTGGAGATATTGGGGCATTGGACAGTTTCTCATTGGATATAGAACCAGGTATCTTTGGGCTCATCGGTCCCAATGGTGCTGGCAAGACAACACTACTCCGCATACTACTTGGACTGGCTAAGCCAGACAGAGGTTCTGCAGAGATCTTGGGAAACGATATCTCAGATGATTCATTGAACTACATACCATACATTGGAGTGTTACACGAGTATCCCTATTTTCCACCTTCAATGACTCCTAAACAATACTTGGAGGACATTGGTGCACTCTATTCCACGAGTGTACCCGCAGAGGACCTTCTCTCAATGGTAAAACTCCTAGATGCAGCAGACAGAAAGATTGGGCATCTCTCTGCAGGAATGTATAGACGACTCGGCATAGCCCAAGCTCTAGTAGGACGACCAAAGCTGGTGTTTCTGGATGAGCCGACCTCGAACCTTGATGTGAGTGGGCGTGATCTGGTGGTGAAGCTCATCGTCAAGATGCACCAGAAAGACAACGTCTCGTTCTTCATAACCTCTCACATTCTCTCTGAGTTGGAGAGAGCATGCCATAATGTAGCATTCATCGATAGAGGGAGCGTAGTAGAGAAGGGGACTATACCAGAACTGATTCAGAAACACACCCAAACAAGATTCCGTGTGATATCGTCAGATTCGTGGAGGCTTGAAGAGATTCTGAGTGACTCGGAAGGGATAGTTGATGTGTTTGTTGACAGTTCTACATCAATCATCTTGGAAGTCACAACTGAGCTGCTATCTGGGTTAGAATCACACCTTCAGCAATTGGTCAGAGATACGAAGGTCAACATCTATGATGTGGAAACCACAGGAACACTGGAAGATGTGTACAGGAGGGTCATCACACATGGTTGATAAAAAGAACAGCGTGTACAACTCAATCAGGTTGGAACGGGATATGTCATATCCATTTCCAGCTATTGTGGGTATTCTTTCTATTTTTCTATTCGCGGCCGCATATTCCATGCTGGGAGTAGGTGTCTCCAACAGGTATGTATATCTCTCACCAGGATGTAACAGCACAGCTATCTCAGAAGAGATGGTTTCGTCTGTTGATGCTACAAATACTATCGCAACGGTGTATCCCATCATCAATTGCATCTACGTTGTAATGTTGGTAGCCCCTCTGCTGATAGCCTTCAATCTGGCACAAGGATACAACAACGGGCAGATGCGAACACTGCTGTCATACCCTATTAAGAGAAGGACGGTCTTATTCCTGAAGAATGGGTCAGTCATCTTCCTTATGTTCTCATCAGGGATAATAGGCACTTTCTTTTCATGGGTATTCTACTTTCCATTCTCAATTGACCTGTATTCAGTCATGATCTTGATAATGACCTATGGGATTACAGTCTTGGCAATTTGCTCTACGTGTACACTCCTAGCAGTGCTTTCTAGGAGTGCACGCATAACAGCATTTGTAGGAGTGGGGGCATGGATGATTGTCTATACTACGTTCGTGACAGCAGTAACACATTCACCGGCTGCATTCCTTTTGTTCCCCCTTCATCTTGGCATCACGCATATCTCTCATGGAGGTCCTCCGTACTACTATGAGGAAACTGAATTATTCAATGTCCTCTTAGGAAGTGGTATTACATTGGTACTCGTAATTGTTGTACTGATACTAAGTGTGATCATAATCGAAAGGCAGGAGATTTGAACCATGAGTCGAGGACGTCTGCGGGGAAGTATTTTGGTCTTGGGCGTTGTCCTATTGGTAATCTCCTTTCTACCTTGTTCGTTAGTGTATAATCTGGGAAGTGTTGAAGAGGGGAGCTATGTTGGCTACCCATTCCAATGTGTGACTAATCCACACATAGCGATTGACGTGCGATTTGAGAACACCATTTCTTTCTACATAGTGTCTCTAGAAGATAGTTTTCGTTTCATTGATGGAGAGCCGCTTGAAAACTTGACCATGCTCTTCAGTATTGAGGATATCCGAAAGTATTCTGGCACTCCTGAACTTGGGGCACCCGGACAGTATGTCATATTCATCACGACCTCTAACTTGGAAGGCTTAACCTCATACACCCTGTCCGTTTCCGTGAATCTTCCTCATTTATGGATTTTCACAATAGGTTTGACCTTCCTTGCTCTTGGGGTACTCGTTCACATATCACCCCTGTTGAGAACGGTTCTGTGGAAAAAGTAACCTCGTATTACACCTCAAGACGTTGAAATATCCGATGTTATATAACAAGACCTTGAGCAGGAGCTCTGGCCATAGTTCCTTGTGGCCGGACAAGCTCAATATTCCTCCCAATCTCAACTGGGGTATACTGAACACAGTTTCCACCAGATTCCACCGCCCGTACTACTATACCTCTTTTCACTTAGCAGCTCTTTTTTGATACTCATGAACCAGCTGTCCGTATACAGGACTCCCCGTCACGGGTGTACACAGTGAATCAGAAGCCGAGGATTACATGCGGCAGACTGTCAGGCGTCTGACTGAGCGTGGTGGCATGGAGGAATAGAAGCAACTGTATCAATCCCAAAGTGGCACACTGTTTCTATTTTGCCATGAGCAGAGTGGACGAGCTCTGGGAACAGCCTGAAATGCGGCCCACTGTTGCTGATGCAATGCTTGCCGCGGGTTCGAGTAAATCACCAGCTGAACTTGCGGATGATCTTGGCTTCGATATCTCATCCAAGAAGTTCTGGCAGAAGGGCATGAAGCAGTTCGAGGAATTCATCGGCATGCTTGAAGAAACAGTAGAATAGCGAATCGGGTTTCGTATTCCCTGGAATGAAAGACCTCGCGACACAAACACTTCATCTGCACAATGTTTCGTTGAAGATGCGGCCAAGTGTCGTAGAGAGCTCAGACTGGGATAGAGACGGTCCCCGGTTCAGCATCTGGTGGCCCGGGAACCAAGTTAGACCACCAGGCTCTGTCAGGCGACACCAAGTTATCCGGGGCAAGACCGTTACCATCGACCTTGACTGGGAGAATGCTCTTGCAGGGTACAACAAGGTCTATGCATCAATCAAGGTGAAGACCTCTAAGGAGCTATCACAGGACTTCTGGATCAACAGGACAATATCAAGCAGTGAGGACACACTCGTGGTGGATCTT
>JAWOEX010000011.1:0-43142 GCA_046482545.1 Candidatus Thorarchaeota archaeon
CGCACTATTCGAATCGACCCTGTAACAAGGCTTGAAGGCCACGGGTCACTGACAATTAAACTTGGCCCGAACAATGAAGTCAAGGATGTTCAGTTCAACGTAAGTAGCACCCGTTTCTTTGAGAAGTTCCTTGAAGGACGTCCCATGGAAGAGGCTGTTCGGATTGCACCTCGCATATGCGGCATTTGTCCGATTCCACACCATCTTGCGTCTGTGAAGGCTGTAGAGGCAGCCTGGGATGTCGATCCCCCATCCGCTGCAATCAAGCTTAGAAGACTTCTCATCGAAGCCAAGCAATTGTCGTCACATGCCATCCACTTCTATGCGCTTGCCGCACCTGACTTTGTCTTCGGACCTTTTGCGGATCCATCTGTTCGAAATGTTGCAGCGGTACTGAAGCACTTGCCCGGTGTCGCAACACAGGCTATCAAGTTGATGGAATTCGGTCAAGAACTGTGTAAGACCGTAGGCGCCAAGGCGATTCATCCGACAACTGCAATTCCTGGTGGCATGATGAGTCCCATTACGGAGGAGCAGAGGGATGAATGGCTTTCAAAAACTGATGAAATGTTTGAGAACATCCAGAAGACTGTTGATCTTGCTAAGACGGTTGTGGACGACTACCTAGATGTGATAACGAAGGTAGCTGTTACTCCAACCTATTACTTGGGTCTGACCAACAATGGCGAACTCGATATCTACGATGGCTTAATTCGAGTCATGAGTCCTGAAGGAGAAATCGTAGAGGACTTCGAGCCAAGAAACTATGCCGATTATTATGGAGAACATGTGCCTGAACATTCCTATGCTACCCATATTTACTACAAGCCTGTGGGCTATCCTGAGGGCATATGGCGAGCGAACTCTCTTGCCCGATGCAACGTTGCTGACAAAATGGCGACACCTATGGCTCAGGAAGCATTGGAGGAAATGCGAGAGCTTGTTGGTCGACCATCGCATCATACCTTTGCTTATCACTATGCACGTGTAGTAGAAATGGTGCAAGCTGCTGAGTGGATAAAGAAGCTTCTTGAAGACCCTGAAATTGTGAGTGAGGACGTCAAGCTGGCGGATGTTGAAGCAAAAGCTGGAGAGGGCGTTGGGGTTGTTGAGGCTCCACGAGGAACGCTTCTCCACAACTACGTCTGCGACGAAGAAGGAATTATTGAGAAGGCCAACCTGATAGTTGCTACGAACAACAACATTGCGGGTATAGAGAAATCGCTGATGGACGCAGCGAAACTCATCTTTGAGGAAGAAGGTCATAAGGATCTCAAATTGCCTGACCCAATGGTTGAGACATAAGAGATGATTGAAGAAGCGTGTTCTTCTTCTTCATCATTTCTAATTCACATATAATCGTGGGATAAGGTTGATTCTTTTCTCAATCAAGTCTTCTTCGGTATCTGCTGTTCGGAATGCCTGAGAATTCGAATAGAAGTAAATCTCTTGGTAGAGATAATGGTGAGATTCTTCATCGAAAGTGTACCACAGTTGAAAGAGGTCATCGAAGTGTTCGCTGAATGGGTTCCCACTTTGCCCACCAGGAATAACATTTCGTGAATTTTGAGGATTTTCCAAATCAATGACGTGGCGGAGTACGGGTCCTGAACTCATCTCCCAGCCATATGCCGGAAACAGGGTATGCTGCCCGCGTATTGGTCCCCCCTCAATGGTTATCAAACCAGCAAGATGCTCAACGTTAACGGTATGATGAATCCCGTAAGTCCAGTTCGAAGTATCCGATCCGTATAGCGAATACATTTCATCCACTGCCAGCCGTAAAGATCTGACGAGTATGTGGTTCCGTGTTTCAGTGAGACTTGGTGTTCTGGTATCGTCAAAGTATGCCGAAGCGTTCTCCAAAATCAGCTCCTCGAGAATAGGCGCTCTTGGATAAACACTCGATGGAAGTGCAACAGATTTCTTCGTCGAACCGACGAGCTGCTCATTGAGGAAGTGCAGTTCGTCAAAAGTCTCTGTCCTGAGAGCGTCATAGAGATGCATCCAAATGGTGGGCGCTTCTAGTTCTGTATCCATTTCATAATTCCAATCTTCGAACCAATCTATGACCATCTCGATGGTCGCATTGTCACCCCCTAGATTCTCCCAGGCGGAGAGGACTTCTGGTACCATGCTACGAGCACGAATCTCAATAGCATCGGCTTGGAATCGCATTAAGTCTTCCATGGTGACTTCATCATCATCAGCCAAGAGTTCATTGATTCTTCTACCGCGATAACCGTCGACGTAAGGTCCGATTAGAGTGTAGCCATATTCATTTGGATTGATTGAACGTTGATTTGCTGATGAAATGTACCCTCTAGAAGGATTAACTTCTCGAGGCAGGAAGGCGTAGGGCACATTGCTTACCATACCAACAGAATCGTTTAGAGCAGTCACCGGGAACATTCCGCTGTACCCGTTCCGGATTGGTATGCGACCAGCAACCGTCATGGCGATATTTCCGGCAGCGTCTGCATAGGCGAAATTGAAGACAGGATTGTCCCACCAATAAATGGCATCATAGTAATCCTCTATATTCTGAGCTTTGTTCAGTTTTGTAGCAGCAATGATCAGGTGGCTGATTCCGTTGCCTGTCCAGTTCATTGCCAGACATGCCGGACTATCACCATCTTCGCTAACCACACTATCAATGAGCGGACCGTGAACAGACGCTTTCACCTCGAAGGGGATGTCGGCTCCATCACTCCTATGGATGGTTTCTTCGATTATCTCAAACGGTCGATACTCGCCATCGTAATAGTACTCGCTGGAGTTCTCAGGGTTCACCTGCTCCACAAAGATATCTAGCACATCCATGCCACCGTTTGTGAAACCCCAAGCGATATGGTCATTGAAGCCAGCCTCTACTGAAGGCATGCCCGGGAGCGTAACTCCCATTACATTCATGACACCCGGGACAGACAGATGCGTTTCGTAGACGAGGTTCGGCGCAACAATCGGCATGTGGGCATCATTGCACAGCATCGGACTAGCACTTGCTGTTCTATTGCCGGAAACGGCCCAATTGTTACTGCCGAAACTGTCTTTCATTCCTAATGGATCCACAACAGGAAGAAGCTGTCCCAGCAAGTTCTCAAGCTTATTCATCTCGATTTCAGGACCATCTTCATTTTCAGCTTGAGACTTGATAGAATGATTCACAGGATACCCTCCCGGAGCATCAGGATAATCTGAGAGACTCAGATTGGTCTGTTCCTTGACGATGTAGCTTTGATACGGCATGACATCAGGATATAGCTCTTCGTACATTGTATTGTTGTTGATATTTTCTTTAAGCCAGAGTCGTTCCAGGTCATGGAAGTCGCCCGTCAGGCTCCAGGTTATGAACGATGCCCCTAGGAACATGTCGACTTTGCTCCATGGCTCAGGTGTGATGCCAAGAAGATGGAATTCCACGGGTTTGGTCGCGCTTGTCATCGATTTCATGAAAGCGTTTATTCCTTTGACCTGAGCATCCATAACCCGCAGTGCATAGTCAACATCGGGATTTCTATCAGCATTTTCAAGAAACCAGTTCAACGTTTTCCGAGCTGTACGTTCGAGGCCAATAGTTCGGTAGATTTTGTCGGAGTTGCTGCCTGCCGCCCCTACTAGCTCACTGAGCCTTCCTGCAGCCAGATACTTTTGCATAACCATTTGGAAGAGCCTGTCTTTTGCGTGCATATAGCCAAGCGCGAAATATGCGTCCTCACTTGATTGTGCGTAGATGTGTGGGACCCCATATTGATCAATTAGAATCGTCACTTCGTTTCTGATTCCGTCTATTCTGATTGTCTCTTCCGAGGCTTCGTTTAGACCAAGCCCAACATCGAATATGCCTCCTATTGGCTGCAGGATTCCAAGGCCTCCTGCAAGTGGACCGATTGGCATTGTCAGTAGAATAATCATCGCGACAGGCCCGATTAGAGAGAGAACTAGATGCATCCCTTTATTCTTCATGACTGAAACCTTCGTGAACTAACTACATATACAATGTAGTATCACACTTAAGCATTAAGAGAACAATTTTCTGTTTATAAGCAACTCTCTCTAGGAAAGTTGTGAGAATTTGGACTAGCATTATCTATTTTTCTTTCTTCATGCTGCTTCGCAAGTATTCTTCGTACGTGGATTCGAACTCTTTTTCCTCTGCGGGTTTGATGTCTGGTTTTCTGACAGAACCTAAATCAACGGCATAACCTCCTAGTACATACACGCCTCCCCCAAGAACCACTAAGAAAAGCAGTGTGCTCCAGTTGAAGAGTTCATCCAGGTGATCAGCACTCAGTTGTTGTGACAGTTCGTACAACAGGGGGTCTTCTCCCGTTGGGCTCCCATCTTGATAGTGCATCGATGTCAAATTGACTTGATACAAGCCACCAGTAACCTGAAAGATGCCAATTTCATTCATGCTCCCTGTTTCAACATGCTCCGGCTGGATGACGAATTCTCTGTGTACTACCTGTCCACTTTCATTGAAGAACCTAACATGAACTGACACCGATTCGTCGGTGAGGAGCATGCCTCTTGCGAAAAAGATGATGTCATTCGTATAGCCTGCTCCCGAGTATACTGAGAAGTGATATGTTCGATCCATTCCTGTGTCTACTTGAATCACATTAGGGCCATGATGCTGTGCAAGACGGCCCAAATAGCCAAACAGAATTTGCATCTGTATCGCTTTGTGCTTTTCCCACAATAGTGTTCGGCTTATTTCAATAGACTGTTTTCCTTAAGTACAAATTTAACCCCTAAAATATATAAGAAGGAAAAACAAAATTTACCCGAGGGAGGTGTCCTATTGAGACAACAAATGCTGAAATTGGGAGCTGCATTGCTAACCATAATGATCCTATCAACTACAATGTTTGGGATTCTAATGATAAGCAATAGCGGCTTAGTGAGGTTGAACAATAGTCATGATGTAGTTTCATCGAGTACCAAACGGACATCTGAATACAAGAAAGAGTCCGGTGTTGTACTTGAAATCGGAGAAATAACGCTGACTGTATGCGTCGTAGAACTTGGTCGTCATGTGCTTATGATATTTGAAGATGATAAGCAGAAATCAGTCCTTGAGTACATAGTCGCGAAAGAGGACAAAGGATATGACACCAGCATCTTTCTGAATGGAAGGTTGCTTCATCAACGCACTTTCGATAATAATATACTTGAACCCGTGTCAATTGCTGATTCAGATGGGGTAAAACAAACCGCTTCAGAAGAAGGTAGCTCGCGTCTCTCGCCCAAATATACTTACAAGTGGTGGGACGGCGTAAAACAGGTGACCGGTCCAGATTGGCAAATCAAGTATCACCATCCCGCTCGGGATTACTATCAGATTGCTCCGTGGAATGATTGGTCGAAAGAGGGGTGGAATATAATCCACATCCAAGTAAATCACGACCAATCTGACTTTCTGGCTACAGCTGGATGGGCTGCAATATTCGCAGCAGCTGCCGCAGCTGTTACTGGTGGATACGGCGCCATTGGCGCAGCATTTCTTGGGTCTTTACTGTCGGACTATTTCGGAGCACTTACGGGATTATTGCTAAAGGATGAAGAGGGATGTATCTGGTTTTGGTGGAGTATTGAATTTGTCGAGTGGTTTAATGCAAATGCGTGGTGGTTAGTCACCAATCCCCTTGGATGGGGTGCGACAATAGGAGCTCTCTTTGCAATTGGTTATTTGCGAATATCAAGTAGAACACTTGTCGATGCATACGGTTTCGGAAGTCCGTGAAATATGTGTGATATGCGTCTTTGAGAGAGTGTCAAATGGAGTGTAGATACTAATGCATGCTTCAAGGAAGACATACAATATTGCTGGCATCATTCTGACATTAATCGGTTTGGCGATTCAGATATGGGCAATCATGCTGAAAACCTACCCTAGTGTACGTGTTTCGGATTTGGCAGTCATTGGTTTCATCCTCATTACTGGGGGAACAGCTTACCTCATCGACGCGAATGTTGACCAGCTCTTCTCCATTCATAGCAGGATTAACTATGTAATCTCACTGATTGGGCTTGCAGGTCTAATCATATCGTGGAGATTCTATGGACCAATTAATGACCTAGTGTACCCACATACAATTGCTGTAGCCGTCTTGATGATTAATTGTTTCTGGATTTTCCTGCTTGGACCAGTGGCTGGGGTCCGCCACACGAAATTAGGCAAAGAATGATGTGAGACTCAGTGTCATATGGTGTGATATGCCGGAATGGTCGCCATAATGGTCATCATAGGCGGCTAATACATCAAGGGTAGCATGTTATAGTACAAAAGTTGGAAGAACTCTGGGCTTCTTGAAGCCTAGAGTTCTGTTTCCAGATATTCTTCTATCTGTCGTCTACTGTGCTCCTCGCTCAGCTCGGTCTCTTTACTTTGAATGACTTGCCTTTCAAGTCGGTTGAGGGCTAGGCTGAATGCTTCTTCAGGGCTCCATCCTTCAGCTGTGCCGTAGTATGGTCCGCGTGAAGTTCTGAATTGAAGCCGGCAGTGGATGAGCTGATCGCCTTTAGATATGGCACCGTATTTTTTCATGTATACAAAGAGATTGCCTAGGCCCAGAGCTTCTTGGTATCTACGTACAAATGAATCAAACTGGTTCCTCATTGCCGCTTGTTCCTCCTCAGTCATGCGTATGCCTGGTTTGACTGAGAACTGAATCTGCATTGGGGGTCGTTTCTCGCCTGCTTGAGAAATTGGTTCAAGGAAGTCTTTCTTTGTCACCATTCCTGTGACTTTTTCATCTTCGATGACGACAAGACTTGAGATATCGTGGTCTCGCATCTTCTGAGCCGCTTCCTGAAGCGGCTCATCAGGCCTAGCTGCGTAAACAGGTACTGACATCACGGATCTGATTTCCATATTTCGCAGGGGTTGCTTGTCACCTGCTCTGTCTCCGCGAGTTGACCGGTCGTCAGCGTGGTAAACAATGTCCATGATATCCTGAATGCTCACGACTCCCTCGAGATTTCCTCTTTCTACAACCGGGGCATGAGAAAAGCCCTGCATTCTGAAAAGGCTGAGCACTTGCGATATTGTTTCATCCGGAGAAACGGTGAATGGGTCAGCGGTCATAACCGTCTGGACTTCTCTTTGTCCCCATTCGCTTCCAGCAGCAGCATCAATCACGTCTTCATAAGAAATCACGCCAACGATTCTCTCGCCAGCATAGACTGGAAGCTGGAGGACTTGATTCTCAAGCATCAGCCTTGCAGCTTCGCTTACAGAGTCATGAATTCGTAAGTATGGGGCAGGTTGCTTCAGTTTCTTGATTTTGGTCGATGTGGGGTCCAGCTTTGATCTTCTGATTCGCCTTCTGGTCAACACACCACTTATTTCGCCATCATCGTTCTCAACAATCACGACAGGCGGTTCACTATTCTCTAAGATCGGTAATGCTTTGGAAATGGGCTCATTTTCATTCATTGACTCGAATCCTTTCGAGTATACATCCTTAACCTTCGCTTCGACCATCACTCAATCTTCCTACGTAACAATAGAAAAGTCGAACTTATGAAATCTGTCCTATGCAACACTCCCACAATCAATCGTCTCATTGATGATTACCAGATTCCGGGTTCCAAATCCCTTCTCCGCAAACGCTCCTCTCGGCGCTGTTTGGCGGCCTGATATCTGGCTTTCTCTTCCTCGGTTGTCAGCTTAAGGCTGGGTACTTCTTTGGGTTCACCATCTTTGTCCATGGCAACATACGTGAGAAACGCCCTGCATGTCTTGCTTTTCTTGCCTGAAATTGGATTCTCACTGGTTACACGAACCTCAATTTCCATGGAGCTGCGACCCACATAATTGATCCACCCCTCAAGAATCACAATATCCCGTTGCTTTATAGGATTGAGAAAGCTGAGGGAGTCAATAGATGCAGTCACAACAGCGCTACGACTGTGTCTTTTAGCGACTATTCCCGCAATGCTGTCAATCCAATCAAGTAAGACGCCGCCATAGAGTGTTCCGTTATTGTTGACATTGTTTGGAAAAACAGTCTGTGTCATCATAGTGCGTGATTCATCTACAGTTTTCTTACTCAATGCTCGCACCCAGTTTGGTACCCGTTTTCCATTGCTATAACGATTTTGCAGCAATTTTTGATTGCCTAACTTCAGTAAGGGCTTATTAAAGGCGAAAAATATCCGGAATGCTATGGATGTCCTAAGTGAAATTCAACAACGGTACAGCCCAAACACTATGGCGGAGACAGATGTGGCCGAAGAGGAATTGCTTCCCCTTATCGAGGCTGCAAGGCTAGCTCCCTCATGTTACAACAATCAAGGATGGCATTATGTCTTCGTTCATAGAAGCGACAGGAATCGCTCAGAGTTGGAGGAAGCTCTTAGCCTTGGGAATGGCTGGGCTAAGAAGGCGCCCTATCTGGTGGCTGTAGGAGCAAATCCTGAGAGTGACTGCAAAACAAATGACGTCCCTTACTATGCGTTTGATGCGGGGCTTAGTGTGATGAGCCTAATCATTCAGGCCGAACATCAGGGTTTGCGGGTTCACGCGATGGCGGGGTATGATGAGGATAGGGTGAGAAGGAGTCTTGGATTCAAGTCAGATCAGAGAATTGTTGTGCTACTTGCTCTTGGACATGAGGCAGAAGCTTCTACCATCAAAGAGAAGGTCGTTAGCAAAGGGAAGGATCTTCTAACTAAAAGCAGACAGCGGAAACCTATTTCTGAGAACTTCTTCCGGGGGGAATATGGTTCGCCTGTGCGACAGGAGGAACAGCTCCGCCATACTGGAGATTAATCTGCTAGTTCTTGAATCTGTTTCCTCTCAAGATGATTGTAACCGGCCTTTTCTCATTTCTTCGAGGCTAGGGAGGTCGTGCCTATGTTTGTAATCGTCCCACTCCTTCCAGTAGTTCCGAAGGTATTCTCCGATTTCAAGTGGGTCTCCAAAAAGCACTTTGTAGTTCTTAAGAACGCCTGCTTTTATCACCGTTGGCAGTGCTTCTAATATCGAAAGGTCATAGCCTTCGGGTACAGCGAATAATAACTTGATTTTCAGATTCTTTATCTCTTCTCTGTTTTCAGCATGAGCAAGGACTGAAATATCGATGTCTGACCCTTCGCGCAATTCCCCTGTTACATAAGATTCAAACAGAAGAGCTTCTCTGTTGGAAAGACCTTCCAAGTCAGATCGGATATCATCAAGATTCATTGATGCTTTCTCCTACAACATTTACCACTTCGTTCAAAGTGTTTCGTGCATCACTGAAGGATTCTATGACAATATCCCAATCAATGCCATTAGATTGAAATGATGAATGTGGCTGTTACACCTAGAAGCACCTCAATCAAATAGGGATTTGCCCCAAACACTCTAATCGATTCGATATTTGCTGCAAACAACAGAGGGATAGCACCGAACCAAATCGGAAAGAAGGGATCTTACCATACTTGGCGATGGTTGGTCGTATCCTAATCCCTTCAATCCGTGGCGATGCTATTGAAACGCTAAAATATCTCATTCGAGGCCTTCTGATTCTTCCGGCACTTCAGTGGGCTTGGGCGCTCGCTCTACGGTACCCGCTTTTTGTTCATGTAGACCGTCACGCTCCTCCTTCATCTTCTTGAGTCGTTCTCCAACGAGAGGATAACGAGAGAAACCGATGATACCCAAGACAAGTGCAATGCATGGAAACACTGACATGAGCAGCCTGAGTCCCAAGAGAACATCAGGGGTTGCCTGCTCGGGTGTGAAAACCTTCCAGCCTACGCTGTTGAAGACCAAGTTGATACTGAGAAAGACCATGATGACCGACAATCGCATAATCAGTGCGTTCATCCCGAAGTAAGCCCCTTCACGCCTGACACCAGTTTTCAACTCGTCTTCATCAATGATATCTGAAATGACGAGATCCTTTAGGTAAAGGCTTCCTGACAAACCAAATCCGTTCAGTACGAAACAGATCAGGGCCACTATCACATTATTCACGAGTATGAATGGTATGAGCGCTGCAATCCAGAGTGCCATACTTGCTATCCAAGCTTTCCTTAGGTTCTCCCAACGGTTGACGACGTATTTCCAGAGGCTGACACACACGCCTCCCGATATGAATGCAGCAGCCAGTAGAATTCCCAGGAATACTGATTGGCCTCCCCCAATTCCCAGAACAAATTGCCCATAAAGCGGAATAATTGTTGGAATGAGACCGAAGACATACCAATTGGCGGTTATTGCTACAAGGAAACATTGGAAGCTTCTATTACCAAGTGTGTGCTTGAAAGCATCTCCCCAGTTTGGAACGGAAAGGAAATCCTTCGAAAACTCTTGACGTTCAGAAATGCCCCATTTCATGGTTATGAGCGCTCCCACGAGGACGATGAGTGCGATTATGATACCCGAGAATCGGTATTCCGCCAAAACTATCTCGGTAGCAGTATCTTTTGCTGATAGATCTGATATCAGCAATGTGGGAACGATGAATGCTACAATGAGCCCGACAATAGTGAATATCTGCCTGATGTTGTTTGCTGATGCTCGCTCTTCTTTGTTCAAATACATTTCAGGGAACAAAGCGGTCAAATTGAGAGCATAAACAGTATAGATGCCATCGAAAAGGCAAATGGCTATGAGGAAGTATGCAAAGGACCAGACAGTAGAACCGACTGGTGGTGTCCACATAAAATACATGAGCAGACTTAGAGGAATCGCACCGGCTACGATGAAAGGTACCCTTCTTCCCCATCTTGTGTTTGTACGATCTGATATGAGCCCAGATAGTGGATCGTTAATTGCATTCCATACGCTCCACACGACAAAGCCTAGTGTAACTAGATTGATGTCGATTCCTACCACAGCGTAGTAGAAGGTGAAAACCAAGAAAGTAAACACCTGATAGGCCACTGTATCCGCGAACGCCCCAAAACCATACGCGATTTTGTTCCCTGGTTCGTACTCATCTTCCTCTGTCATGTCCAATGCTTTCCTCAGTTGATTAAAAATGTCATACGGTGAATGGACGATAAAATCTCTTCGGTGGTATGATTGTGATTACTGTAATCCCAATGGTAGGTGTACATATCGCTGAGCCTACTAATAGAAGAGGGCTTTCTGAAATGGCAAACAAAGTCTGCATAACCGGCAAAGCTGGAATAACAAAGAACGACCTCAAACGGATTATTCAACCAGAGCTCGAGGTGGCAAGGGCCGTAATCAAATCTATGAGATATCTTGTTCTTGTTGAGGATCCAGGCGAAAAGGGGATGCAGGATCCTAGGAATTGTGACATTGAAATTATCTCGTGGGAAGATTTCATTGAGTTCGCTCATCTTGAAAACGAGCTCGCTGATGCCAGACACAGGCCGAAAAAGGAACTAGAAGAAGGGAGAAGACCACAGAAATAAGATGGTGCGGGAAGGAAGCGAAAAAAGGAACGCGGTTAAAGCTGAACTGATGACTTGAGATTTTCCGTGCCTAGAAAATTGAAGCACACTTTCAGTTAATTCCAGTGAATGATTCCTGTGATCTGAAACCAGGTTCCTCAAGATACTGGGGTAATGACCGACTAAGCCACTGCTTTTCAGGGCTCATTCGATTCATTGAATTGTTCTTTTGCTTCGTATTCCGGGACCTCTTTTGCAAATTCCTGACATTAGTCGTTTGTCACAAGTACCCTAATATAACGTGATACAATCGTCCGGTGCAAGGTGCTATTCAGTGGCTGCCCTAGATCATATCACAGGCTTGCTTGACCAAATTGGTATCAAGTATACTCAGGAAAACGAAAGAATCCTGACAAGATGGGAAACAGATAGTTATGATGATTTGAAGGTGAGTATCTTTACCAATCGGGATGAATCTTGGCTTTACTTTCTTGCACCATTCTCCAATTTCAGGGATTTGAGCACGGAGCAGCAAAACCAGTTGGCTGTTGAGATGCTTAGAGCATCATGGCAAATCGATGGCGTGCAGTTTGCCATCGATGATGATGAAGATATCATGGTAATGGCAGAAACAAACAACATGGATTTGTCACCTGAACAAGCTGCTACCCTTCTGAAACATGTGGTTGGGGGTTGCAATCTTTTGCATGAAATACATCCCACATGAGAAATGGTTTTCTTTTCGTTTGTCTCAATTTCATCGCTTCTAACCGATATGGAGAGGGCAGCAAAGACTCTCAGGATGGATATTCGCTGATTGGAAAAAGTCTTGAACCCTTCTTTCTTCTGAGACGCATCTTGGTGTCTTCAGCGGCGGGCCGAATTACCCTCTGTCACGGATGAAGTTTTCTCTTTCTTGGATCCCAATGCTGATGCTACTACCTGCTTTAGTCTATCTATCGTCATTGGTTTTTCAAGCCATCCAGTAAAATTCAATTCGTCAAGATTTACTGGCGCGTTCTCCCGAAGATAGCCGGTCATTATCACGAACTTCACGTTTGGATTATGTTCATAGATCTTCTCTGCAAGCTCAATTCCCCCCATTCTAGGCATTTTCAGGTCAGAGATTACTAGTTTGATTTGTGGGAAGTTGTCGAAATACAAATCAAGAGCCTCTAAGCCATCTCTGGCTTGTAGAGTTTTATGGCCGAGCTCTCTCAGCATTCTAGTTACGACGTTTAATACGAAATGGTCATCTTCTACTAGGAGAATAGCCGGCTCTTGTTTACCCTCCTTCTGGCCTTCTTCAACTTCTTTTCTTTCGGGCTTCTGATATATCTTCTCAGGTTCCACATATGTTCGCTTCGAATCCTTGATGCCTTGAATCAAATCACGTGTTTCTTTGGCTAACCCCTGGATTCCTTGAACTGCCATTATCCCCTCCTCAGACAATGGTTCGTCCATTTCGATGATTTCAGCTAGTCCCATGATGCCCTGAAGGAGGTTATTGAATTCGTGGAGCAAATCTACAGTAAGATGGCCAACAACGGTTTCATCGTGCTCATGAGTTGGCAAATGCGATTCATCGAAAGACATAGTAACATCCTCATTCGAGTTAATTTACAGTGGAACCTCGTCATTGTCTTCACGCGCTTTTCTTATAGTTTTGGTGTAGGAATACTCTGTCCTATTGTCTCATCATATTGCACTGTACTTATTGCTAATAGTAGGATAGTTCATGAGATTGTCGGTACCGAGACCAATATATCTCTGAACCCATCGTGTGGAGTGTACATCTCCATCTGAATAGAAAACCAAAGAAGTGGTATTAATATGACGGTTCGAAATAAGGTGATGTCTGCGGATGCTGCGGTATCTAAATTCGTTCAGAGGGGGCAACACCTCTCCTTGGGTGGATTCACAATCAACAGAAATCCTATGGCCCTAACACACGAGTTGATTAGACAGGAAATAAGCAATCTGCACATTTCGATGCATTCGGGGAGTCAAGCGATGGATCTTCTCATCGGGGCTGGATTAGTTGATATAGTAGAGATTGCATACGGGGCTAACGGACGCCTTGCTTCCACATGCATCAGGTTCCGAAAGGCTGTGGAAAATGATAGCATCGAAATCGAAGACTACTCCAATTATCAGATGACTCTGAGATTCATGGCAGGAGCAATGGGCGTGCCATTCCTCCCCACCTATTCAGGTCTATCAACTGACATAGTCAAGAGATGGGGGCTTGACGAAAACCAACGACGTTCCAATCCCTCTTTGCCTTTGAAGAAATGTGTGTCTGCTGAAAACCCATTTTCAGTCGATCAAGAAGAAGTCCTCTTAATTCCAGCCGCGGAGTTAGATGTTTCCCTGATTCACGTACATACCGCCTCTAGAGATGGTACAGCCAGAATCGAAGGACTTTCATTTGCTGATATTGAACAGGCGAGGGCTGCGAAAAGAGTGATACTGAGCTGCGAAGAACTAGTCCCTCCAAGAGTCTTGAGAAATGAACCTTGTCGTAATTTCATACCACATGTTCTAGTTGACGCTGTAATTGTGCAACCGTTCGGCGCTTATCCAACTGCGTGCTATCGTTCGTACGATTACGATATGAACTACCTAGCGAAGTATGCCAAACTCGCCCAAAATGACACCACATTCGAAGAATATCTCCAATCATCGATTCTATCTGCTATTGATTTCGATGATTATCTGGACAACGTTGGCGAGAAGACCTTGGAACGATTACGAGCAGACTCCAAACTTGGATATCCTCGCAGGAGGCATGATTAGATGAGTGATTCCTATTCGCGAATAGCTATGATGGCAATCGCAGCTGCCCGTCGCATTACGGATGCAGACACTGTGTTCTGTGGAACGGGTTTGCCACTCTTGGCGGCCATGACCGCAAAGAAGACAAATGCTCCGAGCTGTGTAGTCTTCTTCGAAACCGGTTCGTTGGACCCAGAACTATTAGAAATCCCTCTTAGTGTTGCTGACCCTCGAGTTATGTATCGGTCGGCATGCAATGGTGGACTCGCTGATGCTTTTGCCTTTATGCAGAATGCACGATCAGGCCCGGATGTCGTAGGTATCCTATCAGGCGCTCAAATCGATCCTTATGGCAACCTGAACAGCACCTGCATCGGAGATTACGACCATCCTGATGTTCGTCTTCCTGGCAGTGGCGGCGCTTGCGATGTTGCCAGTCTGGTGGGCCGAACTATTATTTTCATGAAACATGAGCGCAGAAGATTCGTAAAAAAGCTCGATTACATGACGAGCCCGGGTTGGCTTGACAGTGAAGACAGCCGTGAAAAAGCAGGTTATGTTCGTGGTGGACCTGAACATGTCGTTACAAGCCTCGGAGTCTTTGCCTTCGATGAATCAACGAAGCGGATGTATCTGGAGGCAAGATATCATGGGGTTAAGCTTGCTGAAATCAAGAAAAAAACCGGCTTTGATATCGCTCTAGACAGTACCGAATTGGAACCATTGCCAACAGAACAGGAAATTGACGTGCTCTACAGAGAAGTAGATCCGAACGGACTCTATCTGTGAATCGGTTACAGGACTTCCATTGCTGAGTAGACGTTGTATTCACATACATGATACCTTTTGGATAGTTGGATGTCAGCTAGCCTATCCCGCAAAGCTCAAGAGCACTGTAAGTAAAATCAAACATACCTAGAGAGATTATAGATGAGCATAATGATGAGAGCAATTGGTGAAATCGTCAAGGATGAGTCAAGAGTATGCATCTGGGTCTATGATTCCTTTTGGGATGCAACACTCAATGTGGACAAGTTTTCTCACCTTATCGTATTATGGTGGATATCAGGCAAAGATAATCCTGAGAGCAGGGGTACCCTTCGCGTTGTCCCCCGTAAAGCTGAAGGAACCGTGCAAGAATCGGGGGTCTTCGCTTGCAGAGCTCCTACAAGACCAAACCCAATAGGCCATAGTGTTGTTGCACTCAGAGAAATCGACTCGGATAATAAACGACTGGTTATCGACCAGATAGACGCCTTTCACGGAACCCCAGTGTTGGATATCAAGCCTTACATGCCTACTTCTGATAGAGTCGACGGTGCAGAAGTCCCTGTTTGGTTCAAGACCTTGCAGCCAAGATACACGAACTCTGTTTGACGAAATACTTTTCACTATCTGAGCACTAGATTGTACACGGGCGATTCAGAATTGCAGGAGATTACCTTTTGGAATGATTTTGTGACACTTGTTTCTGGGTTATTACCTGACTTCCTTAAACCACTCTCATCTATCATTGCAGCCATACCTTTCTTCATCCTTTTGTACTTCTTGTATCTGATAATCATCAGAACAGTCAGGACATCACTTGGCAAAGTCGGCGTGCCGCGTGAGGCAACCTCCTCAACTGTTTTCATCATCAGGTTGGTATTCTTTGGTATCGTTGTAGGCATTATCCTGTCCATTACGAACGCCATTGGTATAGAAGGAGTGCTTGCGGCATCTACTCTTATTGGTACTGCTGTTGGTTTGGCATTTTCTAGATCTCTATCAAATCTCGTTAGCGGGTTGTATGTAATAGCCACTCGACCATTCAGAGTGGGAGACTACGTGAAGATTGGAGGCATCGAGGGGCTCGTCCAAGAAATCACATTGAACTATACACGATTGCTTACTCCGGATTTCACTAGGCTGGGGGTTCCGAATAGCAATATTGTTGATACGGATGTAACCAATTATCGTGTGCGGGTTGATGATTTATCTGAGCTTATTGGAATGGATTACAGAGAAGAGGACGTATCAAGTTCTCGACTGGATTCTGTTCGACAGAAATTCAAGTATTTGACCACGGGTGAGGAGGTCTATCGATACACGTTCGATGTTTATCAGCATATGTCGTATCCCACTATGAAGGTGAAATCTGCATTCAAGAATCTATGCAAGGAATGGGCTGACAAGTTTCTGATGGAACCTGAGTTCTTCTACTGGAGCAATCAGAACTTCGGCATGATCTACCGCTTCGCGATTGTCGTGAAAGAACCAATGAGCATCTTATTTGAGGGAGGAGATTTCATGGCAGAAGCCGCTGAAACTTTACATCAGATTCAATAGTATGAAGTATCACTAGAAACAACGAGGGGACGGATATTGTATGCCGAAGATGATTCCGAATCAGATTGGCCCAAACCGAGACAGTCATCCTATGATCCACTGCTGGATTCTTATTCAGAAGGGCTAAGGAGCGTAGTCCTACAGAAGTATACGAATCTCCGTCCGATAGCTAAAACGATGGTCAAATACCTTCTCGTATTAGCCTTCCCTCTTGCACTTCAATTGGATTTCCCACGATTCGAAGTCGCTTTCATCTTTGGAACGGTATCGTTTCGCAGTTTTATGTCGTTCTGGGAAACGACAGTCAATTTGTATCCTCTTGTGTATGGATGGTTATTTGTAGTTTCGTTGCCCAGCCTGTGGATATCGTACCTCAGAGACCGGAATCCAGAACGGCAGATTTCGCTAAAACGCGCAGGTATGGCTTTGTTGCTAACAGTCTTGTTGAGCGACATTTTGCCTATCATTGCCACGCTCCTGATGCCCTCATCTTTTCTTACCATTCTATTGCCTTACCCCGCAATTCACGTCATGCAAAGAGGCTTCTCATCCGTTCCGGTACTTCTGTTGGTTGTGCTCCCCCAGATTATTCAATGGACCGAGCATAAGCACTCTGAAAGTATTTCAATTGGGGAATACGATCATGAATCCCTAGATTTCAGGCGGCTTAGCTACTTCGTATTCATACTGCTATTCTTTGCACCCTTTCAGGCAATTCTCTACCAATACTACGCTGATCCCTACCATCTCTACCCTGTTGGTTTCTCTACTTTTGGTTTTCTATCTTTTTGCTTGGTCATGTACATGAGTTTTGGAATGAGCCTGCAACTCATCATACCGCCTCTCTACAGCATGGGATGGCAATTGCTAATCGGTTTCCCTCGGTTGTTTTTCGCCTATAGGTTGATTAAGTACCTGACCGGCACAGAGACGAGGAAGCGTACACTGAGACTGGGAATCCTAAGCATTGCGTGGTCTCTTCTTATCTTTAGCCTGATTTCGCATGGTTTGAGCTTTTTTTCCCATATAGCATATGTTTACTATACTCCCATTCCAGTACCAATCTTATTCATTCTCGGACTAGTTGCTCTGTATCGCCCCCATAAACTGGGTTTTCTTTTTACAGAACAGACGCAAAAAGAACGAAAGATTGAGTCCAGAAGAGAGCCTAGGAGGCCTGTTGAAAGCCGTCCTGAGGAGCTTACCGTTCCTTTGACGTATCTTATCAGATCGAAAATAGCTACAAGCAGGTTGAATGTCTGGTGTAATCAAACGGGCCTGAAAGAAGATTCGAAGCACGTATAAACCCAGATTTGTTCTGGAATCTCTCGCTACTGGTTTCTCATTGCAGTCGTCTTTCCATGAGTGCTACTTCTCTGAATCTTTCAGTCTCTTCTAGCCAAGGCAGTTCTGCAACGAGGTCCTTGAACTCCTTATTCAAAATGGATACAATTACGTCTAAGCCACTACTCATTGCTATCCTGACATGATGCACCAGATGTGCTCGGGCCATCTGCACATTGTCTGAATAAACAGTACAGCTCCATGCATCATCCCTTTCCTCGTATCTACGTCCACCAAACGAGAGTGCAAAGCCGTTCTCGTCTTCGCTTGTCCAGAACGTGCGATGCTTGGCAACTTCTCTAATTCCTTCTGGTGTCAAATCCCGGGCTTTCCAATCATAGATGATTATCGGCCTAGGCATAATCTCTGGATAATCTTCCAATGATTCCAGGAGTGTGTCAGTAGAAATCGGTTGTAGATTGACATTTTTGACTTCACTTATCTCTTCAGGGACATCTGCCCAGAAAACAATCATTCTGAATAGCTCCTCCAGTCCCGCTCTTTCTGCGAGCGCCATGGAGGCCTTATTCTCGACTACAGTGGTATATCTTAGCCGTGGGATTCCGATGGAAATTGCATGCTCTACCAAACCATCAGTCAACAGGTTAGCATATCCCTGCCCTCTAAAATCAGGATGAACTCTTAGACCCTCCATCCAGCCCGTTTTGCCATTCTCAATTACTCGAAGATTACTGATTCCCACTACCTTGTTATCAACTTCGACGCAAATCGTGAAAGAATCCTCGTCCTTTAGCCAGTCCCTGACTACGCCTGGAATGTAGTCATGACCGTTCCAGACTTGTTTGGATATCTCCAGGACATCTTCTATGTCTTTTTGGCGGAGTGGCCTGACTTGAGCTTTCATAGCCTTCATTTCTCCCTCCCCGCGTATTAGAGTTTTCATTTATTACCTTCGTGCATCGTAGATTCTCAACAGACACTCATGCAAAGACGAGTGTCTTGATGATGACTGGTACGACCGCATTCTCAATGACCGGTTCTCCAATGTCTATGAAATCCCCTTCCCGAACAGAAATCTCATCTATCGACAAAATCTTGTTTTCTATGCCTGTTTCTCTCTTCATCACATTTCCCACTGAATTCCCCACGTCGTTATCGAAAATCATGAGAATCGGTTCTCCCTTTTTGACTGTATTCTCAAGAGCTGACACAACGCCTTTGGAGAATGTTGTAAGCATGTCATATGATGGTTTTACCGTTCCATTGAAGGCAAGAGCTACCTTTTGTTCTCCTTCAGTTATGTCAAATCGCTGTAGCGAATCGTTGATTGCGGCCGCGATTTCGTGTTGTGTTGGATAGTCCGATGGGATGTTCGGCACTACAATCGGAAGGTTCCGAAGTGGATATTCGATATTAGCGGACAGGAATGTACTGGAACCAGAGACCTCCAAGCTGCATTGTCCTGCGCCTATGACTGTCGCCCTGATAGTTTGGGTTGGCCTCGTGAATGTACCTTCAAGAGTTAAGGCTCTCTTTCGAATTGCATGTCCGAGATAGATACCCAAATCTTGGTATGTTTTGTCATGGGTCTCGTAGATGTATTCAGCAACTCCACCAGAGAATGTCACTTCGTCAATCCCGGTGGTGATAGTAAGCGGGTCGGTCATCAGAAGCTCTTGTGTAAGTGGATTTTCCAGCTTTCCGTTCAGGCAGTCAAAAAGAGCGTCGGCAAGCGCATTAGCAAGTAGTAACTTCTGATTTTCATTGAGGTGGTCAAAAAGAACAAGGTGAAGCCCAACATGCTTGCCAACTTGTGTGCCAGTATCCTCTAGGCGAATAATGACGCCTTCAGAATCGGTCGCTACCAAACGGCTACCAACATTGATGGCTGCAGTGTCGATTACTCGACCATTGCTATACACAGCGATATTGGATGAACCGCCACCAACATCGACGTTCATCACGGTGCCTTCGATTTGTTCGCTTCTTGTGACAGCTCCTGAACCGTGTGCAGCCAAAACCGATTCGAAGTTGGGTCCGGCTGTGGCTGCCACAAAAGCACCGGCTTCTCCGGCTATTCTTTCGACGATTTCTTCAGCGTTTTGCTTCTTCGCGGTCTCCCCAGTTATGATCACAGCCCCTGTATCGATGTCTCCGGTATCGATATCTGCTTGTTCATAATCAGCTGCAAGCATGGACGTGAGTTTGTCCAAATCCACGGTTTCGGCATCTAAGAAGGGAGTTAGGTGAATCGGACCAGAATGAATAACTTCCCGTTTTGATACTTTGAATTTCTCAGTTCTGCTGCTGGAATCTTTTTCCAATAGTAACCTACTGAACACAAGATGCGAGGTGCTAGAGCCAATATCGATTCCCACGCTTGTTAGCCATTTCTGACTGGTTTCGACAAACACTCGGGTCACATCCACCATTGCTTCGCCGAACTTATGCGCTTAGGCTTTGAGCTTTTTGGCATAGCAGTGATTTCATTAATGACCGATTACCAATAATAACCGGGATTAGGAATGGATACACTGGAAGCTATACGTCATAGAAGAAGCATCCGTAGCTACAAATCAGATGAGGTTGAGGAAGAGAAAATTAAGAAGGTGCTTGAAGCAGGGCGCTGGGCCCCATCGGCATCTAATAAGCAGCCTTGGCACTTCATCGTCGTAAAGGATGAGAACACTCGGAAGAAACTGGCCGATGTTCATAACTACGGTGGATTTATGGCTGAGTCCCCAGTTGTTATCGTTGCACTCGGAGATCCTGATAGGCATCCAAGGTACCATTTATGCGACCCCCATAACGCGGTGATGAACATGTTGCTGGCTGCTTATGACCAGGGCCTCGGAACGTGCTGGATGGGTGTGAGAGATACACCTTACGAAGACAAGTTCAAGGACATTCTGGATATTCCAGATGGTCTTCGTGTTGTATGTTCAGTCTCTATGGGCTATCCTGATGAGGAGAAAACCAGCAGAAGACGTTCTCTAGATGACATAGTATCATGGGACAAGTACGGAAACTAGATCTGTTAAAAGTCAATAGCCCGGTTATAGCCGGGCTCTCTTTTCCCTCTCACGTCGAAATGATGACTTCGTCAGCCAGTTTTCCGGATAGATACTCAATATCAATTCTACCGATTGTAACATTACTAATGGATTCAGGGGAAAGTTGCTCTGACATCACCTTTTCTGGCTTATCGTCTAGGTGACGAATCATCACCTTCAGGGCTTCTTCTTTTTCAACTACATTTTCAAGAAACTGTACTCTTCCTCGAAATTGTGCAGTGGCGTACAGATGGTCGCATGCCCCTTGGACATATCCTTTGTCAATCAGCGCTTGCCCCCAAACTAATGGATTTTCTTGAAGATAGTCTATTTTCTTTCCTTCTGAAGCACAGTGGAAGTAAATGCAGTTGTTGCTCTGATCATAACCATGACTGAGTGTGACCAGGTAAGGTGTGTTGTCTTTGCACATGGCTATCGTTACATAATTGGCTTTGAGGAGTATTTCCTGTATTCTCTGTTTATCCTCTATTCGCTTATCGTCTCGTCTCATTTTCCTCGTCATTCAGTGCATCTCCTCTTGGAGGAGCATAACATTCACTTTTAGAATCTCACCTCAAACTGTTGATAACATTATCTAAAGCATGGTTGAGAATAGAATTTCGATTTAATCCCCCTTTTTCTGCGCATTTGTTGACAGAAGATAAGACTAAAATTGCCCTTGTCATCTTTCAAATCTGTGTTTGCAGCAGCATGATGGTGGTTTATGTTGGCGATAAAACGATTCGAATATGACATTCCTGAAATTGAGAAGGGCTACTCTAATCAGACGCTCTATATCAACTTGGATGACAACACGATTGAAACAAGGCCTGTAGACGAGAAGATGAAGGAGACCTTCACAGGTGGCAAAGGTTTCGATTTGTGGCTCATGTGGAATAGTCTCCCTGATGACCGTGTGGTGAAATGGGATGACCCAGAGAACGATCTCTGTATAGCATGTGGTCCCCTTGGAGGTGTTCCAATCTATCCCGGGGCCGGTAAATCAATAGTAACCGCGATTAGTCCGGAGACGGGGATTCCCATCGATAGCAACGTTGGTGGATATTTCGGTCCGTATCTAAAATTTGCAGGATTCGACGCGATGGAGATACAAGGCAAAGCGGAGAGTGATGTCTACATATTCATTGATGGCGATCAGGGCATCATCGAGATACGTGATGCAGAGGGCTTACCCAATTTGGCCCATGAAATTACTGCCATTCTTACAGAGAGACATAGTGAAGATGAAGGTCGCGACATCTCTGTCGTTGCAACCGGGCCTGCTGCAGAACATGCCTACATGGGATGCCTAAACTTCTCTTGGTACGATCGACGGAGAGACGAAACAAGGTACAAGCAAGCTGGCCGTGGTGGAACTGGTACAGTATTTAGAGATAAGAGAATCAGAGCCATTGCAGCCAAGAAACAAAGAGTCTCACTGAGATCCAATAATCCTCATGATTTGGATGAGCTTAGAGAGGTTGGAAGGGAGCACACAAAAGAAATCATTGAACAAGATCCAAAGCAGAACAGGATGCGGACAGTTGGTACGGGTCATCTTCCCGAAATCATGAACGAATTCGACCTTCTTCCTACTCGTAATTTCAGGACGGGAAGTGATCCAGAAGCACATGTGTACGATGATGAGGAGTGGGAGAAGAAATTCACCAACACCGGGAAGGGCTGGGATGGATGTTGGACAGCCTGTGCCATCAATTGCTCTCATTGCATTGAAGACTTCACTCTGAAGACTGGTCCCTACGCAGGTGAGAAGGCTCTGGTTGATGGACCCGAGTACGAAACCATAGCTGGCTGTGGGTCGAATATTGGTGTCTTTGATACTGACTGGGTTGCGGAGCTTAACTTCTACTGCGACACGTACGGCATTGACACAATAAGTTTCGGTACCTGCATGGCATTTGTCATGGAGCTATTCGAGGAAGGCCATATAGATGAACAAGCAACCGGTGGTCACACACTGAATTGGGGCGCAGCCGAAGAAGCTCTTGCAGTTCTGCATGAAATGGCAGAAGGTGAGGGATTCGGAGGCAGGCATTTCGGAAAAGGCATAGCATACCTCAAGGAGTACTTTGCAGATGAATTCGGTGTGGATGAGCGGTTCATGCATGACATCGGTATGGAACACAAGGGCCTCGAATTCAGCGAGTATGTTACAAAAGAAAGCTTGGCCCAGCAGGGGGGTTACGGACTTACACTGAAAGGACCCCAGCATGACGAAGCTTGGTTGATATTCCTAGACATGGTTCACAACTATCTGCCGACATTCGAAGATAAAGCAGAAGCACTACATTGGTTCCCCATGTGGAGAACTTGGTTCAGCCTTAACGGCCTGTGTAAGTTGCCCTGGAATGATGTCGTTCCTCCTGACAACGACGAGACTGATGAACCGGCAAAGGTTCCCAAGCATCTGGAAATGTATGCGACCTTCTTCTATTCTGTTACTGGAAAAGAAATCACTCCGGATGGTCTCATCAAGCAATCTGAGAGGGTATACAATTTCCAGAGACTGTTCAACATAAGACAAGGAAAAGGACTCAGGCTTCATGATTCTCATATGCCCTATAGAAGTATGGGTCCAGTTACGGATTGGGAATATGAGAGTCGCGAAGAGAGATATGATGAACAACTTGAGGAGCTCGGATACGACATCGCTGAGATGACAACTACTGAGAAAAAGGACAAGCTTCGGCAGCACAGAGAAGAAGATTACCGGCTGTTGACCGATGCAGTCTACAAGAGACGCGGCTGGACAAGGAACGGCGTTCCCACCGTAGAGAAGCTCAAGAGTCTCGGTGTTGACTACCCATCTGTCCTAGATCTTGCGAAGGAGTATGGGACTACAGAGCCACCGGAAGACACTTTGCCAAGCAGCGACAAAGCTTGGAAATGAATGAAACTAAACTATGGGAGCTGTTCAGAACAGTCCAGCTCCCTATCTTGTTTTCTTTAGTGGACTAGTCTTTTTCTGCAGCTACGAAAAAGCCTCTGAGTTCTTCTGGCATCACATTCTTGATATCTTCGAACTCACCCGTTCCGGTTTTTTCTCGATATACCTTCAAGACAGCAATTATTGGGTCTCTCGGATTCAAAGGATCCCTGCCGAAATTATCTCTGACCAATTCATAGAATTCTTCTCGCTCTCGAATCTTCAGTGGCTTTCCTCCAGTATCGTACGAATCGTAGTATATGCCCTTGAGAAGCATGGGTAACTGCGCTGCAAATTCAACGGCTTCTCCTATTGGCAAGCGATCTCTGAGAGCATTGAGAACCGCTTTTGTAGCCGAGTACACCCTTTCTTCATCGGGCCAACCGAGCTCTTCTCCTATTTCTTTTAACCATTCCATACTAAGCTGAATAGACCTGTCAAGAGAACTAATACTGGTGCTCATTTTCTTTTCTATAGTTAATGAACTCATGGATTCTTATTATATTTGGGTTCTCTGATTGCTCGAATCCCTAACACATGCACTTAGAGCCTATTCGGAGATTCAAACGGTCCTATTTCATCATCCTCCCGAAGAGGCTTCTCTCCCTTCTCCTTCTTGTTGGAACGATAATCAGCCACTTCCCTTCTTACGATGAAAACCACAATACTGACTGCTGCAACCACTGTAAACAGTCTAAATATCGATGCCGCATCCCGCAGAAATGTATACGGACCAGGTGAGAACCCTTCAGGATACATATCAATTGACCCTGCTGAACCAGGAATTTGATAGTAGCCTTCTCCGTCGTAGTCTCCCCACAAATTTCCAATCCCTTCAGGGCTGTACCAATAATTTTCTGTACCGTTATCTTCGGCATTTTGGCCATTGAATCGAATAGCGTTGTCAAAAATCTCATTGTTGCTCGATCCTGGCCAAATCTGTATTCCAATTCGATTATTGTTCTCTATGATATTTCCTTCCAAGGTGCAGGAAGTACAGTCATAGAGGTTGAACCCATTGAGATAATTGTTAGATGCAGTGTTGTTACTAAACAAAGACCATATGGTTGATGATAGCCCAAATCCATGTCCCGAATTATTGACTGATGTAATATTCCTGGCCTCAAAGGAAGTCGAAGTTACAAATTGGACTCCGTTGCGTCCATTACCAGATGCGAGGTTATGAGATAAGGAGCACTTGGTTGATGAGGATACGTCAAATCCAGCATACGAATTTCCTCTTGCCTTGCTGTTTGTAAAGTTACTTCCTACGCTGTTGCGAATATAATATCCTGACCACCCATTTTCATCTGCTAGACCATTTCTGAATTGGGTTCCTGTATTATCCCGTAGGTAGTATCCTTGGTAATGATTGGAATAGGATTCAGTACCATAGAAGGTACAATTATTCGAATGCTCAACGAAGAAACCGTGGTGTGAATTGTTGTATGCCTTTGTCTGCACAATGTTACATAAAGAAGAGAAGCTGATGGTGCAACCGTGAGAAGTGTTTCTGAATTTGCCGTTCGTAACGGTGATGCGAGTGCAATTTGCTAATATGAGCTGGCCATATGGTTCTGCATCAATTGTGGTGTTCTCAGTACTTGCTATGTATCCGAGTTGCTTGCCGTTTACTGTGTTGTTGTTGATTTGATGCAAACTCTCAGAAAGCTCGTTTGCTGTTATTCTCAAACCAGCTCCAAGTATGGCATTGTTGGATGCTTCCGCCAGCTGTGATCTATACAGGCCAATTCCATTAACAACGAAATGGCTTCCGATTACAGAGCAATGTGTAGACCTATCGATGTATACTCCGCCCCGCAAGTTGCTCTCCAAATAGCTATGGTCAAGAATACAATTGACTGAATCGTAAAAATAAATGCCGGTGTATTCATTCAATACAAGAGAGCTATTAACCACCCTGCAATTGTCGCAGAACTCAATCATCATCCCCTCGCCCTGATTCTCGGACGCTTGCGTATTGTTGACCAGACAGTCGCTTGATCCGAGCATAGATAAGCCGTTTCCTCGGTTGCTCGTGAGTGTCGATTCGGATAGTGTAAATCCGGAGGACTCTATTACAGAGAATCCTGCGTATGTGTTGGAACTTGCTTTGCAGTTTGTGAAGGTAAGATTGTGACACTGTGAAAGCACAAGGCCTTGTTTCCAGTTACTCGAAACTGTTTCATTGTCAAAAGTAGAGTTGGAGAATTCGTGGAGAATGTACCCTGCTTCTCCATTGCGATACGCTGCATTTCCTGAAAATATGAATCCATTAGATGCAGTAACCGAGATCCCATCATATTTGTTCTTGGATACATCGTTGCCAAGAAGCGTACACTCACTCGAATTCTCGAAACGCATACCCACTTGATTCGCACTGGTTACTCCGTTTTCGGCTATGTAACAGGATATGCAGTTGCTGAGGTAGATTCCCGATTGATTTGTTAGACGAACTGTATTTGCCTCAATGGTGCAACTTGCAGAATTCTGAACCTCAACTCCTCTGTTCTTTAAGCTTACTGTGCAATCGTTGATTGTCCCATGAGATACATTCTGTAGGTGTACTCCGTAACCAGCTTTCTCTTCTATTCCAGACAAATAACAGGAGTTGATAATGAAGTAAACATTCGCATCCCTTATTCTGATACAATCACCGTTCACAGTTATGTTGAGGTTCTCGATACGATACGGATTCATTTCATTTCCTTCGCCAGGCCAACCCTGGTCCTCAAAACCTGATGATGAGTTTATGGTTATTGGTTCATGTTGAGAATATGCTGGACTATGATTCTTCGTCTCTGATTCGTTGGATTCTATCCTTAATCCAGTTGGGACTGCTGTCAACACCCCCAACAGAGCTACAGGTAAGACAATCAATGCAATTACTGTCATTGTTTGCCACCTAACTAACTGCATATAGCCAGCCTCCAGCCTTCCAAGGGGGAAATCTCACTTAAACATGTCACTGAATGGCCTGAAAAACCAGTTTTGCGGCAATCAAAAAGGAATGGTGTAGTCACCAAGGTTCTTCCTCGCGCTCAAAAACGAACAGCCTTCCAAAAATAAGTGCAAGAATTGAGACTATCGGTAACGGAACATATAGGGTAAATGTAGATTCCTAAGGTTCTGAGCCTGTTGGGGTCAGTGATCCCCATACAACCTGAACTACCGCAATAGCAGTAGCAATTAGAACTCTAAACAGAAAGCTGCTCCAGTTGTCTAATTCTCCCCTTGCTAACCTCTTGAATTCATATCCTACATACATATGGCAGCCAGAGATAGAATGCAATCAATGCAAAGAAAGTAGGTCCACCGACCATAAAACCCCTCTCCATGTCAAAGGCCCAAAGTGGGGCCATGAGACTACCCTCAGACTTAGGTCCACTCTTTTGTACAATGAACATGAATGGACACAAGAAGGAGAGCGCCAACATGCTATTCTGAGTAACCATCTGTCGAAAACCTCCTTCCACGAAAATCACGAACAAATTTGGTACAAAAGGACCAATATAAATTCTGGCGAGTCTCCGCTTCTCTTGGCACCAAGAACTTATTAGATTCTAGAACACAAAACAATGTGAATGAGGTTACCATGATTGGCATCATAATCGTTGCATTTTTCATTGGTCTAGTGGTATTTTCCTTATTCTATACGCTACGGGGATCAACTTCTTCCGCCAAGGAGGGCAGGAGAGAGATTGGTACAGATACCTCTTCCGAGCGCCTTCGCTATTCCAAGGCGGATGATAATGCATTCTACGACGGGGCTTCGGAAGACTATGTAGATGCATTAACCAAATTGAGGCGCCGTCTAGGTCCTTAGGGCTTTTGCGAAAGGAATTCGAATGTCATAGTCATACTGAAGATTCCAATTCTTACAATCTCGAAAACAACAACATAACAAAAGGAATTCTTGTTATAGCGAAGCACAATGCTCTTATTTGGTAATTCTAGGAAACGAAACGAATCATGTGTGAACAATTCGGATACTGTACCCAACCTTCTTCATGAGCTTCTCAATCATGTACAGTATCTCAAGAAAACTGAAGACTCTGAATCGTGATCTACATATCAGCTTCCTGAAGTCTAGGATTCAAGACGAGGCTACCTTCCTGAATTCCAACAATCCACAAGGGTGCGTACAGCAACCAAAAGAAGAGAGATTCACTTGCCGACATACCCACCATGAACGGACACACGAAAGACAGAATCAACATGTTATTCGAAGCAATGCTTTCTTGTGGGTATTCCATTGACGATTTTCTCCTAAGGCAGTTATTCCAAGAGAAAGATAAGAATTACGAGAGATAGGAGTTTGTGGAGCTTTGCGGATGTTCTTGGTTTCAAATCCAAGACATGCCGGAGCATTGATGATGTTCACAGAACAGTATCTTGATACGACCTGTTTGTTGCGGGTGGGTGAACTCAACCTGTGCTTGAAGATTCTGCGTTACATCCAAAGGGGGGAAAAAACGAACTGTCTTGGATGTTTTTCTCCTTGCATATGAGATTGTACACTTCAATATCGTGATTCTGTAAGATTTCTATCCTTCTAGAATTAACGTGAAGTAAAATGTTGATGTCTTCCTTGCTTCTAGCTAGGGTAGACGAGCATTTCGGGCTTGAAATAGGCTCTTCATTGTATGTACCGCGAATATCTGGTTTAGAACTCCTTCTCCTCTATCGTACTCCTCCTGCAGCTTCTGTTACCCACATGTAGCTCTTTCCATTCTGTCCATTTGTTTAGATTTCTTCATTTTTTTCTTCCGGTTTCTCCATTCCCTTCCCCTCCAAAAAATGCTCTTCCTTCACTCAGTATCATTCGATTATTCGAAAGGTTTTTCTCCAAGGCTGTATTTTCACTAATATACATCTTATCTTTTGACTGTTTTTCTATGTACTCTATATGTCATATCTTATACCAAACGGAGGCATAACATACAGATATACATTATATAAATGCAGAAGCGATTCAATATATCTACGTTCTAAGAATCTATTGAAAAGATGAAACCCTACTTTCCTGTAGGTTTTGCTTTGGCAGTACACATTCGGTTCATATACTTAGAAAGTGTAGTATAGTGTTGATGCACCAAAAGGCAGACGAAATACCCCCGGGTATTTGCATGAAAAGGTAGGGATACACACTTTTTGAGTATAGCTAACGGTGGTTGTTACGTTTGTAAGCAGCAACCGTATTCATTAAATAAATACGCTAAGGTCGATGTTTTTGTTCAGTCAAGAGAAACTGATCTATTTGTATTGCGCTTGTTTGTAAGGTGGGAGTATGAAAGATGAATTGGAGTAACAACCGATGCTTTTTTGATTGCCTCTGTTTTTGGGGGGTGGTATAGGAACAAAGGCAGCACAACATCGATACGATAGTTATTTGATGAAACAATGAGCAGAGAGAAAGACCTTTCGAAAAATAGACGGATTGTAAGGGAATTGGGGGTCAAGGTAGGAATTGAGAGTTCGTAAGTAGACGGAGGGAGTAGAAGAAGGGCCAAGCACATATTATTTATATCACAGGGAGGGTTGATAGGTAAGTACTACAGTGCTAAAGTAGCAAAGCGAGGCACCATCCGTGGCTAAGATTTTCATTGTCGATGACGAGGAAATACTTCATAGACTCTACAAGGACGTTTTTGCTATCAAAGGCCATAAGGTCGTTGCGGATGCTTACGATGGAGAAGAAGCTGTACATATCTTCAAAGAGATGGACCCAAAGCCAGAAGTAATCATCTTGGACCATAGAATGCCTAACAAGGATGGTATTCAGGCCATGCAGGAAATGCTCGACATCGATCCCGAGGCCAAGGTCGTTTTCATTAGTGCCGATGCTAACGTTCGCAATCAGGCAATGAATCATGGTGCAGTGAGTTTTGGGCTTAAACCGGTCACTATTCGTCATATGCTTGATTTGGTCGATAGCGCACTCGAACTCTAGGATAGATTCGCTGACCGGGATACAGTCATCCCGGAATGCAAGACAAAGGAGGCACATTGAATGGAAACAACGGTGATAATTGCTGGTGATATATCCTTTCTTCGTGTACTTCTGAAGATGGAACTCGAAAACGCAGGAATGAACGTTATCGCTCAGGCATCTGACAAGACAACCCTGCTTGACTATTGTCTGAAAATGGAACCCGACGTTGTTATCATTGATTTTCAAATACCCGAGCTGGAAAACCTGAGGCTAATACAGGACCTTCTAGATATAGATCCCCTGATGTCTGTTGTCACGATATCTGAGGCTATTGGTGGTCATTCGGACAAGGTTCTCGCAGCTGGCGCCCGAGCACTCTTACGGAAACCATTCAGTGTATATGACCTCCTCGACACAGTAAGAAAGGTCACACCCGTCTTTCGTTAGTAGGATGAGTACTACTCAGCAAGCCTTTCTTAAGGGAAGGCAACGATAAACCAATCTATTGGAATTCTACAAGCGTTGGCCTCACGTACATTCTTGTTGATTAGCGGTGCGAGTCTTGGTACCGTTAGGGGTATTTTTCGGAGGAATGGCCCTTTGAATCTAATGAGGCATTCATAGTGCCCATCGGTAGCTACAATGTCGAGCTTCCTGCTGAGTATGATACTCTTCGGGCATCTACTGCTCTCTTTGCCCCTTCTCCAACCTCAGCCATTTCATTTCTGATAGGGCAGGGGATTCATCAAGAGGGAGGGGTGTACCTCACTCCCCTGTTGTTAGCTATTCCATCGAATAAAAACCGACATGATAGAATTGCCTTTCTCTTTTAAGAACCACTAGCTATAAGCATCATCCGATTGGCAATAATCGCCCGAACGTAGTATCTAGTCCTGATACTAGATGACATACTGTCGCCCAGCCATGTGGTATGTTCACTTTTCCGGTGTGATTCTACCCGTCTTATCCTTTGTTTGGTCACATGGTAAGGGAATAGACCCACGAAAGTATCTTATATAGACCTCTGATGATTAATATTAGCGCTTCAGAGGTTGCAGATGTCAAGCGGATGTGTGCACAATGTTTTGTTCACACTAAACGCGGAGAAACAAACTAGAATCCTTATGACTATGCAAGAGCAGACGCGTTAGGAAATAAACGGTCGCTTGTCGACTAAAGTAATGGTGTATGTGTGACTTTGCAGGAAGGCTCTATCATCCCGGAATTCAAGATGTATGCAGATAGATTAGAGCCAATTGAAAGAGAAGAGATAGAGCAGAGATTCCTTGTCGAAATGAAAGGGGGAAAAGACAGATTCCGCTCCTTTACTGATGTGCTTACGGAATATGTTGGAAGTGGCGAATTCAGTCATAGAAGTCCTGGCTTTGTCGCGATGTGTGCAAAAGCATGTTTTCTCAGAGGCAAATATGGCTTCAATCAGCTTCTAGCAAAACAAACTGATAGTCTGACTGCAAAAGGATATGCAGCGTCAGCATATTGTAGGCAAAGTCTAGATCCTCGTTGGTTGAACAACCTTCGTCACTATGTAAATCAGCTTTGGCAAGAAAAGGACTACACAGCGTACGCCGAACTATCAGGAGAACTTGCATCGGTACTCGTTGATTTGGGATACTACGGTCGAGCGAGAGAAATAGCGAGCGAGAGTATGGAGAAAGTAACTAAAGCAACGTCGGATAATCGCGATATTCGAGCAAGCGTGCAAGCCGCTTTACTGCGGCCGAGAATACTACTTGCATCACTTCTAATCCAATCGAAATCCAGAGAAGAAGGTTTGATACGGCTAGATTCTGCGAAGACTACAGCCAAGCTTTTGGACCATCAGCTCGCCATAACTGATATACGCTATTATCGAGCAATGGCTCTTGAATATTCAAATGAATATGACCGGGCGCTGAGTCTGGTCAATTCAGTTTTGAGAGACTATGAGCGGATGGGTAATATCCAAGGTCTTGCAAACGCTAGAAACCTAAAAGGTATAATCTTTGTAAATCGTGGGCGGCTCCAAGATGCCCGTGACAATTTCGAGGAACTACTCCTTCTCCAACAACGCCTCAATGACCAGATTGGTCTTACAAAGACCCTGATTAACGTAGGAGAAATTGATAGGGCATTAGGACAAATCGATCAAATGGAAACGTACAATCAGCGAGCCCTAGAAATCAGTGAGGAAGCCGAGTACTTGAGGGGAATTGCAACGGCAACCATCAATCTGGGCGATGTGGCACTAAGAAAAGGAAAAATCGAACAAGCGATACAAAGATACGAAGAAGGAATCGAAATTGCAGAAAAATCTCAGATGAAGCAGATTATGGGATTGGGCCTTTTCTTGGCTGCTGATGCTCACTTCATGGCGCAAGATTTTGACACCGCCATAGAACTGTATCGTAAGGCCGAGAAGGTATCCTCGGAAACGGATCATCCGTTGTTTGTATTCAATGCAAAGGTAAGTCAAATCATTACAGAGTGGGAGCGTGGCAGGCCGGGGGATGAAGACGTGTTAGAGGAAATCTATGAAGTCCTAGGGCCGGCTCAATCTTGGATTCAATCTGATGATTCCTCTCTAATGGGTGATGCTCGTAGAACCATCTATCAAGATCCATCCGTTGAGAGTGAGACCTGTATCTTTTATGATGGGGAGAAGAGTTTCGAGTGCAGAGTAGAGCGCACATCTCTGGGTAAGGAATGCTTTGGAAACCTCTTTTGGATGAGGCAGTTGTGTCCGTATTTCAAGAATTTCATCTCAGAACTTGATGAAGCCTTATAATTTGGTTTGTTATTGTCGTATATTCTTAACGAAAGTAATGCTAGTCTTTGCTGTGTTAGACGTATCTATATGTACTATATCTCAAAAAAACATGCCAGGGGCACCCAACTCATGAGTAGCGATGGGGCGATGGCTTCCAGTTTCACGAAATTTCTAAACATCCGTCTAGGCTACATTGTGGCCATATTGGGAATACCTAGAACCGAGGAGAACATGTTGGCCTTGGAACTGCTCAGGTCTAGAAGCCAAGCATGTCTGCCGATAACACGAGGGAGAATATTGAATACACCAAGAACTCTCTTTCGGTTGCAGTGATTCTTAGGAAAATCGGTTTACCCAGATGCCCCCTACCGATGCCTATGATACCAGTATAGCTTGCACGGGAAAAACCCCCACAGCAATTACTTAGCTGTAAAGCCCATTAGAACCACGGGCTTTATGGACTACAGTTTTATACCTATAGAATGAAAAGAAAAGGATGACTATTATGCGCAGCACAATATTGGTTGTTGACGATGAACAGGTTACCGCGCAACTGACAAAAACATTCTTGGGACGACATGGATTCATTGTGAAATGTGCCTATGATGGTGAAGAGGCATTGGAGATGGCAGACCGCACCAACCCCAATCTTATACTTCTGGACATAATGCTACCAAAGATGGATGGATATGAGGTCTGCAACCTTCTCAAATCCAAAGAGAAACTCAAAGATGTACCCATTCTGTTTTTCACTGCAAAAGGTTGTAAGTGTGATATAAAAAGAGGGCAAGAGGTTGGGGGAGATGACTACATCATCAAACCTTTCTCCGGAAGGAAACTTGTTGAAAGGATTAGAGAACACCTAGGAATACAAGAAAACTGAGTTGGTCTGAAATATGCCGAATTCCACGAGGGCCACAGAGTACGGCGGAAGGATAATTGAAGACCATCTGGTCAAACCCCTCGGGGATACTTTTTCTGGTCAGTGCGGCCCAAGATAACCACTATGACCTATTCATGCTAATGATTCTGAAGGCGATTGAGCTCGGTATGAACACCCTCGAAGTGGTCACGGAGGCAAGGTATCGGAATTTAATGGAAGAGCTCTCCTTGATGCAGAGTGACCTATTCAGTGTTCTTGAAACCTCTTATGGACGGGATTCATTGGGTAGACATAGCTACTAACCGCATCTCCATATGGCTTGCTAGCTTACCCAAATAACAGGACGGGTGAACTTTCACTTCGTTGAGATTTTCTACTCTTGTGGAAATATGTTGCGGAACAGATTCATAGCTTCTTCAAAGATTTCGGACCAAGATTGAGCCGCTCTCGTGCGACCGTGCCCTCTAGCGATAACAGGGTCTATGAGGCTTCTAAGGTGTCTGCACTCCTCTTGGCTTAGCCTGCATTGCTCCACAATGTCATCAATTTCTCGTATGATTTTTCCCCTCTGTTTAACGAGTTCCATTTTTTTCTTTTCTATATTATCTAGCTGACGGTTGATAGCTCCTAATTCGGATAGGAGCTTTTCGATTTCTTCCATGTCTGCCTTTCTAGCTTCTTCCTCTTTTTCCTCTTTGAGAGGATGAATTTCTTTGTTCGACCTTTTCAAGTCAATCAGAAATGAGTCGGGGAGAACCATAGTAGAAAGGCCAAATCCCATCTTAAGATGGTAGTATATCCTATCCGGCCCCAAGTCGCTTTCACCTGGCTCCTGTTCGACAAGACCTGCTCTTTCAAGTGATTCTAGATGCTTCAGGACAACACGGCGATTTACGTTAAGTAGCTTGCTCAATTCGTACGGATAACGGGGACCCCGAGCAAGGAGGCGTAGTATTCTCCGTCGTGTAATGTGGCCTAATGCCTTGAACAGCGTGTCGAGTTCGCCTGCATCCTTTCTTGGCATCAGTATTCACCTGCTTTCTCGCGTTTATTGAACGACGATAAATTAACTTCGCGGACCTGTTTCCATCCTGACCTAAGCTACGCTGCAATGCTTGGTTTCTACATGTGTAACAAGTAGGATTGCTGTCAGAACGGAAGAGGATTCACACTCATCAATTCTTCTGCCTTTGTTCGTCCCGTCTATAATTTACCGATTTTACTTATAAAGGTTGCGACCAAATGGTCCCTAGTGAACGGGACTCGGGGCCAACTCTAATTTCTATGTTATGCTTCTGAATCTGGTTTGCCTTGCTGTGACTCCACCGCATCCTCAAACTGTTCAGAATGAGTGCTGTAAGGCCGTAGTAATTCCCTTTTCTTATCGTATAGTGGACCGTCCCCTGTTAGGGATTTTGAGCTCACTCCTTCCTTGGAGGAGATGACCGGTCGAGACGACGACATTAGGAGATATCTGAAGAATTCCAGATCTGTTACCTTTCTGCCCATCCTCTTTTGATACCGCATCTTCTCCTCTTCCCATGTGAGCACGTCATGTTCGGTCAGACCTTTGATGAGCTTGTTTTTGTTCCCTTTCCTCATTTGATATCTCGTCCTCTGGACTCTCTTTAACTTGTTAACCTTCTTTACCCGTAGCAAGCTTTTAGAATGTCGTGATATCTGGGCAATACCGTAGTAATCGTGGAAGGTTTCTGCCCTTTCTGAGTGAGCGACAAGAGAACCTCAATACTTCACTTCGTTTACCAGTACCTTTAGGAACTTGAATTGATGAGAGTTGAGCTGTATGTGCTACCAGTCACTTCTCTAATCCACCACTTGATTGATGTTGAAAGAGAAAGGTTCTATGCCTGCTGAAGGAATCCAGAGAAAACCATGATGATACCCACGAATACGAGCATTGGATTGAAGAATTCATCGAACATAGAGTATACATATGGGAATTCTCCGGGTGACAAGGTGAGAAGTAGCCCTGCAGTTATGATCATCCCGCCTATGAATATCATGAATCCACCGAAATAGACCCGTAAAGCCTCAACCTTTCTTCGTGATTCGAGTATCTCAAGTTTTGTTGAAACATCTCTGTCTATTCTGTCGAATTGTTTAATCCTCTCTTCCAGCGTTCTATCCATGTTTGCTGCTTTCTCAATTTTCTTCTGGAGCAATGAAATCTTCTGTTCTTCAGTCTTAGGTTCAGCCTCTACATCTTCCTCGGCCTTCTCTTCTTCGAGCTCGTCCTCTTCTTTCGTAGTCTCTTCCATATCTTCTTCTCCATTATTCATTTCGGTCACAGTCGTCACAAGCTCTTTCCTAAGATTTTCTGCTCGGTCTCTGATTTGCTTTCCTGTAGACGGAGCATTCCGCAAATCACAGAGATGCAGCTTCAAGCAAGCTTCTTCCTCACCCATCTCTCTAAGTTGCTCGGCAATTCTTTCCTTTGTTTCTCTTTCCACCTGGGAGGTGTTTTCATCTAGCTCGCGTTCCAATTTCTTGGCTTTGTTCTCCCATTGCTCAATTTCTTCTTTGTTGTTTTCATGATTAGTGTGGCTCACGGTCACCTACTCCTGTCATATTAAACCGCTTTGGCATATTTTCTATTCCAGAGGAATAAACCGGCAACAATTGCACTTATTGCGTAACCCAATAGCCCCAATAGCAATAGAAACCTGTATCCTCCTGCGGTATCAGTCAAATTTGGAAATGTCAAACCACCATGAAACACAGTATAGAAGACAACCAAGGCAAAGACCCCACATACAATAGTTATCACTGCTACAATATTTTCGAGAATCTTCAATCGTTCGATATGTGGAAATGTTGGCTCAATTGATTCACCGCGCTCTACTAGGCTACTTAAAGGATAGGCACACAGAACGCTAGAAATCAATAGAGTGATGGCACCGAGAATAAGAGGAGGTGCTAGGTCTATTGCAGACGAACCAGGCGTCCATACTAAGCTGCCATTGCCAATCCAGATGACTGCCAAAAGTGAATATCCTGCAGCGCCTGTGATACCACCTATGGTAAGTGATCTATGGTATCGCGGTGCAATCTTCATCAGATAAACGATGACTCCAATGAAGACTATTGCCACACCTGTCGCTATGGCAGCATTGTCAAGAAAGAGCATGAAGACTATGAGCGAAACTGCTGATAAGGGTGCTACAATTTTCGGGGTCTCAAAGGCTCTCTCCAGAGTAGCTCGTTTCCTTCTTAAGAGAAGGAGACTAACAGTAACTAGGAATACACCTAAGAAGAGGTTGAAGTCGGCAACATGCGCAATGTATTCCACTACTCCGGTAGAAATGAAGATGCCCATGATAATTGTCGCGGTCGCTATGGCTTTTAGGGGAACGCCCTTATCATTCGTCTCTGCTATTTCCTCGGGGAAAAAGCCATCTCTCGCTAGAGCGAAAAGTATCATCGAGGAAGCTATGATAGATGCATTCAGACTAGTAAGTGTGGCGACAGTCCCAATAACCCCTGCCATGGCAAGACCCCCCACACCCAATGCATTTTCTCCTACGAGCATTATTGGTGAAACAGCCTCGGACAGAGTACCAGATCCAACCACCCCAATTGCAACCCATGCTACTGGGACAAAAACCAACGTGCAGATAAGAGTCGAAATTAGTGTTGCCTTTGTAAGATCCTTGGCCGGTTCAGTAGCTTCTCCACTCACATTTGCTATCGTTTCGAAACCGAAATAGGATATGAATGTGAAAGAAGTGGCTTGAATAATACCGGGCCAGCCGGAAGGCATGAATGGTTCCAAATTCGAACTTGACATGAAGAAAGCACTGGCAGCAGTGAATATGGCAAACCCACCAAGAAGAAAAACTACAAGAATAATCTCAGCTCGGCCAGATTCTTCAATCCCACGAAAATTCAGTAGTGTGAAGAAAAGCAAAAAGAAAAGGGCTATCGGTATCTGCATAATATACGGGATTCCAGTGACATGAGCGATGATTTGGGCGCATCCAAGGGAGGCGATAGCTCCGAATATTATGTTGGCGAAGGCCAGTAACCAGCCTGTTAGAAACGCCACCATGCCTCCGTAGGCTTTCTTGGCGAAGGTATACCCTCCACCGGATGCTGGAAAGGTGGACGCAAGCTCCGAAAAGCTCAAGCCGGCTAGTATGGTTAGGACACCACCTATAACAAACGAAATAATTATCGAGGGACCAGCTATACCTGCAGCATGTCCTAGTATAGTAAATATGGCGGCCCCAAGAACGTCTCCTACACCAATGGCTATGAGCGTGTATAGCCCGACACCCTTACCGGCATCTTCTTCTTGAACTGGCTGCTCTGTCATCATGTTTTACCTCGATAACCCGTACGTCCAGTTTTACCGGGTGCGAACATGGCCACTTAAAGCATTTTTCCATTGGCAAAAAAAGCACAAATTCAATTTCTGAGAGGCTATTCTGCTTCACTCTCGTCCTTTGTAGCTCTAATTTCTTGCCCATCTTCGGTCTTTACCTTTTCGACTCCTTCTGTTTCTTGGTCTGCATGATAGAGACTGCTTTGTTCGACCTCCTTGAATGCAGTTACCGACCTCCAAGTCTCAGACCTATTGGAGATTCTTGTTAGTTTCTTTATTCGAAAGGTTATGATAGCAGCTACATCTATAATCAGAATGTTTATGCCCAAAAGAAATAGCCCCCCTAAACCTATCTGAAGAGCAGCAGTTGATGTCCCAAACAGCCCAAGTGCGAGCATCATTCCAACATTCACAGCTGGAGGCATTAGCGCAGCCGATATCGCCACACCAACCAGACTTGACATTTCACCCCTTGTTACTGATATAGCAACTGCCGCTCCCGACACAGCTGCTATGCTGACATCAATCCAACTAAAACCTCCCCTTCTCGTAATTTCCGTGACAGTACCATCTAGCCAGTTGGATTCTACCGTGGTGACCAGTTCAGGCATAAGATACAACATCACAGAACCCATCAAAATGCCGACTCCGAATGATACTGCAAGGGCAACGAGTTCGTTTCGCGTTCCCCTCATGAACAGGGCTTTGTCTCCCACGACATATCCAAGAGCAACTCCCAGCATTGGTCCCATGAGAGGTGCAAGCACCATTGATGCAACAATAACAGTGATGTTATTCTGAGCCAATCCAATGCCTGCCATTATTGCAGACAGAATAACGAAAGTGATGAAATCGAATGTCATCGATGCGCTCTCATTGACATCTTCGAAAATCTTCTCAACGATAAGTGATGTTTCACGTTGCATTTTTTGTTCAGGTTCATCTTCCATTTCCCGTGGAAGCGAGCCCTCCAGTTCCAGTATGTCGATAAAACCGTACTCTACCCCTACACCATGCTTCTTGAGACTGAGAATTGCTTCATTAAGTGAATTCTCTAGAATTCTGAACTGAATGATCATTGCATTATCTGTTGTCATCCGGATCGGATTCCGGACTTGAGGGAGTTCGACCAGACTATTGTATATCTCCTCGGTCTTGTCAAACGGAATGACTACCTGGACCTGCTTCACGCCTAAACACCTCAAGGAAAAAGAAACTCCTAGTTGGTCTATTAAGAGTTATTTTCTGGAATTTTGTATTGCACGTAATACAACAATTCTAAGGAATATATCGTCACACCTTTCTACCCGTAGGTAGACATATGGAAAGAGTGGTCTTTGTGAGCATATTGCAAATCCTGTTGGCTTGGTTCCTATTATCGCTTACAGGAGCTTTAGCCCCGGGACCATTATCTGCAGCAGTCGTTATGCAAGCAAGCAAGAAGGGAAAGCTTTACGGTATATTGCCTATGGTGGGCCATGCTCTGGTCGAACTGGGTATTGTGTTTGCAATAGCAATTAGTGTTGAGATGATTGCCCTTACACCATTCGCTATCGACATGCTTCTCTTCTTTGGTGGTATCGTCATCGTTGCATATGGAGGAATGGCGCTAAAGGCCCTCAAAGCGAAGGTCCGGGAACCTAAGGAAGAAAAAACAGGTAGTGAATCCCCCGTTACTGCCGTCGAAGCGACCGCACAGGGTGTAGTAGTCAGTATTTTCTCACCGTACTTCCTTCTTTGGTGGTTCGCTGTAGGGGTGGCAAATGTATCAATGCTTATTTCTGAACTGAGCGTTGGACTCGGAACTGTTTTGATTGCTGGCACATTGATTTACCTCACACACATTTCGACAGATTTCATTTTTGGTGGGGTCTTGGCTGTGACGACCGATGCAGCCGCCCAAAAAGCAAGATTCAAGGGAATCAATCTCATAAATCTCATAATTGGGTTATTCCAAATCGCTTTGGGTTTGTGGTTCGTAGTCCGAGCAATTGTCTTCTGAGCCAGATGAAGCCACCTAAAGGGAGAAACCGTTTAAATGCGTAAACGATTCTATGAATTGTTATGCCTCCTGACTCACCAATTGCCTTGATTACCGGGTACGAGCCATTTGATGGATATTCAATGAATCCTTCCAGTAAGATTGCCAAAGAGCTTGACGGGGGAAGAATTGGCCGTTACATCGTCAAAGGCGTGGAATTACCTCTGGATTACGACTTCGTGCCAGACAGAATCAGGTCCCTTGTGACTTCGGCAAAACCTGAGCTGATTCTGTGTATGGGACAGGCAAACAGAGCGGCAATATCACTTGAGAGGCTTGCGAAAAATGTCGTGAATACTAAAAGAGAAGATAACTACGGCAACAAGCCTACATCAGATGTTATCGATCCTGATGCGCCTGGGGCCTATTTTTCGAATCTTCCTTTGAACAGACTGGTTTCACTACTCAGAGAACATGGTATACCTGCTTACATAAGCTACGACGCGGGAGCCTATGGCTGTAACCTTGTGCTATTCCACGTGCTACAGATGTTTCACAACGGGCTGCATGAAAGCAAAGCGGGCTTCATTCATATTCCATGCACGCCTAGACAGGCAATCGAGAAGGATAAGATGAGCTTGCCTACAATGCCCTTTGACATGTCGCTTCGAGCGGTTAAGCTTGTTTTGGAACATGTCTAGACGGGAAGTCTGTCTATTCAATTAATCAGCAAATTCTGCGTAAATGTGGCGGTAATGTAGCTTGAATAACTGAGAATCTACCAACCTCAGCTCTCCCAAGGGAGCCTGTGTGAAAAGTCATACCAACATATCGGAATGATTCATATTATTGTTCCTGATTGTCAGGATTCATGCATTTGAATAGCAAATTGACAGCTCATTTGAATTTCTCACAACAATTCCGCCTACTTTTTCCACAGAGCCCTCCCAAGGGGCTCTGTAAAATAATACAATGATTAAGAGGCGAGTCGGTCACGGCATATGATTTATGGCTTACGACAGGTCATACAACGCGGCCAAAGCTTGCCGTTTTCGCTATCTCCTTCAAGAGCTTATGAGCCTTTGTAATACCCTTCCGGATGTCCGGTCTCGCCGCGGTCGACCGGTGGAATTCCCCCTCCCGGTGCTGTTCGTCCTCCTCGGGCTCAAATTCGATGCAGGGCTGGGGTACCGTGATTTCGTAGCCTGGCTTGCCCTCCAACCAGACCTGCTTGACCAACTGGGAATTCAACGCCCACCCAGCCACACCCTCCTCAACAGAGCCCTCAAGCGACTGGACACCCGGCTCCTCCACCGGCTGTACGAGATCGTTGCCAGGAGGCAACCTCCACCCAGACGGGTCGCGGTGGACGCCTCCGGCTTCTCTCATGCAACCGGTGGCAAGTGGGCGTCTGTACGGTTCAAGAAGACGCGGAGACGACGGTTCCATGCCCTTCACGCGGCCGTGGACACCAATACTCTGCTGGTTCATGCGGCCCGGATACGAGCTCGACCCGGTGGAGATGCCACACACCTGGTTTCCCTGTTGCGACGGGTGCCAGACAATGAGCTTGTAACGGTCTACGGTGACAAGGCCTACATCTCCAAGAAGAACGCTCAGTTCGTAACAGAGCTGGGTGCCTACCCGGCTATCGAGCCAAAACGGAATCTGCGAGCTCGATCCCGGGGCCACAGAGGATACGGGCGGTTTCTGCGGGAGTACAGAGCTAACCCGGATAAGTGGAAACAGACACATCAGTACGGCCAGCGAAGTCTTGCGGAAACAGTGTTCAGCATGCTGAAGGTACGGTTCGGTGGAAGTTTGAGCTCGCGGGGCTACAAAGAGCGGCGACGAGAGCTGCTGATCAAAGTCCTTCTGCACAACATCCAACAGGTGAACTTCCTGGAGTGTGCTGCAAGGTGACTTATTTTACAGAGCTCTATTCACCAGACCATTGCTCTCTCCTTGTTATATCTGCATGTAATAAAAACAACCGAATAATCTTGCGCGTCATTCATGAAATTTCGTAGAGTTCTTGAGCGTTTTCTATGCACCTTTCCAATGCTTCCTCCAATTTTACAGTTGGATTCCAGTCTAGTTCCTGTTCGGCTTTTTCGGTACTAGGAATTCTTTGTTCTATATCATCGTCATATATCGGAACATGTTCAAATTCCAATTCTTCGCCGTCAATCAGGCCTTTTTCCTTTCCTTTTTCAAAAATCCTCTGAGCAAGCTCTTTCATGGTAACAGGTTCGGGATTAGCTAAATTGTAAGACTCATTAGCCGTCACTTCACTAAAACTCCATTCTGCTATGGTTCTTGCGATATCGTCTATCCAAGTAAAACATCGGATTTGTTTACCACTTCCGAATATTCGCATAGGGTTTTGCTTCTCGAACAAAAGCTTCCGTATGAAATCTGCAAACACATGAGATAATCCTTCTTCCTCTTCGCCCTTTTCATAGGGAGTAATAATATTGAAGGGTCTCCATATTGTATAATCAATCCCATACTGCTTTTTGAAGGCCATACACATCCTTTCACCCACAACTTTTGAGAGACCATAATCAGTTGAAGGTATTTTCAAATCAAAAACCTCACTTTCTCTATGGGGTGGATCATCTCTTTCATATACGATAGAAGAAGATATGTAGACTAGTTTCCTGATATCTTTATCTTTAGCAAATTTACAAATATTACTGTGTAATTGTATATCATTTGAGAGTATGTCGGCTGGATTCTCATGGAAAACCTTCACACCATAAATCTTAGCTGCTCCCTGGATTATTCCATTCACTTCCCCCACTTTCTTCAGAACGTCGTAATTTGTTAAATCACCCTTTATATATTCATAATCTTCGGCTATTTTCATTTTTCTATATGTTTCTTCATCGTATCTGAATTGATTGTCAATGCCAATTACATCGTGTTTCTCCATAATCAGGTTTTTTATGGTCCACTGCATTAAGGACCCTTCACTGCCAGTCACAAGAATTCTCATTTCGATACTCCCTTTCCGAAAAATAGACCGTTTTTTGACTTGTACCTTTGTTCCTTCCAATAACCCCAGATATCACAATACAAACAAGCATCATTGCTCGCTAAAGAAACTACTTCTGACAGATTGCTAAATTGTTCATGAGGAGTTACCAAAATTACCCAATCGCTTCCCCTAATATCCTCTAAGTTGTGGAATCCTTCTACATGAGGTTCTACTTCAACGATTTCGCAATGTGGAAATCTGAGTCTTAGCCTTTTTCTAAATCTGAAGGCTACCGAGTCTCGGATATCATCAGACCCCCTTTTGAAGGTCATGCCTAGGAGCGAGACTTTTTCTGGTTTAGGAGAATCTTCCTTCAACCGATCTAAGATGCTGTTCACTATACCTTCGTTGATTCTAAAGGCTGAAGAAATCATCTCATCATAGGGAATCTTATCTACCAAAAACCACCCGTC
>JAWOEX010000014.1:0-11900 GCA_046482545.1 Candidatus Thorarchaeota archaeon
TCCCACATCTTTTCCATCATCGTGGGAATGGTCGGAATAGGTCGGAGATGACACGTGTTGAGCCAGAAGCCGTTATTGTAGAGTGGTTGGACAAGATTGAACATCTCGCCCCAGTGCATCTGTGAAGCGAAATTCCCAAGATCTTTTCCTCCGTGGTCAAGTGCTATCTCTCTCACTATCTCCATTTTTCGCTGAGCCAGCTGCTCGTCTGATTCCTGAACGACGGATGCAAACATGGCATGAATCTCAGGATGGCTATCCAGAAATCCTGGAAAGAATGTGTTTGTTGACTGGCGGTCTGCAAGAAGATTGAGCTCTTCTGTTAAGCCTCTCTTCTGAACCTCCAAGAACGCATCTGTTGCCTTTTGCAGGTTTTCAAAGCCGAAATCACCATAGAGTTTGTGTTTGGCTGCTGGATATATCTTCAGAGTAACACTGGTCTTAACACCGAGCGTCCCATGATCTCCAAGGAAAACACCCGTCATATCATTATAAGAGGAGTAACGGCCGAACAGTTTGGCATCCTTATTCCAACCTGTGCCAGTGTGTAGCACATCCCCGTTCGGTAGTACGACCTCCAGTGAAACCACCCCTTCATCAGAAGGTCCGAATTTCGAAGCAGCATACCCAATACTGTTTATGCTGGTGGAGCCACCAACAGTTCCGACGTTTCCGCCATACGGTCCCCTGAAACCGAGTTTGTAGCCTTTCTCATCTAGCCTGTGAATCAGCTCAGCCCATCTAAGGCCCGCGCCAACAGTAACTGTCATCACGTCTTCGTCTAGATTGATGATTTCATCCATCTTGACCATGTCTAGCATAACTGCCCCTTCAACTCTCGGCAAACAGGAACCACAGATTCCATTTCTACCCCCAGCAGGAATGATAGGTGTCTCGGTATCGTTGCATAGGCGCACAATTTCTTGGACTTCTTCAACCGAAGTCGGCATAACCACTATGCCTGGCCTTTCTGCCTGCAAGTGACTGGCATCTTTGCTGTAAGATGATATTATCACCTGATTGTCGTTGACCTTCTTATCTCCAACGATGTCAACCAATTGCTGGTAAAGGGGGTGTTCCCCCGCAGCCTTTACTATGGTCAAATCAGAACCTCTTCTAGGGCGTTGCAGTCCGAATATAAGTACTAAACGATATGGGAAAGCTCATGGTCAGAAAAATAGAACCTTTATCTTGATGCCGGTATCCTTTGTCGCGAGGACGTTGAATGAGTAAAATCGCGGTGGTACTAGGTCGAGGCGGTCATACAGCCCAGACATTCTCCCTGGTAGATCTCTTAGGTGAGCGTTTCGAGTACGTGTACCTCATTGGGATTCTTGATTCCTTGACGCCGAAAAAGGTTCGAATAGACGGTCTCATATTGCCAGTTTTTCCCCCACGCCTTTTGCCACAAGATTCGAGAATCCTCTCGGCAGTTCGAACAGTTCTAACGCTCATTCTCAGTTTCTTTTACTTGGCAGTTATTCGTCCTGTTGCTGCCATCAGTTGCGGCACCGGGATGACGATTCCCGTCTTCTTGGCTGCTCGTATGCTGGGCATTCCAACGGTCTTCATCGAAAGCATGTCCCGCGTGGAGAACCTATCAATTACGGGAAAGTTCCTTTTGAATCGCACTGATCTGTTCATGGTTCAGTGGCCGCAATTGGCGCAACAACTAGAAGGTGCAATATATGGAGGTCAACTTCTTTGATTTTCGTAACAGTCGGCACCGCCCATTATGATCCTCTAATCCGGCGTATGGATAAGCTTGTAGAAGAGGGGAAAATTGAAGATCGTATAATCGGTCAGATTGGGCGGGGGCGGTACGAGCCATCCAACTTCAGGTATTTTCGATTCATCTCTTCTTTGGAACCGGCCTACAAAGCCGCTGATGTCATCGTAAGTACAGGTGGGGCCGGTACAACTATGGAATGCGTACAGAAAGGCCTCAAGCTAGTGGTTATCGAAAATACAACTCTTATGGAGGGTCATCAATCTCAATTGATCGGTGAAATGGCTCGTAGAGGCCATCTTCTATGGTGTAAGGACTTGGAGGATCTACCGAAACGAATCAAAGAGGCTAAAGGACGAAGCTTTGACCCCTTCGTAAGTGACAAACCTAGGGCCCATCTTTACATATTGAAGATGCTTCAAGAGCTACGGGAATGTTGAGTTTTATACGGTACGTGGTTTTACAATGGATTTCCCTTCTTCTTTCCATTTCGCGCGAAATAGCATCTCTTCATAACCATGTTACTGGACGAGTAGGGCCCTCTTCTTATCCTGATTCCTACCCAGGTAATACCCAGAGATAGTTCCCACTATTGCGCTGATTTGATGGTCTCTTTATATTCACTCGCGACTTATTCCACTCGAAACAGAGGCTAGTAATATTCAGTTCTCTGATTTCAACCAGGAAGAGACAACCATGGCAAGTGGAAAACAAATCGAAGTCCGAGGAGTCGGTCTTGCAGTCAAACTGTACCGAATAAAAGGTCTCGATATGACTGCAACGAAGCTGGCTGCTCTGCTAAGAGATCACGAATACGCTCCCGAAGATGACAGAGATATCACATCCGGATTTGTATCAGCACGAAAGAGCGGAGATTTTGTCAATGCCGAATTTGCGGCAGGATTTACGGTATCTGTCTCGAAGTATGACAAAGATGGGAATAGGGTCTTCGAAGACTACGTCAGTGTTGACAATGCGGACATTATCATCAAAGTCGACCGGGGGACAATCGAGCTAAGGGGACCTTTGAGAGTAGCCGGAAAGTTCTTGCGAAGCTTCATGAACATTACTGATGCTGTTGTGACGCCCTTGAATCTTGACGGGGGAACCCGAAAGCTGTTCGATAGGGCATCTGAGATATCTTCTGTAATTCTGAGCGGTGTTGAGAAGGGTAATCTCAAGCAAGCCGAATTCAGTGGCGAAGGGATACAAACCGAAGAAGAAATTGGTCTCTATACGCGGAGATACAACGCTCATATTAGCAGGTTCAGAGGTAAATTCGACTATCCGAGCAAAACCATGTATACGACCTACATAAATGCCCCAGAAGGCTCTTTTGTGATGTATCGAAGAGGTAAAGGCATCAACGAAGATGATCTAAATTGGTTAGTTGAACTGATGGAAGAATCAGCACTTGAAGCAGTTGGCTGAACACCGGGTTGGATAGGCTGTCCTTCCCCGGTATCCTATTTTTATTTCAAATTAGAACTGGTCTGACAGTATACGTCCGGATTATTGTTTCATAAGTTCATCAGTTCGCTTCAAGCCTATGATCGTTCGGGTATTATCCACGTACCAGCGTGTCTTATCTCTAAACTTCGGCCAGAACTGGAAGAATCGCTCGGCTTCTTCGGTTTGCAGCATAAGGAAACCATTCCATTCTGAGCCCCAGGCGTAACTGAAATCACCGATGATTTGGATATCTTCTGGCCACTCCTCGTCGGTGAATTGCAACCAGAATTCCCTGGCCTTCTCTGATTCCTCGGGATTGAGAAGCTTGAACCTGTAGAACACAACAAACGCATAGGTCATCTGAGTCTAACCAAGGGAGACAAGGACGCAATGCATTAAAAAGATTAGCGCTGGAACCAGTGTTGAGGCCAGACAGTGGAACGCGATCACAGGATTGTGGAGCGTGAATACAGACATGCAAGTGTTCCATATCAATTTCAGTGGAATATAATCAATCATAGAGAACTAGGTAAAGTCAAAGGTGACCTTGCAGCTTTATGGGCACACCTAGAGACAGTCCGAGACGGTGGCATCCCTACCGAGCCATTCAGTAGCCCTTTCTATGCTCGTGCCTCTTCGCTACGATTTGAATCAATGTCAAAGGCGCAACTGGTCGGACTGAGAAAGCGTCTCATGAAGAATGGCTATATCATTCGAGACCTTGAGAATGAACTCGTAGAACAGATTCGACACTATCACCGAGAGTTAGGTGATAACTCCTATCGAGCCAATCATTCCATTCTTCGTGAGTTTCTAAGCCACGATACGAATGCGATTGCTGTTGAGGTTCCCGTCTGGTCAACAAAGCACTCCATTTCGGGTCATATTGATTTGGTTCGCTATGCAGATGGTGCAATACAGGTTTGCGACTACAAACCTGGCCGGTTGGACAAGACAGCAACACGATTCACAAAGTCAATCCCTCAGGTCGCTGCCTACGGCGAAATGATGGCTCACCGTCTTGCAGTTCCCCTGCGAGAGGCTTTGGATGCATCTAGGCTTCCGGCTATCGAGTGTTGTATCTTCGATAGTCATTCTTGCTGGAAATTTGGAGCGGAGCTATTCATCAACCTCTTAGCCTCAGAGATGATTTCGGGAGTCTAATCGACTAGATGGAAACAACAGACATCCTAATCTGTTCGGAAATATCCACTCTGTTTGAGCCATTGCCATTGAGTTTTACACTGAAGCTCGGTCTTTCAGAAACAAGCCCCTCCCGAATTCTTGAGAAATACTTCTCATTAAGGATGCCAAAGCTACCCAATGATGCATCAATTGGAACCCATCCCCGATTGTGGATGAATACTTCGGACCAAGCATGAGGCTCAGGCTTGGAGTTTCCCTTGAATAGGTGACCCACTACCCTTCTAGCGGGCATTCCAATCGAACGTGCAACAGCCACAAATATATCTGCGCACTCATCGCAATCTCCTTCTTCTTCCCGAAGAGCTCTTGCAGCGCCTTTCCTTTCAGCTAGATGCCTTCTCAGCTTTATCCTTTGCTTCGCTAGTTCAAAGACCAAACGTGATAACGATTCGTCTTCGTCTGCAGCTCTCTTTATGTGTTCTGCGATTTCATTAACCAGTGGATCCCTAATTTCCCAGTACTTGTCTGGATTACAATACTGTTGTTGAAGTTCTCTTAGAGCAGCATAGTTTGTTCCATTGGCTTCCATAAGCCAATCCCTAGTTGTTGTGTCTAGGCGAAGGATGACAGTAGGATTGAAACTCTCGCCTGGGCTCAGTTCAGGCAGATTCAGGGTAGCAACCATATTCTTTTCCAACTGTTCGGTTACTCTTGCTGGAGGAAAGACATCAAAGCTGTCAACGAACTGATTTCTCATGTCTGTGTAGAGATGCCAAGTAAGCCTTCCTTCGTCGATTGCGTCCTCACCGGTATTCTTGATTCTTCCCTTCATCTCAATGAGAAATCGCAACTCTGTATCTCCCGAGCTTAGAACTACCAGAGCCCTGAATAGATTTATGTGTTACCCACGTTCTGAATAACCAGCCATGCTTGCATGTACTGTTACTGAAAATGAGGTCTTCTAATGGCGGATGAAGAGAGAAGAAGAATAGGAGATTCTGATGAAGTCGTTGATAAGATGCTGGATGACTTGGGTGTTGATGAGGAGATCAAGCAAGAGCTCATCGAATCAGGCCGAATCTCAGTTGATGTCTTCAGGGTTGCTTCAGCAGATCAGGTCCGCAGAAGAATCGAGATTGAAAAGAGCATGGATAGATTTAGAGAAAACCTGAACAAGCTCGAACACCATCTCGATTATGTTGATAATTCTATTGATCGGATAGAGCGAGATTTGATCCCGGTGGTGTTGTCTTTTCTTGTTGGGTTGAAAGGTGACTTGGTTAACCTGCGGGGCACCATAATTGGCAGGAGCAAGCGAAGAGCAAAGACAAACCTTCAGGCAGAGTATGTTGAAAGCCAAGTCAAGAGTATTGTGAAGGAAGAATTCAGTGAGGTCGAGGAGACTCTCACATCAGGCATGTCCACGCCTGTTTTGGGTAAGGTTAGAAACCTAGCGGATAGCCTAAGTGAATCTATTAAAACGACCTATGAAGAATTCAATGCTCTCAAGTCGAGCATCGATGATTATGTTCAGAAAACCTCTACCGAGCTTGAGTTCTTATCAAAAGAGCTTACAATGAAGCCAGAGCCAACTGTTCCGAAAGAAGTCAAAAATGAGATGAAACAGCTCCGATCTCGAATCGATAATCTTGAACGGGAAATAGGAGTGGCAAGAGAGAAGCTTCAGAATCGGGAGTCGGAAATTGAAACCCTGAAAGACAGACTACAATCTATGACTGCAACCAAGCAGAGTTTAGAGGAGCACATTGCTGAGATAGAAACAGCTCCAGGTGAAGAAGCTGAAATGGTGGCTGACCTACGCCAACGGGTGAAATCCCTTGAAGCCTCGAAGGATGTTGTTGAGCGGAAACTTGAAGAAACCCGAGAACAGAATGCGAATCTTGTCGCACAAAACCGGGAGTACAAGAACAAACTGGTTGAAAGAAAACTTGAGATAGAAGAACTGACTACACAAATCAACCAGCTGAATGATGCACTGGAACAGATGAAGGAAAAAACCGAGACTGTTGATGATCTTCGGGCTCGAATTCGGTCCTTTGAGTCAGGTGATAAGGCACGAGAGCTTGAACGGACAAAGAGCGAATTGGAACGAGTATCCGCGAGTCTTGAACGACTGGAGAATGACTACGAATCAACAGAGAAAGAACTCGCTGTAACGAGTCAGAGATTGGAGGGTTATCTCGGCTTGATGAATAGAACTGAAAAGACCAAAGCCTTTCTCATGGTCGAAGAACATGGCGAGATGTCTCTAAGAGAGATTGCTCGTTCCCTAGGTGTAGCACCTGCTGTTGTTCGACAATGGGCCGAAGAATTCCAAGAGATGGGAATTGCAGAAATGAAGGATGATCAAAAACTATTGCTTGGAGAGAAAATGGAAAAACCAATTAGTGAAGATTGAATTTCGCCCGCTAAACGCCGACAACTCGTTCAATAAATTCGCCAATTTCCAGTAGCTCATCGAGTAACAAAGCGCCATCGTATAGGCATTCCATTTGTTCTTCTGATTCCTTATTGCCTTCGAGATAGTGCTTCATTGCAGGGCGCAGAACAGTGTGAACATATTGGCTCCGCAAATCTTCGAGTGCAGAGACTAAACCCTGCTTAATCCGGTTGCCTTTGGCGAGCTTTCCGATTCTTTTTATCTCTTCTGGACAGGTTGGTCTTGCGGGGTCAAGAGCGTCTGATGATAAGAGGTTTTCTCTGAGGAGTTGCATATACATGTGTTGAGCCTCCTCAGGATTCTGGATGGCTTGATATTTCGCGTTAGTGCATTCTTCAAGGAAAGGTCGCCTGGACTTGGCTAGTCTATTCATCAGGACGCCAATTTCGTCAAATGACTTGCCCATGAGGAATTACCTACTCAATGAGTAAAGAGAATCTCCTTTTATTTCTGTCTTGGAGCACGACATCAGATATTCTTTTTCCACTTTATGATGTGAGACACCATAACAGGCATAAGAACTGATGTGTACTTGATAGTCGCAATGAAGGAAGCGGTGCTGTATACAAAACTCAAAGATAGGATACGCTGCGACCTATGTGCTAGGAGATGCGTTATCAAAGAAGGGGAGACCGGATTCTGTAGAGTACGAACTGTGAAGGACGGCAAACTCTATACAAAGGTCTACGGTCTGGTGGATGGACGAGCAGCTGATCCCATTGAGAAGAAACCGCTTTTTCATTTTGCACCTGGCTCAAGAACCTTCTCCATCAGCACGTCATCATGCAATTTTAGGTGTCAATTCTGTCTAAACTACCATTCCTCCCAGCGTGAAGAGCCGGTGGGAACAAAAATGAGCCCTGATGAAATAGTGGAATTTGCAAAAAAGCAGGACTGCCAAGGGATTAGCTACACGTATACTGAACCGACCATATTCATGGAGTTGGCACATGATACAGCTGAGATTGCCAAGGAGAACGATATGTACAACACTTTCGTAACTAACGGTTACATGACCAGTGAAGCTATAGATTATATTGCGCCTTATCTGGATGCTGTTACTGTTGATTTCAAAGGTAGCGGAAACAAGAAATTCTACAATGAATACATGGGCGTGCCTAGGGTCAAACCAATATACGAATCGCTTTTGGACTTCAAAAAGCACGGTGTACATATCGAGGTAACGGATCTCATTATTCCTGACGTTGGCGACCATGACGAGGATACGCGACACATGGCTGAGTGGATTGCCGAAAATCTTGGTAAGAGAACGCCAGTTCATATAACGGCTTTTGGGCCTACTTACAAGATGACCAACGTCCCGCGGACCCCGCCCGAAATGCTACGACATCACATTGAAACTGTAGAAGATGCAGGATTAGTTTTCGTTTATTCAGGGAACCTAGCTGGTGATGATCATGAAAACAGCTACTGCCCAGAGTGCGGTGAAAATGTCGTTGAAAGGTGGTCAGTCTACTTGAAGAAGAATAATCTGACTCAAGAAGGTACATGCCCGAACTGTGGTAGTGACTTGAATATGCAGGGCATAAAATGGATGGGCAAGGGCAGGAGACAGAGATTGTTCTAAGAATATTAATAACGCGGCGGTGGATTTCGACGAATGGAGTAAATTACAACGGAATCATCCGTTGCTAAGCGATAGCCTTTAGTGGGATGATGCACCCCGGGAATAGGCTAACGCTCCACTTGGGGCGAAGGATATGAGGAGCAAATTTGGTATGGAGCCTGATGTTTCCAACGTACGGTATATCTCTGTCATACGGCTTGAAGGGGGAGAAGCAATCGTCAACATCCCTTATGGTGAAATGGCGGTTGATTCTGACTTGATAGCTGGATTCGTAACTGCCGTCATCATTTTCGCCAAGACCCCAATTCGAACCATACGCAAGGCAAATTACGATATATTGATTGAAGTTGGCGATTATGTCCTAGTTTTAATGGTCATTGATCCCGTTGAAGATGAAGAACCATACCGAGTGAAGATTAGACACATTCTTGATAATCTTGAAGAAAAGCATGGTGAGAAATTGGAGCATTTTGAAGGTGACATTCGGCGATTTCGAGAATTTTCTCTCGAGATACTGAGAGAGTTTCCCTTTTTCCGTCCGAATCTGATGCGTGTGCCGGTTAAGAAGCGGAACGAAGAAGGCATTCCATTCAGAGTCGGCTTGGTGGATCGAAAATTAGAACAGCTTGAGGATTACATAAATGGAAAAAGAACCGTGGCTGAAATAATTGATCAAATAGCTATTCCGGAAGATGAAGTCATTGCACTCATTTCCGCACTTGCAAAGTATGATTGTCTGGAATTCCAAAGACGCCTCAATGGGGTTGATGTTCTGGAAATATCCGATTGCCCGAACACAGTCCTTCAACGGTTGATTTCGCAGTATGAAGCTGTGGAAGAAATCATGGCATGTGTAGACGGAAAGAAAACAATAGATGAAGTCATTTCAGAGCTTCAGGCTGAAGAGAGCGTTCAGTATGATGAAAGCGCACTTTGGTTCTTAATCAACAAGATTGTTGATGCAGGTTGCCTAGAACTGGCAGAATAGCCTACAAAATAGTGTCATTTCCGGGGGTACCCACAACATCACTTCTGCACTGCTTGCAGTGGAGAAATTGTGGAAGATATTCTATGCCTGATATTCTAGCCTGTTTCAGTTCTGCCTTCGTTGGCGGCCGCAAATGAGACATATTATCCAAGGGAACCAGCGGTATGATGTTTTGGATTTCCACGCCGATATGACCTAGCATCTTTGAGAGATTCTGCATGTCATCAACGTTCAGTTCAGGGATGAGGATTGTATTGACTTTGATATGTACTCCTGCAGATACGGCTGCTGATATTCCACGAATTTGCCGGCTGACAATTTCTCTAGCCATTGAAAGACCGGTCGTTCTTTTTCCATCAAATATTGCCCATTCATAGATTTGTTCGGCCGTAGATGGTTTCAAAGCATGCATGGAAACAGTAATAGTTCGAATTCCGAATTTGAGAAATTTAGGCAGTTCTTCTTTCAGTAACGTCCCGTTTGTGCTAAGACAGAATTCCAAGTGTTCGTAGTTCTTCCTTGCCTGTGAGAATAGGTGGAATGTTTCTGTGTTTGCTAATGGTTCTCCCGGTCCAGAAATAGCAGCTATATGCAAATTATCTCTATTCTCTACTTCAGTGGCCAGTCTCTCTAGTGCTTCATCTACAGAGAATAGTTTCGTGGAAAGACCTGGTTTAGATGTATGGCAGCTAAATCCGTACTTGTGGTCACAAAATCCACACTTTAGGTTGCATTTCCGGGCAACGGGAAGATGAATCCTTTCCCACAGGTTCTCTCTTCGGTTTGACCAACATGGATGATGCTCAAACGGATATCCTTGCAAAGATTTCAGTCATCTCACAATATGCCTTTGAGTATTCGGGCAGCTTTCCGCCCCGCTTTTTTGGCGTCATTGAAAATCAAACCTAGCTTAGCGTTGTCTGGTGCAGTAACTGTAAGAAGATAATCTCCAGGGATAGAAATCACCAACGTAGTTCCAAGTGTTCCCTGTACTATGATTGATTTCAATTCTCCCTGCTTCAGCTCTGTTACTGCCATCTCTCCAGCAGATTGTATTCCCCCAACTATTGCAGCAATAGACACCTCTTCTACCCCTGAGTGAATATGGCTGACCAAGGGCAATCCTTCGACTGAAAAAAGAGCAGCTCCGAGTATGGGCGATTCATTCGAGAGATCCACAAGTAACTCTTTCAGGGGTTCAAGAACCTCTTTGCTCTGATGCTGCAAGTCTTTTTCCTCCAAGCATGTATATTATGTACCGACCTTGTACAAATACTACCTTTCTTGATACTTTGGGGGCAAATAAAAGTTAAGCTTACCTTGTGAATGCCTTTCTTATCCAATTAGGCGCATGGAAGTGACTTTATCACTGTGTAATAGCTGGGCGGGTAGCTTCATCACTCGAAGAACATCATTGGCGGCCTCATTCAGTCCCACGTTTTTCAGCATCTCTTTCAGCTCAAGACCTGTTGTTATTGCTACACCTTTAATCGGACCATCTTCCTGACAGGACTGTATCAGTTCCTCGGCCGAAATGAGCCTGCATTTCAGGTTACAACCCTTCTGTTTCTTTAGATGCCTGATCCCCTTGAGGGCTATACCTCTTTTTTCTCTTTGCTCCTGTGTGTATGTTCTTTTCCTACTGATTCTTCTAAGACGGGGAAGGCCTCTCTCTATAAGTTCTTTAGATGTAATCTCAGGTCCGTACAATGCCTTCACACTCTTTGTACTAGTAGTGACAAGCCACGAGGAACCATATTCCGCTTGATATCTCATAGCTTTGAGTAGCTCTGATTCGCTCACCAGCGTTATTGACCTGTATCCCTTGTATTCTACTGACATAGACCATCCTGGATTTTTCCCCCTAACGAGCAGATCAGGAGATAGTTTACCTCCTGTTGGGGGAATGCTTGTATTGGTGTCAGGAAGAATCTTCTGAATCAATCGGGAAAATGCGTGATGGAACAGATTATGTCTGAGGTTCCTTGCTTCTTGCGGATGTCTCACACCAGCATCTCTGAAGAGATTCGGCATCAAAGCACTATATCCTGTCTTCTTGCGAACTTCGCTCTTAGTTGTCATTCTACCTTTGTCATGATTCTCTCTCACAAGTCGAATGGCTGCTTCCTCTGCGATAAGATTGTATGCCTTCCTTCCTAGCTTTTTCTTATTATCCCCTTTCTCTTTGAGTTGACGTTTTGCTTCCTTGTACGCCCAAGATACCACGTTCTTTGCATCTTCACCCAGCAAAGAGAGTATGGAATCTATTTTTCTCCAGAGATTGTACCTTCTTACATATCTCTTGATGGGTTCTCCTATTATATTGCGGTTACTCAATCTATTCCAACCTGTATTGTCGCTTAGGAATCCGTCCTCATCACAAGTTAAAGGATGTCTTTTATCAGTCTGGCTTCCTGCGTTTCTTCGTCATATTCAATGAGATTAGCATTTGCTAAGTCATGAATAGCTTTCAGGACCTGTGCAGGCTGGATTCCGGTACTATCCGCTAAGTGTTTTCTGTTGATTGCAGTCTGTA
>JAWOEX010000023.1:0-91835 GCA_046482545.1 Candidatus Thorarchaeota archaeon
GACATTCGCTCCGACGGCGGTTATGTGGATTCCGGTGAGAACGACAACCTGATCGTTCAACGGATCACCGAGAATAAGGATGCCGTGGGTGTCTTTGGTTACAGCTTCCTCGAGGAGAACCGCGACGTCGTGCAGGCCGCGACGGTTGACGGTGTCGAGCCGACCACCGAGTCCATCTCCACTGAGGACTATCCGGTGGCCCGGAGCCTCTGGTTCTACATCAAGGAAGCCCACGAGGGTGTCGTGCCGGGCATCGACGAGTACGTCAGCCTGTTCATGGACGACATCATGATCGGTACCGATGGCCTGCTCATCGAAGAGGGCCTGATCCCGCTGCCTGCCAGCCAGAGCGCCTCTTACAGATAGTTTACACTCTTCCACTCGGATTTTTTAGGATTTTTGCAAAACTTACCTTTTCTTGAAATACCCGACAACAACAGCCGCAATGATAACGGCAACTGCGATGATGATTGTTGTCATGTCCGGTGGGGGTGTCGTTGTAGTTGGGGTTGTGGTGGTTGTTGGTGTCGTTATGATTGAGCCGAGGGAATCACGAACACGAATCACCATCTCAATACCCTCATGCCATTGAGAATCAGCTAGAATATAGGCCTTCACAGTGATGTTCGTACCGTCAGGCTGTGAGGTGATTTCATGGAAGTAGTTCTCAAGGTCGTCTTCTGCTGAGAGAAAAACGTTTTCCGTTATGGTGTGGTTTTCCCATGCCGCGTCATCTATCTTTGTGCTTAGGATGACTTCTTCTACTCCGTGTGCCGGGTCCGAATCATAGAGTTCCTGAGTATAAACGGTCACATTAATGACTGAATCGCTCTTTGGTATGTTGGGGTCCCAGTAGAGATTCACGTAATCCATGACATCACAATCACCTACCCCCCAGTCGAAGTCGTATACCTGCTGATACCATTGAGCGATTTCCTCATGCTCGACAATAACTCCAGCTTCACGATTCTCAGATATGCTTCCATCACTGTAGTTGATACTTGAGATGAGAACAATCCTACCATCCACAATGATTGCCTTGTTGTGATTCGCATAGAACCAGCGACTATCCTGCCAAACTACAGGTATTCCGTGGGACTCAAAGTGTTCAGAAATCTCTAGGAAGTCTTTCTCTTCTTCAGTAATGATTCTGACAGTCACACCACGCTCTTTGGCCGCCACAATCGCATCAATAATTTGGTCCACTTCACCACCATCCTCGAAACTAGTAAAGTACGGAATCTGAATATCAAGCGTGGCTTGAGCATTATTTATACAGTACAGCCAGCCCTGAAGACTTGTATCAGGACTGAAAATGGGTGTAACGTTCATATCTCCACTGAACGTGCCAGATTCGCTGAAAGGTCGGGAATATGTACTTGAACCCTGTGAATACGACAGAGGGTCGCCAGTACCATGAGTACCCGCATCATACGGTGTTCCTCTGTTCCAGTCATAGTCGAAAACGGACAAGTAGGAAGCTGCAACATCCGTGTCTGTCATGGCAATACTCCACTCTCGATTTGACTTTTTGCCAGGCTCGGGAAAGCTTGTTTTTGCCCAATTTCCAGAATGAACCACAGCCGTTTCATTATCGATAACAAAGAACTTCTGATGTGCAAAATTGAAATCTGACCCGTTGGTCCACCGAACATCATACCCAAGCAATGTCAGATTGTTTGCAACGTATTCGTTGGGATTGTAATAGCCAAGACTGTTCCACCCAAGTAGGAATTTCATCTCCAGACTGGGTTTCTCATCATGTAGTTCGTGGATGAGATCTAAGATGTAAGGGTTGTTCACACCATATATCTCCACATATATGCTATCTTCTGCACTGCGGAGTAAATGCCAGAGCTCGTCTCGGCTACCGTCAGGAGCTACGAAGGTCGTGACGTTCATATTCTTCTCGAACGTTTCCCAGGTGACTTGTGAAGTTTCATAGTTCTGTGCTGAATTTCTGGTGGCGTTAGAAGGCATAGAGAAAGCGGCCACTCCAGCAAACAGAATCAAAACCAAAGTCAGCATACTAACGTACTTGCGCAGGTTCATGATAGTCTCTCACTTCGAAATCGTATAACAGCGATAGCAATAAATCAATCGAATTGCACGTAGAAAAGGAACAAAGGCGATGTACATTGAAGATTTTCTATAGGGTAGACCCCTCCGTATACAAGGAAAAAATGGATGAAGTTAAGAAGGAGTTCGGCATGCATCAGGAGATAGATGAGCATAGAACCTTCCTCGTGCTTGATGATACTTCGAAGATAGAACGAATCACCGGTAGCTACAGCCCAAGGGAGGATGAAGAGGCCCTCGTGAGAATTGTGTTGAACGAAGAATCACTAAAGGATTTCTTCGATCACGTTTTCGGAGAGCCCGTCTTGGTAAAATAGAAAAATTTATTCTACAGGTCGAGAAATCCACATTGGAAAAGCGTATGTAGGTGTTCAACTGGAACAGAAAGAGAGTCTGTTCTCTTTCTAAGAAACCGGCTGAGAAAGTTTACTACTACGAGAATATATTCAAAAACTATTAAACTGCTCAGCTTTTTCAGCAACGCGCTCTGCCATCTAGTTGTAAGGCTGTCCCGTAAAAAATAACAGGAGACCATCAGGAAATTGCAGACTACGAGAGAACTAAAAATCAGAGAAGAAGACCAGGACCGAGGCGAATTCAAGAGACATCTGGGTCTCCTTGGGGCTACCAGTCTGGGGCTTAGTGCGATGTTAGGTGGTGGAATCTACATCATCTCTGGAAAAGCCGCGGCAATGGTCGGTCCCGTCATCACGTTTGCGTATCTGCTCGTGGGCCTGATGACACTGTTCACAGCAATCAACTATGCAGAACTGTCCTGTTCTATACCCAAACAGGGAGGGGGTTATACCTTCGCCCATGATACCTATGGTGGTTTTCCAGCATTCCTTACAGGTTGGTTCCTTTTTTTTGGAAACCTGGTCGCTTGTAGTCTCTTTGCGGTGTCTGTGGCTCATACCATCTGTGTTTTCATACCGGGAGGGAGCCAGCAGACCGTCGCAATAGTCGCGGTTATCATTATCATCATAACATTCATCACAAACATTTTCAGCGTTGAAGGTGTCTCAGGGCTTTTAGGCCTCCTGAATATTATTCAGTCCGTTGTCCTATTCTCGTTCATAGGGATTGGACTGTTCTTCCTTGAGCCATCAAATCTCGAACCCCTTGTGGCTCCCGGGACTGGTCTGTATGAGTTTATGTCAGTAATTTCATTCATTTACATCAGCTTTGTCGGTTTCGAGTTGATAACAACTGCAACCCAAGAAGTCAAGGAACCATCGCACAATGTTCCTCGGGCCATCATGCTGACCTTGCTAATATCCACCGCAATATACATGTTGACCTCGGTGGTTATGGTTGGCGTTGTGCCTTATACTGATCTTGCGGACCCGGCCATGCCGCTATCTTATGTTTTTGGAGAAATGCTTGGGCCAGGAGCATTCTATTTCGGTTTGGCAGGAATGGCTGCTTCCGGCTACGCAGCCCTGAGTGCAACATTTATGGCAACTGCTCGTGTTGTCTACTCACTTGGTCGGGACAACTACTTTCCAAGCATCCTAAAGCGAGTCAGCCAGAGATTCAATACACCAATAGCAGCGCTCACCCTAACCATGATTGCTGTGAGTGCGTTTGCTGTATCAGGTACCGTGGAGTTTTTGGTCGGAGTTGCTGATTTTGGCTACTTGGTGGGCATTGCTATTGTAAACTCGTCAGTAATCGTGCTACACAGGAAAGGGCTGAGTGTTCCCGATACCTTCCAAGCGGGTTTTTTCCCAGCGATACCCGTTCTAGGTGTTATTACATGCCTTATGCTCGTTCCTACTTTGCACATGGAGGCGCTCATTCTGGGAGGGGTATTCACGGTGATGGGTATACTGGTGTATCTTCTGTACAGCAAAAGAAAGAAGAAGAGTCATCATAGAAAGATCATAATCACAACGGTCTTATGCCAAACATAACTCGGAAAGACACAACGATTCGACCGTTCGTGTTTCTTCCTACATTCAGAAAGAAAACCCCATACCCATTGGGCTTATCAGTCCCACTAAGAATTGCTTCTACGCTTACTTAGGCTGATTAGCCTACTTGGCTACAATGCATATAGCAGGCGCAAGATGATGAATCACCAGTAGTGGAATATTAATTAGAACGGGCGCGCTTGAATAACAATCCGCAAAGAGACAGTAATTCGCCCCTCTGTTCTTCCTCCTACGTCCAGAAAACGGAATATCCATACATACTCCACATCAGATATAGGACCGCTGCCACCAGTGTCGAATCTAGTACCGTATACAGGGGTTCTTCCCCAACTGCGCCCGAATGATTCTTCCATTTCAGTTTCGTTCATCTGTTGGATTTCGCTTAATGTCATCTGTCGGTGTCGAAAGTTGTATCTGACGTATGCTGCATCCTGAGCACCACCATGAAGTTCCCCTTCACATGTGACGTATAGACTCGTGTGCCGTTCTCCTTCAATTCCCTGAAATGAGCCTATCAGCCATTCTCCAATCTCGACTGATTCTCCTCCTGCAGGACTCTCATAAACAACAGTCCGCCATTCTTGGTTTCTCACTGTTGTATAACCAGCGCTTGTCAGAGGAAATAGTATAACGCACACAACAACAAACGCTGTCACCATTTTGCGTCTGAAATGATAATTCTCCTGGAGCTTGGATGGAGTAGCTATGCTTTCTGGCCCATCCAAACCAGAAATAGAATCCATTTTCGTCTCCCATTCGCCCGAAAAAGCGACCCATCTCTGCAAATTAGAAAGAAGGGAACGACTTGCTACAGTATACGAAATTAGTGAAATGACAAAGAAAACAACCATTGGGAGAAGGAGATTAATTGGTGCGAATTCAAATCCCACATACCAAGAAGCTGAGGCAGGACTTCCAAATCCTATTGCCATGATAAAGAGGAGAGCAAGAAGCATATGAGCCGGTCCAAACAATGCCACTTCCGGATAGCTGACGGGAAAATGAGGCTGACCGGTGGCAACTGCAATTCCCAAAAACAAAGCTACACCAACAGCAATACTTGATTTCCAGCCATCCATTGCCAGAGCAAATAGGGCCGTAATGGGACAAAGAAGCATAGTTATCGGAAGCACCGCTGTTATCAGGTGTGGTAGGTAAAGACCCCCTTCAGCGGACACCGAAAATGCAAATCGAATTGAAAACCCAAAGAAAACCGCCCAAACCATCATCATACAAGTGAACAACAGATAGGCAGTAAATAAGGGTGCAAATCTCAACTGCTTCTCTTCAAGTGCTGATTCGATAAAATTTTCCCGACTCTGCTCACTAGAGAAAAGCAAAGAAGCTGCCAAGACTATTGGAAAACCAATTGAGAAGATGTAACCGACGTACTCTGCAAGTCTGAAAATACTACCAAATGATCCCATCGTACCCCCAATGAGCGATAATAGGAAGGGAACAAATGAACATGTACCGCCGATGAATGCCTTCTTGAAAGCAGACATCGGTAGAATCTTGAAACCTTCTTTGATATTCCATTCAAACCATCTACGGATTGCCTTCCCTAAATCCATCATAGTCACTTATCGTTCATGGCTGGATGCACAGCCCTCTGCAAAGATATCTCAAATCAATCTAATAATGCTTTCCGAGAATCCTGTCTCTTTATCCCTCAGTATCTAGCCATTCTTTCAACGACTCCGCTAAGCTAGCTGATATGCCATCTACGCTGGCGAGGGCATCAACACTGGCGTTTTGAACATTCTGATAGCTTCCGAATGTCTTCAATAGAGCACTGCGCCTTTTGGGGCCAATTCCCGGAGCATCTTCAAGAATTGAGCCGGTGAACCTTTTCTCTCTCAACTTGTGATAGTAGCGCTGAGCAAATCGGTGTGCTTCATCTCGAATCTGTTGGATGAGCCGTAGTGCTACAGAATCTCTGGCGAAATCAATACCATCGGGCCTGTCCCGAGTGTAGAGGATTTCATCTTTCTTCGCAAGAGCTGCGACCTTGAGATATTCCAAACCGACTTCTGACAATGCTTCGAGGGCTGCACTTAATTGCCCCTTCCCACCATCAATTAGAATCAAATCAGGTAAATCATTCGCGTGTTCAAGCATACTACGGTACCGTCTTGATACTACTTCTCTCATCATGGCATAGTCATCAGGCGTGTCTTTGGATCGTATTCGAAAATGCCTATAGGACGAATTATCAGGTTCACCGTTCTTGAACACTACGCAGGAGCCGGTGGCATCAGAGCCTTGGATATTCGCGATGTCAAAGCCTTCAATATGAAGAGGAGCATGGTGAAGGTTGAGGACATTTCGCAATTCCTTGACACCATCACTAACTACTTCTTCGTCTTTCTGATCAAGTATGAGAATTCTTCTGAGAGAACGTTTTGCATTCATATTAGCCATATGAACAAGCTCCTCAGTCTTTGATGTCTCAGGAAGGCCTATGTTTACTCTATGCTCCTCTGGCTCACTCAACCACGCCGCCAACTCGTCACGGTTTTCGATTTCCATGGGTAGTACAATTTCTTCGGGTACCTGTGGCAATGAGAAATAAAACTGCTCCACGAAAGCCTGCAAGACTTCAGAATCAGTTGTATCTAGCTCTACTTCGAAGAAGAAATTATCATGACCGACTAGTCGACCGTTTCTCACCAAGAGAATTTCAACGAGGGCCGCATGTTCAGTACGAGATACACCAAGGATGTCACGGTTAATACCATCTGTTTGGACGACTTTCTGTCTTCGCATAACTATATCGAGGTCATCTATCCTATCTCGGATAGTTGCTGCTTTTTCGAATTGGAGTTGTTCAGCGGCCTTTTGCATCCGCTCTCTGAGTAATTCCCTCAGCTTGTCTCCCTTACCCTCAAGATACATGCACATATCTCGGACTAGAGAATGATAGTCTTCCTTCGTGATATTATCCATACAAGGGCCACTGCAGCGTCCAAGATGATAATCCATGCATTCTCTTCTGACTCCTTCAGGATCCCTACACATGGCCACAGGAATAAAGCGACGTAGAGTATCCAGCAATCTTTCCAAACGGCGGGTGCTGCCATACGGACCGAAATACTTGGCACCATCCTTCGTGACATCCCGGGTCACTTCTAGAGTTGGAATGTTGGTATTCAGGTCAACTCGAATCCAAGCGTGACGCCTGTCGTCCTTGAGGGCAAGATTGTACTTGGGCTTGTGTTTCTTAATCATAGTAGCCTCGAGCAACAGAGCCTCGCGTTCAGTACTCGTGAGGATCGTTTCGATATCTTCAGCTCTCGACATCATTTCCCAAGTCTTTCTGTCAAGGCTGTTGGTTCTGAGATAAGAGCGAACTCGCTTTCTAAGGGACTTTGCCTTCCCGATGTATAGTATCCTCTCTCCTTCAGCTTTCCACATATAGACACCTGGCGAATCCGGAAGATCGTCAACGAGTTGATGGAGATTCTTGTCCGAATTCACCTTGCTATCTCACCTCTTCAATTCTCTTGTTTAGCCTCTGCAGCTTTGGATAGAATAGGGCCTCTTCTCACCTCCGGCCCATAGAGTGTCTTACGCAAGTGATTGCCAGTGTATGAAGAAGCAACTTCACAGAGGTCTTCAGGAGTTCCCTCTGCAATCAATCGCCCGCCTTCCTCTCCCCCTTCAGGGCCTAGGTCGATGATCCAATCGGCTGTCTTCACCACTTCTTGATTGTGCTCAATCATGATGATTGTGTTGCCCGTATCAATCAGACGATTCAGGACCTTCAGTAAGACATGTACGTCTGAAGCTGACAACCCGGTAGTGGGCTCATCCAAGATGTAAAGCGTATGACCTCTGCTCCGTCGAGACAGCTCTCTTGACAGCTTGACCCGCTGTGCCTCGCCGCCGCTGAGTGTTGTGGATGGCTGACCCAGCTCAAGATATCCCAGACCTACATCAACAAGTGTCTGGAGGCGATCCGCTATCTTCGGAAGGTCTGAGAAGAACTCAAGGGCCTCTTCAATCGTCATAGATAGAATATCATTGATATTCTTGTCTCGGTATGTGACTTCCAGAGTCTCTCTATCATAGCGCTGGCCATTACACACATCACATGTCACGTAGACATCGCTCATGAAGTGCATTTCTACTTTCAAGACGCCGCTTCCTTTGCACTTCTCGCATCTCCCCTCCTGTGTATTGAAACTGAATCGCGTCTTGCCATACCCTCGAGTCTTAGACTCAGGCATCCTAGCGAAGAGCTTCCTAATCGGAGTGAAGACCTTAGTATACGTTGCTGGATTGGAGCGAGGGGTCCGGCCAATAGGAGACTGATCAACAAGCACTACGCGGTCAATGTTTTCAATTCCTTCAATTGAATCGTATTTGCCGGCCTGTTTTGAAGCCCCATTTATTTCCTGAGCTAAGACGCGGTAGAAGGTTTGATTGAGAAGAGTGCTCTTCCCGCTCCCAGACACCCCGGTCACACAAGTAAAGATGCCTAATGGAAATTCAACATCAATATTCTTCAGGTTGTGTTCCCTGCACCCACGAATGATAATTGATTTGCCGTTGCCCTTCCTCCTATTTCGAGGTATAGGGATTTGTTTTTTACCAGCAAGATATTGCGCGGTGACAGACGCCGAATTATTCAGAACCTCGTTAGGTGGACCTTCTGTGACAACCTCTCCACCATTGATTCCAGCACGCGGACCAAGGTCGATTATATGATCTGCGGCCTGTATGGTGTCCTTATCGTGTTCGATGACAACCACTGTATTTCCCAAACTTCTCAACTCGGTGAGTGTCTTGAGTAATCTAGATATATCGCGTGGATGGAGACCAATCGAAGGTTCATCCAAACAGTACAGCACACCGGTCAACGCTGAGCCAATCTGTGTTGCAAGTCGAATTCGCTGAGCTTCTCCACCAGATAGAGTAGCAGAGGAACGATCGAGGGTTAGATATTCTACTCCAACAGAAGTAATGAATTCAAGTCTTGAGACAATCTCCTTCAAAATCAGCTTGGCAATCTTCTCTGCCCGTTCTGAAAGCTCCAGTGTGTCGAAGAACTCCAATGCATCAGTAATTGTCATTGAAGTAATTTCATCAATCGATTTGCCTCCAACAGTAACGGCTAAGCTTTCAGCTTTGAGTTTCTTCCCACCACAATCTGGGCAAACTGTCTGTCGGGCATACCTGTTCATGATTTTCTTCTTGTAGCCCTCAGAATAGTCGCTGTTGAGGTGTCTGTCAAGCCGTTGAATCATACCTTCCCAGGTTCTGGTGACAGTAGTAGTTTTTGTTCCACCCTTTCGTCTTCTCCTCGTATAGCTGAACTTCACTCTCAACGACGGTTCGCCCCAGAGGAGTATATTCTTTGCTCGCAGTGAAAGGTCTTTCCACGGAGCATCCATGGAAAATCCACCCTTTCTAGCCAGCGCCTTCAGGAATTGCTGAGGCCAAGACCTGCTCGTATTCTTCCAAGGTCTAAAAGCGCCGTCTCTAAGACTCAGCGATTTGTCTGGTACTACGAGGTCAGGGTCAATTTCTATTGTCACTCCCAAACCATTGCATGTCGGGCATGCTCCTTCCGGGGTGTTATAGGAGAAAGCTTTCGGACCTAGTTTCTCATACTGGACACCACATTTCGGACATACTAGGTGCTCTGCAAATACAAGATCATCTTGGCCCTCCCGCGATACAATCGCTTTGCCGTCCCCAAATTCAATCGCGGTCTCAAGCGAACCGACAAGCCTCTCCCGATTCGAGTTACTCAATTCGATTCTGTCAACTACGACCTCGATATCATGACTTCTTCGACCATCAAGTTCAATCTTCTCTATTCTCTTAAATTCGCCATTGACTCTAGCCCTGACGAATCCGTCTTGAATCATGCTCTTCAACACGTCCTTGTGAGTACCGCGTTCACCTTCAACAGCGGGCGCAAGGACATGGATTCTCTCTCCCCCATTTTCGTCCAGCAAGAGCCTCGCAGCTGACTGTGCAGTAAGCTGTTCCATCGGATCTCCACACTCTGTGCAATGAGGGTTTCCCACATTGGCATACAACAAACGAAGGTAATCATGGATTTCAGTACTGGTTGACACCGTACTCCGCGGATTTTTGCTTGAGCCTTTTTGTTCAATCGAAATTGCAGGAGGGAGTCCCGTAATCTTCTCGACTTGAGGTTTATCCAGACGGCCCAGAAAGCGGCGAGCATAGGAGGATAACGATTCTACATACCTACGCTGACCTTCCGAGAATATCGTATCAAAAACCAAGCTTGATTTCCCAGAGCCAGAAGGACCTGTAACAACAACCAATCTGTCACGGGGAACGTCTACATCAATTGCCTTCAGATTGTGCTCTTCTGCCTTCCTCACTTTTATGTGGCCTGTCATCACTCATCCCTCCCTGTCGATTCGCCAGAACCAGAGGCCGGTTCGAGCATCTCCCGAAGATAGATTCCAGTATAGGAATCGTCATTATCCGCTACCTGTTCAGGGGTTCCTTCCGCAACAATATATCCACCTTCATCGCCACCCTCAGGGCCAAGGTCGATAATCCAATCAGCTGTTTTGACTACGTCCAGCTGGTGCTCGATGACTACGACTGTGTTTCCCATGTCAACAAGCCTGTGGAGAACATTCAACAATTTCTTGATATCGTCGAAGTGAAGCCCTGTTGTAGGTTCATCAAGCATAATGAGGGTTTGACCAGTTGCAGGTCGCGAAAGGTACTTGCTGAGCTTGATCCGTTGTGCTTCGCCACCGGACAATGTTGTAGATGGTTGCCCGATTTTGACATATCCAAGTCCAACGTCCTTCAAAGTCTTCAACTTCTTTCGAATCTTGGGTAAATCCTCGAAGAATTCGTAGGCGTGATCAATCCGCATATCGAGAACATCAGCGATGTTCTTTCCTTTGTATCGTATCTGTAGAGTGTCTCTATCATATCGTCGCCCGTTGCATTCGCTACACTTGACTTCTACTTCCGGCAAGAACTGCATTTCAACTACATCTACCCCGCGTCCTTTGCATTTCTCACATCGGCCGGGCTTCACGTTGAAACTAAATCTGCTCTTGGTATATCCCCGAATCTTGGACTCCGGAAGACTAGCGAAGAGCTTCCTAATCGGAGTGAAGAGGCCTGTATATGTCCCAGGATTAGAGCGCGGTGTTCTACCGATCGGACTCTGATCGATGACAACCACCTTATCAAGTTGGTCCGCACCGACGATTTCATCATGCTCGCCTGGAACTGCAGTTGAGTTATGGAATCGGCGCCCTAGTTCTCTCTGAAGCGTTTCCGTTATGAGACTTGATTTTCCTGAGCCTGAAACGCCAGTTACACTAACGAAGACTCCAAGCGGAATCTTGACGTCGATTGATTTTAGATTATGATGCCTCGCACCTCTGATTTCAACAAACTTGCCATTGGGGTTTCTTCGCTTCTCGGGAATTTCAATTTGCATTTCACCGCGAAGATAAGATCCTGTAATCGAATCTTGGCACGACATCAAGTCATCCATCGTACCCGATACAACAACTTCCCCACCTTCGTCGCCTGCTCCAGGACCGAGGTCAACTATGTGGTCAGCAGCTCGAATCGTCGATTCATCATGCTCAACCACAACTATCGTATTTCCTTGGTCTCGTAAACGGGTTAGAGAATTGAGCAACCGTAGGTTGTCGCGTTGATGGAGTCCTATCGAAGGTTCGTCACACACATAGGTAACTCCAACCAGATTTGATCCAATTTGACTGGCAAGACGGATTCTCTGCGATTCCCCTCCTGCAAGCGTCGGCGCTCGACGGTCAAGTGTCAGATAGTCAAGGCCAACTTCAGAAAGAAAGCGAATTCTGCTGGTAATTTCCTTGAAGATGGGATAGGCGATAGGTTTCTCGCGTTCGTCAAGCTCAATGTCATCAAAGAAGTCACGAAGGTAACGTATTGACATTTGATTCAGGTCGGTTATGCTCTTGCCTCTAAAGCGTACAGCTTGGGATACTGGGCGGATTCGATTTCCTTTACATTCGGGGCAGAGTTTCTCGACCATGAATCGTTCGAGTTTCCTGCGAATACGCGAGCTCTTTGTTTTGTTGTAGTTCCGCCACATGTATGCAATCATGCCCTCATAGGGGGAGACCGATGTACCTTCCCACTGTGTTTTGTTCGGGTCATCACCATGTTTCCACTTCACAACAACGTCTTCATCACCTGTGCCCCACAAGACCTTGGATTGATGCTCTGGAGAAAGATCCTCCCAAGGGGTATCCATAGAGAAGCCATACTTCTTAGCGACCGCTTTCAACGTGCTTGACTTGCTGGCCCAACCGTAGGGTTTGATGGCACCCTCGGAAATAGACAAGGACTTATCAGGAATAACCAAGTCGGGGTCAATCTCGCGTACTGTACCCAATCCCGTGCAAGTTTCACACGCGCCATGTGGAGTATTCCATGAGAAGAGTCTGGGTTCCATTTCGGGTAGGCTGATTCCGCAATCAACACAGGCGAACTTCTCTGAGAGTGTTACTGTATCATCATCCACGAGAATACTCACAATACCATCAGCCATCTGCAATGCGGACTCCACAGCCTCGGATATTCTGCTTCGATTGGTAGGGGTTATCCTCACTCTGTCAAGTACAACTTCAATAGTATGCTCAAAATAGCGATCTAGCGACATGCCTTGTTCGAGAGTTCGGAGCTCACCGTCAACGCGAGCACGAACAAATCCCTGCTGGATGAGCTCTTCGAATTCTTTTCGATATTCACCCTTCCGACCGCGAACAATAGGAGCCATAATCTGAACGCGTTTTCCTTCCTCCATATCCATAATTTGGTCTACAATCTGCTGGGCTGTCTGTGATTCTATCACATTGCCGCATTCAGGACAATGCGGGGTGCCAACTCGGGCAAAGAGCAGTCGGAGGAAATCGAACACTTCGGTAACTGTACCAACCGTGCTTCGGGGATTGCTACCCGCACTCTTCTGATCAATCGATATGGAAGGTGATAGACCGGACATGTAGTCGACCTGTGGTTTCTCCAGCATTCCAAGGAATTGTCTTGCATAGGAAGAGAGCGATTCCACGAATCTTCTCTGGCCTTCTGCAAACAGCGTATCAAATACGAGACTAGATTTACCTGAACCTGAGATGCCAGTAACCACCGTGAACCTGTTTCTTGGGATTTCGACATCGATATGCCTCAGGTTATGTTCAGCAGCCCCATGTATGACTATTGACTTGGGACCATCAAATTCGACTTCGTCTTGCCGTTCGTCTTGTTTTGTGAGTGTCTTCATCTATCAGGTGTCCTCAATCTTTGCTTTCAGTTCTTTAATGTGATCTCTAATCTGTGCAGCACGCTCGAATTCTAGTTTCTGTGCTGCATCTTTCATCTCTTCTTCAAGCTTGACAATTCGATCGGTAATAATCTCCAAGTCAACCAAATCGAAGTCCTCGAGCTTGAGCTGTTCCTTCTTCTGTTGTGACGGCATGTCCTGTGCTATGTCCTTGACGGATTTTTTGATTGATTTTGGAGTGATATTGTGCTTTTCATTGTACTTGAGCTGATATCTCCGACGCCTGTTCGTTTCGTCAATGGCCGATCGCATGGCGTCAGATATGTGATCACCGTACAGAATCACACGAGCGTTTACGTTCCTGGCCGCTCGCCCCATGGTCTGTATCAGAGACCACTCGCTACGTAGAAAGCCCGCCTTGTCAGCATCCAATATGGCCACAAGCGAAACCTCTGGAAGATCAAGCCCCTCTCGGAGAAGATTGATTCCGACCAGAACATCGAACTTGCCAAGTCTTAAATCGCGGATGATTTCAATTCGTTCCACGGTTCCGATATCTGAGTGGAGGTACCGTGCCTTGACACCGTTCTCAACTAGATACTCTGAAAGCATCTCGGCGGTCTTCTTGGTGAGGGTGGTTGCGAGAACCCTATCGCCCATCTCCACAGTCTTGTGAATAGCATTCAGCAAATCGTCAACTTGATTGTCTACAGGTCGTACCTCCACCTCTGGGTCTACAAGACCGGTTGGCCGAATGAGCTGTTCAACAATTTGGGCGCTCCTTCGCTTTTCGTAAGGTCCAGGGGTGGCAGTTGTGTAGATGACATGATTCATGAAATCTTCAAACTCTTCGAATTTCAGGGGGCGGTTATCCAAGGCCGATGGCAGCCTGAAACCGTAATCTACAAGGTTCTGCTTTCGCGACCTGTCTCCGTTATACATACCGCGGACCTGTGGTATGGTCATATGGCTTTCATCGATAATCATCAGGAATTCATCAGGGAAGTAATCAAGAAGAGTATAGGGACGCTGGCCTTTCGCTCGACCATCAATGTATCGCGAGTAGTTTTCAATGCCGCTGCACCAGCCGGTTTCACGAAGCATTTCGAGATCGTACCGAGTACGACGTTTCAATCGCTGTGCCTCAACTACCTTCCCTTGCTGTTTGAACCACTCAACCTGTTCTTCCATATCTGCCTCTATCTCGTCAAGACATTCGAGTATCTTCTCGTGTCGCGCAACATGATGTCGAGCTGGATGTATCATTGCCCATGTCTGGTCGTAGAGCCTTCGAGAAGTCAAACCCTGCAGGTGAGAGATTCTGGATATTTCTTTGCCATCCAGTTCGATTCTGACTGCGTCCTTTGAGTAGCCAGGGTAGACATCAATCACATCCCCCCTCACCCTGAACACACCAGACTCGATTTCCATGTCATTGCGGTTGTATTGCATCACGACTAATTGTTCCAAGAGTTCACGGCGGTCAACCTCATCACCCACTTCCACCATGAGAGACAACTTCTCATACTCCTCCGGATTGCCGAGGCCATAGATGCATGAAACCGATGCGATAACGATGACATCCTCTCGGGTCTTCAGCGAACGAGTTGTGGAGTTGCGAAGGCGTTCAATCTCTCGATTGATGTCGGCCTCCTTCTCAATGTACATGTCTTTTGATGGCACATAAGCTTCCGGGGTGTAGAAATCATAATAACTAACGAAGTATTCCACAGCGTTATCGGGGAAGAATTCCCTGTACTCAGAGGCAAGCTGAGCTGCAAGCGTCTTGTTGTGTGAAAGAACCAGCGTTGGCCGGCCGTATTCTTCAATAACATTCGCCATCGTGAATGTCTTACCGCTCCCCGTTACTCCAAGTAACGTTTGATGGTCCAGGCCGCTTTCAAGCCCTTCAACCAACTGGCGTATGGCCTGCGGTTGATCACCTGTCGGTTCGAACGGTGCCTGTAGCTTGAAGTCTGCCATCTGCTCCAACCTCGGTGAAGGCAGCACGCACCCAAATGCTAGTAATATTTGTGGTGTGTGTAAGCCAAACGACGAAACAAACTAGATGCTACTGATACTAGTTAGTGTCGCAACGACGCATTCCGGTTACATGAACATTCTAGAAGTGGAGAGATCGCCGAAAGTAACTCCTACAGTCTGTGCATTGCAATAGGCTAGAGCTCATCCCAGAGCTTGTGGATTCTTCGTCCTGTCTCCTCAAGAACTGGAGCCATTTCGTCCTCTGGAGCCAAACCCAGCTCAACAGCTGCTTTCATGATTGAAGCGTGAGCAACAAAAACGTTACCATCCTCTTCATAAATCACAAAGCTACATGGAAAAAGGAGGCCAGCATCCTTCGAAACATCAAGAGCCATTTTGGCTAATGGGGCTGCGCATGCCAAGACGAAAGCATAGCGATCATAATCTTGGATGTCCAGCTTCTTCCTGAATATCTCATCAACATCTTTTGTTAGTAGCACCGAAAAATCATTTTCGTGACAAGTATTCTCTACCTTTTCAACAGTCCTGTCAAAGTCCGTTGAAACTTCTTTTCTCAGTATGTCCATCCGATTGTACCTTCCATTTTGATTTCTAGTAGGGTTTCATCTTAGCTCAGCTTGATTTCAAAATTCAGTTCTGTAGGGCACTTGAGTGTGTTAGCGACTGGACAGGATTCATGAGCCAGCCTCACTCCTTTTTCTACCTTTGATCTTTCCTCTTCAGTCGGTATCCAAACCTTGAGGTTCAGCTTGATTCTTCCGAAGTGCCAATAACCATCGTCGCGTTCTTTCATTTCACCGCGAGCCGAAACATGGACTCTATCGAATTCTGTTCGGAGTTTTTCTGCTGCTTTATAGAGAGAAAGAATAACACATGTTGCCGAGGCTGATACTAGCAAGGTTTGAGGAGAGAGCATTCCATCAGGTGCATCTGGCCACCAATCCTTGGCAGATGTAACTTTGAACGGATCAACATCCAGAATGTTTACTTCCACAACTCGATCATCAACTGTTCGTACATCAAGCTCATAGGCATGGTCATTTGTCATGTCGAAATCCTGTTGGTTTGATGAGTGTAGTTTCTTATATCTTATTACGTCCAGCGATAAGCACCAGAGATAGACCTAAGTAATGTAGTGCACTAATAATGCTGCCCTAGATTGTCTATGCAAGGCAAGGGCTGCACAAGAAACATCCAGGAGGTAATTCAATGTATGAAAGCGCTCTGCTTGCATCGGCAGTAGCAGCCATTATTGCAGTTCTTTTCGCTCCCAAGTCATTTGGACAAGGGAGATGGACAAATCGTGCATTCATGCTCTTTGGATTTGTGTGTTCCATTCGGTTTGGTAATCTCTATTTTTGGCTGAACATGGCCAGTTCTAATCCTGTTTTCATTTATCTGAGGGGGCTAGATTTCTTGCTTGTTGTTCCAATCCTGGCATTGGGACTCGAGATGCTGCATTTCAACGCAATGGCAAGAGTGAAGGAGGTAAATCGAAATCTGAGGAGGATTTCTTTCATTGTTACTTCGGCCATCATGATGATGATAGTGGTACTCCTTCTGATTTTTGATATTCAGACAGTGCGTATGATTGCCCTACTCACAGCCTTTCCAGTCATTTCCGGTATAATCGGGAGTTACCTAATTCTTTTCCGAGACAACCCACTCCGTATAGCAAGACCCGAGCTCGTTTGGGGTTCAATGTTGGTGTTGTTAGGATATCTCACCTATTTTCTGAGTGAAGGTTTTGTCGCGGGCTTTCTTCGAATGCTGAACCTCACTCTCACCATCCAAATCATCGGGATGCTTCTCATTGGAGGGGGAGGAATCCTTCGTAGACTGGTTAGCTTCGCGGGTGTTTACTCGCGGCTTAGCTTGGGTACGATTCTTGTGAATCGAGACCTAGAAGCAACAATGACTACGATAGCGGATAACATATTATCCGAAGAACAGACCATCAGGGTAGCGAACGAAATTATATCCATGCATAAGCAAGAGATAGAGCGGGTCTTTGAAACAGGAAACGAGCATGTTATTCCTTACTGTTCAATTGAATCGTACAAACCTGAACGTCTGCATCAGATTGAGATGGTCCCATATCGGATAGACATACGTGGGGACCCTGTTTCAGTAGCAATTGTATTGAGTGACGTAACAGTTTCCATCGAAGAAAAGGAAAAAGAGCAGCTTGCAGAATTGCTCAACGAAGTCGTAAGGGAAAGAAATAGGGCAGAGTTTTATTTGGACTTATTAACGCATGATATGGGTAATTTCCTTCAAGCGGTTCTAGGGGGGATGCAATTATTGGCGCAGCAATATAACATATCAAGCGAGAGTAACCAAACCTATGAAATAATCATGGACCAACTGAATGAATCAATAACCCTGATTCGGCAAGTTCGACATATAGGAATCGAAAACGTCGAGAAGGACCAGTTAGGACCGTACAGTATTAGCTCTGTACTCGAAGAAGCTGTAGAGAAAATCCAGGCCATGTGCCCGAACAAGGAGATCGATATCGAAGTGTTGCCGGCATTCAGACCGTTTCTAACAAATAGCCCTGAAACTCTAAAGCAAGGTATAGTTAGCCTATTTCGTTATATCGTACACTCGCAAGATGGAGAGGTACACATCAAAGCATCCCTTACAGCAACTGATTCACAGTGCCAGATTAGACTATCTTCTTCCAAAATCAGAACATTTGATGGTTTCAGCTCAGACCTATTCAAGTGGAATTCAGGAAGAGCGGACAAGTCAACCCAAACGGGAGATTACGAACTTATTCTTTCAAAGATGTTCATTGAAAGAGCCGGAGGAAGTATCCAGTATGGTAAGTCAGAAGAAAGTGAGACGCCCGAATTCATCATTGAAGTGCCGTCGATTAAACAAGATGTGTAGAGCAAAATTCTAAACAACATCTTTTCTCAAATCCTTAGCCATCAGGAACCGCAAAATCTTATTTCCGGGATGCATATCAGTGTCAAGGGTTCAGATAGTGGTTTCCGCGTCTATCTCGCTCTTTCCATTTTCAGGGTTATACCAAGATTCTTGGAGCGCATTGGAGCCGCGTGCTATGGCGCATTACCAGGCTCTTTCCCACGGTTACAGATAGAAAAGACCCCTGAGGAAGCATACGTTGAAGAATGGCAGCAACACAGGGCCCATGCATTTCTAGCCGTACTGAAAAAATTACTTCAAAGAACGTCCATGCGCTTGGTTTCGTTGACAAGAACCTCTTCACTCCACAATTGAATTTCGTCTTTGGAGTGGCTCAACCAGACAAAGACGCGGTTGTCGCCCTCCCGCACTTGAAACCTCAGTTCTATAGTAAACCAGAAGATGCCAACCTTTACGAGCTTAGTGTTCTGAAGGAAGCGCTTCACGAACTTGGGCATGTCTTTCAACTCGGGCACTGTACCAATCACTGTGTCATGCGTTTCTCAAACAGGTTTTCTCAAACAGACCTCAAACCTGCTGAATTCTGTGAAGATTGTTATGGAGATTTGCAGGCGATTACTCAGCGATAATCAAAGCTTCGAATATGATGTTTAGAAAGGATTAAAGGGTTACTTAACTATATTTAATAGATAGATATGTTTGTTCTGCAAGTGACTTATGCCGCCCTTGTGACTGGATTGTTAGTGTGGTTCATTGGCAGATTCAATGAAAAAAGACATTTTGATTTCGATTCAGATAGTGAGAGAAAGACAAAATACGAGGGCGAGAACAGATTATCAAAGGATGTATGGTTGCGTACCACTATTGATTGCGATTTCGGGACGGTACCACAAACAGCAGGTCCAGCACGGACACTCAACGTAACAAACCGGAAAAACAATAGTAAGAAACCATAGATGTTCATAAGACTAGCATGAGACTATATCAGAAAACTTAGCTCAAGTAACAGGAGGTAAATCCTATGACCAATACTCGACGAATAGCAACACGATGCGTCCACGGAGGTAAAAAGGAAGAGAAAGGACCTGCAACTGTGCCAATAGCTCAGACAAGCACCTTCATTTTCGAGAATCAGCAACAGGTCTTAGATTCGGTAACAGGCAAATCTGGTGAACACCTGTATACAAGATGGAGCAATCCCACAACACGGCATACAGAGGAGCAGATAAGTGCCATCGAAGGAACTGAAGAGTCACTATTGGTTTCATCAGGGATGGCAGCCATTTCATCAACAGTTTTAAGCCTCGTAAGCGAAAGAAGCAAGATTCTGACGATTGATTCTATATATGGTGGCACCCTCCATCTCTTCGAAGATATCCTTCCAAATATGGGTGTGCAGGTTGAATTTGTTCCTGTGGAAAAGTTTGCTGACAAGATTGAGGAATCAAAGGGGGAATATGATATCTGTTACTTTGAGACACCCACTAACCCGACGCTCAAAATAGTCGATATTGAACAGATCGCCAATGTCGTAGAGAAATCAGACACCGTTAGTGTAATAGATAGCACTTTTGCAACCCCATATAATCAACAACCTCACCCACTTGGCATTGACATAGTTATTCACAGTGCTACCAAGTACCTTGGAGGACACAGTGACCTAATAGCGGGTGTAGCTTCTGGAGAATCAATCCACATTGAACAGATACGTGAAACCGCAAAACTACTGGGTGGTACAATTGATCCGTTTGCTTCTTTTCTCCTCAACAGAGGTATCAAGACACTGGATGTTAGAATGTCAAGGCATAATGAAAATGCACTATTTCTAGCAAAAGAACTCAATCAGATGGATGAAATCAAGAGGGTATTCTATCCAGGTCTTAACAATCACGTCGGGCATAAGATTGCAGAAAAACAGATGAATGGATTTGGTGGAGTGCTAACTATCGAAATCAACGCAACCCATGAGGAGACCAGAGACTTCGTTGACGGGCTTGAGATATTCCTGAATGCAACTTCGCTCGGAGGTGTAAAGAGCCTAGCAAGTATGCCCACACTCACATCTCACTATGGTATTGATGAGGAAGTGCTCCATAAGATGGATATCTCAGGATCAACCGTGCGCCTATCAGTAGGAATAGAAGACAAGGAGGATTTGCTAGCAGATATCGAACAATCAATGGACGAAAATTTCTGATTGCCCCCTTAGTACCAAGTCTCAGCTACCCTCGGCAGTATCCCTACTCTATGAGAGTTGCTCCGATTGCATAACCCAATACTTTAACCAGCAGCTGTTTGAGTTATAAAACAAGATGAGGATAGATGACTACGATTTCGGCAACATTGTAATCAATGGCAAGAGGTACAAGTCGGATGTAATCATCTTCCCAAATAGAGTTCAATCCGAATGGTGGCGAAAGGAAGGCCACTCACTGCATCCAGAAGATCTTACAACTGTCTTTGAGAATGATCCGGATACTCTGATTGTTGGAACCGGATACTACGGAAGGATGTCAATCCCGAGTAACGTTCGCAGAGAGATTGAGGATAGAGGAATTAGGCTTATAGTAGAGAAGACTGAACAGGCATGTGATACCTATAACGGTCTAGAAAAGAACAAGGCCGTGGCTGCTCTGCACGTATCCTGCTAGCATACTCTATATCAAATCGCAGCAAGAGCTTGTGTCAGTGTCTGTTTACACCGTTTGTACTTGCTATGAGCGAGTCCCTCAGAAGGTTCAATAATTCACGGGGTAGCCGGGTAACGAGCACATAGGGTATGTCAGTGTAATCAATATCTCCACGTGCCAAACCACTCAGTATTTCACGACTAACGTTTAGTCGTGTCGCTACAGGCAGTATAGAACCCGCCAAACGTCCACCTCGAATCCCTGCCTTAGCAGCCATATCGAAGCTCTCGGCAAACTCTCGGCTGCACAGACGTTGATAATTGTATAGAAAGTTTGCGCTTGATTTGCCGCGTTCTATTGCTTTTGAAATCGTTTGGGCAGCGAACTGACCAGACCGCATTGCATATGCAATCCCCTCACCCATCATCGGGTCAACAAATCCTGCTGCATCACCTACAAGAAGACACCGTCTGGCAACATTATTTTCACGAAAGGCGTTCCCGCCCAAGAAACAGCTCCGGGGATGGCCATCATTCAACTCAACTCCCAGACGCTTGACAGTCTCCTTCCTGAAATCCTCAAAAATGGTACGAAGGCGTTTCATATAGACTGCAGGCCCAGCTACTCCAACGCAAAGGTGCTCCTTCTTGGGAAAGACCCAGCTATAAGAGAGCCGCTCCACGGCTGGCAGAATCTCAAGAAACGTAGTATTACCTCCCATTGCTTTTTCCACGCCGCTATGTCCAACACGGAAATTGCATTCCATTCCTAATCCTACCCGAGTGAAATCCTTTCGAGGGTTCCGCAAACCCAGACATGTACCTATTCTGCTATTCGCTCCATCTGCGCCAATAAGATAGCGGCCTTGAAACCGCCGTCCATCCTCCGTCTTCACGATCACATTCTCGGAGGAGGTTTTTGCCCTAATGACCTTGGCTTCGTCTAGAATTTCAGCGCCAGCTCTACTAGCTCGCCTCGCAAGATACTCATCGAATGTTTCCCTCATCACTGTAATCCCGAGAAGAGAATCCGATTGGAATTCGGCAGGACCATTACGAGATAGTATAAACCGGAGCCCGAATATTCGTTGCTCGATTACTTCAAGCGGAATAGTTTCATCAATCAGCTTCAGCCCGCGATACATCACTGCGCCTCCACAAGGCTTGATCCGTGGCAGCTCGTGTTTCTCAAGAAGTAGGGTTTTCAAGCCTCGTTTTGCACATTCGTAGGCCGCTATGCTTCCTGCAGGGCCGGCTCCCACCACAATAACATCTGCATCCATATGTCTACCCCTCTCATTGTGAATATTGCAATCAATCTGGTTTTCATATCTGCCCGACCTGAATATCCTGAATCAGGTATATCTCAGGTAACTATAATGAGCAATTTCGTTCTTATTTTCTTTACGCAGAACATCTTTTCTTCGATTGAATTGCTTCTAAAGGATTAGAATACGGTCTGCAAGGCATATTGAACCTTTTCGTCACAATTCGAAGACTGCATCCACCTAACATTCTTATTGGGTATAGCTAGTTTGTGAGCTTGGTGAAAAGAGTAATGGGCCTTTGGTATAGAATCAAGAGAGCAATATACAGACTGCTTGGAAGGAAAGTAGAACAAAAGATAGTCAGAGAAGGTTCTCAGACAACGCCAACAAGCTCAACCCCGAGCAGCCAAACAAGTGCTGGCATCATGTTTGATCCAGCAGCAAAGCCAAGAAATCTTGTGAATCAGTGGATTACTGTTCCGAGGAGCGGAAGGCAACAAATTCTCATGGAAGAGGATTTTCAGAAACTAGACAAATCCGACCACGACTTCCTGCTGACCCTAGATACAAGATATGAGAATATGACTGATGAAACGCGGAATCGCGTCCACGAGATACTGAACAAGCTCAGATAATCCTATACGAACTCTATCAGAACATCAGCACATGCTCAAGGAATGTTCGAATTTCCTGAGCATACGAGCCCGGAATCAGGATATGATGATTTGCAAGAGAATGTTGTAAGAAGTAATCAACAGGGCTGTCGAGGCGTATCTCTAGCTGCGTCCGACAGGCCTCTTTTCTTGTAAGATTTCTTTGAATAGTGCCTTCGGCTACCCAATAGTCAGAAAGGGCACTTCCAAAAACCTTCAAGAGAGTCACGTCGGATTTTGGAAACCGCCCGCGAATCCCGACACTTTTACCGGTTTCATAATGAGTCATGAAATCATAATCGTCAACAAGTGAAAACGGAACAGTACAGTGAGCCAATACAACGGAGTTCTTGTTCTTGTTTACCTCGATAACGTTGGCCATGAAGGATGATTGACCAGTAAGAAGCTTCGCCAGTAGCATAGTGAATGTTGATGGAACATCGCCCTCACATCCTGCAGGTATTCCAAGAGAATTCAGAGTTGCAAGTGCTAAGCAACCAGTAACATCAGTTGCTTCTACTAACCTAAAGCAATCAAGGGTGAGCGCATCGAGTTTCTGATACTTCTTGATGGTCAAGAGCGAACGAGTAATCTCTGAAGCCGACATCAGATCGTGCTTTTCAATTTGGTTATGAACAGGGACCATTTCAAGTTCTGCTAGTTCATCCATGTCAACAAGTTCAATGGATTCCAAGCGAGAAAAGGGTATGTTGATGATTTCCACACCCCAGTTCTTTTGCACAGCGGATTTGTCAATCTGTGATGCAATTAGCCAAGACGAGGGGCTTCCAATGATGCCAATTCTCATTCCGTTTAGTTTACTGAATATGTCCTCATAATAGTGGAGTATTTGAATTATCTCTCGAAGATCACCTAAGGAGCCCTGTTTGATTTCAGAGTCTATGTCGCACTGATCTAAATAAGCCCGTATTTCCATCGCAGCAGGCAATGAGTTGTTTTCCATATGTGCTAGTAGAACTGATGATTTGAGAGGCACTTGATTAACAAACGAAGCTACAAGTCCTTCGGTTCCGCCTGTACCAATGAAGAGTATCACACGATTAGCATTCATACCGGGAAGGGAATCAATATCATCCTCTGACCGGACCACAAAATCTACACTATCAAGCGTCTTCAAAATTCGGTGGGTGAGTTGCTTCCCGGCAATTGGGGAGAAGAAGGCTATAGTTGGCAAACTCATGATTAACTACTTGCATTATTGTCATATTATCTCTTTGCAACAGCCCCTAGCTTGTGGGGCCTATCTACTCTCTGCCTTCACAATTTCCCAATTTCAGGCAGCTTTGCTTCCAGGAGGAAGATCCTCAACAGTTAGAGGCACCCACTGTCCTTCCTTATCTGCATGCTCAACAGCAATAATCATACCTTGGCTCTCGACTCCTGCCAGTTTCTTCGGCTCAAGGTTTACGAGGAACAGTGCTTTCTCACCAACGAGTTCGTCGCACTCATAGAGCTGAGCCAAACCAGTTACAATTTGTCTTTCTTCGTCGCCGATATCAACAATAATCTTGAGCAAGTTGTCGGTATCCGGAACTCTCTCACATTCAAGAATTTCGCCCACACGGAAATCCATCTTCTTGAAATCTTCAAAAGATACTAGTTCTTCTTGTTCTTCTTGTCCCATTTCAGCAGCCTCTGCGTCTTTGATTCGTCTGTCGATGATGGAATGGAGCTCCTTAATCAGTGTGTCGTCAACTTTTGAGATAACTGGGCAGGGTTGGGGAATTTCTCGGCCAGCTTGGGCTGGCTTGATGGCTTCCCAGACGTCGACCTCATGAATATCTTCACACTCTAAGCCAAGCTGTTCCCAAATTTCCTCAGCAACAGATGGCATGATTGGCTCAATCAATCCAGCTAAAGCCTTGACAATGCAACATGCATTGTATAACACCTCGGCGCATTTCTCCTTGTCTTCACGTACCAGTTCCCACGGCTTGTTACTCTGGAAGTACTCATTGCCAAATGACGCTAACCTAAGAACTTCATCAACTACCTGCTTGAGCTCATACCTGTTCGTTGCATCTACTACGGACTCTACCGTCGATTCGATTGCGCTTTCAACAGATGTTTCAATTTCGCCCTCCGGAATCGCCTTGAAATTGTCATGGCTGAAGTGAAGTGCACGATATACGAAGTTCCCAAAGGTGTTGACAAGCTCGCTATTCACCTTTTCTTGGAATGCATCCCACGCAAAATCAAGATCCTTAGTCTGACTGCTATGAGATACCATGTAATATCTCAGGTAATCCGGATTCAGTCCATGCTCCAAGTAATCATCGATAATCCAGACTACGTAGCCTCTACTCCTACTGAAGTTGTGACCCTCGATTTTTACCATGCCAGAAGCCACGATTGCATAGGGGAGATTGTAATCGCTACCTTTCAGCATTGCCGGCCAGAATATGCAGTGGTGGTATACAATGTCTTGGCCAATATAGTGGACAATACGTCCTCCATCAGGTAACCAATAGTCCTTCCATGCGTCAGGATCTCCTATCTTCTTCGCCCATTGTTCAGTGCTTGACATGTAATGAATAGGAGCATCAACCCAAACATACAGCGTTAAGCTGGGGTCACCCGGAAATTCAATACCCCAATCGAGATCGCGGGTTATGCACCAGTCCTTGAGGCCTTCCTTTACCCATCCCATGGCATAGTTCCTAGCATTTTTCGTTCCCTCGACTTGATTCAGGAAGTTTTCAAGAAAATCCTCAAACTCTGTCAATTTGAAGTAGTAATGTTGCCTTGTGATAGTTCGAGTAGGTGACCCACAGATGGCACAACGAGGATTCAATATCTCGCCCGGTTCAAGGTATCTTCCACAACCCTGGTCGCATTCGTCACCCCGAGCATCTGCACCACAATAAGGGCAGGTACCACGCACAAATCGATCAGGTAATGAGCGGCCACATTTATCACAGAAAGGTGTGTCGAGATTCTTTGGATAGATGTACCCGTTCTCTTGAAGAGTGCGGACTATCTGCTTGGTTCGTGCATGGTTTTCCGGGTCATCAGTAGTCCCATAGTTGTCAAACTCAATTCCGAGCTTTGGAAATGTCTTCAAATAGTGCTTGTGATACTTCTGATAGAGCTCCTTGGGAGAGACTCCTTCCTTTTCAGCTGTAGTCACAACAGGCGTCCCGTGTGTATCAGAACCGCAAACAAAGGTAACATCTACGTTGAGCTTTCTCAGAAGCCGAACAAATACATCGGCTGGTACGTACGTACGGAGGTGACCAATATGCATCTCTCCGCTAGCATATGGTAGTCCACATGTCACTAGGACTGGCTCATCTGTTGGATATTTTCGTTCCTTTTGGTCTTCACTCAGTTCTGTCACGCTCCTGGCACTCTGTGCGAGATACGGCATAAAAACCGCAAGCGAATAAATATGGTCATATCAGAAACAAAAAGACGATTCGTACTCTTGGAACAAGTCTCTTGTTCGTCACTCTGAGTAATCGTTGTAGTATCCTGAAGCTTTGTTTCCCGCCTTAGAATGTTGAAGGATATCGTTGCGTTTGATGATATAACTCTAACGCAAAGCCGAAAGGATTGTGGCTCATGTTTTCTTAGTACACGTGTTCTAATTCTTCTAAATAATCATTATCCGAAAGCAGGAAATTTCAATCCACAATTCTCGAAGGATTCGACCTGAATCATATTCCCAAGAAATCAGCAGCAAATAGAATCATCGTAAGCGAGGGACCTAGAAGAAAAGAATCACGGAGGGTGTGGGAACAGACCAAGGGTCTGCCCCACGAAATCGCTCTCTGCCTGCCGGGAGGAGCAAAGAGAAAGCGACTAGACCTCCTCATGATATGAGGAGTGTAAAGCCAGCAGACTATGAACTGGCATAGAGGTACCGAAGCGTTTGAGCATCAGCATCTGTAGGATCTCGGTCGCTATCCAGCAGTCCATACAGGACATTCAGGATTTCCGCATTCTTCTGGAGTGTTGATGAAGGTCGTAGATTGGAGGCCATTTCTCGCGTTTCTCCTTCCCTATTCATTTACTGTGTTACAACTTAGGGTTGATTTCAAGTGGAGATGGTCTTTTCTTGTAATAAGGGTACGTGCAACCCAAACAATCGCCTGATGATACAGAAGTAATACAGAGAGAATACATAGGCCGTATCTTTGATACAAATGCGTGTAGAACAGTTAGAAGACGTCTAGATACCCTGTCCATTAAGCGTTCCATAAGAAGAAATGGGGAGAGAGAGTTATCTGGAGACCTGCAGGAGATGCAAGGCAGGAAGGTGAATTCAATCTGTCAAGGCACATATGATAGGTCTGTTAGAAACAACAGAGGTAGAATATGAACTTGAGAAACTAACTAACACGAAAGGGTTATCAATCCTCAGCGTCGCCGTTTATCACAAGCTTCCCGCGTGCAATAACATCATGCTTGTGAATGCTCTCTAATGACCTAGCCTCAGCTGAGGCTTCAAGATTTGCATCTTGGAAAGCATCTTTAGCCCCCTGTAGAATGTTGCGGCAGACATCCTCGACAAAGAGTGGGTTATCATGCATCTGCTTTGTAACGTATTTCTCATCTTCAAGCTTGAGAAGTGAATAGGTCTTGCTTGAGAATGAATTCTCGATAATGTCAATCATCGACCCAAATTTTGGGATTTCTTCAGTGACACCTGAAACCCTCAGCGTGCCACATGCCCGTTGCATATGCGTCAGCCCATCATTGTTCGCCATACAGTGAGGACATACTGTGTTACCTGTCACTTTCACAGCAATCTCATGCCAAACAGGCTTGTCTTTCTCCATAATCGTTTTTGCGGTGACATCACATACTTCCCAAGTCCGTTTTTTTGAAACGGGAGTCTTACTCGAGTAGCCAAACTCGAACTCGAAGGTAACTTCTCCCCGACTGAAACTGTGTTTTTTCTGGAGCGCACCAAGAATGTGAATCTGTAAATTTTCGACCGATTCGTATACGCTAAATTCATCGCTCAAAACTTCTGTCATGGACTCAACAAATCGTGACATGTGGACGCCTTTGAGATCTGCTGGCAAGTCAATCGTCATCTCTATAGTTGGGATGATGTGATGGCGAAGACCGCTACGTTCAGTTATCAGGAAGGTTTTGAGATTCTTTATACCAACCTTGTTTAGTTGAATGCGGTGATGTGGTTTCTCGTTCTGCGTATCAAAGACCATGAATATCACATTCGTCTTCGTAATTTAAACCTCATAGCAACCAAAGCTATATCGGGACTCAGCAACACATACCTTCAGCTGCTCAAATTCTTCGGATAAGCCGGACCGTTTCAATATGAGCTCAGCAAGAAGCTCTGCCGTGGTTGCCCTAATCGGCAGAACAACACAATCACTTGAAGGGATAACATAGCGCCTAGAATCTACCATTACTTCAATCGAGTCATCTTCATGTTCGAGATTTATTGAATCGGATTTTCCAGGCAACAGAATCTTGTGGTCAAGTTCTTCGCAAATCTCTCCAACTCGCTGCTTGATTAGCCTGAAATCCGCCACCATATCATGCTCGTCAAGCTGACCCAAAATCTCGATCTCAACGTAGTAGTTGTGACCGTGCAGTCTTTCACATCCCTTTGTATCTTCAACAAAATGTGCAGAACTGAAGTGCATTTTTGGATCGTTGACTCTTATGCTGTGCATATCCGGACCTCCGGATCTACTTTCGCCTAGCAACCGTTCTATATGTAAAACTGTCGGAACCGGGTACTCTATCTTTGGGAACAATCACTATTTTTCATAATCAATGGCTTGGTTTCTCTCATAGATATCGATTAATTCACCAACCGAGGTTGCATCTGTTGGACCTTTGTCGTCTCTCCACCTTCCCGTGAATCGCGGGAAGCGAATAGCAAGTCCATCATCGTCTAGTCTGCCTGTTCCTGCTAGGTGAGTGGGACTCAAAGTGATTTCATCGCCGAGTACTTCGATGACCAAAGCAGGTTCTATCCATACATCCGCGTCAATATCGGACTGGACTCGTGGATCCTTCCGTGAAATAATGCGCTCTTCCAAACGTTCTTTGAATTCTGCTAGCATTTCATCAGTGAATCCGGTGCCAATTTTGCAGACAGTAGGAAATTTCCCTGTTCTTTCATCATAAGCTGATGCGAGAATGGCTCCATAGACACCAGTCCTTTTTCCTCGACCATGCAAGGCACCAACTACAACAAGGTCAACCGAATCGCTCATTCCTTCTGTGTAAGATGCCTTCAGTTTAATCCATAGCCAGCTACGGGCTCCAGCCTGATAAACCGACTTCTCGTGAATGGCCTTGGCTATCACACCCTCGTTACCTATTTCTAGGGCCTCTTGAAACATCTCATCAAGTGTAGTAGCCTCTTTGATTACTTTTCCCTGCGTTAAAGAAACCATGTCGTTTTCTTCAATCATTTTCTTCAATGCTTTACGACGTTCAAGCATAGGAAAGTCGGTGAGGTTTTGTCCGGCAGCATAGAGTGCATCGAAGAAATACATAGCTACAGGCACTTCCTCTCGGAACTCTTCTATTCTCTCTTTGCGACGGCGACGCATCAGCGTCTGGAACGGCAGAGAACGACCTGTGTCCAGATCAATCGCAACGCATTCGCCTTCGAGGATGCACTGCTCAACTGTTACAGAATTAGCAATCATCTCAACAACATCAGGATACTGGGATGTGATATTCTCTTGACGTCTTGAGTACAGCGTTACGATATCTCCATTTTTGTGCACTTGTATCCTTTCACCATCATATTTGAATTCGACAAGAGCGGAACCCTCAACTTTCTCTAATATCTCGGTAGACGATGATAATTTCTGTGCAGCCATCATCCGGATAGGAATCCCGACCTGCGGCTTTATTGAAGTAACCGCTTCGATTCCGTCCCGTGCAAGAAGCTCTCCAACGTATCCAAGGTCACTACTGAAGTTGTAAGCCCGTTCCAGGTCCCCCCGGACTTCACGATTGCCGATGAATGCTTGAGATAGAGCATCCAAAATACTCATGTCGCCAAGACCAAGACGCAAATCACCGGTTACTGTTCGCAGTATATAGCGAGCCTCCAAAGGCGAAGCGTTACTGAGAACCCCCACCAAAAGAGAGATTTTCTCTCGAGTGCTTCCTTTCCCCGATATGCGAGAGACTTCATCGAGTGTGTTGTATACCAAGTCCACCGTTACGTTGTTTATGACGAGTGTTGATTGAGCAGTCTGCGAAAGCAATTCCTCCGCTACGAGGCCTATATCTCCATGCCTCCTTAGCCCACTCACAACCTTCGATTCTGGGACGGATGCTGCAGCTGCAACAACTCGAACTGTCATTTTCTCTGCAATGCCAATTTCAGGCTCACCCTTCCAGTCAGGATGAAGCTTTCCCCTTGTAAGGGCAATCACCTTGCTTATTTCTTCAGCATCAGCATCTTTTAGCACACCAGCAAAGATGTTTATCTTTTCTAAAAGCCCACTGGTAGATTCGATATCCAAGTAAGCGTTTGCCAAATTTTCATAATTCATCGGCTAAAGGCGTCCTAGAAAGCCGTTGACACCATATGCTTTATAAACACAATCTAGGGCCTGAAGACAGTCGTTACAGAATCAGGTGAATCATCGATGGGATCAATTAGACCAAATTTCATCAAAACAGCAGCAAGGAAACTGCTTAGATACTACCCAGATGAATTCACAACTGATTTTGAAACCAACAAACGGCTAGTGGAACAGTATTCAGATGCCAAGACCAAACGTGTTAGAAATAGAATAGCAGGTTATTTGGTTCGTCTGATTACGATTGAGCAAACCCGTGCAGAAGCTGAGGCAATGGCTGCTGCGCAGGAAGAGCAACTAGCTGATATGGAAATGTGATTGTCCACACCAATCGCGCACTATTTTTCGGCTTACTTCCTTATTTCCAGTATCAAGTCGTGGATATCTCTTGAGCATTTGATACGCTGGGATGCTCTGTTAGATTTCCAGCTTCTTCTTCTCTTGGGTCAAAGCCTGCGCTTCTTCCATTGCAGATTCGTAGACATCAATCGGGAAGTTGTCATGCAAAGGTGATATTTTTGCGCCGGCATAAACTGCTCCGTAGAATCGCTTAGCCAACCACCCAATTCCCGTCACCTTAACCATTTTCGCGGATTTTCCAAATTCTGCAAGGGTGTTCTCATCCCATGCCCCAGTTAGCCCGCTGACGAAGGAGTAGAAGTACAGTGACGGTAAGGTAGCAATGAAGAACAGTATAGCAGACGTAATGAGATCATTTACTCCACCCCAGAATAGCTGGCTCAGAAACTCAAGCACGAGGTAGTTCGCCACTGCAGCTAAAGCAGGTCCCACATAGCTTTGCCAGACGTAAAGTTTCGGCGCGGTTATCTTCCGCCGAATCAGTGCCCAAACTGCTAAGTTCTTGCAGAAAAGAGCAATGCTGTAAGCTGTTATGATGCCGGGCATGCCTCCGAGGTAAACCCCGTAAACTATCGGCTCATATACGACAAAGAAGATCATTCCCACCGCCCTGATGGATTGCTCAAGAATCCACACTCCAGCCGCCAAGTCTGTTCGTTCAGCTGCTGCAAACACCCAATCACCAAGCCATGACCAGAACCCCATCAACTGAAAGACTAGGAAAAACTGCAGAAGAACAGCTGCGTATGACCAAGCCTCACCCGCTGCTCCGAGTATCGCTCTAGCACCAACTGCTGCTAGGCCGGAAATAAGCCAGAAAACAAAGAATGCACCCCATCTGAGAGCCTGAGCAGTATAAAGCTCTGTCAACTTCTCCTTTGCATGTGAATATGCTTCAGAAATTCCGCCCAACATGCTTTCCATGAAAAGGCCTACAACGCTGACAAGAATAGCTAAATCCCACGCCAGTTGGAATTGGCCTTGTAAAGCAGACCAGTTCAGCAAATTCGTACTGACAACAAGCATCTGAACAAACCAGACAATTGGAACAGCGGCTGCACCTACTGTCCACTTAGCTCCGAATTTCAAGGCTTTCTTTATCTGTTTCATATCGAAGTCTACCCTGAATAGCGTCCCCACATTGAAACCTAGTCGCTTGAACAGATATACCGAGACACCGAAAGTCAGCCATTCATTGAAGTACATCCCAACAGCTTGCCCAATAGCCCCACCTAGTGCCTGTCCAAATATCGGATTCTGTGCCCCCCACCAGCGAAATACGAGAATCATGATGTAAGGCGCAGCTATGTTGAACACGGCCCAATAGAGGATGTTGATTATTTGCTGCAGGTCTATGCGGTTCATTCCTCGAAAAACATGCACAAACAAGAGACAGAACCCTGGAAACTGGAAAAGCGAATGAGCTATGAAGACATACGAAAGGTGAGCCAAGTACGTATGGGGAAACAAAATCGACCCGATAAAGGCTACCCCGGTTATCTGCACCATACCGGTTATGAGCTGGAACCAGACGAAGATTTGGGCGTATTTGACCGCTTCCTGTGGCTGGTCTACACGGTACTCTGCGAAGTATTTGGCAAGAGCTACAGAAGTCCCGAGATCGAACACGACCCACAGTCCTTGGAAAAGGTTCACGCTGAAGCTGAACCACCCACTGGCCTGCGGAAATGGCATGATAAATCGGGGGTAGATCATGATGCTGAGGACTACACGAGGAATTACGATTAGCAGCGTGATGAAGAGCTGAATGAGAAATCCGCTGATCTGCCTGTGCATGCCGATTTCCTCCCACTCATCAATCTCGTCTTCCGTTTCGACGAGAAGCTCAGCTCGCTCGATTTCTGTTAGCACCTCTTCTTCTTCGGAACGTCGCTTCATGGTGCGATATGCGGATACGGTTGTGATGCCGAGAACCAAAACAATGATACCAATGATAATCTGCTGGGTCCTATGAGGAACAGGTGAATAGGACCAAGCGGCATAGCTCAAAGGCTGTTGGCCTGCCAGATGGGTGGCTGTTGAGTAGGTCAAATAGTTGAAGTATGGCCATAATGTAAGTTGTTCATTGATTTCATTGCCAGTTTCATCGAGTGTTAGCCAAGCGGTGAGCACTATAATCTCACCATCACCCTTCGCTGTTCGAGTCAATACCGGTGCGCCCCCAGTTTCAAAACCTGTTTCGTTGGCCAGAAGCACAGTTGTCTCTTCTGTTACTGAAGGAAGCAATGTCATCTTCTGAACTGTAGGCGCTGAAGACCAGTCAAAGCTGGTAAGGGGCGTTTCCTTAGTCATCGTCTTGATTGCAACATCAGCAGTGTCATCACTCACTTCAATCCCAGGTGTGGAGATAACACCAAGATTCTGAAGCGTAGTGCCATTTTGCGAGCTTTCAGGGCCGAGAAGATAGAGCAACCCGCCCCCATTCTCAACAAACAGTCCTACTTCTGTTGTCTCGCTACTTGTTAAAACTTGATCTGCCAAAATCAGCACGTCAGGCGCTGATGAAAGAGCATCTATTACTGAAGAACATTCATTCACCTCAAGGCTTTCTGTATCAAGGCGAAGTGATGATACAACGCTCGGAGCAACGTCAGCACCGACAACGGCGACTTCAACACTGTCTCCTATTTGTTCGGGACGAAAGGGGTCTGCTACTACGGACATCATAACGACCCCGGGGAGAACCATGATTGCCGTGAACATAGCTACGATGAGTAACTTACTACCATCCATACAGAACACCATGAAGGGTACCTAGGGTTATGGTAGGATGGCATTAATATCGATGTCGGATTGTAGGGAAACAGTTATGCGTGTATCCTCGGGTGAAAAGACAAGGGTCCGGAAATGAGCAATGCCGAAAACGATGAGAAATCCAATTCAAAAGAAAGATTCGGCAAAGGGCAGACTGTTGCATTGGTTTCCCTTGTAGTGGTTGCATTTCTCGCCATAACGAAAGCGGCTGTAGGATTTCTCTATGGTAGCATTGCATTGCTCGCTGATGCCGTTAATTCATTCTCAGACATCTTGGCTTCAGGACTCGTTTGGTCAGGTCTTACTCTATCTCAGAAAGAACCAACGGAAAGATTTCCGTATGGCTACTACCGAGCAGAAACCCTAGCCTCTCTAGTCGTTTCTGCGCTGATTATATTCTCAGGAGTCGAAATACTCTGGGAGGCAGTAAGAAATATTCGCGCTCCTATTGCTGTTCCACTTGCGATTCCTCCCCTTGCGGCAGCTGCTCTATCAATGATACTATACTACGCCCTGTTCAGATACAAGAAACAAGTTGGTTCGGAGATAGATAGCAAAGGCCTCGTTGCTGATGCGAAGCATTCGCTTGCGGATGTAGCTAGTGGTTTCATAGTATTCATCGGCATCTTGCTCTCCGGTGTAGGATATCCCATAGCAGAAGTAGTCGTCGCTATCCTAGTTGGAATTATCGTAGTCAAAGAAGGTTTTTCTCAAGCCAAAGATGCTGTTCTATATCTTATGGACGCGTGCCTTAGTCCCGAGATGGTTTCGGAAATGCGAGACATTGCAACTAAAGTAAAGGGCATCACTGACGTTCATGATGTGCGGTTACGCCAAGCAGGTCCAGTCTATTTTGGTGAAATGCACATTACTGTGAACAGGAACCTCAGCATCAAGCAAGCTCATGTGTTGGCTGACAAAGCAGAAGCAAAGATAATGGCAAACACCGAGAACTTAGAAAACGTTACCATTCATATCGATCCGACCGAAGAATCGGTGCACCATATTGGAGTACCTGTTCTAGAACAAAACGGCCTTAGTTCAAAATTGTCTCCTCATTTTGCCAAGGCCCCCTATTTCATGATTATCGTTCTGAAAAATGAGAATATTGAGAGCACAATTTTTATCGAAAATCCAGGACAGAACTTAGACCGAAGAAGAGGAATCAAGGCAGTAGAAACTCTGGATGAACAGGATGTTGATACAATCATGTGCAATGAGCTTGGGGAAGGTACGTATGAACTGCTTACGGCCAAGGGTGTGGAGCTATACCAAATTCCTGCCAACAAAAGCACAGTACGGGAAGTGCTGAATTTGTTTTTGGGAGGTAATCTCCAGCAGATGAAAGTGCTGAATAGTCAGTAGTATCCGGCATTCACTTTCATTCTTCATCTTGCTTCTTCTTGCTCCTTCCAATCACTGCAAACTGGCAGTTCACGATTAGGAAATGCTAGTTCTTCGTGAATGGCGCGGTTGTCAGTGCTATTTGATTTCACGTTGTTCTGGCGGTACTATTGCTGGCTACATTAAGGGGCACAATCGTGGTAATCCCTTCCAGAAACGCGAATTTGAGTAAGAAATAAATAAGCCTCCTCAAGCGGCTGTTTGCATGACACGCATCGGGGTTCTGATATCAGGAAGGGGTACAAACCTTCAGGCCCTCATCGATGCCCAGAAACGCGGAGATTTTGATGGGCAGATTGCCATTGTGATTAGTAATAAGAGCAAAGCTGAGGGCTTGAAACGTGCTGATCGAGCGGGAATCAAGACAAGGATAATCACGAAAAAGGACTATCCAGTTCGAGAAGAACATGATCGAGCGGTCATTCAAGTTCTTAAAGAGCACGATGTAAATCTTGTCGTACTAGCAGGATACATGAGAATTCTGTCACCGTTCTTCTGCCAAGAGTACAAGCACAGGATGATTAATGTGCATCCCTCACTTCTTCCCGCTTTCAAGGGCGTGAAGGCCCAGTGGCAGGCAGTAGAATACGGAGTCAAGGTCTCCGGATGTACCACACATTTTGTCGAGCCTGATGTCGATGCAGGGGCAATTATTCTACAGACTCCCGTTAAGGTCCGTCAGAACGACACAGGAGAGACCCTTGCAGCGAGGATTCTACCAGAAGAGCATCGAATACTTGTCGAGAGTGTGAAGCTGTTCTGTGCAGACCAGTTGACAGTTGATGGGAGAATTGTAAAAATCAAGGAGTGAGGAGGTTTGTGTGGTGTTCTCGGTATTCTTGGCAATTATGAGCTGACCGCCTCGAAGGAGCTTTTGCTGCTCCTTGCACACCGTGGACAAGATGCCTCCGGGTTGCTCTGGAAAGAGAATGAAGGATTCGGACAATCCAAGTCAATGGGAAGTCCTTCACAGATACTTGTTCCTGAAGAAACCTCGAACTTCTTGTTGGGTAGCACAAGGTATCCCACATCAGGACGAAGAGTGTGTTCTGAGAATGACCTCGAAGATTTCGTGGCCCCATTCCAGAGGGGCGAAGTAGCCATTACGCATAACGGGAATATCACAAATCTTCGTCAGTTAACAGAAAAGGAATACCGATGCGATACCCAGTTCATATGCGATAGGCTTCATAATCATCTCAGTCATACCGAAGGTAACCTTCCGGAAGCCTTCTCCCGACTTGTAGATGAAATTGATGGCGCGTACAGCCTAGTTGGAATGTACGACGGAATACTATTTGCATTTCGAGATTCTCGAGGGATAAAGCCGCTTGTGTTTGGAAGATCAGAAACACACACAGTCATCGCTTCTGAGAGCATGGTTCTCGACATGGCTGGAGTTGGGCTTGAGAGGGATGTGTATCCAGGAGAGTTACTGCTGTTTGGTACAAATCAATCGATGCAATCGTATGCTATAACGCAACATGATTACCACTCCCATTGCTTCTTTGAGTACGTCTATTTCGCAAATCCAGCTGCCAGAATTCAGAACCAACTTGTGTATGACGTCCGCTTCAGATTGGGGAGAGCCCTAGCCAAATCGTTCATGAAACTAGCGCTTGAAAAACCGGATTACGTAGTCCCCGTACCGGACACTAGTCGCCCGGCAGCTCAGGCACTTGCAGAGGAGCTCGAGGTACCAATGAGAGAAATAATCCTCAAGAATAGATACCTTGGGCGCACATTCATCGCACAGTCTCAGAACATGAGAAATTTAATGGCTCGGTACAAGTACATCTACCTTGATGACAAAATTCGGGGGAAGACCATCTTGGTAGTGGATGATAGCATTGTGAGGGGCACAACTGCTAAGATGATTGTTGCAGACTTGAAGCAACGTGGTGCAAGGAACGTCTACTTCGCCGTAACCTGCCCACCCCAGAAGCATCCGTGTTATTATGGAATCGATATTTCAACTTCGAGCGAGTTGATAGCCTCCAATGCGAATCAGGATGAAATCCGTGAATTCGTAGATGCTGACGCTCTCATCTACCAAGATATGGATGGGCTCATCAATGCAATTGGAATCCACGATATGTGCTTAGCCTGTCTCGACGGGCACTACCCTACAGAATATGCGAATAAGATTCAGCGGGCGGTCAAGGAAAAGGAAGGAGCAGAAGGAATCAGGGATTACGAGAGGATTATAGAATGAAGATTGGCACAATCGCAAGTCATAGTGCCCTCAACATTATCTCAGGTGCACGAGCGGAGGGATTTGAGACAGTATTACTTTGCACACCTGAGAGGAGAGAGTTCTACAGTACATTCGGTCTGTCGGATAGTATTCTAGAAATCTCAAGCTTTGATGAGATTCTGGAGATGAACCTTTCAGACACTATAATGATTCCACATGGCTCCTTCGTTGCGTACATTGGTGCAAATCGAATTCTTGAATCTAATCTACGTTTGTTTGGCAGTAAAGAGTTACTGCGTTGGGAAGAGGACAGGCAGCTCAAATCCAATCTTATGAAAGCAGCCGGGTTTCAAGTTCCCAGAGAGTTCTCTCATGTCGATGAAATCGATTGTCCTGTTATAGTAAAGACCCACGGGGCAGCTGGAGGAGAGGGTTATTTCATCGCAAAGGATAAACAGGAAGTACTTGCGAAACAAGACTCCGAGACTCAGTACACGATGCAGGAGTTTATCGTGGGCACGAAGATCTTCGTTACCTACTTCAACTCATTCGCTCGGGAGCGACTGGAGATCTTTGGGGTGGATATCCGGTATGAAACAGACGCAGATGCCAATCTAAGATTCAATGATAAGCCTTCATTCGTCGTTGTTGGTAATCTACCCATGGTGCTAAGAGAGTCGACGCTTTCAAAATATTATAGAATGGGAAAGGACTTCTTGGACGCTTTTCGCGACCTGACAGGAAAGGAGCTGCCAGGGCCATTCTGTATTGAGACCATTATAGACAAAGAGCAACAAATCTACACTTTTGAGTTCAGCGGGCGAATTGTCGCGGGCACAAATGTTTGGATACCAAACTCGCCCTATAGCTATGTGATGTTCAATGAACCCATGTGGATGGGGAAAAGAATAGCTCGCGAGATTAGGGAATTACAGGACGAGGATTCTCTTGATGAGGCGATTCAATGAAACTGCCTACTATTGGAATGATTGGCTCACACAGTGCAGAGGAAATAGCAACATCAGCAAAATCAAGCGGTTTTGAAACAGTGGTAGTCTGTCAGAAGGGAAGAGAGCGGCTCTATAGCCATCATGACAGGTATCTCTACGATACCGTAATTGTGCTCGATAAATTTGCAGATATGGTTAATGATGATATCCAGGACCAACTACGGGAATTGGACACTCTGTGGATTCCTAATCGTTCGTTCTCGGTGTATGTGGGTTATGACAATATCGAGGAACGATTTAACATTCCCATGTACGGGAACAGGCATATCTTGAGAGTTGAAGAACGAGGGCTAGAACGCGACCAGTACTGGCTCATGGAAGAATCGGGTATTAGAATACCGAAGATGATAGATCCTCACGATATAGATAGGCTTGTGATCGTCAAGGTTCAACAGAAAGAGCGCCCTCTAGAACGAGCCTTCTTCTACGCTAGTTCTACTGAAGAATATGAGAAGAAGAGTCAAGAGATGGTAAAAAGGGGGGTTATATCTGAAGATGATCTTGAAGATGCCACTGTCGAGGAGTTCATTCTTGCACCGCGGTTCAATGCGAACTTCCAAGCTTATACTATGACGGCCCATTATGGTGACCTCGATCTCGTAGGATTTGACGACAGAATCCAGACCAATCTGAGTGGACTATTGAATCTCCCAGCAAGGGATCAGCTCGGGCTAGACGTTCCCATAGTCAATGAGGAGGTTGGCCATAAAGGGGTCACCATGCGGGAGAGTAAGAAGCCCTTAGTCTATGCTGCTGCAGAGAAACTCCTACAAGGAGTGAAAGAGCATTTTCCACCAGGGATGATAGGACTATTTGCACTTCAAGGAGCATTGACAACTGAATCAGAGTTTGTTGTTTTTGATCTGAGCCCGAGAGTACCTGGATCCCCATGTGTAGGTCCCACGAGCCCAGAAATGAGGCGTCTCTCTGTCAAAATGGGGAGGGATATCCATAGTCCATTGGATCTCTGCATGATTGATATTGAAACTGCGGCAAGAGAAGGCCGTCTGGATGAAATCTATACATAATTACTAACGATGACGAGTGGCGGACGAGATATGAAAACACAAAAAGGAAATGGAGCAAATTTGGAAATCATTGCCGAAGGGAAGGTCAAACGAATCTTTGCCGACCCTGATTCTGCTGATAAGATAATAATCGAATTCACCGACAGAATCACAGCCGGCGATGGCGAGAAGAGGAAGATTGTTGAAGGAAAAGGAAAAGTGGCATGCATTACATCCCAGTTTCTCCTGAACTATCTTGCAAACAAGGGAATTGCAACTCATCTCATAAAGCAACTTGATGATACTATACTTCTATGCCACAAAGTGGATATATTTCCACTTGAAGTCGTATGTAGAAATGTCGCTGCAGGTTCATTCTGTAGGAGGTACGGAATAAAAAGAGGGAAACACCTTCAGAGACCTTTCGTCGAGTTCTTCCTCAAAGATGATAGCCTCAATGATCCGCTATTGTCAACCGAAAGCATCCAAGCGTTGTGCATTGCTACTGATGAAGAAATTGCCTTCATGCAGGTGGTCACCCTCTCGGTCAACTACTATCTAGGAGAGCTCTTGAGTCAGGTTGGACTACATCTCGTCGATTTCAAACTTGAGTTTGGCAAGACTGAAGATGGCGCAATTCTGCTCGCGGATGAAATCTCGGGAGACACCATTAGGGTGTGGAATAAGGAAGAGGGTTCCTTGGACAAGGACATCTTCAGGGAAGATAAAGGGAAAGTTATGCATGCTTACAATAAATTACTGGAAATACTCAAAGACACCAGTGCAGAAGATGTATCTACCAGAACAGAAACGCTCTCGGTTCTGGTTCTGCCCAAGGATGGAATCAAGAATCCTCCGGGAGATGTCACTAAGAAAGCCATGATAAGACTCGGATTCAAAGATGTGGTTGATGTTCGTGCTGGGCGAGTCTACCGAATTAGTGTTGACCGTCCTATTAATCCAGCCCTCTTAGAAGATCTCCGAGAAATGAACGTGAAGCTTCTCTCTAATCCAATCGCTGAGAAGACAGAATTGAGGCTAATATAATTGGCAATCGCAGTCTTACGGTTTCCCGGGACGAATAATGAGCATGACGTGATGCGAGCACTTGATAGGGTCTCGGGTGCCGATCCATTTCTAGTTCCAAGTCGTTTAGGTCGGAGCGCACTTGATGGTGCGGATGGTGTAGTTATCCCTGGAGGTTTCTCATACGGAGACTACCTCCGGGCGGGTGCTGTTGCTGCCGCGGGTGACATTATAGAAGGTGTGAACGAATTAATCGAAGAGGATAAGCCAGTCGTTGGCATATGTAATGGATTTCAAATCTTAGCAGAATCAAAGCATCTGCCGGGAGCTCTCCTCACCAACGAATCTGCACATTTCATTTGTAAATGGACCTATCTGAAAGTCTCTGAAGATGCAACGCGTTTCACCCGAGGTCTTGAAAATACAATTATTCGGATACCGATTGCTCATATGCTCGGAAACTACTACTGCACAAGTGAGGAACTCGATAAGCTCGTATCAGAGAAACAGATTGTCTTCAGATACTGTGACAAGGAAGGTAATGTTTCCGACAAGACGAACCCCAATGGATCAACCATGAACATTGCTGGGATAGTGAACAAGAGAGGAAATGTGCTTGGAATGATGCCTCACCCCGAACGAGCTTCTAGAAGTATTCTTGGCTCCCGTGACGGATTGCTGATACTTGAGAACTTTGTGAGGGATTCAATATGCTGACGAAAACCGAACTGAAACATGCTTCAAATGTTCTTGGTAGAAAGCCCAATGAAACAGAACTTGCAATGCTTGACGTATTGTGGAGTGAACATTGCAGCTATAAGAGTAGTAAGAGATGGTTTCATCTGTTCAAGACAAAGGGAAAACAAGTCTATTTGGGTATTGGAGAAGGAGCGGGGCTTGTTGACATAGGGGATGAGACCCTTCTAGGGGTGGCAATGGAATCGCACAATCATCCAAGTCAAATTGACCCATACAACGGAGCTGCCACAGGCGTTGGCGGAATAATCCGAGATGTGATATCCCAGGGCTGTAAGCCGGTTGGATTGATGAATTGCCTGCGGTTTGGTCATCCTAGTAAGCTAAGGAATGCATATCTTCTGGAGCATGTTGTGAGAGGAATCTCAGACTACGGTAACAGTGTTGGGATTCCCATGGTAGGAGGTGACCTAGAGTTTGATGACTCCTATAATGGTAATTGTCTCGTGAATGTGGCCTGCATTGGTGTCGTCAAACCTGACAAAGTTATCAGAAGCATTGCACGAACTCCGGGGCACCACTTGGTTATGTTTGGTTCAACAACCGGAAGAGACGGTATTGCTGGTGTGAGCTTCGCCTCAGAGAGCTTCTCCGACCAAGAGGAGGAAAAAAGAAGCGCGGTCCAGATAGGCGACCCCCTAGCCAAGAAGGTTCTCCTTGATACCCTCAATGAATTAGTAGAAGAGGAGATTATTGTGGGTCTCCAAGATTTGGGAGGTGGTGGCCTTGCGTGTTGTGCAGGAGAGATGGCGGCGAATGGTGGCACAGGTGCAAGAATCGAGGTAGATAAAGTACCCCTAAGAGAGAAGGATATGGCATCGTGGGAAATCATCGTGTCAGAATCACAGGAAAGGATGCTCGCAGTGGTTCCACCCAAGAACTTGGACGCCGTGCTGGAGATATTAGCAAGAAATGAAACACCACATGCGGTTGTTGGCCAAGTGACAGATGATGAGCATTACACAGTCTTGCAGGCGGGCGAGGTTAAGGCTAAGGTACCCATTGACCTTCTTATCGATGGATTTCCCGTGCCTGAACGAGTTGAAGGTGCTATACCGGCACAGAAGCAGAACCTAGATTGGATCGAAGAAGAATACGATTTCTCCAGTATAATCTTGAATCTGATGAAATCCCTCAATATCTGCGATCGTTCTTGGGTTTATTCGCAGTATGATCAGCATGTCCAGACAAATACCATCGTGGACATCGGAGAGAATGCGGGTGTTCTTGAATTCCCATTCGATAAGAAGATAGCATTCTCAAGTTCCTGTAAATCTTATTGGTGCCTTCTTAATCCTCAGCAAGGTACAGCCAACTCTGCGGCCAATGTGCTGCGGAATATTGTCTCCATGGGAGCAAGTCCTATCCTGATAGCAGACTGTCTCAACTTTGGCAACCCCGAACGACCCGAATCCTATGCTCAGTATGTAGAGGCGGTAAGAGGGCTCGGAAGATTCTCCAATGATTTCGATATACCCATTGTAGGAGGAAATGTTTCACTCTATAATGAGAGTAAGTCAAATGGGAAGGTTCGCCGGATTAACCCGACCCCAGAAATAATGATAGCCGGATTGTTTGAGCCCGGGTACATGCCTGTCAGAAGAAATCTAAAGACGCCCGCGTCGAAGTTATTGCTGGTAGGAGAGACTATGCCAGAACTCAACGGGACAGCTTTTCAGGAGACCTCGACTGGAAAGGTAAAAGGGTCCCCTCCAATCTATCGTCCCAGCTTGGAGAAAAACGTAATGAATGCAATGCTTGAAGCTCACAAAATGCAATTGATACAGTCATGCAATAACCTAGGAAGAGGGGGGTTTGCCATCGCAATGATGAAGATGGTCATGAACAGTGACCATGGCTTCAAGATAGACTTGGAATCCATACCGGGAAGTGCTTCGAGAGATGTAGAGATACTTTTCTCTGAGTCTTCTGCTCGATATTTGGCTGAGGTCACCAAATCGAATCAACAGAAGTTCATGGGTTTGATGGAGAAGCACGAAGCACCCGTAATCGAGATTGGGAGGACAGTAGATGAACACGTTTCTGATTTCGGAGATTTTCGGGTCGATCTGGAAGCAGCAGAACAAGCCTATAGAAAGGGCCTAAGAAAATACATGGAGTAATCTATTTGACGGACGTACTGGTAATTGCAGGTAGCAAAAGCGATGCCAAGATAGTAAGAAAGGCAACACGGGTACTCAACGATCTCTCAGTCTCACATATTGTGGAGTATGCATCAGCTCATCGAGAACCAGAAAGAGTGAGAGAGATTGTTGAAGATACAGAAGCCAATGTTATAATTGCAATTGCTGGCCTTGCGGCAGCACTTCCGGGAGTTGTTGCATCGCTCACAGAAAAGCCGGTGATTGGAGTTCCAGTCTCTGCAGCTATCGGGGGCCTTGATGCCCTCTTATCGATTGCGCAGATGCCAAAGGGTGTACCAGTGGCAACTGTAGGTATTGACAACGGTCAGAATGCAGCCTATTTGGCCGCTCGGATAATGGGGGTAAAACCACCACACCAAGCAGAGGTACCCCAGACTTACGCAGAGGCAGGAGTAGAAGAGGAAGAGGTCTCCAAGGGACTGGAAGTACTTGGAAAATATGTGAGAGAATCCTTTCAGTATGGAGAAGTCATGCAGGACTATGGTCACTATGCGAACACAGTGAAGATTTCAGACAATCTATGTATCGCTCTATCAACTGACGGTGTCGGAAGTAAGGTCCTCGTTGCCGAGATGGCGGAGAGATACGATACAATTGGGCAAGACTGCGTCGCGATGAATGTTAACGACCTAATCTCGATTGGTGCTATGCCAATAGGATTTGTTGACTACCTGGCCTCGAAGGAACCGCTTCCTGTTCAGATTCTTGAGCAAATCGGTCAGAGCCTTCTCGATGCGTGTACTGAATCCGGAATCCCTATCCTCGGTGGTGAAATGGCAATCCTTCCCGAAATCATACAGGGAGCCTCGGACATTGCCTTAGATTTAGCTGGGACAGCCGTTGGCATGGCTCATCCGTTGAAACTCATTGATGGTAGTGCAATAGAAAATGGGGATGCAATTTTAGGTGTTTCATCAAATGGACTCCACTCAAATGGATTCACGCTTGCTAGGAAGGTGGTTTTCTCATCACTCAATATCAATGACAAATTTCCATGGGGCAGGAATGTCTCAGATGAGTTGCTAAGACCAACCAGAGTATATGTCCCTCATTTCCGAGCATTGAGAGAACATGGGATTGAAGTCCGTGGAGTTGCACATATCACGGGTTCAGGATTCAAGAAAATTCTCCGCCTTCACACTGCAAGATTCAAAATCAAGAGATTTCCTGATGTTCCACCAATTTTCTCGTTTCTTCAGAAGCAAGGAGATATCAAATGGAAAGAGATGTTCTCTACTTTCAATATGGGAGTTGGCCTAATCGTAATTGTCTCTCACAGTCAGAAACAATCGGCATTTCAGGCCCTCTCCGCCCTTGATGAAACCTATGATTTAGGGGTTGTGGAGAAGACAGACACACCTTCAGTATTCATTGAGCCATATGGAGTCGAACTATCGTGACCAACGTCCTGCTAATCGGAAACGGAGCCAGAGAGCACGCCATAGCTCGCGCACTCCACAAATCGGGTGTCATTCTATGGTCACTGATGGAATATGTAAATCCAGGCATCGAATCGCTTTCAGAACGAGCATTTCAAGGAAAGCTCAACGAGATAGACACAATATCGAATCTAGAAGAGATTGATTATGCTGTTGTTGGACCTGAAGCCCCACTAGGGAAGGGAGTTGTTGATGAACTCGAGCAGCGCGGAATTCCTGCTGTCGGTCCCTGCAAGGGCCCGGCAAATCTCGAAATCAGCAAGGTCTTCGCCAGGCAGCTGCTCCAACGCGTATCGCCAGAAGCGAATCCGAGATTCGAGGTCGTGAATAGAGCAAAGGATATCAACACCGCAATAGATGAAATTGGCCTTGAAGATCTTGTAATCAAGCCAGATGGCTTGACTGGTGGAAAGGGTGTAAGACTGTTTGAGGAGCATGTACATTCACGCGATGAGGCTATTGATTATGCAGAAAGAATGATCCAACGGGATGGATGTGTAATCTTGGAGGAGAAGCTTGCCGGGCGAGAATTCACAGTTCAGGCGTTTGTTGATGGGTCCGGAAGAATCGAACCCATGCCTCTTGTTCGGGATTTCAAGAGAGCCTTTGATGGTGACACCGGGCCTAATACCGGTTCAATGGGTTCCTATTCACGGCAATCCCACGATTTGGAATACCTGAGTAATAGCGAGGCTGATACTGCTGTGGATATTATGAGAAAAACCGTTAAGGCAGTAGAGAAAGAGACTGGCGAGTCCTACAAAGGTATTCTCTATGGCCAATTCATGAAGACTCAAGACCAAGTCAAGGTAATTGAGTTTAACGTGAGATTTGGCGATCCCGAGGCGATGAATGTTCTCTCAATCTTGGAAACACCAATGAACGAGGTGTGCCAGGGCATTATCAACGGCTCACTGAAGAAGCCACAATTCAAGAATCTTGCAACAGTTTGTGTTTACATCGTACCCGAGGGCTATCCAGGCGATAGTGTCCTCGTTGATGAGCCCTTATTTGTCAGGAATGGAATCGAGAATGAGCTCTATTACGCGTCAGTCTATAGGAGAAAACGAAGCATCTACACAACTGGAAGCCGCTCTATTGCTATTCTGGCAAAAGGTCCTTCTGTCAGAGAGGCTAGAAACGCCGCCTATAGGGATGTCGATAAAATCGACGGTAGAGTCCGATATCGAAAAGACATTGCAGAAGAGTTCTAGAAAAGGTGATTAAGTCGTGACCGCCACAGAGTGCGTCCTAGTGGTTGATTTTGGAGGGCAATACACACATCTCATATCTCGTCGATGCAGAGATCTAGGCGTTTTCGCTAAGATTATTCCTCAAGACAAAGCCCTGACCGGTGAGGATTTACAGGGTGTAAAAGGAGTGATTCTCTCAGGGGGTCCTCGATCGATTGAAGACGGTGATTTGGGAGCTCCCTTTGACGCAAACATGGAACAGCTTCATGAGAAGCAGATTCCCGTTCTAGGAATCTGTTTCGGACATCAACTGCTGGCGATTTGGAAAGGAGCACAACTCTCTCCCGGCGGCAACCCCGAGTATGGCAAAACAGAACTACAGCTGTTGGAGAGGGAGTCTATCTTAGCCGAGCTTGAAAATGAGCAGCAAGTCTGGATGTCTCATAGCGATGAGGTTGCGGAGTTGCCACAGGATTTGGAGCCTCTGGCAATGAGCGGAGAAGCGAGAATTGCCGCTTTCCGTAGCAAAGATGACCTCCTCTTTGGAGTCCAGTTCCATCCAGAAGTCACCCATACTCCAAATGGTATGACGGTTCTACAGAGATTCCTGCGCAATAAGTGTCAATGCAAAGACACATGGACTCCTGAAGAAGAAGTCAGCAGTATATTCAGTTCAATACAGAAGAAAGTGGGCAATGGCAGAGTGCTAATGGGTACGAGCGGAGGTGTTGATTCTACTGTAGCAGCATACCTAATCCATCAGGCAATAGGTGAGAGACTTTATTGTGTCTTTGTGGACAATGGTCTCCTTCGAGCTGGAGAGCGTCATGAGGTAGAGAGAGCCTTCAGGGAGATGAATTTCGAACACTTCGTTGTCGTGGACGCCTCGGAAAGATTCCTCAAGCAGTTGGAGGGGGTTGAAGACCCCGAAGAGAAGCGCAAAGTGATTGCGGATACGTTTATTGAAGTTTTTGAGGAAAAAGCCAAGAATCTCGGAGACGAAATCGGAGAATTCGATTTCCTGGGGCAGGGAACCATCTATCCAGATCGGGTAGAAAGCGCAGCCACAGGAAAGTCGACTGCGGTCATCAAAAGTCACCATAATGTACGATTACCGGCGTGGATGAGCCTCAAATTGGTGGAACCCCTGAAGAACCTGTACAAAGATGAGGTTCGGAAAGTGGGAATTTCCCTCGGGATTCCAAATCATATGGTTCGGAGACAGCCTTTCCCAGGACCATCCCTTGCTATCAGAATTGGAGGACCAGTAACTAAGAAACAAATCGCAATTGTTAGAGAGGCTGACGCCATATTGCAGAATGAGCTCAAAAATGAGCCAATCTACTCCTCGATATGGCAATCGTTCTGCGTGCTTCTTCCTGTTAGATCGGTGGGTGTTATGGGGGACGAACGTACCTATGATCAGGCGATTGCTATACGAATCGTTGAGAGCTCTGACGCAATGACAGCATCTGTAATTAGGCCCGATTGGAGCTTGCTTCTTCATATATCTTCGAGAATAGTGAATGAAGTCGACGGAATCAACAGAGTGGTATATGACCTCACATCAAAGCCACCGGGAACAATAGAATGGTACTAATCGCAGGTCTCATTATTCAAGGTATAAGAGTACGTTTCATGATGAGGACACCACAACGCAGAATGTATAGTCCATTGAGTGTTGCTTCCCCACTACGCCTCAGCAGGCACTTGAACCTCTCCCAGCGAATCCGTCTCACTTCTTGTTTCCCACACCATGGTTATACACACCAGCACGAGAGTTATACAAGCATTTCATCGATTATATCTTGCAGAACTTCAGCATTGTTTTTATGGTCTCTAAGCCTTCCTTCAGGAAGCGCCAATTCGTCTGCCAAGTGTGTTCTCTCATGTTTGTAAAAAACGCCAGTTGGAATGCTATCTCCAAACTCGAATGATTTCTCCAAAGCTGCAGATTTGTCACTACTGTCGTGTTCAGTATCTTTCAGTTTGTACACCCTTTCCCTGAAGAAATCCCAGTCCCATTTCGGGTTAAACACTACACAAGGTTGCATTATCTCGACCAATGCAAATCCGGAATGTTGCACCCCATCTACTATCAGCTGAGTAAGCTGCTGAATATCGCCAGCAAAGCCTCTAGCCACAAATGTCGCTCCACCCATGATTGCCACTCCAATCGGATTCACTGGATCCATTGGAACTCCTATTGGCGGCGGTGAAGTCTTGCTCACAAAGCCATGAGGAGAAGTGGGAGAGTATTGACCTTTGGTCAGACCATATACGCCGTTGTTGTGGAGAAGGCAGGTTATATTGACATTCCTTCGTGCTGCGTGCATCAGATGACCAAGACCTTCGCCAAGCAAATCTCCGTCTCCCCCATGTACAATCACTTTCAGGTCAGTGTTGGCAACGTGAGCTCCTGTTGCAACTGGAATCGCCCGCCCGTGAAGGGTGTGGAACCCATTCAGATTGATGAAATGAGGAGTTTTTCCTGATTGCCCTATTCCAGACACCAAGAAGAACTCATGTTTAGGATGTCCGAGCTCCATCACAGCCTGTTTGAGCGCTCGTAGGATTCCGAAGTTGCCACAACCTGGACACCATTGGATTTCCTGAGGGGGTTCCAATTCTTCTCGGTCTATCATCGTACACCAACCTCCTTCAACTGGTTTATTATCCAGCGGGGTGTCATGGGACGCCCATCATACTTGTTGATTTCCTGATCGACGCTCAATCCCGTTTCCATCCTAACAAGCTTCGCAAATTGCGATGTTGCATTTTGTTCCACAGAGACCACATTCTTAGCATGTTTCCAGGTTTCACGGAGGATGTCAGTCTTCAGTGGATAGAGATAAGCGTAATGGAGATGATTGATGGACAACCCTTTTTGAGACAATCTGAGCATCGCCTCATATGCCGCCCCCCAGGTAGACCCCCATGTCAGGAGTGTGTATTCTGCTCCCTTGTTCCCATATAACTTCGGTTCTTCGAGTTCTTCTAGTATGCCAGAAATTTTCGCCAATCGTTTCTCGACCATGTCTTTCCGATTATCGGGGGCCTCTGAAATATGGCCGAATTCATTATGGGAGTTCCCGGAAGCAGCAACCACCACGCCTTCGTCGCCAGGAAATGCTCGCGGGGAAACACCATCGTCAGTTATTTTGAATCGCTTGTAAGGATTATCTACATTCTCAGCAAGTTCTCCTCGGTTCATGTTGATGTCTTTTACTTCAATTCTTGGAATATTCATGCTAAACTCTGCGAGATGGTGATCACCAAGCAGCATAACGGGGACCTGAAATCGGTCCGCTAGACGAAAAGCATTCTTCGTGAGCTGATATGCTTCGAGAGGATCCTTTGGGGCAATCATGATTCTTGGAAACTCACCCTGTGAAGCATGAAGCATGAATAGCAGGTCACCCTGTTCCGTTCGTGTTGGCAAGCCTGTACTCGGACCGGGCCGCTGGGCATTATAGATTACTATCGGGATTTCAGCCATGCCTGCCAGTCCAAGAGCTTCCACCATCAGTGAAAATCCCCCACCGGAAGTTGTAATCATGGATCGAGCGCCTGTGTGTGAAGCTCCAAGCGCCATATTTAGTCCAGCTATTTCATCCTCTGTTTGGAGTCCACCAATCTTCAAGCGCTCTGCATTCTGGATGATAAACTGGAAAAGTGATGTCGAGGGGCTCATGGGATAGGCAGATATCCACTTCAAATTAGCCGCGATAGCTCCGATGCCAATAGCCTGATTTCCGGTTACAATCAATCGGTCTTTAGAAGGACCCCGTTCAACACTGCTGAAATCGTGGTCGCATTGATTGGCGAATTCACCCGCTACCCGTTCATACAAAGTCTTCGCAACTCTAATGTTCGCTTCTACCAAACTCTTTCCTTTGTCACCAAAGATACCCTGCAAAGCGTTCTCTGCGAGTGAAAGTGGCATTTTAAGAACTGATAACATAGCTCCCAAAGCGGCTGCATTCATCATACGAACATCACCACCCACTTTCTTGGCCGTTTCTTTAAGAGAGAGGGGCAGGTGACACTTCTCACATTCGTCAAAGCGGAGTGACTCATCAAATATGATAACACCGCCCTCAACAAGTCTGTCTCGCTGTTTGATAATCGCCTCTTTTGTCAAAGCAACAATCACATCGATATCATGAACGGGAGTATATACAGGCTCATCTGATACGCGAATCTGGCTGAAGTTGTAACCTCCTCTAACTCGTGACATGTAGTCCTTTATCGTAAATGTATAGAGGCCGTTCTTCACAAAGACTTGGGCTACTAGGTCTCCTATAGTGTTGATGCCTTGACCTGCTGCGCCGCCAATATTGAAATTAATATCCATAGCAATGCGTCTCCGAGAAAGAAACCCGTCTGGATGGTTTATCTTGGGGTGCAAAACGTGAACCTCGCTTATTAGCATGTTCGTATCGGGAATTTGTAACGATTTTCTGAAATCTCAGGAGAAATCTATCGTGTGCTTGAAAAGCTGCCAATGGTGGATAAAGCAATCTTTTTAAACGAAACGCATGTACAGTTTTCTCAGTGTATTGCGAAACGCATGTACAGTTTTGTCAAGAAAAGTCAGGCACTCTGTACTGCGATTCCGCACTTGAACAATAGACAAAAATGAGGTATGAAAATATGGCACAAATGAGTGGTACTCCAGTACTTATTCTAAAGGAAGGTACCTCGCGTACTCGAGGCAGATCCGCACAAGAGAACAACGTAAACGCAGGCAAGATTATCGCAGAAGCGGTCAGGTCAACACTTGGCCCACGCGGTATGGACAAGATGCTGGTTGATTCGCTTGGTGATGTTACAATCACTAATGACGGTGCATCTATTCTCAAAGAGATAGATGTTCAGCATCCCGCTGCAAAAATGCTTGTAGAAGTCGCTAAGAGCCAAGACCAGGAGACTGGTGACGGCACTACGACTTCGGTTGTGATTGCCGGTGAACTGCTGAAGAGAGCAGAGGACCTTCTAGAGAAGAACATCCATCCAACAATTGTCGTTGGTGGATATCAGAAAGCAGCTGAAAAAGCTACAGAGATTCTTAATGAGATTTCAGTATCGATGGAAGGGATGGATAAGGACATTTTGAATAAAATTGCTTCCACATCTATGAACAGCAAATCCATCGTTGGAACCAAAGATCATTTCGCCAACATCGCTGTTGATGCGGTCCTTCAGGTCAATGAAGTTGTTGACGGCAAAAATGTTGCCGACATTGATATGATTGAAGTCATCAAGAAGCAGGGCAAAAGCCTACTTGAGACAGAGCTTGTGGATGGCATGGTTGTGGACAAAGAGGTCGTCCATGCAGGCATGCCCAAGACAGTTTCCAATGCAAAAATCGCTCTGATCAATGCACCCATCGAGGTTGAGAAGACCGAATTCGATGCGGAAATCAAAATCGACAGGCCGGATCAGCTCAAGCAATTCATCGACGAAGAAGAGCGCATGCTCAAGAAGATGGTTGACAGAATTATCGATACAGGTACAAACGTCCTAATCTGTCAGAAGGGTATTGATGACGTAGCCCAGCACTATCTTGCTAAGGCAGGCGTACTTGCTATTCGCAGGGCTAAGAAGAGCACTCTTGAGAAACTTGCCAAAGCTACAGGCGCGACTGTTGCTAGTAGCTTGGATGAGCTCGACGAAGAAGCACTCGGTGTAGCAGGCCTTGTTGAAGAGGTCAAGATTGCCGATGATAAGCTCGTCTATATCAGAGAATGCAAGGATCCCAAGGCAGTTTCGATTGTCATTCGTGGTGGTACTGAGCATGTTGTTGACGAGGCTGAAAGAGCACTGCATGATGCTCTCTGTGTTGTGAGGAATGTCGTTGAAGACGGTACATACGTTGGAGGCGGTGGAGCTCCCGAGGCAGAGATATCCAAGAGGCTTGAAGCCTATGCGAAGAAAGTAGGCGGTCGTGAGCAACTCGCCATAGAGGCATTCGCCGAGGCACTAAGAGTTATTCCAAAGACTCTAGCTGAGAATGCTGGTCATGATCCCATCGATATCATAGCTGACCTCAACAAAGAACACTCTGGCAAGGCAGGTATCTGGGCGGGCGTGAATGTGCTCGAAGGTAAGATATCTGACATGCAGAAAGCCGGGGTCATTGAGCCTGCTCGTGTGAAACACCAAGCCGTTCGATCCGCAGCTGAAGCAGCCCAAATGATACTGCGAATTGACGATGTCATCGCAGCCAAAGCCACTGAAGCTCCCGCTGGTCCACCTGGTGGAGGCGCGGGTGGTATGGGTGGTATGGGCGGTATGGGTGGCATGGGCGGTATGGGCGGTATGCCCCCAATGTGATAGTTTAGTACAAAGATAGATTGAATCTAAGAGAAAGGAGCCCTTCGGGCTCCAACCTCTGCTTTTCTTTTTTCCGGGGAGAATAATCCTTGACCACAAGAATCCTGATTTCTGGCATCAACCCATTTCGTTCAGGTAAGACAACCTTTGCGATTCAGTTAGGTCAATTCTTGCAGGAAAAAGGTGTGGATTCGGAATACTTCAAACCAATTAGTGGTCATAGTTACTGGTTTCATCATGATCACACCAGAGACTGCCTAGACCAAGGAAGACTGTTCTCTCTGGATGCCAAACGCGTACGGGACAAACTTGGATCAAACTTCCCGGTGACTGTAACAAATCCAGTACACAGGATGTTCGCTCCTGCGGTCATCGATAAACCGGGTCGGCTTCCGATTACCTCTCTTGCGCTCGCAGGTTGGGATTCCGTCTTGGTCATGCAACGGTTTACCAAATCTGAGAACAGTGAACTACAATCGAGCATGGTAGTAGGAACTGAACTCATTGAGAAGGGAACAACAATTGTGGATAGAGAGACAATGGAAACTCTCTCTCAAGATAGCAAGGTTATACCTGTAGACTCGCTCAAGCAGGTCAGAGAATATGAACAGCAGAACTTCGAGGAGTGTGTACAGAGTTGTTTCGAAGCTATTGAAGCTGAAGCTGATGCAGTAATTATCGAATCGTTCAATAATTCCATCTGGCCATGGGAACACCTCAAGAAAGTGGACCAAGTATTCGTTGTTGGACCCGCTCAGGCCTTCGAATATGACCCGGAGAAATTCAGCAAGGCTGCATTTATGATGAAGAGAGGACGAGAACCCCTTCGAGAAGTCACGATGAATAGAGTGGATGATTTGCTGAGTCCTCTACAACGTTTTGATTTGCTACCTAACAGAGGTATCGCCGAAAGAGACTTGCGCAGAATTTCATTAGTCACAAGAAAAGATTAAACATGGTCTGTTAATTCACGGTTTGTAAGCAGTAAATTTCAAGGAGAAAAATTTTGATGTCTGAAGAGAAGCTTGACTGGGAGCTTGTAGTTATCGGCGGAGGTCCTGCTGGAATGACTGCCGCTATCTACGGGGGGCGGTATGGACTAGATACGCTCCTATTGGAATCCAAGGTTCTGGGTGGAGCTCAAGCGACAAGCCCAGGCATTGAGAACTATCCTGGCTTTACGTTCATCAAAGGAATCGATCTCGCAGAACGAATGAAGCAACAGGTCCGAGAATGCGGCTCCAAAATACAAGAGATAACGGAGGTCGAGAATATCGAAATTGATAATGATGATAGTCGCGGATTTATCCTTGAAACCAAGCGAGGGAACTATACTGCGGAGGCAATTATTGTTGCCACTGGGGGAGGACACAGGGTTCTCAATGTGCCAGGTGAAGAAAAATACACTGGGCGTGGAGTCTCTTTCTGCGCCACATGTGATGGACCACTTTTCAGGGGTCGGGAGGTCGCAGTTGTGGGAGGAGGAAATACTGCGGCGACTGAAGCTGTATATCTATCCGAAATCACTTCGAAGACCTACATGATTCATCGTCGTGACGAGCTCAGAGCAGAACACGCCATGGAAAGAGCCCTGATGAAATCGGATGTAGAAATCCTTTGGGATACCATCGTGAAGGAGTTCAGAGGAAATCAAGTTCTTGAAGAACTCCTGATAGAGAATGTTCAGACAGGCAAACAGAGTACACTTGAGGTTGATGGAGCATTTGTGGCTCTTGGCTCCAATCCAAACAGCGAGATCGCTCAGGATATAGGGGTCGAGACCAACGATGCCGGCGAAATCCTAGTAACCGATAAGATGGCTACTAACGTAAAAGGAGTATTTGCCGCAGGAGATGTAGTTGATTCTTTGAAGCAGATAGCTGTTGCTGTAGGGCATGGAGCTGTCGCCGCAGATTCTGCATACGCCTATATCAGACAGATGGAAAAGGGGCCACGATAGAGTACATTCGTTGTTAATGGGAAAGCTTAATTACCGACTCCGAGTCCGATGCAAAACACGCAGCGCAAACCACAGTTTGCAGCATTTGCACTGGCCGTGATGTTCCTATGAATAAGGTCAAGATTACAGGATTAGCCGTGGTATTCACATTATTGTTTCTATCAGCAATCACTCAGCCTGCCCAAGCCAACCCAGCGACGAGGCTGCAAACCGCAAACCAGTATCTTGATGATATGTATGAAAGTAGTGAAGGTGGGTTTACAGTTCCTACTGCCAGTGCTTCAAGAGTAGCAGGCACCTTCGGAGCAATTGTATTCAGGCATCACATGCCACCTAATGTAGACGGAGGATATCTGTCCTCCAGACCACCACCATTCAATCTTGTCAAAACAAAGAATTTCACGCAGAAGGTACAATGGGTATCCGGAGATGTTGAGAGTGATAAATATGGCGGCTTCGCAGCCTATGTTGCAGGGCCTGTGTCGATTATCTCTTCATTCAGAGCCATTCAAATCTGGCAAATACTGAATGAGCATAATGACATTCCAGGCATGGAAGAAGTAACCATCAATGCTACAGCGGTGCTAGTGTACGTAAACAAAACCCAATCCACAAACGGCGGTTTTGGGCCTCAAGCCGGTGCATCACCTGATTTGCTTTCCACGTACAGGGCGCTATCAATCATGGAATATGTTCTCACCATCACAGATGAATCCATGAATGAGTGGCTGCTAAACAAGACAAAGACTATCGAGTGGATTATGTCCTGCAGGCAGGGTAATGCATTCACATTGACTCCGAGTGCAAGAACAGTAGGTGTAACACCAACCGCAGCAGCTCTAATCTCCCTTGACATCTTGGGGGGCCTTGCGACTACCGAGGATATTCAAGGAATAGCTGACTGGATTCAGGAAAGACAAGTTTTCGAGTCATCATCCGGAGAGTTCATCGGTGGATTTCAGGAAGGCGTTGCAACAAACGACACTAATCTTGTTAGTACGTATTTTGCAGTAGAGGCGTTGAATCTTCTGGACGCCCTTCCAGAGAATACATCTGTTATTGGAGAGTTCGTGGCAAGCTGTCAGGCTGCGGACGGAAGCTGGGCATCTGTTCCCGGCCTTGAAGAGGGGGACATTGTCTATATGGCCCATGCTGCTCGTACTCTATCCATCATAGATGAAGGCTCTATTCTCCGTAAGGAGGATCCCAACAATCCCACGCCTCCATTGATTGACTGGAGAATTCTATTCATAGCATCAATCATCATCGTGATACTGATTGTGGCCATATTATCGGTTAGAAAAGACTAGCGAGCACAATATCTTTATCACGACTTGGCTCAATTGAGCAGTATAGACACAGTCTCAGCGTGTGCTGTTGTGAGTTGATAGAATGTCAGAAAGAAATGATAATAGCAGTCAGAGTCGAGCCTATCAACGTGGGTACGAATGGTTCTCAAACACAATAAGAAAGGGTCTTGATAATCGATCCTGGAAGAGACTGGGTATCTTCTCCTACTACGAAGCACCATTTCTGGATACGCCGGATCTCCATCTTTCGCCTGAACAGACGATGTTGGCCATGGCGAAATATAGGTCAGAATCTGAAGGGGCTACCGTATTCATCCTAGATATCACTAGTGAACGTGAAACAACAATAGTAAGTGAACGAGGATTCAATGATTTCCTTCGTATTTTCAGTAAGGAGTTTCCAAATTCAAAGAAGTTCTATTTTGGTTCCAAGACCTCTGAACGGACATGGTTGCATGAATATGAAGCGCATAAAATACCTCTCAAATGGCTAGTAAAAAGGCCGAACATATTTGCAGAGGTTCTCAGTGATGCATCTCCTGTTGGAGAAGATATTGGTCCCGGGGATGCTTCCTTTGAGAATATTGTGGGAATGATTGAAGTACTGAAAGAGAAATTGGGTCCCCCTTCACTGACAGAGGAAGTCATGGGAAAAATAAAGAAAACGGAGGCTAGCGAATACGCCGGAGAAGCTGTAGGCCTTATGACTGTCTTCGTCAGCCCTACGGTTGCTGTGTCACGGGGAGTCAAGTATCTCGGGAAGTTTATGAATCTCTTAAAAGACCGCAGAAAACAAGAAGTGAAGGAGGTGTACGAAGAATGGGAGCAACGAGTCGAGGAGACATTCTCTGAAGAACACTTGTTGAATTTTTTTCACGATGATGAAAATTACCAGAGTCCCCTGATTCAAGCAGTTGATGATGAGGAAATCATTCTACTCATCAATGAAAGTCGGGACACGCTTTACGATCTGTTCTTTCCTCTGGTTCTCCATCACCTCATGGAACTCAAGGGGTATGTGCCGCCACATAGGCGAAGGAGAGTCGATCCTCGTGCAGACGAAGAAGCTCAACAAGCTAGTATTTACAAAAGCGAGGTTATGAATGAGGAGGAAGAAGAAGAGTTCCATGAATTGGAACAGGAACTGATTGATGCTGCAGAAAGCATCGAAAAGGAGGAAGAAGAGCAACCAGATACGAAGGATTTTCAAGATAAACCACAAATCAGCATATTTCTAGACTCAGCAACATACCTGTCCAAGCTGTCCAAGTCGTTTGAATTTGCTCTTTCCATTCCTGAGACCTATACGAATACGTCGTTAGCAGCATACTTCTTTACTGACTTGCAGGAAGTATCTGAACCGGTTAGAGATGCTGTTCTCAAGTTCATCAGTGAAAAGGCACTAGTATTTGATCTGCATCCGGTCCTGTTTGACCTAGCGTCAGATGGCATGCCAATCACCAGAAAAGTCTGGTTAGAAAGCATTTTCAGACAAATCGAAGAGAAGCGACACAAGGACAGATTGGGTTTTCTCGAATATGACATAAGCCTTGAAGATAATTGGAGAGTACACGAGCTGCAGAGGCCTGAACCGAAGATAGTATCTGATATCAAGGGTTGGTTTGGTAGATAATTCCCCCGTGATTGCGCTCCATATTGCAGGATTCACAGGTCGAAACACTAGCTACAACTAGGCGCAAGAAATATAGGACACAAAGATAGGGAACAAGGGTAGAGTCCTTTGTCCGGAGGATAATAGATTTGAGTAGAGCCGATATGACCCATGCTAAGGTATTGAAGATAGAAACTGGAGACACCATAACTCTGCCATCTGATTTCGTTGGTGCAATTAACGAAGAGTATGGATTAGCTATTCTCGTAATGAAGGATCAAAACGTGAAGCTATACCCAATAAAGAGTAGTGAGGTGATGTATCTCCGACTTGAGATTCAAAAACTAAGCAAGAGCTTCTTGGAAGAGCTCACCATGGTTTTTGAGCAGGCAGGACTCGAAGACATTCTCTTTACGAGTGGAATATGTCAATCCGAACAAGAATGCTATTACGAATGTTACTTTACACCTAAGCAACTGAAAATCGATGCTGACAAAATGAGAGAATTATTGGATAACATACCCGGAATCAAGAAAATCCTGCTCAAAGCTGTCCCTGTTGGTGGACGATAGGATTCTTCGCAAGCTCCGGCTTCTGCGGGCATTCGGGTAGGAGTTGCCACCCATAAGATGACTGGTATCTGCGGATTGTTGTTGGACGGCGACCATTCTGTTGTCTTAGCGAAGCTGAAAGAAATTTCCTCAGGCATAGCACACAGAGGTAGGGCACACAGTCACATTTTCAGCGCAGAACGCTTGATGGAAAGCAAATCTCCCAGTGATAACCCGAAAAATGAATCCAAGCTCATTGGCCTATCAATTCTCGAAAGAGGGGATTACGGCCCTCATTTTGACACTCATAATAAGAAAATCATGATTCTGGATAGTAATCTACCACGCAAAGTATCACCAGAGATATTGAAAGGATTTGCTACAGATTTTGCGCGGTCAATATCTGGCGCTGGGACATCCTTATTGCGAGTTCTCTTTGGCACGGTAGTATTCTATCTCAACGAGAAAGGGCTCTGGCTGTTCAGATCTGTGGACGGGACGAAGCCCATTTTCTACAGCAAAGAAAAGGGTATTCTGGCTTTTGCAACCGAGAGGAAGGGCCTATGGAAAGCTGGTTTCAAACAATCCGATAGGATTCAACCTGGTTTTGCCCTTAGGGCAGATTGGACTGGCAATATCTTGGTATCTAGAGTCACACATCGATACCGAGAGCTCAACTTGCAGAGATGCTTCAAGAGCGAGATTGTTTCCCAGCTTAAAATGTCGCTCACAAAATCATTTGAAAAGCTGAGTTCCCAGAAGTGTGCTATTTTGTTTTCAGGAGGCATTGATAGCTCACTCGCCGCCTTATTGGCAGATAGAATAGCAGATCAAGTCATTCTCGTAACGGCGAAAGCGGAAGGCTCACACGATGCTAGAGCTGCTGTCAAAGCTGCGGACATCTTGGGAATGAACCACTTCGAAGTTGAAGTGGACGAAAAGACTGTTTGGAACGTCCTTCCACGTATCATATATTCTATCGAAACCACGGATAAAATGGATGTTGAAATTGCGATTCCTATCTTCCTCTCTACCCTTGAAGCGGCGAAAAGGGGCTACGAAATCATTGTGTCTGGACAGGGGCCGGATGAACTATTCGGAGGTTACTACAGGTATCTTGAGATGTATGACCCGGAAAATCCTGCGAAACTTATTGAAGAAATCAACTCAGATATATCTAGTACATACAGGAGAAACATAGAACGGGACGAGATGGCTATTGCTAATAGCGGAGGAAATGCATTTTTCCCGTATCTATCAACCGACTTCGTGGAGTTAGCATTGGCTGCCCCCATCAGCTACAAGATTTCTCCTGATGATAAACCATCGCGGAAAAGAATACTTCGCGAGCTCGCTCTCTCTATGGGGTTACCACTCGAATTGGCATCCGTTCCGAAGAAAGCAACACAGTACAGTTCGGGGAGCTCAAACATACTTGTAGATTCTGTACGAAATAACGTACCGAATCTTTCCGATTTTGGAAGAAACCGAGCCGGCAGGCGAGTTCAGGAGGTCCTAGATGCAATCGGTTATAAATTGGGAGTCCCATCAACCAGAGAAGGGCAATCAAGCTTGGAAATCGATATGACTGCTACGGATACCTTCTTGAAAGATTTAGAAAGTGAGATTTCCATAGATTGAACAAAATGAAGTCATAGTTCTGAACATAAGATAACGATACATGTCTTATGGCGGCGTTAGTGATAAATACGGGTATCTACAAAGACCCCTTCGACGGCATACCAAAGTCGAATCTTTCAATCGTTGAAAGACGATGGTGAGGAGGTTTCGGTATGACAACGTTAAAATATAAGTGCTCGGCGAGCAGTTTAACTCGAATATTGACGTACTAAGTTTCGGCAATTACCGAACTCAACAATAGGAGAAAAGAATTGTTATGGTAGGTATAGTAGGCTATGGCGTCTACATCCCACGCTATCGGATCAAAACGGAGGATATCGCCGATGTATGGGGTGAAGACGGTGAAAGAATGGCAAGCGGACTAGGTGTGTACGAGAAATCACTTCCAGGTCCTGATGAAGATGTTGCAACCATTTCTGTCGAGGCTGCAAGGAATGCAATCAAATATGGCCAAGTAGACCCAACAGATATTGGTGCAATTTATGTTGGATCAGAATCACACCCCTATGCAGTAAAACCGACCGGTACCATTGTGTTAGAAGCGGTCGGCTGTTCTCCCAACATGACTGCTGCAGATTATGAGTTCGCATGCAAAGCGGGAACTGCAGCAATCCAGACCTGCATGGGTATGGTCAAATCCGGCATGATTAAGGTGGGTTTAGCCATAGGTTCAGACACAGCGCAGGGCCGGCCAGGAGATGCGCTAGAATATTCGGCCGCTGCTGGTGGTGCAGCATATCTTATCGGAGAAGAAAACGTAGTTGCAACAATTGAAGACACAACATCATTTACAACTGATACACCCGACTTCTGGCGAAGAGAGGGGCAAGACTACCCCAGTCATGGTGCAAGATTTACAGGAAAACCAGCATACTATCGACATGTTATGGAAGGGGCGAACCTCCTCTGGGAAAAAACAAATACCACCGTTGATGATTACGATTATTTTGTTTTTCATATGCCAAATGGCAAGTTTCCAGTTTCTGTAGCACGTAAACTAGGCGTACCTAAGGAGAAGCTCGAAGACAGCTTGGTGGTGCGTCAAATTGGCAATACGTACTCAGGCTCAGCCATGATTGGCCTTGCCCGAATCCTTGACATAGCCGAACCTGATGATAGGATATTCATGGTCTCATATGGCTCAGGTGCAGGGAGTGATGCATTTGCCATTCGCGTGGAAGATGCGATCACCAAACGAAGAGGGGAAGTTCCAACAGTAGACGACTACATTACAAGGAAGACGTATGTCAAATATGCAATATACGCTAAGTATCGACGCAAGATAAAATCACTTGAATGAGGAGGAGAGAGTATGAGCGACAGAGTAGCAATCGCAGGAGTAGGAATGTCCAAGTTTGGTGAGCTGTGGAACAAGAATCTGCGCGATATAACCCTAGAAGCCGGCATGGGAGCAATCGTAGATGCAGGTGTTGCAGGAGCAGACATTGAAGCAGTCACTATAGGAAACATGAGTGCAGGCAGATTCACCGGCCAAGAACACTTGGGTGCCTTGGCTGTTGATATGGGGGGTCTCGGCGACATACCCGCCTACAGTGTGGAAGCAGCGTGTGCAAGTGGGGGAGCTGCAATACGTCATGCCTACATGGCCATTAAATCTGGAGAACACGAGGTCATACTGGTTCTCGGATGTGAGAAGATGAGTGACGTTAACCAAACTGAAGCTATGAAAACTATTAGTGTTGCTTCAGATTGGGAATGGGAAGGCATGCTGGGGGCCACATTTCCAGCTCTTTATGCATTCATGGCAAGACGACATATGTTGGAATATGGAACCACAGACGAACAACTTAGCTTGGTCGCTGTAAAGAACCACAAGAATGCAGTTGACAATCCGTATGCTCAGTTCAGAAGAGAAATTCCGTTAGAGGTGGTTATGAACTCAGGATACCTCGCTGATCCAATACGGTTGCTTCATTCTTCACCCATTACAGACGGAGCTGCAGGTGTAATAATGTGCACAGAAGAGAAAGCAAAGGAGTACACCGATACACCTGTTTACATTGAATCATCAGCACAGGCTAGTGACACCCTCGCCCTGCATGAAAGAGATGACATAACTACGATGGGTGCTGTCGTGAAATCAGCATCAAAAGCGCTCAAACGTGCTGATTGCTCGATAGAAGATATCGATGTATTTGAATTACACGACAGTTTCACAATAAGCGAAATTATGTTGACTGAAGACGTCGGCATCGTTGACAAGGGAGAAGGCGGCAGTGCAGTAGAGGAGGGCTTAACCGAGATAAATGGCGAGTATCCTGTGAATCCCTCAGGTGGACTCAAGGCCCGGGGTCATCCAGTAGGAGCTACGGGCGTTGCCCAGGTGGTCGAACTGTATCATCAGGTGCTGGGAGAAGGTGGAAAACGGCAGATACCCGACGCCGAGAGAGGATTAGCTGTCAATACTGGCGGAACAGGTGCAACATCAATAGTGCACATAGTAGGAGTATGATGGCAAATGGCAGAACACGGAGTAGCAAAAGTTTGGCGTAAGCAACAGGAAATATACAGAATCCAGGGGAATCACTGCAAAACATGTGACAAGTATTTCTTTCCACCTCGACCGATATGTCCGAGATGTAGAAGAAAGGGAAACCTAGAAACTCACAAGTTCAAGGGCCTTGGCAAAATACACACCTTTTCTATAGTCAGGCAGGCCCCACAGGACTTCAAGAGACAGATACCCTATATCGTAGCTCAAGTTGAACTCGACGAGGGACCCCGGCTGACAACACAGATTGTTAACTGTAACATAGAATCAGTACATATTGGTATGGAGGTCCGGGCGTGTTTCCGGAAGATTACTGAGTACGGACCAGGCGGTATCATCGTGTATGGCTACAAATTCGAGCCCACTATGCGGGTGACAGGGCACGAGTGAGGCCTCATTCGGTTCCGCTCTCTCTTTTAATTATCATAGACAGCTTCAAGCCTGTGACCCCTTCTGCTGCGGGAAGGGCTACATTTCTGACGAGTGTGGGGCCAATTCTGGTCTCCTGTCTCGTTGCATCGTGAACATGTCCATGTATGACGAGATTTGGTTTTTCCGCTTCTATCATGCTATAGAATTTTTTGCTTCCAAAGGCACCGAATGAGCGGTCATTAGCACCCTGACAGGTCTCAAGACAAGGGGCATAGTGCATCAGCAGAATCCGATAATCAGTTTTTCTTGATAGCTTCTTGAGGAGGTGTTCGACACGTGATGGTCTTCTACCAAAAACTCGCTTGATTCGTGGCAGGTTTTGTTTTTGCCATCTTGTAGGTTTATCAAGAGACCCCTGAGTACCTACGATACCGAATCGGATGCCTTGTATCTCCAGGACTATGGATTGATCATCTAGGAACGAGATTCGGTCTCCAAAAATATCAGCAATCTCGTCTCTAACCTCTAAATATTCCTCGTTACCAAAACAAGCTACTATCGGGAAATCATCATCAAAACGTTCCTTGATTGCATTCAAAACTACATCATACTGAGATATCCTCCCTCTGTCTATCATATCTCCTGCTAATAGAAAGAGGTCGGGTGCCTTCATCTCAGCTAGACTCTTTTCGAACATATGAAGATATCGTGGACAGTGAACGTCCGCTACTGCAAGTATTCTCATGTTCTCAACACATCTTGGAACTCTTGAAAGGGTGGAGAGACACAGATATTAAAGCTTCGAGGTAAACTACAGCGATAGTGAAAAGCTAATGGCTGGTACTTGGGCGCTAAACCTCTTTGACAGGCTGCATCTTGGGCATGAGATTCTCCTAGAAAGGCTTTCACAAAAGCACGACCCAACTGCTGCAGTGACTACAGGTGAATTGATTGAGCACGGACTTGAACTCGCCTCCATTATTCAATCCACATCCTATCGAGTAAAGAAGGTGACTGAATTTCTGGAATCAATCGATTTGGTAGACAAGATAGAGGTAAAGGAAATCCACAGATATGCAGAATTTCTTGAGATTCCAGGCAAGACCAAGTTCATGATGTATATTGGACCTTGTTGCACTGACCTCGAACAGCACGGAGTTGATCTTAGGAAAACACAATTGGGCATTAATGACGAAATTGAATATCTCAAACCTGTTCGAGCGGATGATGGCAAGAAGCTCTCTTCAGCAAGAATACGGAAAGGAAAAATAGATCCACAAGGGCACCGCCTGCGTGGAACCGAAGAACCACCAAGAAGATTGGATACTAGGACACGGAAAGGTCTCAAAACTCCTAAAGGAACAGTATACAATGAGAATGATTGCATACCTGAAAAAGAAGTAGCAGAACGAATTCAAAAAGAGGAACCACAATGTGTGGTTGCCGTTGGAGACGTTACAAGTGCTACCCTTATGAACGAAGACTGTATCCCTGATGTGTCCATCGTTGATGGTAAAACCAAACGAGGACCGTTCGGTGATAGCTTCTCTGGAGAGAAGGAGTATCATGCGTACAACCCAGCTGGTATGCTTTATCCAGAGGCTTGGTCTGTAATAGATACAGCAATTCATGATAACAAGAAATCGATTGTTTTCATAGAAGGTGAGGAGGATCTCATGGGATTCCCTGCAGCTGTTCTGGCACCCCAAGGGTCTGTGATGCTGTACGGTCAACCTGATGTTGGAATCGTATGGGTCCCAATCACTGCAGAGAATGTCAAACTTGCCAAGCAATTTCTAAAGGCTATGCCAGAAATCAATGGTTAAAAGAACGAATAGCCTGTGGAATCCGTTCTATACAATCAGTAGGAAGGATATGGTAACCGAAGTCATCAAAGGCCTTTTCGCCTGCAATTCCAGACACAAAAGCAGAGGCACATGCTGCAGTAAAGGCATTTCTCCGTCTTGCAAGAAAAGCAGCTGTAATCCCCGTCAACACATCTCCCGTTCCACCAACTGTCATGGCAGGAGTCCCGGTCTTATTCAGTTTATATCGTCCTCCAGGCTCTGCCACAATGTCGATGTGACCTTTGAGGAGGATTACGGAGTTATATGAATCCGCAGCTTCTGTTGCATAGTTAATTCTATTTGTCAAATCCTTTGAATTCCCAAGCTCCTTCTCAAGAAGAACACTCAGCTCGCCCCAGTGGGGAGTAAGCACCGACTCTTCTGAATTGAATGAAGTGAAAGTTCCAGCTATGCTCTTCAAGCCATCGGCATCAACAACGACCCTCTTCCCCATCTCAACAAGGGCTGCAAGTATCTCGCAAACGGCCCTAGATGTTTCTTCTTGGAGACCAAGTCCTGGACCAATTGCTATCACATCACATTTCTCAGCAAGCTTGATAGCCCTCTCAAGGGAATCAGGGAGTAGCACATCTGTTCCCAAATTATGCACAATAAGGCTAGGATTATACGATCTAATCGCTGGCACAACAGGGTTGGGAGCCAGAATCTCAACCAAATCTGCACCAGTTCGAAGAGCGCTTAAACCACAAAGTGCTGGTGCCCCAGAAAAAACGTCGCTACCTCCTATTACCAGAATACGACCATAGTCACCCTTATGAGAGTGTGCGGGTCTGGGGCCTGCTACAAGTGAGAGGTCACCCGGGCCACATATCACGTCCGCCTCAGGAGGAATACCTATTGGAACCGTTACTATTTCACCGGTGTATTCCTTAGCTTCACCAAGGCCTCTTTTGGGTGCATGCATGGTGATTGTTGCGTCAGCCTTGATTACCGTCCCCCATATCTTTCCCGTGTCCGAATCTATGCCCGTAGGTATGTCAACTGAGTAAACCATCGCGTCAGAGGCATTGGTGCGTTCTACGGCTGATCTTATGGGTTCTCTTACGTTACCACCCAGCCCGATTCCCAACATGGCATCAATGATGATATCTGCATCGTCAATTGACTTACAACTAGCAACAGCAGATTCTGTTTTTATTTCGCTTTTCTGGATGCCATCCAGATTCTGCAGAATAGCCCAGTTATGCCGGGTATCACTGCTGGTTATTCTATCTTCAGAACCAAGAAGGCAAACCTTAACGGATGCACCAACCTCATGGAGATGAATAGCGGCTACCATACCGTCTCCGCCATTCCCGCCACGCCCAGATAAAACTACAATCTTGCGACTACGGACGTCCGACCGTTTGATGATTTCTCGGGCAATTTCTCTTCCAGCATTCTGCATGAGTGTTCCGAGACTTATCCCGAGATACTCGGAGTTCAGTTCAAGGACACGCATCTCATCAGTTGTCAAGGCTTCTTCCTGCATGTTTTCTCACCTTGCTCTTGACAAGTAGATGGAACATTCCTAATGAAGCCTTTCAAATACTCCATTCTTCTATGAGTTCATAAAATATGGGAGGATAACTGACTTCTAATTGGAAAAAGGATGAAGAAAAGTCCGGACGGTTGTTTCACACGGACTCTCAAACCAGACCGGTTGGCACCTGAATCCAATGACGTTAGCCTTCAGATGTGTCGTCCGTGGAATCCCTTTTTTTCTCATTCTGTATATACTCATCAATGCCACGTGCTGCAGATTGTCCCTCACCCATGGCACTGATTACGGTCGCAGCACCAGTGACGATATCTCCACCAGCAAAGACCCCAGGTACGGAAGTCATTCTTGTCTCTTCGTCAATCACTATCGTGCCCCACTCAGTAACTTCTAGGCCAGGTGTGGTGTTGGCAATAATCGGATTCGGACGATTGCCGATTGCGATGATAACAGTGTCGACATCAAAGATGAATTCAGACTTCTCAATCGGAATCGGGCGTTTTCTGCCTGATTCGTCGGGCTCACCAAGCTTCATCTTGATACATTTCATACCAATGACTCTGTTCTTATCGTCACCAATAATCTCGACGGGATTCGTCAACAGCTTGAACTGAACACCTTCTTCTTCCGCATGGACTACTTCTTCCTCACGAGCAGGCATCTGTTCTCTCGATCGTCTATAGACAATGTAGACATCCGCTGCTCCGAGTCTCAAGGAGGTTCGTGCGGCGTCCATAGCAACATTGCCTCCACCAACAACGGCGACACGATTTCCAACACGAACAGGTGTATCATATTCAGGGAATTTGTAACCCTTCATCATGTTCACACGTGTTAAGAATTCATTCGCGGAGAAAACATCAACTAGATTGATGCCTTTTATCTTTAGGAAATTAGGAGAGCCAGCTCCAGTTCCCAAGAAAAGCGCATCATATCCATCTTCCTCAATGAGCTCCTTAACGGTCCTAATCTTGCCAACCACGTAGTTGCACCTGATATTGACTCCCATCTTCTCTAATTGCTCAATTTCATATTTTACAACGTCCTTGGGCAATCTGAACTCAGGGATTCCATACATCAGTACTCCTCCTGGTTTATGCAATGCTTCGAAAACTTGGACTTCGTAGCCTAGTTTAGCTAAATCGCCAGCACATGTCAGGCTTGCGGGCCCAGATCCGACGATAGCTATCTTCCCATCCCGCTTTTCTGTTATCTCAGGTACTTCTTCTCCTTGCTTCCGGGCATAATCAGCAACGAAACGCTCCAGTCTGCCGATAGCAATAGGTTCGTTCTTGATTCCGTAAACACAGCCTTCTTCACATTGAGTCTCTTGTGGACACACCCTTCCACAAATCGCCGGGAGACTGTTCGTTGTCTTGATTCTCTGAGCAGCCTCCATGAACTTCTCTTCCCGAATTAGTGCGATGAATTCATCTATCGGAACTTGGACAGGGCAGTTCTTGACACACCGAGGCTTTTTGCATTGCAGGCATTTATTAGCTTCTTCAAGAGCCTGTTCTTTTGTATAACCAAGGGCAACTTCCTCGAAATTACGGCTCCTCCTGCTCGAATCTTGTTCGGGCATCGGCACTTTCTTTGTCGGTTGGTTTGACTTCTTTTTGCTATTGGCCATTTTGAACGCCTTGCCGGTTTCAGATTGGATTATGCCGGGCCTAGTGTGCTGGGATATAAAAGCTATCATTCGCCCCATCAGTAATCATGGATGAATAGGGCAGAGTTTCCGTTCTTCATATCGATTGAGATCAAGCAGGCACGGAATAATCCCAGAAGAACGGTTTGAACAACATAATGAAATACGGTTTTAGAGTCTGCATCTATCAGGAAGCTTCTCAAAGAAGATTTTGCCCATCCAGTTCTTGAGAAAATCGAGACAACCTCTGCCAAAGTTGAAGATTTCAGGAATCTCGAAATTTTCAGTAAGCAGAAACTAGAAGCCCTTGGCTCAAATGAGCTTGCTCTTGGCCTACGAATGTTCGCACAAGAGAAATTCCAGTTGGCATACAAACATTTTCAGACCGCGGCCCAATTTGATCGGGATAACATTGTTGCTTTTTGGAAACTCGGAAGGCTCGCCAAAATTCAAGAATTCGCAAATAGATGCAAGTTCTAGTACCGTCTTGCTATGTCTCTTTCAAACCGTCTACAGAACCCTCTTCGAGACAAAATTCAGGGAAGACTCAAAGATGAAAAATCAATGGATCAAAAACATATTGAAAAACTGGTTATGCCCGTGTCGAGTTTGTACCATTTAAGAAGAGAAATGTATCTCGGGTGGTAAAAAATTGACCCTTTTTTCATTTCAATGCTATACAAAGAAACGAATGAAGTCGAACCAGACAGATACCAATTGAGTAATAGACCAGGTATACTGGTTTAATGTCCGTGTTCAAACCGGGAGACAGCTATAGCTTCCTCTTGCCAGTATGCGTTCAACCGCCCCATGAGCTCATCGAAATCAACTTTATGACCATCGAATTCTGGGCCATCGACACATGCAAATTTCATCTCACCGTCAATATTAACACGACAGGCACCGCACATACCCGTACCATCAACCATGATACTGTTCAAGCTAACGATGGTGGGAATCTCCTGTGCTTCTGTGGTCTTGCTAACGAATTTCATCATGGGAACGGGTCCGACAGCGAAAACGAGGTCAATTTGTCGACCCTTTTCGATTAACTCACTAAGGACAGTAGTAACAAAACCGTGACGTCCACAAGTTCCATCGTCTGTTGTCTCATAGAATTCGTCGCTAAGGTCATACATTTCTTTTCGGTACAACAGAAGGTCCATGCTGCGTGCGCCGTTTATTGTTATCATATAGTTGCCTGCCTGTTTGAAGTCTCTAGCAACGGGATAAGCAATGGCACTTCCACAGCCTCCGCCAACTACCACAACGGTTCCATAGTGCTTGTCGCTCGGAGTGGGTTTTCCAAGTGGTCCTACAACATCTAGAACTTCATCACCAACCTCTAGGCTACCCAGAAGCTTTGTTGTTTTGCCAACTTCCTGGTAGACGATTGTTATATCGCCCTTTCCTCTATCGAAATCAGCAATAGTCAAAGGGATTCGCTCCCCTGTTTCGTTCACTCGGATTATGACAAACTGGCCCGGTTTGCATACTTTCGCTATGTCGGGTGCCCGAATAACATTCATTTTTGTGACCGGGTTCAAGATGTCTTTGAAAGTAATCTCATATGGCATCACTCATCGCCTCAAAAGGGCCTTTAGTGGTCCGATAGACATATGCCGGTGCCACTTCACATCAGAGATAAAAGTTTGGGTTTTGTCCTTTGCCTGTCCCTGCGAAAGGAGGACGAGGATCATACATTCACCAAGTTTCTCAACTGACAACGAACTAGGTGAAAATTATCACTGGTCTGTCAAAGGAAATCTTGTTCCATTATCTCTCGCACCCACTAACAGGAATATAAACTCACCAGGGTGTAGACTAGCGGCATCTGTAGCTGAATAAATGGGTTTATACACAAGGGTATGCATATACAAAGGTGTATGGCAAAGAACATACCTGTAACCGATGATGTCTACAGAGAGCTAGATGAGTTAAGGCGAGAATATGAGAGTTTCAGCTCTCTCATCCGAAGACTGCTCAGAACACAGGCCAAGATTTCAAACCTGGTTGGTTCTTCAACGCTAAACATCGAAGAATGGCTGGAAATGAAACAGCTAGAATCTGAACAGGCAAAGATGGATTGAAAGCATGCGAAATCCTTTCTGTCCTAACAAAAAGGGTGGCAAGACAGGTAGATGATGCATCCGACATTCAGGCAATTTCGGTAATTACTGTTCATGAGTATCCTGGGGGATAATGCTATCGTTTTATGAACGAAAGGATACTTGATGAAAAATTGCAGAGAGGTTTTGCTGGTTTATCTCATTTTGAGCAATTGGAAGTCACATCTGAGATTCCGCGAGAAGCTGTATATATTGATGCATTATTATTTAGAAATGGAGACGTAATTCTTCATTGTGCCTGTCCAATTGCTGTAACAGCAGCCCATCACAATTTGTCCCTCGTCAATCGTGATTTCCATCTTCGGTGAATAGAGGATTTACTCATAATTGACTACTAATCGCCGTAGTATGCCGGGTTTGTTGTCCAGAATACAAGGAGCAATCTCGTTGCCGTCAGCGTGCATAGATTCTTCGCGTTTCTCGCACTACCAATCCGAAGAGATCGTCAGCAGAATCCAACGGTATAACCTGTGCGCCAGCCCTAGAAAGATCGGCATCCAGATTATCACCTGAATATCTTGAAGATCGAATATGAAACAGGAAAAACCTATGGCCAGCCGAACAGATTCGCTTGATAGACTTCAGTAATCCGTCCCAGTTAGATATTTCCGCATCAGTCATCATCAGCACCAGAAGACTCCCTTTGGAGGATTCACACAGATTTCGGATTTCATTGACTGGCGCAATGGTAGACCCCCCCTGATAGGATGCGAGAATATTTTCTATTCTTGCACGTTCCCTAGTCAGCCCTGACGTTTTCACAGTTCCCGAGAAGTTGATAGCTGCTACCTTCTTCGCTTTCTTCAGCGCAAAATCAACTGCGGCAAATGCAGATAGGAGGGCAAGATGATAGGGACCGCTAGGTTTGCCGTTTTGTATCGACCAGTTCATCGACCCGCTTGAGTCTATTACGACCAACAGATTGGGCAATGAAGCAGGTATACCTGAGCCCTCTACATTTGTTTTCAACCATCTGCGAGTAGACATATTGGGAACAAGCACCGGAAAGGCCTGCAAAGATTGAACAATATCAAGCTCCTCAACAGGGTCGCCTATCCTCCATGCGGAAGGTGCCAGCGGAATATTGCCCTGTGTGGATTCTGATGTAACATCAATTCTTAGCATGTCCTGTACCGCTGCCCGGTACCAGAAACGAATCCATCTCTTCTTTGATTGATTCTTACCAGCAAGCAGGTAGACTGACTCAAGGTCATCCAAATCACCGTCTCGCTCGATGACTTGTTTTGCCATGCTGCCCATCACGGCCTCTTCGTCGTAGGGCTCATTTTCATCAAGACACTTTTTCACTCTATCTTTGTTTCTGATTTCGATTGGACTACCCATCATCACCTCAACGTCTGATGGGACAGCAACCTGCCTTCTGGAACCTTTATCGGAATCCTCCGTTCCTTCAGAGGGTATTTCCGTTGACTCAAGCAGCTCCCCTCCGGATTCCTGTGACCAGTCAGCCAAGACGCACGCGATTTCACCTGTTGCCTTCGGCCACAGTCTTTCCAATTTCATATACTTTAGAGCAATACTGGATATGTCCTCAGCAGTTGATAGTGTATCCGCATCCAAAGAGACTCCTTTGGGCAATTCTAAACCCCATAAATGATGGTAGCAACTCACTATGAGCCGCCAAAGCTTGGACTGCGAACGTTGAAGACCGGCGGAATGTTGAATTGAATGAGAAAGCCGATTCTTAGTGATAGCCAGAAATCGATCCATTAGATTAGAATCAACCACCATGTCAGCAAATAGATTGCATGCAAACATTGCGTTGGCATCATCGAGGTACTTCCTCGCTCGTGAAAACATCATGCCATTGGTTACACCGTCATACGGGCACAGAAGATAGTGCTGAACCTCATGCTGACAAATCGATCTGAGAAAGGATTTGGTAGCCTCGGTTTTCAGATTTGGTGGAATGCCTTTGAGGTTGATATGTACGGTCCAATCACATGGGTCTATGTAAAAGTAGCTAGATGCTTCCGTCTTGTTTTCAATGATTGGCTCAGGAAGAGGAGGGTGATAGAAGTCATCCATGGCATACGACCAAGCCTCTTTGGCTAACTGGATAGGATTTGAAGTACGCCTTTCATCCTTTAACCAGTCAACCATCGAAAAATTCACCCTTCACCGTCAAGAATCTTCTCTACTTCCTGCTTCAATTCGACCGCCGACTGGCCTCCAGAAACCTCAAAGAAGACTGATGAGTCTGGAGAAGAGCCAGTGGTGTAGATGACCATGGTCATATTATCTGCTCTAGCTACCTTACGCCTCGGGGGCTTGAGTGTCTCTTTGAGCAGTGGAGTAAGTTTGGGGAATTTCATACTGACAGTGGTCCAGAGATCTTTCCATTGCTCAAATGTCAGACTGTACTGTGAAAGCGTTAGTTTGTGTAACGCATCATTTACCCTTCCCACTAGTTTGCTTCGATTTGGAAAATCAGTATCTGAAAGAAGCTTGTCTTGAACTTGACTGAGCTCCTGCACATCTTCTGAGGAAATTGCATCATCGATACGGCGTACCATTTTTTTGTATCGGGACTTGTTCAGTTCAGAAGCAAGATCCACATAGTCAATCTTTACCAGCAAATCGCTTTTTGCCATATCTTTGATTTCACGGATAGCCGAATCACTAGCTCTACCCTCTTTGAAATCGTGAAGCAATTCTATCGCTGTTTGTCGCTGAGCAAATCTATTTGCAGCTAGTTCTACAAGATGGGTTGTGAAGGCAAAGCGATCCCCGTAGAATGGGGAACCCTCAATTTTGTCCCGCACGTATTCGGTACGGTGCCAGAAAACCAGTGGTGCAATTGATTTGACCAGCTCAACGCTGACCTCACCTGCACCCAGCAGCCAAGCAGCTGCTTTTGAATATCTCTTCAGGTCTTTTGCTGCTCGAACGCTGAGGGGGATGATTACACTGTTGCATATACCCTTTGGCGTATTGAAGTGGCATCCATCGCATAGTCCTGACTGAACTGTCAGTTCCTGTGATTGGCTCTTGTCGACCCTAACGCATGCTCCAAACTCTCGAACGAGGGATCTCATGAACTCAGAAGATTCAGCAGTAACTGGAACTTTATCCACAAGGTTCCAGATTGTCAAGAGATTCTCTTCATTGAGTATTGCAGGAACCTGCCATAACTCGTCATATCCGAAAAGTTTCTCGTCTCTAGTGGATAGTATCAAATCCAAATCATCCACAGTAGGCATTGTTATCGGTACAGCTATACCGAACCTGTCGAGGAAAGGTGGCGAAAGCTCAAAGGTACCTGCATCAGCCGGATTCATTGTTGCATACAGACAGAATTCTTGACATCTCTTGACTTCATCATAGTACTTTAGTTCGCCTTCAGCCAACATTGAAAGCAGAATATTCTGAGCATGTGGAGTAAGCCTGTTGATTTCGTCCAAGATTTTCCAGAAGCCTGTTACGAATTTCCGCCATACAACCACTTCCACCCCTTCCTTCATCAGAGGGCCAGGACGAAGGGTAGCGACCATCTTCTCTTCTGTCAGCTGCGGATGACCCCTCAGTACACCGTCATCAATCTCATCAAGGCTCTTTCCAGTCATCATCCGTCCCAAGAGTTTGATAAGCGTCGTTTTTCCACCACCATGACCTCCAACCAAAAGCATAGCGGACCTCGGAACTAATGCGTTCAGGACACAAGCACCAACAACCAGGGGAAGTCTCTTGGTCTTAGCGCGAACTGAAGAGTCACCAGCCGGTCGGAATCGCAAATCAAGATCGGTTGAGTGAACAAAGAGACCGCGGCTTTCCAGTGTGGTGATAACCTGCCATACCTTGTCTTGCAGGTTGGTTGAAGTACTCTCCATTGTGTCCTTCACCATGTAATCTTCCAATATGAGACATGCTTATGGCTACTATGGTTATAGCTCTATCTGAGGACTTCACGAACCAATAAAGGCGCGAAAAGGGGAACCGCTTGCAAAGGTATTAAGTGTTCAACGGGAAATTTCGAGAAGGTGTTAACGCCGGGTAAGCACTATGACGACAGAAGATATTGGCGAAGTCATCGATTTTCAACCAGCGGACGAAATTGACTCAGAAAAGATTAGACAGCATAGTGTTATTCAGAAATCTAAGGAATTCATCGCCAGCCTGAAGGAATATGGAAGGGTTGGAGGAGAGCTGAACAGGAAGGTGAAAGTGTTTTCGGGTTCAGCTCTATTGTTTGGAAGTAAAGGGACGGATTTTCTCGGCTTTGCAGAAAATGTAGCTCTAAATCTCAAAGCGAACATTGTGAGATTCAGACTCTCTCAGGCTTTATCTGAAGATGCGAATATCGCGTTAGCACTCAGAACATTATTTGGTTTTGCAGCTCGAAACAAACCAAGTCTAGTTTTCCTAGAGCATTTGGATCTATTTGCAGAGGAATCTACGAACCAAGCGGCTGTTCTGAAAGCAGAGATTTCCCGTATTGATTGGGTTAAAGAAGATACAGTATTCATCGGGTGCACCACCAGACCACGCCAGGTTGATACCCAAATTCTTGGAACCGTTGATAAGACATACATTATTCAGAAAACAACCACCGAGGACAGAATCAGACTACTAGAAGAAGTGTTGGCTCAACGTTCAGATTTGGATGCGAAATCGGTGGCGGAGGCTACAGAGGGTTGGAGCTATTCCGACTTGAAACACCTAGCAGGAAGTCTGCTTCTCATGGACCCTAGTAGAAAAGATGAACATTCTCCAGCGACAGTTAGGGCGATGATTCAAGCCGCCAATATCCTGCCAGTAGGACGCCCACAGATGGCCGAAGCTGCTTTCAAACAAATCGAAGAGGGATACAGCCCACAACTGCAAGATTTAGAGGAGATATATCCTGACACCCTTATTGACCAGCTGTACTTGATGGCGGTCGGAGAGGATTACGTACGAACTCAAGAAGTGGTTGAAAATCTGAACAAAGGGATGCCGCTATCAACTGAAGAGCAACAGTTTCTGAACAAGTACCCATTTCTGCTGCAAGGCGAATCAGAAGACAGGCTGACAAGGCTATTGAGAGCAAAGAAGACACATGATAGGCTGAGCAGGGTGTTAGGAAGATAGGACAGGAGGTCGTCAAGGAGCGTTGCCACATGAAATCAGAATTCGGTCGATATGTATCAAAAACTTCCTTAGCTTCTATGAGGGGGAAGTTGACCTCAGTCCAGGGCTTAACGTGATTGTTGGACCTAACGGTGCTGGAAAGACCTCAATTTTTCACGCGATGAAATTTGCCCTAGGATCTAATCAACGAGAAAAGAGATACAGCAAGTGGAGTGATTTCATTCGTCATGGTGGTAGAACAGCCAAGGCGGAAATCACAGTTGATACAGAGAAAGAATCACGCACACTAACTCGGAAGATATCAAGAGGGGGTGTTCCCAGAGCTTACATCGACGGAAAACGTGTGAAAGCTTCAGAACTTCGAATGCTTGTCGATTCCTACGACATTGATGTGGATAACAACTTGGTATTCATGCCTCAAGAACGCATCAACGCATTGAGAAACATGAATCCAGTTGAAGTTCGGAAACTCATAGAGGAGGGAACCGGCCTTGACGAACTCAGACAGCAAATCGAAGCCGAGGTTACTAGGCTAGCCGCCACAAAAGAGAGGCTTGAAACAGCAGTAAGCGAATCTGAAACCGTGAGAAATCAACTTCATCTTCTCAGTTACGATCTTGAACGGCTCGAAAAGAAGAGAGATTTACTTGAGAAAAAGAGGACATTACAAGAGGAGCTGAACTGGGCAAAAATCAAGCATTTGGAAAAGGGGATTGCTGCACTTCAGAAAGATATCCGGGAGAAGAACAAAGGTCTCAGTAAGGTGATTGAACAATCAGAACATGCCAAGGCCAAGAAAGATGCCACCGACGAAAAGGTAAGCAGCTTGAACGAGCAAACAGACGATATGAAGATGGAAATGGCGAAACTTGAGGCTCGAATTGAACAAGAAGAAGAGAGATTGGAAGGACTTCATGAGGAGAATCGGAACAATCTCAAGGAAATTCAGGAACTCAGGAAGAGAATCAAGAAGAAGGCCACGCGATCACATACATTAGAAGAGCAATTGGATAATCATAACCTGATTGTGGAGAGCTATGAGAGTAGAAAGAAAGAGCTGCAGCAATCGCTTGAAGAAATTGAATCTGAGCAGGAAGAAATCGAAGAAAAACTGACGGAATATGCGGAATGGAATGCAGAGAGAGCAAGAGTTCACGGCGATTACAAAACGCTCAAGAGCGAATTGAAAGGGAAGGACGTTCTCTCAAGAAGTCTCATGGAACGCCTACAAGTTGAAAAAGCAGAACTAGATGGCATCGAAAAGAAATGGGCGGATGTGTGGTCAAAGCTCGAGAAAACCGATGAGGACGGGTTGAGGGAGGAAAAAGTAACCCTTGATACAAGAATAAACCAAATCAAAGAGCAACAATTTGAAGTCAAAAGCCAAGCAGCGACTATCAGCAAGGAGATAGACAGTATTGAAACTCAACTATCAGAGTTCTCAGCGAGAATACCTGATTCAGTCAAGAAACTCAGTGAATCTGTCAAGAAACGCGGCCTAAAGAGAGTCTTTGGACCAATAATAGAGATTCTCCGACCTCAAGAAAAATTCTCAAAAATGCTCGATTCGGTTCTCCGCGAAGATTTGCCATTTGCGTTCATTGTGGAGGAAAGTGCAGATTACCAACTTATGCTCAAAATCCGTAATCAACTAAACGCACCTTCCCCGTTGATTTATGTAAAGGAAAACAAAAATCCCGGAGAAACGAGTTTAGAGCATAAAGAACTCGAAAAACATGAGAATATTCTTGGTGAGCTATGGGAACTTGTCGGGCTATCTGAGGAGATGCTAAACAGGTTCCGTGCAGCCTTTGGCAGCTATGCAGTGACCCGTGATGGTGATTCAGCCGCACAAGTTGCTTCTGAGCAGCACATAGGAACAATTTCACAGAAGGGGGATGTCTTTGATGCACCGACAAACGCTGTCATCAGCTATCCACCCAGAGAGGATACAGGATTGTTATCAACGGCACCTTTGAAGGATCGGTTGGATGTGCTCCGTCAAAACCTGCAGGAAAGAGAACGGGCGATTGCAGAGCTTGAAGGTCGCTCTGAAGAGCTAATACAAGAAAGAAACCAAATTGCAGAGTTCATCGAGCAGGTACAGATGTGGGATAGCACATGGAACAAGAGAAATGACCTCAGAGAAAGTATCAGCAACCTAGACGAAAGAATTGAATTGGTTGAGGAAGATAAGGCCGAAATTGCGGCCAATCTGAGCACACGAGAAGAAGAACTGAAAGAGCTCGAATTGAACCAACCGCCAGGGCGTAGCAAGCTCATGGGCCAGCGGTCTGCCCTGACGAGCAAGAGGAGGAGACTAAGAAAAGAAATCAATGATATACGTTCAAGATTGAAGCAAGCAGAACACAAGGCAGAAGAGCTGCGAAGGGAACTCCATGAGGTTAACCATGACAAGAAAATCTATTCAGAAAGCCTGAAACAACTCAAACAAACAGTTTCGAAATCTGAAGAAGAGGCAACAGGTATACTACAAAAGATCGAAGCGATGAGAGAAAGACACGGTAATGTAGAGCAACAGTATCACACAACCATGGCCTCTCTTGAAAAAGCCAGGGAAGAACAGCGGAAAATCGGAGAGAGACTCGTTGAGCTCAATTTACGAATCAGAGACAGTAAATTGGAAACGATGCAAAGCCAGAGACAATTAGATAACATGAGAGATGAATTCAAGGCAGCAAAACAGGAACTTGGTGATTCAAAAAGACCTGATGCAGTAAGAGATTTCGAAACTGTTACCAAAGATCTCGTCAAGACACGCCACCAGCTTGATGATTATAATGATGTATCAGAAGCTGTCGCTCACACGGAATCGAAACTGAAACAGCGGCTTGTTACGCTTGAAACTCGAGTGAGCGAGACAAGAACCGAGCTGAAAGAAGCAGAAGAAACGGTGAGTGATATTCGTATCCAGTATGAAGAGGGTATGAGAGATGTTCTCACCGAAATCGAGGAAAAAATACATCGAATTCTTTCAACGGTTTCTTTCGCTGGCGAGGTCAGATTCGCTCTTGAAAACCGGGATGACTACGGGGTTACCTTTGAGACCCGATTCAGAGAGGGTGACTTCAGAAGCTTGAGCGCTGGTTCTGGCGGGGAGCGATCCCTTATTGCCATCGCCCTCATACTAGCATTACAAGATCTCAATCCTGGCCCAATCTACGCGCTAGACGAGGTGGATACGTTCCTTGACGCAACGAACACAGAGATGATCAGCAAACTACTTTATGATTCATCACGGCGAAGTCAATTCATTCTGTTCACCCCCGCAAAGACAACATACCTTCTGAAGCATGCAGACAAGAGGATTGGTGTGGTATCTCCAAAGGGCACAGAGCCATCGGTTATTATCGAAAGCCCTGAGTTCCTGAAATCCGAGAAAGCAGAGGTAGTCTAGCCATGGTGGGAATCAACGACCTCGAGAATACAGTAAGAAGATTGCTCAGGGAAGTCGAAGCTGGAGAAAAGGACCCGCTTGCTATCAAGCTGGTCGAGTCCTACAGAAACCTTAGGGATGTAGATGCGGGCGTCGATAGGAGAATCGATGTTGATGGGACACTGAACACTCTGCTGGAGAATAAGACAACTAGAATTCAGGAACTAGCCAGAATACTCGCTTCACCTGAGGTGTATGTGAACAGGATAAGCGAAATGAAACCGATGAGTATAGCAAAGCTGATTTCTTACAGACAGCCTATGACCATTTCACACCTCAATGTCAGTGGTATGCACAAATCATTTTCCCGGATTCTTGGCATGATGGAATCTAGAGAGAAAAGCATGCTTGAAGAGGAGAATCCTCCGTCAACTGCTCAGCCGCAAGACGAAGTAATGGAAATAGAGGACTCTATAACCATGGAGAATTTGAACAGGTTCTTGAAGTACGTTCCTGAAAACCAAACAATCAGCTTGAAGGAACTACTCGCCAGTCCAAATATGGACGAATTCCTTAGAAGATTTCTGTGTGTAGTATTGCTGATATCGAGGGGATTGCTGAAATATGATGGAGAAAACGTGAAACGAATGGAGATGCGGACCGATGAATGAATTCGCGGTCTTGATGAGGCTTCTCACGCAACCCGGAGTGCCCAAAGGGGCTGGAGTACAGGACATGCTCGATGCCATGGGACTCCCTGAAGAAACTGGCAGAAGTGTCCTGTTCAAGAAGCTTGGCAAGCTCGAACGTCAGCTAAGAAGGCTTGGTCTGCAAATCAGGCACAATCCGATTCACCACGTATTCTATATCGATATGCAAGAGGATATTGAGGTTCCAATTACCGAGGGGCGCTTGCCTGATCGCCTAGCTGCCACTCTCCTTGTTGTTCTCACGCTTACGTATCAAGAAGGGGGATGGGTTTCGGTAAATCGAGTCAAGAAGTTTAGGAAAAAGTCACTTCGCAGCGTAAGGACGGACCTGCGAGAACTCGAAAGGATGAACTATATACAGCTTGATGATGATAGCCAAAAAGTCCGACCCGGATTCAAAGTAGCATTCGAAGTAGATTACGACTCGTTTTTTAGAGAATTGACGGATTTAGAGATGGAAGAATAGGTACGCATTCGCTAGTTTTATCAGGGAAAGACACCGCAATTGAATTGGTTCCAAAGATGGCAGATAAACGTGGACTTCGATTCTCAAAAGCAACCTGCCCAATCTGCGGATGCAAAGAAGTCGCCCATGATTCAAGGAAAGGTGAGCTTCTGTGTACCAACTGCGGCCACATTATCGTACGCAAAGAGACCAGATCAGTAGGAAAGTTCGAGATTGCTCAGCGCCTCAAGCGTAACGGGCAGATGGACTTCTCTGGCTTAGTGGAGACAACAAATGCATCAGACGATAGCCTATTTGGCACTCTACAAACCATGGAAGACAGAGGTCTTATCCGTAACTCTGGTAATCAATATATGCTGACGAAGAAAGGAAGGCGTTGGTACAGGCAAAGATTGGGGCAAGAATGGGGCTATTGAATTAGTTCAGAGCTCTTTTTTCAGCTGATATGCCTTATTGCCGCTTCACATGAAATTCAAGCGAATACTCCTTTCGGTTCCGGCAACGTGTGTCTTATTATCCAAGAAGTAATTCATAAGTCACGGGGCCCATTGCGGAGCACAATCATATCTCCCCTCCTAACCACGCGAATACCTCCACGGAGGCTTGATGCCTCCGCTGGATAACCTACTTTCTCTTTTTTGCTCCGTGGGCCCTGACTTTTGTTGCATTAATTTTGTCAAAATCATCGCCAGTCAACTGATGGACAGCTAGCGATGACAATTTCAGTTACGGGCATTCCACGGCGTAGCCTAGTGGTTCAAGTTCTGAGTTGACAACATCGATAACATCTTCACAATCCCAGCGCTTGCCAAACAGGATTGAGACAATGATTTGTTCGTACGGCGGAATAAACGATAGACCGCTAGCCCGGAGGATTCGCTGATACTTCTCCTGAATCTGTTTGTCTTTCAGATACTTTTCCATTTCAGAGATGCTTGCGTTGTACTTATACAACATCTGGATGGTTCGCTGGATATACCGGTCGCGCGGGACTTTTGCACCTGAGCCAAAGAAATCCTTCACATTCTGCTCGTACCATTCCTTCATCTGGTCAACAGTGTATACAGGCATAACTGCAGGAGGTTTGCCTTCTTGGGGTTCAATGCGCACGAGATTGCGACTCTCAGCAGCTCTCACAAAATCTCCAAACTTGTCATAGCCAAGCTTTGTGAAATCAATACCGGCACTTCGTACCTTTTGAACAACACGTTCCATACCCATGTAATCGCTCTGGCTAGCCATTGATTCTACAAGATCCCTGAACCGTTCGAATGTGGCGTCAAGGGTATCGGTCTGATCTTCAGTCAATTTGGCAACTGATTTCCTGAGTTTGAGCTCAGAATACGGTTTCTCTCCTTCCTTGACAACGAGCTCCTCAATCAACGCTTGTGAAATCAGCTGCCCCCAGTCATCAAAGCCTAATCGGGTAATATCGATTTCCGGATTCAAGTGTTTCACAACTGCTTGAACATACCTCGGATATGTTGCCTTACCGAGCTTTTTGATTCTGACAATTGTCTCCTGGAGTCTCCTGAACCCTATGGCTCGCACCTCTTCAGGTGAGCGCTGCGCGGTTTCTTCTTCTCCAATAATCTCCAAATCGTAATCAGCAGGGCGGAATGAATCGATATCGTAATACTCATCAGAACGAATCACTGTTTCAGGTCTAGTAATCATTGGACTGCTGACAACAATCACATTCTTGCCTTGCTTCTGGAGCGCAATCATAAGAGGCTCGAAAACAGCGTCGGATGATACGAGTATGAATGATTCCGTTTCAGGCGACCGCACAAGCCAATCCACAACGTAGGTGGCCATCTGGCAATCAGCACTATCTTTCAAATCATCCGGCACATGTATCAGGTCAAAATCGATGCGATAGAGCCGCTTTCCAACATCTTGATACGGTCCGTTCCAATCTGCAAATGCATATTTTACTTCAGCATTATAATTCTCATCAAGCCAATTCTTGAAACCCTTTGCTATCCGTTCATCTCGCACTGAGGTTACATTCTCGGCATCCCAAAATACTGCTGCTTTTTGCGTGTTGATATCAGGACTCATTGCATTGCCACCTGAAACTGAGGAACTGTGTGACTGATTATTCAAAATAGAGACTCCAATTATACTTTCTTGCTGTGAGGAGAAGAGCCCTTTTCGGTGGTGAACTTTGAGGACTATTGTCCCCCTCGTGTTTAGCGGTCATTCATCACTTATAGGTTACTCGGCAGAGGAAACAAACTATCAAAACCTCTGAATTCCCCGGGTAATACAACCATGTGTGACAGGTGTCTTGTGAAATTCTCGTACCTCCCAACCGGCTATTTGCAGACTTCCTTGTGAATGCGAATAATCTCCTGCTTTGTGATTAATCCAGTGATTACGCGAGTCCCAATCACAATTCTGGGAAGCGTTCTTCCTGAGAGACGTTCTTTTAGTTCCCGCACAAATCCCAAGCTGTTGATATCTGTGATACTCAACTGACACCCCGATTCCTCTGCGGCCTTCTCTGCAGAGAACAGAATCGTTGCAGTATCTTGTGGTATCCATTTTGCCCCCTTGGTCAGGTCCATATGACCACCTTTATCCAAGCATTCACATTGTTAATGTGAGACAGGAGCCTCAGACCCTGTAACCTTGCTTCGAAGAACAGGTGGATGCTTTCACTCACTTCAATCACGCTCAATGGATATAGACGAGGGATACCTGCAGCTATTTAGCATCCATAGCTGCGCAACCTCAATTAGCACTGAACCGGAATTTGTAAAAACCGAAAGAGGAAAAGTAATGGTGGACCGGGTGGGATTTGAACCCACGCCCTCTTGATTGCAAACCAAGCGATCTGCCAGCTGATCTACCGGCCCACTGGTTCGTGTCTGCCATAAATGTTGAAATGCGTGATTCCATGCAACAGCAGCTTGTACTTTTTTTTTGCTAAAGAGGGTAGTTTTAATCCTTGCGTTCCTGCTGTACGTATTCGTCTCTCAGATTATCCAGCCAGAATGGTGCCCCTCGAAGCTCAGAAGCTTCTTCGTCAGATAGCTCCCTGCGCTCGACTTTGGTCATATCATCAGGAAGAATGGCACTAACCCCTGCAGGGTCCTCGATGACTAGTGTAAAGCTCAGATTTCCTTCCAGAGCTTCGCCCAATTTTTCCATTATTTCTTTGCCCAGTTCTTGCTGCTCTTCGGTGTCAGCACTCCGCAGTGCAATCCCGGTCACATCGTGCATCCGCTGGACAACACCTTCAACATTCGAAATGAAGGCTTCTGCTGCCGGTCCGGGTTCAACATCGATACCGAAACCGGGTAGTCTCATGGTTCCAGAACCCGAACGAATGACCCTTGTTTTCAATAACTCAGCGTCATCAACTTCAAGTTCCCAACGAACTGGAGGTCGCTGTTCCACCGAGAAGATGTCTTTCTGGGTAAATCCACATTCAGAGCATTTCATCATGAAAATGACCAACTCATTGAAATAGGGCACGGGATAAACCATGGACTTCACTGTCATGCTTTTTTTCTCGCATGCAGGACACTCGACGGTAATCTCATCAGCAGACATAGGTCAGACGCTCGAAACTCCACTTATAGCACTATTTGAATGAGCACACGTGGATAATAAGAACAAATATCACTTAAAACTCAAAGAGAATAAAACTGCTGTGAGGAACCACAGTTCAGGGGAATCGCGCCGCGCTATGAGAAAATTTGGTCAATTTGGTTTTTGCATCTTGGCCCCTAGATGCCAAGAACAATGAACACATGGGAAGATTGCCACTCATGAACATAAAGAGCATATACATCATAAAAAGGGAAACCGGTGTATGCATGTACCATAAGGACTTCCAAGAGGCAATTTTCGATCCGGACCTAATTTCTTCGTTTTTGTCTGCAATGACATCTTTTCTCGATCAGGCCACTGGTACCGTCAAATCGAGAGCACGCGCTTTTGAAGGTACAGATCACCGAATAATAATCGAGTTCGGCGATTGGATCCTAGGAGCGCTTTCTGTGGAGCAGGAAAGTGCACAGCTGAGAGAGAAACTCAAAAGAACCGTACAAAAGTTTGAAGAACAATTCAACCTCTTGCGGTGGGTAGATATCGACTTGGCTGTGTATTCCAGATTCGAAAAGGTGGTTTTGAACGAATTCGTCCGTGATAGAATCCAAGAAGACAGTATCATCCAAGTGAAACATAGCTGGGAGCTTTATACAGGACAAGCTGAGGTTAGGTCGTTTCTAAATCTGATTCCCAAGAGGTGTTCAGTTCAAGATGCAGCCGATTTTCTAGAAATTCCCCTAGATTTAGTCGTAGATCTCGCTTCGAAAGCATATTGGGACAAGGCCATAGAAGTGAGTAGTCCCGTCACGTTAGATGATATATATCAGACAACCTTCCTGAACCAAAATGATAAGCAAATTCAAGGAGTGTCAGAGAAAACAATCAAGGCACTGGGAGAGTTGGATGGCGAAACCCCCCTAGTCATAGCGGCTGAGAGAGTAAAAACCAAAGATGTGAAACGCTTTCTAGAAGAAATTGCTCTGCTAGCTGAGAAGCATGCAGTTGAACCAGTTCCAGAAGTCCAGAGCATCCTTGTATTGTATAAGAACGTCCTCCAGACAACGGTTTCAAGTTGCACGAAACTCATTGGGCACAAAGCGGCTGCAGCTACCTTTAGAAAATCACAAAGGGCTCTCCTTGAGGTCTATCCGTGGCTCAGGCTTGTTTGCCTTGAAAATCAGGTGGACGTGGAAATCAAGAACCAGTTGAATTCGGCAGTAGTAAGGAGGGCAATATCAGCAGAGACTATCAGCAAAGGCTTCGGGGAACTGATGCGTTACATAGCAGAGGGCACAAGTTATTACACAGGATGTTATATAGCCAATCGTATAGTAGAGAATACTAGAAACGAAACAAGAAGGCAATTTCCACGATTGGTAAACAGTATCGCGTGGGATAAGCTTGCTGTGACAATCTAGTCCAAGGAAAGAGTCGCCAAGAAGAGTGATTATCTTGGAAAAGATGGATATACATCAATCACCAAAGGCAATATTCATCGCTTTATTGACTATACTATATGCCATCGTAGTTCTGATTACAGGAATTCTTTTGATAGGAACCGGCTCCGCCGCAATAGTCTCTTCTATTGCAGGGGCTTTGTTGGTCCTGACGCCTCTACTGTTAGGTATTGTAAGTATCAGTGAATTTGCAAGAGCGGGGGTAGCTTTTGGCGACCGATATAGTATCATGAATACATCAAGTGCTTTCGCTCTTTGTGTGCTGGCGATAGCAGAAGCTACCTTTCTGACACTTCAAAACTTTAATCCCAACGACATAGCGAAGGTCGTCTACTACGTCGTCGCATCTATTGGGTTACTGCCGTGGATGGCAAGTGCAGTTAGTTATCTTCGCCAGTCAAATGAAGTATTGGAATTTTTCTCAAATCGTAATCTTAAGAAAGTACTTGTCTTGTGTGCCGTTCTGTGCCCTATGCCGGTGATTCTAATTATGTCTACAATGATTGAAAACATAGGCTTGGCCGTCATCGTGACATTCTACCCTCTTCTGACCATGACTTCTCTGCTTCTATTCACACTAGGGCTAATTTCTTGGATCTTCCGAAAAGGACAGCTGGTGAAACATATCCTGTGTGCTTTTCTCGGTGTTTGCTTGCTCGCGATGCACTTCGCAATACAATCAGTTTCGTCGACGGTAATCTTACTTGCATTCAATCTGCTAACCGGGATAGAAGGATATTCCCTCATAGGAACATCGCTTCTACTCGCTGAAGCAACGGCGGATAGAGCTTAGGAGCGCGATCGATCTTCTCTTCTAGATTTAGGATTAGGTGTGCTCGACTCCGCAACTGGAGCTTTGACCTCCTCGGGGCATTTGGATACCTCTTTTGCGGCTGTGCTCGCAATTGTCTCTGAGAGCTCTTCAATACCCTGATGAGCGTAGTATGTGTCGTACAGCCTCTTGAAGACACCACCTAGTTCCAATAACTCCTCATGAGTCCCGCGTTCGACGATTTCCCCTTCTTTAAATACAAGAATTCGTGACGCATTTGTGATGGTCGTCAGACGATGTGCGATAACTACAGTTGTCCTTCCAGAGAATAACTTCGCTTGAGCATCTTGTACAAGAGATTCACTGTAGGCATCCAATCGACTTGTAGCTTCATCCAGAATGAGAATCTTGGGATCAGCCAGCATGGTCCTAGCAATCGTTATCATTTGCTTCTGGCCTGAACTAACATTCTTACCTCCTTGAATCATCTTCGTATGATAGCCATCAGGAAGTGAATCAATGAATTCGTCCGCTCCAATCAGTTTGCAAAGCTTTACGATTTCCTCTTCAGTTGCAGAAGGTTTGCCATATCTGATATTCTCAATTACGGTTCCATCAAATAGGTAAGGTTCCTGTGGAATGAGCGATACCTCATTGTGGAGAGAATCCAGTGTTATGTTACGAAGGTCTTGGCCTCCAATGAGTATCTGTCCTGAATCAGGATCATAGAAACGGTTGATTAGCGCTGCAACAGTGGTCTTACCTGCACCAGTATGGCCTACGACTGCCACGGTCTCCCCGGGATTCACGGTGAAACTGACATCTTTCAATACAAGCTCATCTGCGACATATGAAAAGTTCACGTTTCTGAATTCTATTCCGTCGCTTTGCTTTTGCAGGGGCTTGGATTCAGGTGACTCGGTAATGGAAGGGTCCTTTTCGGTCACATCTGAGATTCTGTCCATTGCAGCCAGTGAGGATTGAACTTGTGCGGCATTCATCGATAAGGCGAGAAGCGGCCACATGAAACGACTTGTCATAGTGATACCCACAAACAATTCGCCTACTGTTAGAGCAGTGGTTGTTCCCACTGCGAAGCTGCCACCCACAAAGAGAACAGCTGCAATACCAAATTGTCCTATTGATCGCATAAGAGGCTGCATAGCGCTCATCAGCATCATAAATTTGAAACCGTAGTTGTACGCCTCTTGGTTCAACTCCGACATCCTTTCTGATAGCTCATCTTCTCTGTTGAAGGCTTTAGCCACATGCACGCCAGCAAGATTCTCAGCAATTTGACCCGATACTCGCCCGTATGCTCTCCTTGAATCAAGCATAATACGTTGGCCTATAGTTCCAAAGAGTACAGCGATGAACAATACACCGGGGACTACCACCAGAGTTGTAAGAGCAAGAGTTTGAGAAATGGACCAGACAATGAAGAATGAGGCAACCATTAGAAGAAGATGACTTGCGAAATCTATAAGAACTTGCATGCCCATCGAAAGCTGATCAACATCAGAAGTTACTCGAGAAGTCACATCTCCGCTTTGCTGAGACGTGTGATATGACAAGTCAGCATTAATCAAGTGGTCATATACATCCGACTGGACATTCTGTGTTAGGCCAGCTTGGGCTCCTGCCAGAAACCAAAGCTTTCCTCCATTAAGGGCCCACGCAGTTACTTTGAGGGCCACGTATAAGCCAATCAGCAGGATTAGCGATTCCCAGCCGCCTGCTGTAGACAAAACAGCATCCAACCCCTGAGACAGTACCGGAATATCGAAAACGCTAACGACAGTACCGAGGATCGAGAAGGTTGCACCTATAGCTAATTCGCGTTTGAACCCGCCTAGATAGCCAAAGAGTCTTCTGAGAAGAACTCCAACAGGACGGCTACGCTCCTGACGTTCTAAATCTGGTCCATGTCGTCTCATACCCATCGGGCAGCACCTCCTTGCTCAGCTGTCGAAGTAAAGAATCGCTCAGCCCCTGGAAGCCGCTCGAATATCTTCTGGTAGTGCTCTGAGGTCCTGAGCAACTCCTCGTGTGAACCTGCCGCTAGCAGCTCACCTTTGTCCACAATTATGACCATATCAGACTCCAGAAGTGTCCTTAGTCGCTGGGTAACAGTAATGCTGGTACGTCCTTTCATTACTTCGTCCAAAGCCTGTCGGAGTTGAAATTCCGTCTGTGCGTCGATAGCACTGGCCGAGTCATCTAGAAGTAGAATCTGTGGGTCTTGGATAATTGCTCGCGCTATAGCCAGCCTCTGACGTTGTCCGCCGCTAAGAGTCATTCCCTTCTCTCCAACCATTGAGTCATATCCTTTGGGTAGTTTCTCAATAAATTCGTGCGCCTGAGCACGCTTCGCAGCCTGAATGATTTCCTCGTCTGTTGCTTCTGGCCTTCCGAACGCTATATTCTGTTTCACGGTCATTCTGAATAGGAAGATATCCTGTTCAACGAGACCTACGTGTTCCCTTACATCTGCTGTACGAATCTTGTTCAAGTCAACTCCACCAATCCGCACACTCCCTTCTGTGGGATCATAGAGGCGTAGAATAATCTTGAGAATAGTGCTCTTGCCACCCCCCGGTCCACCAATAACTGCCACTCTTGACTCCCTAGGAATACTGATGCTGAAGTTTTTCAAAGCTGTTGCGCTACCGTTGGAGTTGTCCGCGTTATATGAAAAGCTGACATTATCAAATACGATGTCCCCGTTCCAATCAATGCCCTCCGAAGATTTTGTGGGTTCAACCATAGGATCTTCCCAATTGATTAAATCCACAATTCGACCTGCATTAACATATCCTCCTCTTAGAGCCAGTAGCATTCTAGGTAGCATGAAGTTAAAGCCTTGTAGGCCAATCAATAGCCCCACAACCTGTGTAAGGTTTCCAATAGTCAAGATATGGGAAAGGACAGCATACCCGCCATAAAGGAATGCAAGAGTAGTCATCGCAGTTAGAATAAGCGATGGAATATAGAAAGATGCTAGACGACCTTCGCGAGCTACTAACTGTTCATATTCAGTTGTGGCGTCCTCGAATTTCTCCGCTTCCCAATCCTCCTTTCCGAACGCTCTTACCACTTCTATGCCCCTGAATACCTCTTGGGAGGAAGAAGTGAGATCCTCCATCTTCTCTGCACGCTTGCGACGGACAGGCTCAACATTGTTAGCGTATCTGTAGGCAAAGGCCAAGTAAAGCGGGAAGCCGATAATCATGATGATGGTAAGACCATGAGCTGGGAATCCAAACAAAGAGAAAAGGGTAAATCCCTGATCAACTCGGAAGATAAGCAAGGTGGTTACTATGAATGAAGAAATCCCAAAGACAATGTTTCTGAGTGCAGGGTTCAGTGACAGCCGCACCCAGTTTATGTCCTGCATCGCCACAGAAAGGAGTCTCTTACTGTCTATTTCATCATGGAAAGCCATACTATTCTCCTGAAGGAGATCAAAGAAATCCTGTCTTGCATCTCTCTCCCAAGCCAGCGTGACTCTGGCCCATGCATAGCCCACAAGGAAATACAGCACTAGATAACTTGCACCTAGACCAACAATGAGCCAACAATAATTCACAAATGTAGCAGTGAAACCATTAACAGTAAGCTCATCAATAGCGTTACCCACAATAGTCATTGGCAAAGTCACTAAGAGAGACGAAACAACGGTCAGAATCGTTGCTCCAGCAATTACTCCCGGATGTTTACGGAGTCCTGAGAACATATAGTCCGTTGCGTCATCAAATTGTCGTTCTTGTTGTTCCTCTTGTTTTGTCACTAGCAAGCCTCACTACTTCGTGTCTTCAATAAGGCGGTTAAGTTTCTCCCGGATTGATTCCAGCTGAGTGGCATATTCGACAGCCATATCGCTGGATAAAGAGTCAGTTGCATGCAGCAAACTGTCAGTTATCTGATTCATTCTTTGAAGAAGGAAGTCTAATCGATCCTCAGGTGCCATCAAGGAAAGCGATAATCTGAAACCAGTCCTGATATTCTCTGACATAGTCTTGTGCCGCTCTGAAAGCTTCTTGATAAACGCCAGCCCCTTGTCCGTAATGGTGTAGGGTTTTTTTCTGCCCTTCTTGTCTAACTTCTCTATGAAGCCTTGTTCTTCAAGACCTGAAAGAGCAGGATAAATCGAGCCAGGACTCGGCCTCCATTCATGGCCACTTTTTTCTTCAAGGATTCGGCCAATTGCCGCTCCAGTCAAATCACTGGTCTTGAGCAAATGCAGAATCAGATGCTTCAGGAGGCCCCTAGGGATGGACTGGGGATCCGGAATTTCATCGCACGGCATTGGTGTCAAATTTACTCAAGCCTAAAATATCGCATCCGATATTATCTTATAAAGAATACCATGTCCGACGCAATACAACTAAAGGATGTTAAGGAACGTTCATAAGAAACACGTTGTCCGCTAGAGAAGAGGAGTCAGAAGGTGGAACCAGATTGAGTGAGAAAGCAAAGGTAAAGGAAACAACTAGGCTGTACTCGCGAATCTGGCAACTGCCAACCCACAGAGGAATGTTAGCAAGGCTTGGGTTACTAGTAGTTATTGCATCGGTAGTAATGGTTGCAGGAGATATGATTTCAGGTTTGACACATCAACCCATCCAATTACTTATGGTTTACCTAGTCGTTCTGGCAATCCCCACATATCCGGGTACTCTTCTTCTCTATGCACTCATACGTCGAGAATCATCTCCGTTGGATTTGAGACGAACTACAGGGGTAATTCAGTTCGGAGTGGTAATCTGGTTTTCTTTCGGAATAATCGGGAGAATCGTAGGACTGGTTTTGGGAACAGGATTCGTAAGCAGATTTTGGCTTCTAGGTGCCAATATGGGCTACCTAATGTTTGTGTTCTTAGTAGATGGCCTCAGTGAATACGGAACAATCAGAAACTCTCTTGCCGCTTTCATACCTGTCCTGTTGTGGATTGTAGGCCTTGTCATCGGCAATCACTTCATGGTGGATTTGATGGGTTTTCCAGCAACCTGGCCAATCGTCCTTTTCGGCGGAGGAACGATTATCGCAGTTGCAGTCGCGTACATCTACGATGCTATTAGCAAACCATTTGAACGTGACCTCGGAATCGATGGCCCCGCCCTTCTGAGAGGTTTTGGGTATGATTACTTGGCCAATGACTCACGCCCGCTTGAGAATATGCTTACCAGCATATCTGAAAGACAGAACATACCCATTGATGTGCTCGTATTGAAGACCGATGATGATTTGATAGGCATCGGAGTAGTCCTATATGTTCATCCAGGACCTTTCCGCAACCTTGGCAGTAGTGCCCTCCCTTCATATATTAGTGAGCACATTAGGGAGAGGTATGGGGTACCTAGTTTTGTTATGCATGGTAGCTGTACCCACCACCAGAATCTAACAACCAAAGAAGATTTTGAGAAAGTGACTGAAGAGCTAGACAGGCTCGTAGAGAAGCAACATACACTACACAACATTCGGGGGCCAACGTGGAAGGAATCAGGTAAATTCAAAACGTGGTCACTGGGAGTGGGACGAAAAGCACTCACCATTGTAACTAGTGCACCCCAATTCACCGATGACATCAGTCTCAAGGTGGGCATGAAAGCCAATCAGGCGGCCTTATCTGCTAGTGATAACATCGAACGGGTTGCTGTGGTAGATGCTCACAACTGCATAAACGATAACGCAGTCTCGATTATGTCTGGTGACCCGGAAGCAGAAGAGTTCGTTCAAGCTGTCAGAGAAGCTGTCGTTGATAACTCAGATAAAACAGCAGAGTCATTTGGAATTGGCTTCTATCAAACCAGTCCCGAGGGAATAACAAAGGAAGATGGCTTGGGACCAGGTGGAATCTCCGTCATTATCTTGGAAGTTGGGAGTGAACAGATAGCATTCATATCGATTGATGGAAACAATATGGTTCCAGGTATGCGGCAAGAGATACTTGATTCACTGAAAGCCATCGGAGTTGAAGAAGCGGAACCAATAACAACGGACACGCACGTTGTGAACGCCATTTCGCTCTCTAGTGGAGGTTATCCGCCCGTAGGTCAATACAAGCGTCAGAGAATAATAGAAGAGATTGTAGACGCTGTGAGACAAACTTGTTCAAGAATACGTCCTGGGAGGGTAGCTATGGAATCAGGTACAATAGCTAATCTGAGAACCTTCGGCGAGAAAGGGTTTGATACGTTGACACAAGACATCGTGGAAGCCACCGAAATTGCCAAAAGAACCGGAATAGCTGCGGCTGCAGGGTCATTCCTTGTAACTCTGATCTTAACATTCGCACTCTGATGCTAACTGGTCATTGACCAAGAACATATCGATGAAATAGAGAACTATCCTGGATGGCTTGTTGAAAAATGAAAAAAATACTCCTCTGCATGACCGGCGCAAGTGGATCGATTTATGGAGTTAGGTTGCTCCGCAAACTGAAGAAGATGGGGCATGAGGTTCATCTAATCCTTAGTAAGTGGGGTACTGAAACGCTCAAGCATGAAATGGAGGTCAATCCTGCTGAACTAAAGCAGGAAGCTGACATGTCATATGATGAAACCGATATGGCTGAAGGGCCAGCAAGCGGAAGTTTTGCGTTGGACGCAATGGCTATTGCCCCGTGTTCAATGAAAACACTTGCAGGAATCGCCAGCGGATATGCCGAAAATCTGATTCTCCGGGCTGCCGATTGCAGCTTGAAGGAGGGAAGACCCTTAGTTCTTGTTCCTCGTGAAGCTCCCTACAATCTCGTTCACATAGAGAATATGAGCAAAGCCACAAGGGCTGGAGCATTGATAGTACCTGCAAGTCCTGCATTTTGGCATAAGCCGAATACAATCGAAGATCTTGTCGATTCTATAGTGAGTCGAGTCCTAGTCCATTTAGGAATTAATGTGAATTCAAAAATCGAATGGAGTGGAATGCCCGATTAAAGACAGGAGAAAGAGGTAGAGAGGGTTGGAAGAACAGTACAATTCTTCCAAACCCTAAATATTCAGTCCTTATGCATAGAAATCTTTAGCTGATATCTATTGGAACTGATTCTCTGTAGTTGTTTCCTCGGGTTCCTCTACTTCCTCTACTTCCTCTGGTTCCTCTGCTTCTTCTGCTTCTTCTGGTTCTTCTGCTTCTTCTGGTTCCTCTGCTTCCTCTGGTTCTTCTGCTTCCTCTGGTTCCTTTGCTTCCTCTTTGGCGGCTTTGAACTTCTTTAACGTTTCACCAAGGATTTCTTCACCATGCTGAACAGCCAATGGGAGGACGAAGAAGAGTATAAGCACGTTTCCAGCTATCAAGAGT
>JAWOEX010000042.1:0-47261 GCA_046482545.1 Candidatus Thorarchaeota archaeon
AGCTGTGTTCTTTGAAGGTAGACTACGACATCCATTCCGAATCTACGCAAGCAAAGAGAAGAATTTGCTCGTGGCAACTACCGAACTGCCAGTCGAGAAGAGCGGATTATACGAAGTAACTTCTTGCCTATTAGACTGGGCAGCAAAGCAGGGTTCAACAGAAACAGTCGTCTTGGATGGTATTCCGGTTCAAGGAATTCCTTCCGACAGAAAGGTTCTCTATGCAACAGAAGAAGAGAAAATGGCTGAATTCGAGAATGTTGAAGAACTCGAGATTCTCAAGAAAGGTGTTATTACAGGAATTGCAGGTTCAGTACTCACAGAGACACTAACACGGCCGATGATTGGATTCACCTTCCTTACCCCCGCAGTCAGTATTATCCCAGATCCAAAGGGTGCTATCAAGCTGCTAAATATTGTTGATAGACTCTATGACATCGATATTGATACGTCTGAGCTCGAAGAGAGCGCTGAGCAAATCAAGCAAAAGATGCGAGAGATGGCTGAGCAGGTCGAGGGTATGCGTCAGCGGCAAGAAGGCGGAAAGACAGGCTACCAGCGGCTCTATGCCTAAGTGGGTATTCAACAATTCCCATCGCATCAGTTCAGCTGGTGATTCTGTCACCAGCTGGTTCTGATATTTTATCTAAGACCGACACACATCGTGAACCTGTGAGCTTTATGTTTGCACAAGTGAATAGGCTTCCTCAATGATTTCCCACGCAGCTGCGTCTTTCATATGAGACACAAGTGTTCTGATATCATCGCGTACATCTCCCATCCACTGAAAGGAATCGCTCATCACCCAGTCATAACCCATCCCCCTCATGACTTGTTCATTAAGAGACCAAGAAACCAGTTCATTGGCCCGAAGATATCGTTCTAGATTCTTCTGGATCAGTGGCCCTACCACAGGATGATTGATTGCAGTAGCGTTGTAGAGCAGATGGGTACAGATTTCATGTGAAACCATTGTAACAACCATTAGCGGGTCTACATGTGCATAGAACCCGTCGCGATCAGCAAGCAATGATGTTCCTTGGGTGGTTGTTGGGTCAATCAGCTCAACTATGAACCATGGATACGGAAACTCGATAGATGTTTTATCTTCCCAGGCCGCTATCCAGTCATGTTTTCTAAACATCGGCTTCAAGTCAGTAGCTGCTGTCTCCAGTAGCTCAGAAACCTCCTTCCACTTCTCTTTGAACCAGTCCTCATAGAACTGCACTACAATCTCGCGATACTCAGTCAAAATGTCCGGCCACGGATCTGGGACAGAATCTTCGAAACCACAATACCGTTTGAATTCGTATGGGGGCATGTATCTGGAAAGCATTTCCACTTTCTTGGGAAATTCGTTGATTATTTTCAGAGGATGATTGTACCGCATATCATTTAGTATAGATTGCAGAGAATCAATATCTTCAGCTAAATACGCAGGTATCTGATATAACATAGCAAACCAAGTTGAAGAACTGACACCTTCTAGCGCATCAAAATGCGATTGAAAAGCCTGTATCGAATCATCTTGAAGATGTTCTTGTATCTGTGCTGCTCTGTCATTTCTTGCAATCTCATCAAATCCGCCAATTCGCAGGCCCACAAGTAACGATTGTAAGAGATTGGGAATTTCACTTACTGCAGTTTTCACAGGTTTTTCAATAGAGTTGTCGCTCAATGCCATCATCCTTTTGGTTTGTGGAAAGTTGAGTTTATCACGGCTTCTTACAGCTTTCTGATAGTATTTTTCTCCATGTGAATTATAGCTATCCACGTAGCAGTGAAAATAGGTACTCGCGGTAGCTTTATGGTGCTTCGATAATGAATAAGCTGGAGGACTTCCAGTTGACCCGCACAAGAATCAAACCTGATGAGCATCGAGACCGGATATCTACTCTTCAGAGCAACCTTGAAGAGAAAGATATTCGAACATTCGTGGTTCTCAATGCCAAGAACATATTCTATCTTAGTGGGTTTTCATTCATCCCCACTGAGCGACCTATTGCCCTCATCATCCATGATGGGGAAGTATATGCTTTCCTTCCTTCACTTGAGATGGATCACATCGAAGACCAAGTACCGTTTCTCGCTCAGGCATTTTCTTACTATGAATATCCAGATCTTACCCATCCAATGGAGATTTTCTCGAAAGTTCTCCATGAGGAGGTCAATGTGCAACCCAAGACAGTCGCGTCGGAAGCTCCTGGATTCTCAAGCTATTGGGGATATGAAGGTCCTAAGTTTGAGGAAGAGACAGGTCTCAAATTCGAGATTCTATCAGATATCATCATGGATATGCGGGTCGTAAAAGAACCTGCAGAAATCGAATTGATGAGGGAATCAGCCAAATGGGCCAGCAAGGCGCATCATTACCTTCAAGAGTACACAGAAGTAGGAAAGAATGAAATCGACGTGACGATTAGAGCTAGCTCAGATGCTTCAGATGACATGGTCAATGCACTCGGAGAAGACTATCATTGTACAGGCTTCAGCATATTTCCGGCTACCGCTCTCTACCGCGGACAGATTGGCCCGAACTCGTACTTCCCTCACGCTCTATCACGCGGTTTGACTTTTTCGGAAGGCGATACGCTGGTAACTGGTGCCACGTCTGATGTCTATGGAATTCAATCAGAATTAGAGCGGACTATGTTCATGGGCGAACCTAGTTCGAAACAGAGAAAGCTGTTCGAGGCAGTAACAGCCGCTCAGTCTGCAGCACTATCAGCTGCCGGTCCCGGCGTTGAATGTGCAGACGTTGACAAGGCCTCGCGGAAGGCCCTAGAGGAACATGGAGTGCTCGAATTAGCTCGGCACCATACAGGGCATGGACTCGGGCTAGAGGGTCATGAAAGGCCCTTTCTCGACATCGGTTCAGAAGAGGTAATGCAGCCAGGCATGATTTTCTCATGCGAACCTGGCCTGTACGCAAGGGGAGTTGGAGGCTTTCGTCACAGTGACACTTTTGTTGTGACAGACGATGGAATTGAGGTTCTAACAGAGTACCCACGTGAGATGGAGGAGCTAATCATCCAGTAGTCCGAAAAAATGTTGAAACAAACATCCCCGTAAAGCTAAATTGAGTTCATTCCTTAAATCATAAGATATGAGCCTCCTCCCAGACCTATCCCCCATGAACATACTCCTAGCGTGTGTATTCGGGATTGTTACTATTTGCACGTTCATTCCGACGAATTACCTGCTCCTGACGGGATTCATAATTTATCTATGGCTATTCCCGTTGGTAGATGTTCCAGTGATTGTCTTTCAATCTATCGCGATATTATTTGCCGGCATTTTTTCAATAGGATTCTCTTGGCTTGTTACCGAGGCAGTGAATCAAAGATCGTTGAGATTTGAGGGTGAAGACATTTCTATTGGGGGTCACATGCTTCGACTGGGGCTTTTCTCGATTGCAGTACTTGACGGAGCTCTCTACTTCTGGAATGTCATTGGAATTGTATGTGCCCTTCTGCTCATATGGTTTGGAAAGAATAGATGGTGGAGGATTATGGGTGCCGTATCTTGGAGCTGGATTCTACTGGTTCAGATTTATGTTTCTGTCACTTCAGGAGCGTTATAAAGCAATGCAGAATACTACACGGCCAAGTCCGAAGAAGCTAGCCTTAGTCGCTCTGACACTAATCCCGCTTGTCTTCTGGGGTTTTGAGAATATCCGTCCCAATCTGATGTTTCAGAATGACCCTATACTTCTGTGGGTCCACGCCCCGTCAACATTGAATCCTGATTCGGATGGGAACCTGCTCATCGAAGCATGGGATATGTTTGAGCGGGTAAGCGGCACCTATTCTGGTGAAGTCGAATTCAACATAATTTCCTATAATGCATCGTCACTTGAAGAAATCGACCCATCAAAGGTAGAAGCGACTCTTCCCGGAACCTACCGGTTTGAGGGATTTCCAATAGGCCAAGGCATCATACCCCCGTGGACGCTTCCTGGAGGGGACAATGGCGTACATGAGTTTTCCCTCTCTATAGGTACCTGTGGTATTCATTATGTTCAGGTTTCAGATACCCAAACAGGACACACGTACTGGAGCAATCCAATAGTTGTTCAGGAGAGCGAACACGGACTCTACTGGGGGGATGTACACGGTCACTCTATGTTGTCTGATGGTAGCGGCCTACCCTCTGAAGCTTACTTCTTCGCACGTAACATCGCGGGCTTAGAGTTTTGCTCGATCACTGATCATGGAGAGAATCTGCATATCAAAAATTCATGGAATTCCGTTGAGCACGATACAAACCAAGCCTATGAAGAAGCGAAGTTTGTAGCACTGCAAGGTGTGGAGTGGACGAGCAGTGGAGGACCGCATACATCCCCACGCGGATACGGGCATTTCACCTGCGTACTATCCGGCAATGATCTGCCCCATATCAGTGCAGACATACAGAAGACTCCAGAGGATCTCTGGGCGTACTTGGACGAATTCACGCAAACTAGGAATGTCGGTGCGTTAGCCATTCCTCATCATACCGTTCGAGAATCTTTCATTCAGGACTGGACCCAGGTCTTGCAAATGGAAAGTGCCCACAACAAGTATGTACGGCTTGCTGAGGCCTTTTCGGTACACGGAAGCAGTTTGGTTAATCCCTATTCCACTTGGAGTGAAATGGGGAGTGTAGATGTTCCTGAAGAACGGGTAAATGGTAGCTCAATCAATGCTGCTCTTACCATGGGTTTGAAAATGGGTCTCATGGCAAACGGAGACTCGCATGATGGTTTCCCGGGGCATTCCATTACCCACACTGGTGCTTATGCCGGCCACCAGTATCCCCTTACCATGGATTACGCAAGGTCTTCGCATCCATACCCCTCAGGGATCACGGGTGTATTCTCAAACGAACTGAGTAGAGAGAGCATTTTCAGTGCGCTATACTCGAGAAAAACAATCGCCTGCTCCGATTACGGAAGACCCTATGTGCTTTTTGATATCAATGGAGTTGAACCCGGTGAGAATGATTCAACGGTTATACTCGCAACCACTTCGGAAACAAGGACAATTTCTCTATTCGTTGCCAATGATGGAAATCCTGCAGCTGCTTTCGAGACTGCGGCGTTGCCAAGGAATGATGAGCCTGTTTGGACTGGTGAAATTCAGGTTTTCAAAAACGGCATGTTATGGAGGAACAGCTCCTTGAGTTCGAAACTATCCAGATTCCAGTGGACCGATAATCAAAACCTAACGGGCACAAGCTATACATCTACCGTATCAGGCCCAGATGGTCAGTATATCCACGAATACTCCAAGGATCCTATTGACCCGGACATCTTGAATACCAATGGCGCAGATTATTACTTCATTCGAATTCTGTTTGATAGCGGAAGAACCTGTGCAGTAGGCCCGATTTGGGTTGAATCGGCCACCTGAATCAGCAAACTATTGTTGACCTGATTCGACTATTCAGTCTGATCTAGGCTTTGAATTCGAACAATCTCGGGTCGACACTACGCCATGAGCCGATCCTACTCGCAAAGGCTTCTTGTTCCTTTTCCGTTGTGGGAACTATGTCCATTGTGCATGATTCATCGCCGCACGCTTCACAGGAGGTGTGGATCATCTTCACATCTGGATCCATCGCCATCATCTTGGCGGCGTCAACGTAACAATACAAGTAACCTACATCTAGCGCATCTTCTTCTTTGAAAACCTTGGCCAACACACAGCCCTTGGCGAACGGCTTCCCTTCATCTGTTTCACCTACTTCATCGTAGAGACCAAGTGGTGTCAGGTCGGGCAGACCCCTCTGGCGTCTTTTAGTCATTCGTTCGCCATAGTCAATTACTGCCTTTGCCACCAAATCCCGGCCTTCGTCCTTTCCGAATTCCTCCACTAGAACCTTCGAAAAGGCAATATGTAGTAAGGCGATTCTCGAGAGGGCGCCTTGGGTGGTCTCTACTGCCTCCTCAATTGGAATATTCTTCTCCTCTTCGGTCATAAACAAAACCCTGGAATTGATATGAAATCCATAATAAAATGTTGTCGTCATCAAGAGGTCATTCTCTAAGTATTGGCTTTCAGCTTCTTGTATGGCATATAGTATTTCTGAGGCTCAGTATGTCCCTTTTGGTATTCTCATTCGTACAATTTAGAGAATTTGTTCTCGATGTAATTGATAAAAGGATCTGATGATAATTGCGTACCCGTGACCTGCTGGAGCAATTCAGGGGCATCATAGAGACCACTTTTCTTGTGGACATTTCGATCCATCCAATCTACAACAGCTGATGCCTCACCCTGCCTGATTTCGTCCCTCCAACCAGGAATATCATTCGTCATTGAGTCTGCAAACTGCGCAGCAACTATATTTCCAAGCGCATATGTAGGGAAGTAGCCAAACATTCCCCAGCCCCAATGAATGTCTTGCAGGGGGCCAACAGAAACATTCTTCACTTCTATGTCGAGGTATTTCTCAAAGAGCTCATTCCAAACCGCAGGGATTTCAGAAGGTTCAATCTCTCCTTCGAAAAGGCCGAGTTCAATCTCAAACCGGATGATAATATGCATGTTGTAGGATATCTCGTCGCTAATTACCCTGATTGGCACGGGCTTAACTTGATTCACAGCACGGGCAAATTCTAGAGGAGCAACATCTTCAAAGGTGCCATGCGTCACGTCGTTTACTAGTGGTAGATAGTACTCCATGAATTCTGGAGAGCGACCTATCAGGTTCTCAGTAAATCTCGCCTGAGATTCACTTATGATTGCACTCTGCTTACTACCTACTGGTGTATACCACCACTCTTCTTTGATATTCCGACTGTACAGTGAATGGCCAGCCTCATGGAGGAAGCTAATACACGAGCGAAAGAGATTGTCTTCCTTGTAGTAGAGCACTATTCGTATATCATCGTAGTCTCCAGTTGTTAGAGCATGGGCTCCCTCGCCTATCCGTCCAAATGCCTCGTCTGAATTCAAATCATACCCGATAAATGATGCAAGCCTCTTCACAATCTTGATATGATCTTGTTTCTTCACATGTCTGCTGAGGAAATCAGTTCGGTTTCCAGCACTTGCTGCGCGATACTTTTCTATCTTCTGGGGAAGGTGGGATTTGAGTTCTTCAAACGTACTTGATATGTGAGCTGTTCTCATTCCATGATCAAATGCATCGATACTCACATCATAGAGCCTGTCAGTATCTAAGATTTCAAGAAGGTGTTCTGCTAGCTCACAATGAACTGAAAAGAGCTTCACAAATTCCGGTTCGAAAATTGCCCAGTCTTCCTTTTTCAGAGCCTTCTCTCGAGCCCTGTTTGCAATAGCTCTCTGTTTTACCAAACGCCCTATGATGTCATCCGGGACTTTTGTTTTCTTTTCATGTTCAATTCGTATCAGGTATACATTTCGTTTCTGAACAGGGGTCAGCGACTGGTAGTTGTCATCTTTCTCCAGCTCATCCAGAAGTTTCCCTACCTCTCTGCTACTGAGTTTTCGATATGCCATTTGAGCAAGAAGTGCCTGCTGATCCCCACGCTGAGATTCAGCCCCCGATGGTAATACTGTATGCCTATCCCAAGAGAGAACCTTTCTTATTGACCGGAGCATTACTACCTCTCGATATATCTGCATAAGTCGACTGTATGAATCCATTACATGACCCTCACTCTAATGTACGATAGTACTTCATATGTGTTCGAGAATTTATATCTTATTGCAGAATTGAAGAAAAAGATAGTTGGGTTAAGAGTATTTCTCTTCGAGTTGAACTAGAAAATCTATCGTGCTTTCTGAAAAAGGGCTCTCCGCGAGGATGTTCCTTGATTTGCTGTAAAGCCTGAAGAATTCAAAGGGATTACCTACCGAATCAATCATCTCTCCACCGAGTTCAGCATTGAATATTGTCTTAGCCATGAAGTAACCAATTGGATGCCCACTAAGAGGCAAGATTTCTCGTACCTTCTTTCCGATGATTTCTCGTGATGTTCCCTTTTGATGTTCTTTTTGGATCACACTGTCAATCAGATCAAGTGTCTCTTCGGCTTTCTCTAACTCGATGCGGTATTGTTCTACGAAGCCTGAATATGCATCAACAGGATTATGGCCAAAGAACCAGTCTGGCTTATCGATTTGATCTGCAATACCCTCTGCTTGTATCTGATTGAGAGCCCACATCAAATCCTTATCCTCGTTCTGAACTTTCTCCTTATCATAGCAGAGAATGGCGTCTCTACACTGGTGATGATATTCATGTGCAATAAGACGATGAAGCAAATCACCCATTTCCATCGCCAGAAGAGCATCAACAATTATCCATTCGTATCCTCTTGCGTCCATCTGGAAAAGCACAAATGCGACCTTCACCTCATCGAGTAGAGCACTTTCGGGAAGGTAATCCTCAACCAAATCAGCAATCATCGGACCAAGCCGGGAAGCCTTCTCCCCAAAATCATTGAGAAATGAGGTTATCTCGGTACGTTTCTTCAAACCTTCTCTGAAATGCTCGATAAAGATGCTTTGTGAAGAATCAATTTTGCTATGGTCTTTCTCCACTTCATATCGGCTAAATGCTTCACGTAACACTTCTTGAAAGAATTCCTCAGTGAACTCACTCTTGGTCAGGGCGGCGTACCCGGGGCTCTCAAAGAGATCCTCCCAAAGCGCTTCGTCTGGCTTTCTGGCAGACCTGAATTGGTCAATTATTTGCCAAAGTGTAGGTACACCCCGGGTGTCTACGATGACTTCCAAATTAAGCCGCTCTTTCCTTCAGTCATCATCTTGCATGATATACTCATTGGTTTACTCATGGGACCAAATCGCAAGTTCTTCAGTATTTGATAATATCGTTCATAGCCACAATGTCATGTCTTTGAAGTGGTTTCTTCTCAAGAGGATCTTACTCATCTTCAGTAGAAGACGTTATTACATTCTCAGCTGGATTGGCTCCTAGGACGGTGCAGTTTTGACCACAGAATCCGATGAATCAGAGAAGAATGCAAAGAACTCTGGGGTTCGAACAAGCTACAGTATTGACGATGCAAAATGGTTCGCAACAACATCCCTAGGAACTATGTTGGTCAGCTACATCGGCATGGTGAATTCTGGAATCAGCTATTTTGGATTATCTTTTGACATAGGAAGCTTCCTCGGATTAGGTCCATTGCTACTCTCAGAATCAATGATGATGATACCAGTACATTTCATCATCTCCATGCTATTCTTCGCGGGAGGTATTGAGTGGTACGTTTTGTGTCGCCATTGCCCCTGTTACGAGCATTCTGGTGCAGAACATGGGGTTGAGGGGAAATTCTATTGTCTAGCAAATTGGGGGAGCCCTAAAATCTTCGAGTACGAGCCATCGCCCATAAGTGCCAGAGGCAAAGTGGTTTTTCTTGTCTGGGGTATCGGTTTTGCCTTTCTATTCCAAGTTCTTTATCTCTGGGACCGTATTGACTGGCTGATGGCGTATCTTGTATTGACTGTTATTTTCTTGGTAACGCTTCGCCACTGGGCTTGTTCAAACTGTCCAAATACTGACTGTGTACTGAATTGTGTTCTTGTAGACGATATACGGGATTCTCACTCGAAGAACTAATTCGGAGATATCTTTCATGAGCACCGTGAATGCATATGTATTCAATTGCTAATCTCCAAGAGCCATTATCAGTACTGAGTACACCTTTGGATATATTCAGCAGACAACCAAAAAGCGGTTATTCGTTAGTAAGTCGAGGCAAGCCTAGCTGTTCTGCAGCCTCCAAAAAGTGATCGTGGGCTTCTTGCACGTTGCCATATGTCCGATATTGGATTATATTTTCAGAGTTCCTTAGTTGATTCGATATATCCTCTGGTCCAACAAGCACTACTCTGCAAGTAGCCTCTTCCAGAATAGTGTCTGTCCGTTCTTGAATCTCATTATTGAATTCTTCAGGCAGGATTACAAATCGAAAATCTGGTCTTCACCTCTGTCATCTCTTCTTGGTTGCCAATCAACGATTCGAGGGCCATGCACATTTTCCGCATTTAGCTCTCTGGATATGAACGGAAACCCCAGAATTGCGGCTACGGTAATGAGTTGCCTACTCGTATCATCTAAAGGATTAGACATTCCTACTATACCTCCTCTAATTATTCATTTGATAAACATCTAAATGGTATCGCAAACAAGGCACAAAAACACCCATAATAAATGTTATCTAGTTCTTCGGAGTACCAGTAATGATGACAACCGCAGTCTCGGGGCATAGTGATGAAGCCATCTAGCAGTGAACCAATTGAAGGTAGTTGGAAAGGAGAGAATCCATCTCTTACTGTTGAGGCTGGTTCTACATTCTTTTTCAATTTTCATCGGCATGGTTCAGTTGGTGAAGATGCGAGATTTGAAATCGTGGACAGAGATATCATCAAGCACATGAAAACCGAGACTCATTACAAGTATCCAGAGCGAATGAAACCCGGCTGGACTGGCGGAGATGCGGAAGCCGGGAAATGGTTATTCAAAGCGCTGAAGCCAGGAGAAACAAAAATCATAGTGCAGGAGCTTTTCCGCTTCGAGGTAGAAGAAACCCATGTGGTAGATGTCATCGTCATGTAATAGGAAAAAGAGTAAGCACCTGAGCTTTCTGATTGGCTTCCTTTGCGGCCAGATGAACGCAAGCTCAGGCATTCTAATCAAGGACTAGGATTTTCGTACCTTCACCACAATTCCGATAATTAATACCACTCCAACTATAGCGATGATTGCGAGAAATCCACCTAGGTCAATCATGCCTCCAGGAGTCTGAATGATATTAGCTACTCCAATCTTAGGGTCATGAACGATTCTATCCCCACGAGGATAGTTAAGGAGCAACTCCTCCTCACTTTCCGAGGCTTCGGTCAAACTTGACTTGACTGCCATATCAACTCCGTCTACCGTAGCTGTTTCCTTCCAAGTGAAGAAACCACTGTATTCATTGTTTGTGAAGTCAATTCCTTCCTCCTCCGAGGCTCTTCCCTCTTCCTCGTCTTCCGTCTCTTCATCATATTCCTTTTCAACTGAAGCTTCCAGCTCGACTTTCATTGCAAGCTGAGATGTGGCATTTTCGTAGTCGAAACCCTCAATGATCACATCGATTTTAATCTCATTGGGAGCCACTGTTGTTCCGTTGATGTCAGCAAACTCCCCTGTTGCATAAACCCTGGCGGTAAAGACACCGTCCGAGGTAGCAGCTTCTAGAGTATGAACCACACCACTTGTTGTATTCTCAGTTGTATACGCAATTGGATTAAAATTTTCAATAGCATAGCTCTGAACAAAAGTGTCTATAGATTCATTGTAAAGACCATCATCATCGTTGTCAATATACTCAACAATTTCGTAGAAAGCCACTTCAAATTCAAGTTCTCGTTCTGATGTCTCATTCTCAGTTTCGTATTCAAGTTCGAATTCAACACCATTTGACCCAGTCTTAACACTAATCTCGATGGATTCTTCCCCGCTGTCCGACTCTCTAGAGGATTCAATGGTGGCCTCGTTTTCTTGGACTTCCACCTCCACCTCTCGTTCATTCTCTTCTTCGATTTCATCATCTACTCCGTCATCATCTTCGTCATCGAAGTCATCAGTCTCTTCAGTCTCCCCATTGTCGTCGTCTTGTGCATTCACACCAATCATAGGTGTTGCTAGGAGAAATAAAACTCCAAGCAGAAGAACCATGCGAAGCATTGTCTTTCTTTTCAAATCTATTCACTATCTGTACTTCCTATTGTAATGTATTAACTTTATTTATAGAGAATACTGAATTGTGGACCAAATAGGGACTTAAAACGTCTTAAGGCACATAATACGCTTCAATACAGTTCAAAATACTTCAATAAGGCACGTAATGGTCGTAAGACAACAGAAATCAAACCCCATAGGATCCTTCATTATACTTGGAGCCCTAACGATGATGGTACTCTGTTTCCCGGTTCGAAATGGAAGAAACATATCGTAGATGTCACAGTGAGGATTAAGATAACGCTCCTGTTTCTGGGCATTTGATTATATCAGTCATTGCAGGCTTCTCAGAGGAGGGGCAATAGAAATCAAGCACTACACAGTTCAGCTTAATATTGCCAAGGTTGTTGTAGCCAATTCAACTGATTGAATCTTCGTAATCCGAAGAATTATGGCTCCCGTCTTGATGAAACCCTATTCTGTGTCAATGCGTTCTAGCTTGAAGATGACTGGGTTGAAACCATCCGGACACGCATGAGTTGCTGAGCATTGATCTTCTAACCAAGGAAACCTTGCATTGTACATCATTGCGTAGACTTTGGGCATCATTGAATATAGAGCACTTATGCAAATCTTTCCTTTTACCTCTTCACCAGTGAAGATAACCTCATCCCCAACTTCGTGTCCGGCAGCACATTCACCTTCTTGAGAAACGACTGTACATCGTATGTTCCACGTTTCGTTTCTTATGCAATCACTACTCATTGAAATCAACTCTTACGGAATATTCTGTTGGCTCGATTATATTTCTTGTAGATATATAAGATCGACATCGCAATCAAGAGTCTTTCTGGTCCTCAGTGATATACCGTCTATCCCAGTTCCTCAGCAGCCCATCAATGGAGATTTGAAGGGCTCTAACTCGAGAATTCAGATTAGCTCAGAAGGATTGTCTTTGAGTCATCTTTGTCAAACAGCTTCGTTTTTGCAGATGCATTTTTAACGACTTGAAACATCTTTTTGACATTTGAAGGCATACGGATTTCAATTATTGTCTTAGAGGTTTCCGCTTTTCTGGATAAGTATTCATGAGCGAAAGAACGGGTAATCGTTCTTACATCGCTGAAATCCAAAACAACGTCATTCTCAGGATACGACTCCAATTCTTCAATTAGTCTTTTGGCATTGTGCCTGAAGGCCAAGTCTGGAGATAGCATCTGAGCAATCATTATCTTCTTATTCGATGAAGCCATATATATCCACCACAGGCGCAGGATAAGGTACTCTGACGGTTACAAGAGTTCCTGCAAGCTCATAAGGTTTATTCAATGAGTAGAAATTCAAGTCTTCTTTCCTGTAATCAATGCCGCCTTTCCCTGATATGATGAAAATTTCACCTTCAATACCTTGAGTGAATATCTTGATTACTGTACCAAGACCGTATCCACGATCTTTGCTCTTGGTCGATATTCCATTAATGGCATCCCAAATTGCATCAACATCGTTGTTTCGTCCCATACCGTGTTTTGAGAAACAGCCGTTTATTGTAATGCCGTCGTCAAAAAAAGACACATCCATGAATTCACTTGATTCGTAGGCCTGAGCCATTACAATCGAATTGTTGAATTCTGAATGTTCATAGATATTGTCTACTATTTCACCTACAAGATACTTGAATGCATTCTCCCCGCCGCATTTTTGGCCGTCATTATGCATATCATATAGACGTTTAAGAATTCGGTCAGTTTTAGTCTTCCCTTTTGGCAAGGATACAATAGGAAGATACGACTTATTCATCTGTTCGGCCAACTCGAAGCGAGAACCATTTGTCACAGTAGTCAGATACTTGGCCACATTTTCATTCTTAGGAGGAATCAGTGTCGGTGATTCTCTTTTGATGAAATCAAATAGCGGCAAGAGTGTAGTAGGAAATAAGAAACTCTCATCTGAGAGATCCAGTCGTCCTCGACATTCTCGTCTATATTGACAGAATTTCTTGTAGTTATCGATAAGGTTCATTTTCGGATGAGGATAATGTAAAGCAGGATAAAACTCATTCGAATAACTTCCTTTCGATTAAATAATCGACCTGTGCAGAAACCGCTACGAATCGGACTCCACTATGGCCAAAAAAAGGTAAAGGGCTAGAAGCCCTTTACTTCACATAGAATGGAGTGCCAATGTTGTCCAACATTATTGGGCAGCTATCGGGCTGCTCATTAATGACAAGGGGACGCGCATACCAGAAGGCGTCTTGGGCATTGTCATAAGGCCCATTCAGAAGACCTTGGTCACCGAAATAGTAGAAGAACAGCGTATTCTGCAGTTCACCGTAGTCCCAGCCATATTGATCGGCCTCTGCTGCAGCAATATAGAGCCCTCCTGACCGAACTTCATATGTCTGGTCAAACATGCCTCCGCTGTGACAACTGCAGTAGATTGCAGCGAATCTATTAGATTCGAGCTCTGCAAATTTGCTCGTCATGTATGCATCAGTAATAGCATAGAGGTCCCACGAAACAATGCATTCATCATAGCCATCTGTTTCAGTGTCGCTATCCCAGCTTCCGTCTTGAGTTCTGGCACCGTGGCCAGAAAAGAAGAAGACTACTTCGGAATCGGGTCCTTCGTTCACTATGAGCCAATCCATCAGTACATCGAAATTGTCGCTTGTCGCTGCTCCATCTAGAGCCAAGGCATAGTTGTATCCGTATGCCTCCAGAATATCCTTCATCTCTAAAGCGTCATTGTGGGGATTCATGAGGTCAGAAGACTGTCCGTCATAATCTGTAATCCCAATAATGACAGCCCATTTATCCTCTGGGGAATCCATGTAGTACACGATCTCTGATGCTGGAGGCTCTGGTTTGCCACCGCCGCCCCCGCCGCCACCAGGGCCGTTCCCTAGTACCATCTTGTTGTCCACTTCAATGACAAGAGAAGGCAGAAGAAGGCCCATGGCTAGGCCAAGAAGCAGAGCTAGAGCTACTGTTCTTTTCATATCATATCTCTTCATTCGTCTCACCTATCTGACCCACACTCTGAGTCATGATGCGTTACAAAATTAGGCGCAATATATAAGTGTACTTTATTTTCTCCACAAATACAGACTTATAAGAGTGACTCAGTTTCTAATCAGGTATTGTAGGTGCGAGAGATGGGAAAGAATACAAGACTAGCTCTTGTTGTGATGATTCTCGTCGCGACCGGGATGGTTTCCTTTGTTGCTGCTCAGCCGAGGACTACCACTGGATACGATCTGCAGATAATAGACGCGTACTATGCAGACCTAGACGGAGACGGGTACGAAGACGACATCAAGATTCTGGTAGAGTTTTCATTCACCAGTAACGAGCCGTCGAAGGTTGACATGAGACTCACGATTGAATTGCCCTCAGGAACGGTCTATAGTTTCCGAGTTTCTGTGTATAGACCACCTACCAAATCCGTTCTCAATATCGACTGTATTGATATGGCCACGGAGAGCGGCTGGTATACGGTTACTATGATAGCCTCAGTCATGGGCACAGGTAATGGCAAAATCTACGTCACTGACCAATTGAAATTCGATCCGCCGACTGAGACCGGTCCTGGTTTACCTGGAGTCGAGGCATACTTCTAATACTTTAGAGGGTCGCATACGAGTGAAGCAGAATCGGTTCAATTTGCTCTTCAAGCTCCAAGAGATGCCGGTTGCTCCGGTGGCACAGCTTGCTAGGGAAATAGGAGTCTCAGCACCAACTGTGCGTTCTTGGCTTGACGAATTGAGAGACCAAAGAGTTTTCGTCTCGGTCCCTGGTACCTTGAATGAGAAGAAGATAGGTCTGGAAACTCACTCTTTCGTTGTCACCATAGATTCATATGCCTCAGTTGAGATGATTGAGGATTTTTGTGATGCCCATCCGTACACATCTTACAGAGGGAGAGTCTTTGGCGGAAACCTTCATGGAGTTTTTGTTCAGTTCCGAGAACCCAGTGCGGCAAGGATACATCTCTCGAATGCTTTGCAGATTATGAAGGAGAAAGAAATCATATCGGGAATGAGAGAACTCCCAACCCTAAGCGAACCATATACATCCACTAATACTCGTCCGAAGCTCGACGCATGGCACCCCGACAAGATGGTGTGGGAATTCGATTGGGACGGATGGTGGAACAGTGTCCCTAAGAAACGACCAGAAGGCAGTACCAAATTGGACAAGGATCAGACGCCTATTGAAATAGACAAACTGGACGTTCAACTTCTGGAAGAGCTTACGAAAGATGCGAGACGAAAAAACATTGACATGATTCAGGCGATTGGCAGAGACCCATATGAAAAAGGAGTACAACAGGATGTTTCCAGACGACTCAGGAGACTTGAAGAAGAGGTCGTGGAAGCCTACAGAGTGTTCATCAATTGGACCCACTTCGATGTATACAACACTCCCATGGTTATTGCAAAAGCTGAGAGAGAACTAACAGAGAAACTCGTGCATCATCTTATGAATAGTCAATTCCCCTTTGGGTCTAGTATTCGAATGATAGAGAATGGATTTGTCTGGTCGGCTCGATTACCCAGTGCTCATCTGTCCGAGCTTGTCAGATTAGTTTGGAAAATTGCTGATACCTTCGAATTATTGATAATAGATTACAGGCACTCACAAATGTATGCTCTATGGTCAGATACATGGAATGAGAATTCACAAGATTGGAAGACTGACAGAGATTTTTGCATGCAATCCCCTTTGAAGGCCATAGGGCTCTAGTCTCCCTAAGTAGGCAACCGAACAATTGAGAGATACAATTTCTTCTCTCGCTTCGTGAAATTAAATCGGAAACCGTTTGTTAACTATTTCAGATAGTTAGATGCATCCCTATTCTGGGGAAGTGCGCTTTTGGGCTTCTTCTCAATGAAATCGAATGACGGTAGGAATGTGGTGGGAAAGAAGCACTCGCTAGAAGGATTAAGTTTTCTCTCATCGTTACAGTGCTGTCAACACTCGCAGAATTCCTCATAATGATTGATAAGATTCATGGGTGAAACGCAAGGCACTGCCATTTGGACACTATTCTTTCGATTGAGGAGTATTTCCATCATTAAAAATCTCCACTGCCTTTAAACCTTCAGTCAATTCATCGATAGAAATGCCCATGTCGCTGATACACTCATTGAGTTGCTTGGCAAGTGATACTATCGAAAGAATCACATCAATCTGCTCCCATGTTTTCTCCGAGGCCCTGATGGCACTCTCGATTACGCTGTTCGTATCTGCTTTGAGAACAAAAGCAGCTGTTCGTAAGGAAACCTCCTTGACATCTCTGCTATTACCCGCCCAAAAGGCTGCTGACAAAGGATCTAAGAATACTTCCACACCATCATGCCGAGTCACCATGTGAACTTTCGTTACACGTCTTTGTGTATGTTCACTTGAATTTGCCTCGGAAGAGACCCTGAGAGAAGAATTCTGGTTCTTTTGGGTAAGGTTGGAGTGAACCCGTAGAGTAGGTCCTCTTGGTAAAGATATAGAAAAAGCACCAATACGGATCAATGTGTCAATCTTCTCCAGTTCCGATTCGCTTTGATTGGATTTCCATAATGATTCGATGCTAATAGAAGACCCATGTTGAAACGTAATAGTTGTCGTTATCCGTTTCATACCAGCGTCGTCTTCCTCTGATTTGGTCACAATATCCGTTTCATTATTGTTGCTCATGATGTACATCCGCTCCTGATTTTCCGATTGGCAGCAATATGATGAAGACCCAAAACGCCTCTAGCTTATGTAGAGATTCTCTTGAAGTGGTATGCAAAATCTAATAACTTGGTAATCAAGTGAATGATGGTTCTTCTTTCAAGCGTTTCCTTAACGAATAACCGTTGTGTTCAAATCCTTCACATCTAATAGATATCTCTGATTCACGCTGCTTCTATGCCTTGCTTTTTACTCTCCTCTAGGATGGCCTGCTCTATTCTAGCTGTAGTAGGATTACTACCGACCAGCTTGTTACCAACTATCACACCACGATAACGAATGCCATACTCCTTGGCAACCTCACTATCAGCTGAATATTCCTTGTATTCAACTATGTCTCTATGCTTTTTGACCGCCTGATAGACACGGCCAAGAAATCCGCTCTGACTGCAACCACATACGCCTACCGCTGTGAATACCATAACTGGGATTCTCTCAGAGATAATATCACTTCCATTCGTTTCTTAGACGATCAACATGTTCTGCAATATCATCTGCAATTCTGTCGATAAGGTCACTATTCCCATCTATAATCCCTCCTTCATCAGCTGCTGAACTCGAGTTTTCTACGTAGTCCCCCAAGTTAATTCTCACAGCTGGTTCGCTGCTGTATCTTGCCGTACCCTTTGCCGCACAGAGTTTACTACAGCCGTCAATTGTTACGGTAGGGAAGTTCTTGGCAAACTCCCGCTCTCCCTCACCCCCAGCCAAAAAGAGGGGGAGACATATCGTCACCGTATCATCTGGTTTCAGGTGATGTAGAACCTCAAGTGTAGCAGCGCGTGAGATCTTTCCACCTTTGCATGCTTCACCACTACAGGAGATTAATCCAATCTTTGGTTTAAATGTCATCACTCAGTACCTCCATCATCAACGATTAAATCGATGATATCTTCTGCAAGAAGTCGTCCACCCTTGCCAATATCAAGCACTGTGTCAGGTTTATGTTCCCTGTTCTCTGCGAGTACTTTCGCAGCTAGTATCTGGATAACGGGCTCTCCTCCTACATGCTTGACTAAAGCCGATGCACATTTTTTCGGACAACCATCAACCGTGTATACATCTGACTCTACCACTCTTTTCTTTGCTTCTTCATCTTCAGTTAGCAGGAGTGGTAGACAGATTGTCATGTACTGGTCGTAAGCCTTGGAGTCCGCCATTTTCGAAGCGACTTCCCTTGTGACAGCTCCCAATGCTTTTCCAATTCCACTGCACGGAACTACTACGTTCTTCATTGTCTAATCCACCTTCGCTCCAATCTCTTCTTTTGCTTTAGCTAATGCATGTTCCATATAGTCTGCCGTGTCTCTAAGTAGTTCAAGCTCAGTAAGGTCATCAGGTCTTATGAGATACAGCCATCCCTTGTCATATGGGCTCTCATTGACGAGCTCAGGACTATCTTCAAGCAATCCATTGACCTCCACAATGGTTCCTGACAAAGGAACTATGATCTCAACCAGAATCTTTGTCGATTCCATGGCACCAGCATCATCGAATATATCCACATGGGTGTCGGGCTTAGCCAGCTCCACGTAATAGACATCAGACATCATTTGCTGTAGAAAGTCCGAGGCGCCTATCCGAACATGTTCTCCTTCAACGCGGGCCCAGAAATCGTTATCAGAATACTTCAGCCCCTTCGCCACTTTGAGAGTAAACTTGTCAAACTTCTCTTCCAAGTATTCTATTTCGTGCGAAGACTCCTCGGTAACCATCTCCGACTCTGCGGATGCCTGCCCTTCAAACTGCTCTGTTACAACTTCAGTTACTGATTTGACTTTCTCTTCGAAGTCCTCGACGGAACCTACAGACTCAGGAATTGAAATGACTACAATATCCTCTCGTCCGCGTGCACGTACAAGTTCTGAAGCGCAGTTCGTTCCACAGCCATCAAGACAGATAATGTCTGAGGTCCTATAATCACGCATCTCGCCAGGACGTTCGCTAAAGAGGGCTCCCATACTTCCGACTACTACATCATCATGATTCTTTGCCAAGCGTTCTGCAACAGCCCTCGAAATCTCTCCACCCGGTCGATCATATCCTGCACACGGAATGATGTATTTTCGCGCCACTCTATATCACCTCACTTGCTCCGTTCGGCCTTGATAATCTCGAGAATATCCGCCTTTGAAGGGAATGAAATCGCATCTTTCGGACACATCTTCTTACATGCCGTACAGAAAACCACGCAGTTGTAGCGATTCTCAATAGTGACTTGCAATGGGTCCTCATGAGATTTGTAAACCCGGTGCGGACAGAACTTCAAACAGTCGTATTCACCATCGCATCCATCGCATTTCTCGGTATCTATAGTTGGCCACCAAGGTATTTTCTTGCGGTCAACACCCATGAACGTTGTATCTGGTCCCGAATCACTCGACGTCATATCCATGATCTTTCAACTCCTCTGTTACCGTCTCAATAGCTTCCTCAGTAGTCATTTCACGCACGTCGATTGGTACTAGGTCCTTTTTGACATCCATCCCTCGTTTCTTGAATGCATCTCGAAAGAGCTTGTACTGCATTATAGGCGCACAACCTGCAACGAAGACCTGCTGCCCCGGTTGTAACACGTCTTCCAGATAGCGGTCTCCATCCTTTTCACACAATTGTGGGTGGATAACGCCGTGTTCCACTGGAAGAAGCATTCGGACGGTGTTAATGAAGTCCCAGATATCCATCTTCTCAAATCCAGGACATTTACCCGTACACACACACATGATGAATGCAGGTTTCTCAGAGCTCAAGTCTACAGCCTCGTTCAGCCTTATCAAATATCGTTATATTTCGATATATCAATGTTTCCTTCGCGCATTCTTTTCCTCGGAAGAATTTACGGCATTCTGGACGCAGTGAAAAACACCATGTTGAGTACCGATTCGGATTGTTATGGATCATCGACCAATCCATGTCTACAGAACCGAATAAGAGCGAAACAGGTTGTGTACGGACTATCTGCTGAAAGCTATACGGCTTTGATTTCCTTGAGTGAACTGACCCTCTATCTCACTCTAGCAAAAATTGAATGCCATTTTTATAGAGCAGATACATTAATACATCCTAGAGTACTAACACAGGAGAAGTTGGTAATCGATGGCAGAGAGGTCGAACAAGGGCTACTTAATTCGATTCAACGCTGAGAAAACCATGTTTCCAGATATATGCCCAGTTTGCAACGAACCAACAACGACTGTCGGAACGATTATCGCCTCAAAGTCAAAAGGTGGAGAGAAGTTCGACAGAGAATGGGCGGCACCAAGTAGCTTTGGCAGAGCATTGCCTTCAACACGTCATACCCGCCGTTCCGGTCCTGCATCTCTTAGGATGTTTCAGATTCCTACATGCGAAGACCATGCCTATTCTGAAGAGGAAACAGGTAGGGCCAAGGGTGTATGCGTTATTGTTAATGGCCTCTCGATTCTGGGCTTGCTATTTGTCGCCTCGCAAATAGGATTTCACCTCATTCAAGGAATTCCTGTTCCCCTCTGGTTGTATTTGCTGATGGCGTTGGTCATAGTACTGCTGATAGCCACATATAGAGGCCTTGGTTCAAGCGAGCTAGAGAAGGCGATTCGAATTGTCGATTATACTGAGGAGGGATCGACCGTTACCGTCAGGATTCGAAATGAAGTTTACGCCGAGGAATTCATTCGGTCCAACCCTCATGCCACAGTAGTCAGAACCCCCAGAAACATGTAACTGTCTCTGTCAGAGTTAGCGATTTAGTCCAATCACCGGCTATTTGGACAGAAACAGTGTACTAGGGGTTAACTTGGTTACTATGGTTAACGCCCGAAATAGAAGACGATTACAAGACGACAAACAACTGCCACCACCCCAGCTAGAACTCGCAGGTGTCGTGCCAAGTGCTAATTGATTCTAAGCCCCATATTGTTGAAGACAGGTATGCTTCGGCTGAAGGTCCTCGAAGAGTTACGTGATTCGTTTGAACCCTGAACAGATGAATATTACAGGAGATATCTCCAGTTTGTCAACCTTGAGGGTTTTCAGTCTATCTTCTTTCTGCGTTTGGCCCTGAATCTAGCAGCCTTTTCCAAAGCGGCGGAGTAGAATGGAATCAAGTAAATCCCTTTTGGTTCAATTTCGGTGCAGCCCCGCGACGAGTTGTTGCAGGGGCGATTTGATTACGAACCTGGGGATTCCCACTTGTGAAAAGTATGCGTATTCAACAGGGGAAATAAGCAGTACTACATGTGTCTGTGTAACGCTCAATACGTTCTCACTTCTGTTTTCCATTTTCGATCTTATGTTTGTAGTAACTAGATCCAGCTTCCTCCATCGGATCCAAATCCCTCTTCGGGTTCTTCTTCCCTTACATTGGTGACCATTCTAATGGTGGCATTGTACCGTTGGTTTGGTTCAAATGAGTTTCAGAAGGCATTTGAGATAGTTCATCATAGAGAAGATGGTTCCATTTTACGGTAAGAATGATCAACAAAAGCTAGGCTCAAGAGTTTTTTCTTTCTAATCCGCAGTATCCCACACTAGTTGGTACTAGCATATGAGTATGGCAATGCTTGTATGAGCAGTTCGATAAACATCTAGTTGACTATATTTGCTACTGTCCCGATAGCCCTTGTATTCGCTTCTCTGAGCACAATCTTGTCACCGTCCGAAATCGCCTCCGGTCTGAACAAGAACTCAAGTTGTACACGTGCAAAGTCTCCAACAGAAAGAAATTCTGCATCATAGATCTTCTTGAGCTCAACGCTTTGTTGAATTGTGTTACACTGAAGGACTGGAGTGTAGCCTTCGGAAATTCTAGTCGGATGACGCGTTACTACAATTTCGGCTTCGAAAGTTCTACAGGGCTCATTAGAGTCACCTGGATCAGCAAGAAGCTGTCCCCTGCGAATAGCATATTTGTCCACATCTTTGATGTCAATACCAAACATATCACCGGGCTTTACGGCGTTTACTCTCTTCTTGAAAACCTCAATTGAACCTACTCTGCCTTCTAGCTTTTCCCCACCATTGTTCGGCACGACAACAAGAGGTTGACCAGCCTTGAAAACCCCTGAACGAACAGTACCAGTGACTACTACGTTGGTGCCTCTTATGCCGCGGTACACTTTGTCAACATATGCTTGAGCAGGTTGTGTCAAGTCACCCTCTTCGGAATCAAGCGGTAACGTGCTCAACAAATCGGTAAGTAAACCGATGTTTTGCATGTTCTTGCATGACACTTCGACTACTGGAACTATAACTCCATGAGCCATCTCTTTCGTTGCAGTTTCTACGTCGTCTTGTTCTTGAATGGAAACAGGGATGCCCCCTATATCTTTGATAGTCTTTCGCACAACTCGGTTTACAAGTTCAAGCTCTTCCTTGTCGACACTATCAACTTTCGATACAACAACAATGAATGGAATCTCTTGCCCCGACATGAGTATCATGTGTTCTCTAGTTATCTTGTCCAACCGTCGTCGGCTATTTCGCATTTCCTCTGATTTTATCAAATTGGCTTCATCTTTTGCTGGAACTAGGATAATGCCATAGCTTGCATCTCCTCCGAGAATGCTTCGAATCATTGTCTTGCTATACTCTTGATGCCCCGGAGCGTCAGCGAACATCAATACTCTCGCTGAACGATCAAGAGCTCTTGCCCATTCTGCCTTGTTGAGTGGGTTATGTAGATGGATGGGTTCGCCGTCACGTCCAAACCCCAGAAACGCCATGTGTATATCAGCGGTTTGGCCTCGGGTTATCTCTTGGGGATGTTTAAGAAGGAAAGACCTAGCCTTCCCACTTCCATCATCTGCCTGTCCGGTTACAAGCGTACCAATGAGTGTGGATTTTCCGGAATTAACTCGTCCAGCCACAGAGATAGCGCAACTCTCTCTTGTCTCTGTATCTGCTAGACGCTTCAGCATATATACGCCAACCATTCCCTCCGGCGTCTCTACTCGGGTTTCTTCGATAATCTCTACTTCTGCCTTTTCACAGATTTGTTTCAGTATTGCCTCTGAAGATTGCAGCGCTTTCTCACTGAGCCCGTAGATTTCCCAATCTTTTCCGTCGATATCTTCGATTCCCAGTAGAAAGCGCCCCTCGAATGGACTCTCGCAGGTCATGTACCGGATTCGGGATATCAATCTCTGTAGACGTTCCTTCCTCAAATCAGATTTAGTAAGTCTGCGTTTGAACTCAGTATTGTCTGTTTCGCCCATGCGGACGATTTTCAACATATCAGCAGGTTGGGTCATTTCGGGCTCTCCGGGTTTCTAACGATCTTAATTAGTTGTATGATATTTTCTTTGGTCAGTTCAATTTACTCGCCACCTAAGTGTGCTTCGGTCTTTGAACTAACGTATTCCTACAGGGGACACATGGTAATTCCATATCCATAAGAGGGTCTTTATACAGGCTATAACAGTTTACAGTTGGTACTTGTAGAATGAATAAACAACTGAAAATCTATTGGGCGAACGCTCTTTTCTCTGAGGCCGACAGAAAATTCAATGAACGCTGCACAGAGAAACTACGTTCGGTTGGATATCAAGTTTTCCTACCACAAGAAACACCATTCACATTTGATGAAAATCCTAGCAATGAAGAAATCTACGAAGCAGATACAAAAGCCCTTCTAACCAGTGATGTTTTGGTTGCATGTGTTGACCAGTTTCCCACAGATGCTGGTGTAGCTTGTGAAATCGGAGTTGCTTGCAGAGCTCAAATTCCGATAATTGCCCTTTGCACAGACATCCGTGCCAAACGTACTGGTCCAGGAAAGATGTACAAGAACCAATATGTGCTCGGGGCCATCGAAAAACATGGAATGATAGTTTATAGTGTCGATAGTCTCCTTTCCACTCTCCGCGAAATTCAGAAATCACTGACAAAGTAGTCATGCATTGGACATAGTCTATCAACGAAGGATATCCCTTTGCAGTTGACTGAAACCGAAGCCTGTACGAATCCTTTTTAGAAGAAATGTGTGAATGCTTGAGACAAGGGATAAACGTTGAAATTGATTGGGCAAGACGAATTTCTGGATATAATAAACCGTTTCATATCAGATAGGAAGGCAGTATATGCTGATATCAAGGAAGATAAGGAACTAGGTGAATACTTTATTGCTTCATTGTTTGGGACCATCATCTTTTCAGCAATCTATGGGTTAGTCATGGGTGTGTACGCTGGTGGAATCCAAATACTCTACGACGCACTGAAAATCCCGATGCTCCTTCTCATAAGTCTCTACGTGTCCCTACCAACCTTCTACGTGTTGAATGGCATTCTCGGTGGTGACATGACCTTCCGCCAAATTGTAGTGCTGTTTATGGTGAGCGTAACCACAATGTCGACGATGCTTGTTGCGTTCATGCCCGTAACGCTATTCTTCACCATCACAACACCTGAACGCGGTTTTGCAAGCTATACGTTTACCGTTTTATTGAATGTGATGTTTTTCGCTGTTGCTGGGCTGACCGCTGTTGTCTACCTATTGAGTGGGTTTAGCCATATTCACGGTGAGAACAAGCGATGGATTTTAGCGGTTTTAATTGGTAGCTGCGTTCTGGCATTCGTTGGTACCCAGCTGGCTTGGGTTTTGAGACCTTACTTCCATATGTCTTGGAAATTCATCAGACCTCCAAGCGGGAACTTCTATGTAGCAATATTAGAACTCCTTCTACGATATCTGTAGAGTGGCTTAGGAGGGTCTTTGAGATCTAGGCATCGGGCAAGTTGAATCTGCTAAACTATTCTTAGCAGCTTGGAATCATCTATCATGTACACGTTCTCAGAGATTTAGGCCATAAAGATGGGTTTTCCCAGACCACACCAGAGGATAAATCAGTAACACCGAGTTGTTTCATGCTCATAGGAATAAGAGATATACCGCTATCAATACCGCCCCAAGAAGCTTGTGCCACAAACCAGTGGACCTCAATCTCAGATTCTGCAATAATGTAGTATTTCCTGTAGGAGGAACGCGGTCCATAATGAGTATCATCCTTCCCATCTCTTTTGATAGGCAAAAAGCATTATTGAGTATGAAAAGTTGTGTAGTAACAGTGAATCGCTAATGCGAAACGACGAGCCCACCGGTTTCTACAGAATACTGAAACAGCGAAGAAGTGTACGCAAGCTATCTGGAGAAGTCACTCAAGAACAAGTCGAAAAACTAGTTCATGCTGCTTCGATGGCTCCATCTGCGCACAATAGTCAACCTTGGCGCTTCTTCTGCATTGAAAATCAAGAAAAGAAGGAGTCAATGCTCCAGCAAATGAGCTCCGCTTGGAAAGAGGATTTGATGAGTGATGGTTTCACTGAGCATCAAGCACGTGAGACGGTGGAGAAGTCTCAGAACAATATTAGGGCAGCCCCATGTCTTATTCTAGTGTGTCTCACAATGGTGGAAATGGAATCGTATCCGGACGCATCTCGACAGTCGGCCGAGTATGTGATGGCGGTTCAGAGTACAGCCGCGTCCATCCAGAATCTGTTGCTTGCAGCCGAGGCGGAAGGCTTGGGTGCATGTTGGCTGTGTGCACCACTTTTTTCCAAGCAAAGAGTAAAGAGAAGCCTAAATCTGCCAGATCATTTTGAGCCTCAGGCGTTCATTATCTTGGGTGAGCCCGATGCACAACCAAAAACGCCCTACCGAAAAGATATCGACGAGGTTTTACACTTCGTGTAACTAATATATCACCAAGTTGAGGTTCTTTTGACACGGTGGAGAAGATTGTGAAGGTTGTAACCTTAAGCGGCGGAATTGGTGGTGCAAAGCTAGCACTTGGATTGTACAAGGTGCTTGAGTCAGACGAGCTTACTGTTATCGCTAACACAGGAGACGATATTGATATTCTCGGGCTTCACGTGTCTCCTGACTTGGATATACTCATGTACACGCTTGCTGGGATAGTCGACACGGATAAAGGATGGGGAATTCAGGATGATACATTTAATTTCTTGAATACAATACACAATTACTACGGAGGGCCGCAATGGTTCAACCTAGGCGATAAGGACCTTGCAACCCATGTCCTACGTACCAAAATGCTTCACGAGGGAAAGCCGCTCAGTCAGATTACAAAAGAGCTTGCCGTCCGCATTGGTCTAGACGATATGGACCTCTTGCCCATGACCGATGATGATGTTCAAACACACGTTCGGGTTAAGGATGGCTCATGGATTCATTTTGAAGAATATTTTGTGAAGCTGCGCTCAAAGAAGGACATACAAGAAATAGAGTATGCGGGATCACAATCAGCGAAACCTGCGGAAGGGGTATTGCGGGAAATTCGAGCCGCCGCCGCTATTATCATCTGTCCAAGCAATCCGGTGGCTTCCATAGGGCCAATTCTATCTCTGAATCATATCAGAAAGACAATATCAGAAGCTGATTGCCCGGTAGTCGGAGTGACTCCGCTTATCGGAGGAAGGGCGGTCAAAGGACCCACTCGGAAGTTCATGGAAGCAGCAGGATTTGAAGCGACTGTCGGAGGTGTAGTCGACTATTATGAAGGCCTTCTCACTCATTTTGTACTTGATTTAGTCGATGAATCATGGATCGATTTTCTCAAATCCCGTGGTCTACATGTTCTTACTACCAACACTCTAATGAAGACAATTGATGACAAGTGCAGACTCGCCGAAGAAATCCTGGCTTTTGTGGCACAAGATTTGCCATGAAGAGAAGATATCGGGTGAAGTGTTGTAGATAATTCGTCTCTTCGAAATCTTGAATAATACAGGTACAAAAGATTGGGTGGATTTCTATGAAATCTCAAGGCGACGGTACGAAACTCTCTGAACAAGAAGAGGTGGTTGCGATTGTACCGTTGAAAGAGCTCCGGCAGGCCAAGTCAAGGCTTTCTCCAGTTCTGAAGGGAAAACAAAAGGAACAGTTCGTTTTGTCAATGATGACAGATGTCCTCGCAGCACTCCGTAATTCAGAATATATAGGCAGAATTCTGCTTGTCACGAGAGAAGAAAATATCGAAATGCATCTTGATTTTCAAGGAATTGACATTCTAAGCGACTCTGCTGATAGAGATCTTAACAGTGCCTTGCATACTGCAACCACTCACGCGGCAAGACTCTATGGTGAAAAACCACTCATTGTCATTCCAGCAGATGTACCGCTCATTAACGAATCAGACATTGATACAATCATTTCCCGAGGAGGAGAAGGTAGCCCCTTTGTGGTTGCAGCACCTTCCCACAATTGGGGGACAAATGCTCTGCTCAGGAACCCCCCCGCCGTTATTGATGCAAAATTCGGCCCCTCGAGTTTCAAACAACACAGGAATTCAGCTCATCAAAAGGGAATTCCTTTTCTTGAGTATCATTCGCCCAGAATAGCCCTAGATATCGATACTCCCGACGACATAAAGGCCTTTTCGCAGAAATCAGGTGATAACGCAACGAGTCGATTCCTGCAGGAATCAGGGACTATCCAATCCTATTTCAGCTAAGCGTAAGGTGAAACCACTTGCGTCTATCATAAACGAAATGGATTGTTTCTCTGACTGAGTTACAAAAACTCTAAGAATACTAGGCTGAATAGCGTTGTTGCGGAAGGTTTTGATCTTCGACAGTAACTGGTGATATTATGGCACTAACTGAGAAGCAGAAAAAAGACTTGGAGGAATTCGCCCTGAAGAAATATGATTCTCTTCATGATACACACGGACGACGCCACGCCTATAGAACCGCGAATATAGCAGAAGCAATCGCTCAGAAAGAAGGAGCCAACATCGAGCTTTGTCGCTACGGAGCACTTCTTCACCAATATCATCCTGAAGGTATTGATGAGATTAGGGAGCGTTTGCAATCGATATCTGTAGGAGAATCTACAGCTGAGCAGATTATCCATTGTGTTGAGTCTGTCGAACCCGAGATGATTGGCAAAGCAGAAACAATTGAGGCTAAAGTAGTATTTGATGCTGATAAGCTGCAAACGCTCGGATCATTTGGATTATTTAGGGAAGTTATCTATCGAACAGCAACCAATGATATTGAATTCTTGGATGTAGTCGAAGAATCAAGAATGCTTCAGGACCAAATGTACGAGCTGATTCAGACAGAGACCGGGAAGCAGATTGCAAAGGACCTAGTGAATCAATCCGCATGGATACTTGCTTCTTTTGACAAGTGGAAAGCATTGGGTGATGAAGACCCTGGGACTCGTCTTCGCAGCATCTTGCCCTGATTGAGCAAGAAAAGGGCAAGTGTTTTCTAGTGCTGATACTCTAGGAATACTTGAGAACAATGGAAGATATCATGAGACTCTGGCTAGGCATAGTAATCATCATCATTTTCTTTGTGGGCGGGTTCATTATGATGATTACTGGGCTAGGATCTGGCGACATGGGAATCGGAATGATTCTGTTCTATATTTTTGTCATTCCATTGATTGGTGTCGTCATCGGAGTGCCGTTGATGCTCAAGGGAATTGGTCAGGCATCCTTTGGAATGTTCAAATCACCCGCATTTGGTAATGAGAAGAAGGACTCTTCGTATATCCATGAGCCTCCAGATTTTTGCAAAAACTGTGGAGGCACCCTGAGTGCAGGTAATGTTGAGTGGGCAGGTCCGCTCACCGTGAAATGCCCGTACTGCGGAGTGACTATGAAGACTGTGAAGAGAGAAGTGTGAATTTTCTATCGGCCAAGTGACCCAGAAGAGGATAAGCGCGAACTATTAGGTGCGGAAAAGCCTGAATGAAAACAGTTAACGTCTGGTACGCCAACCAATAGTGTATCAAGGGAATTCCCCATGGTTAATTGCCAGATTATTTACTTCTCGCAGATGGGTTCGACAGCTAAAATTGCCAATGCAATCTCTGAAAATCTAAGAGAACAAGGCTGGTCCGTAGACACGACTAACTTGGCAAGAGAATCACCATCACGGCTAGTCAAGGACTACGACGTTCTAGGAATTGGAACACCGACTTTCTTTTTTCATGCACCGTCTCTGATGACAGAGTATGTTCAAAGCCTCCCGACACTAAATGGTATGCCATTTTTCGTATTTGCTTTGTATAGCATTCATGTTGGTGATACAGGTAATGACATTAGGAAGAAGTTGTCAGAGAAAGGCGGTCGGGATATTGGCTATTTAAAATCGCAAGGCACAAACCATTTACCCGCCTATACGAGAAAAGGTGTCCTCTTTTGCTCTCAGAATCCGAGCAGAAAAGAACTTGACAAGGCAAGAAGATTTGCTATCGGTGTCGTTAGCAGGTATGAGATTGGCAATCCGCCAGTGAATCAATTTGATCCATCACCCCCGCTGATGTATCGTCTTGAGCGTCTCGCGTCAAAGAGATGGCTAACGAATCACATACTCAGCCGTACTTTTTCTGTTGATGAAGAAGCTTGCATTCACTGCAGAAAATGTGTTGACGCTTGTCCAACGGACAACGTACGTGTTGATGAGCAAGGCGTTCCAGAATGGGGGCAGAACTGCATTCTTTGTTTATCATGCGAAATAGCCTGCCCAGAAGGAGCGATATCTTGCATCTTGGATTCTCAGCTATTGAGTCCAATTATCGATTACAACATAGCAAAAGGAATGGAGAATCCAGAGCCACATCATTGCTCTGGAGGATAATAATCAGAAAGCTGTTTCAACTCATCCTGATTCTATGGCAGTCTTAGGAGCCATCAGAAGACACAGCAAGCATATAGACATCAAATCTCGCGCCCCCCAGATTGGAGTCATGGAGCTCAATCCTGCCATCATATGACTCAACTATCCGTTTTGTTAGATATAGACCCATGCTAGGTCCTGGGTTTTCTCCGTAAGTGAAACCTTTTTCGAAAACCTTAGACTTGAGGTCATCCGGAATGCCCTTCCCGTCGTCCTCTATCGAGATTAGAATCTCGTTATCAACTAATTTTTCAGAAACCTTGATACGATTTCCCTCTGAATGTTGAATCGCATTCACTATGAGATTCTCGAAAACCTGTGTCCAAAGGTTTCCTCCCTTAACAAGAACGTCTCGTTTGGGCAAGTTCGCTTCAATTTTAAGGCGTGCCTTACCCTGCCTCGATTCAATCCTTTCCTGTATCACATTTTCGAGCAAACTTAGGGGAACAGCATTTGCTTCTCTCTGGCTGACATCAGCATTTTGGAGAGCACTTACTCTATTAATCAAATCGATTCCCTCTTCCGAGGTATCTCTTGCTCTCTGCAAATATATATCAGCTTTCTCAGGTAAGTCAATGGAATCAAGTAACTCATGGTATTGATGGATAATCATCAGCACATTCGCCAGATCATGTTTCAGTAGCGACTGCAAGAACTGCTGCCTTTCTTGTAGTTCCAACTCTTTACTTATATCTCGAATGAGACCAATAAAACCCTCGACGTTCCCCTCGGTGTCTCTAAGGTAGAAAACATTAGTCTCTCCTTCGAAAACTTCACCAGATTTCTTTTGGTAAGTAATCTGTATGAAAAAATGTCGGTCACCCATGTGTTCTTTTAGTTTCTTTCCCAAAACATGAAAGTCTTCTTCATTACCATACACAAACTTCGTTTTCTTTCCCATAATCTCTTCAAGCTGATATCCGAAGAGATCAGTAAACGCGGGATTGCAATTTATTATTCGTCTATCCGTATCCGCTACCAGTATTGCATCTCTGATACTTGTGAAAAGTGCTCTGTATCTCGCCCAGCTGTGCTTCAGCTCCTCTTTAGATAGATCCAACTGTTCTTTGAAACTCACTCCAGAGCTTTCATGGTCTCTTCGGGGCATTGGTGCCATAAACCCAATATTTTCAGTTGCCTTATATTTCTTGACTAGGTTGGAGATCTGTGGAAAACGGTGGCGCAGATGTTATGAGAAGACCAACTGCCTTGTCAATTTGCTGTTCAAATGCACGAATCCTAAAAATCACAAACAAAGGCCATGTATCACTCTGATAAACCGGTATAACTCATTCAAAAAATCTCTGAATCGTACCCCTCCTGCTAATCCGCTTCATTTAATCCATTGAGTCGTCTCGACCCATACACCATTCCTAACGGAATTTCTATGAGATTCAATCAGAAGATGCTATTGATGTCTTGAAAAGATAGCACCATGTGTTTATTTACTAAGAATGATTTTGATTGAGTATGAAGGAATACGATGTTCTTGTCGTTGGTGGCGGTTCTGCGAACAAGATTGCATTCTGGGCCTATGAAAATGGATGGAGAACAGCTCTTGTTGAACATGGTCCAATCGGCGGTACCTGCTTAAACCGGGGTTGCGTTCCCAGCAAAATGATGATTTACCCGGCCGATATTCAACACGAGGCGTTAATGTCATCAAATGTCAATCTCAATTTGAAACTCGGTTCTCCAAATTTCTCGGAATTGATGGAACGAGTTCGGGCGAGAAGGCGTCATGCGACAAATTACAAAGCCAAAGTCATAGAGGAGGCTGATTCCTATCATTGGTACAGGGAAACTGGGGTCTTTGTGGATGATTACGTAGTAGAAGTTGACAATGAAGAATTGACAGCCAATTGCATTGTGATAGCTACAGGCGCACGGCCATTAATACCACCAATCCAAGGAATCGATGAGGTTGATTATCTGACAACTCGAACCATTTTTGAATTGACAAAACAACCGGAACAGATGACGATTATAGGGGGCGGGTATGTTGCGGCTGAGTTTGGTCATTTCTTCAGCGCGATGGGGACAGAGGTTACAATTGTCGGAAGGAACCCGTTTCTGGTGAAACATGAGGATACAGATGTATCTGAGTTGTTACGACGGGAGCTCTCAAAGAGAATGACAATCCTCACGAATCACGAGGTTACACGAGTCGAACACGGCCGAAACCACAAGATGGCAATTGCGAAGAATCGTGACTCTGGTGAGGAGGTGGAGGTGCCTTCGGATACGTTGTTAGTGGCCACTGGAAGAAGACCAAATTCGGATATATGTAAACCAGAGAAGACAGGCGTGGAACTCGACCAACATGGTTTCATCAAAACTGATGAGTACCTGCAGACCTCTGTTGAGGGAATCTGGGCACTTGGAGATGCAACTGGGTTGCCAATGTTCAAACACGTAGCTGATAGAGAAGCTGAAATCGTATGGCACAACATGCAAGCTTCTCAATCGGGAGATCAATCTCTCCGTTCGATAGACTATACCGCCATTCCATATGCTGTCTTTTCGTATCCTCAAATAGCAACAGTTGGGAAGACACTTTCTGAAGCTAAGGAGACGAGTTCAAGTCTTCTAGTTGGTAGGGCAGAATACACAGATGTTGCCAAGGGTGACGCCATGGGGAAACCAAAAGGATTCTGTAGAGTAATTGTAGATGCAGAATCTGAGGCGATATTGGGTGGGAGCATAATCGGCCCATTTGCTCCCATATTGATTCAACCAATCACCCAAGCCATGTACACAAGCGACAGGCACTATGAACACCTTCTACAACCCATCTACATTCATCCAGCTCTACCTGAAATAGTCAGAAATGCTGTGAGAAACCTAGAGCCCCTAGCGTTGTAAATGGAGAAAAAAATGCTGGCCCCATTATGAGACTACGGTGAACTTGAACTCATCAAAAGACACTGTCACCATTAGATTAAGATATGCAACACCTATGAAGATGGAGCAGTCCCTCAGATTCAATGAAGGTTTTGGTAATTTGAATTTGTCTCGAAAGACTCATTTGTAAGCACCTTGTCTAATCAGGAGAGTAAAATGAACGTCTTGGTTCTCAATAGTAGTCCTCATAAGAATGAACAGGGAACGGGAAATATCCTCAATCCTTTCATTAAAGGGATGAAAGCGGCAGGCGCTGACGTAGAAATCGTTTTCGTTAATGATTTAAATATCAAACCTTGTTTGGGCTGTTTTTCATGTTGGGGCTCAGAATCAGGTGAATGCGTCCACGATGATGATATGACCGAACTCCTTCCAAAGATGCAGAATGCAGATATCCAAGTACTCGCTACCCCCATTTATGTAGATGGCATGACGGGTCCCTTGAAGACAGTGCTGGACCGAAGCATTCCTCTAGTTACTGGTAAATGGATATTGCGGGATGGACATTGCAGACACCCGCTGCGGGAAGGAGAAGAAGGGAGCAAGCTAGTATTGCTTTCGGTATGTGGGTTCACAGAGCTTGACAATTTTGATCCACTCATAGCACATGTAAAGGCCCTATGCAAGAACATGAACTCTGAGTATGTCGGAGCTGTTTTGCGTCCGTATTCTTGGGCACTTCCACTCATTCAGAAAGCGGGAATCGATGTGAGCATGGTGTACGAAGCAGCCGAAGAAGCCGGGCGCCAAGTAATCGCAGAGGGCACAATGGAAGAAGAAACGCTTGAAAAGATAGCTGCTCCCTTCGTTCCGAAGGAAGTACTCGTGGACGAGGTAAACAAGCATTTCAGCTAAAAACAGGGTCTGTCTGCCGATTCACTTCAAGATTAATCAATCAAATTTCAACATTTTCTGTCATGATAGTCTTAGAGCGAGTTAGCTGACTATTTCAATTCTGCCAGAACCTGAATCGATGACATGGCCTATCTTGACAGCGTTGTCGATCCCTCGTCGGGCCAATTGTTTCATCAAATCAGGTAGTCGGTCTTCAGGTAGGCTAATCAATAGGCCACCAGATGTTTGGGCATCAGCTAACAACAACAGATCAATCTGAGTTATGCCTTCTTCAATATCGAGGTGAGGCCTTACATGACTGAGATTGTTCTTAGTGCCCCCGGGTATGACACCAGCTCCAGCAAGTTGTCGTGCGGTTTCTAGTATAGGTACTGCACTTGCCGAAATTGAGACATCAACACCACTACCTGCAGTCATTTCCCTCAGGTGCCCCAGTAATCCGAAACCGGTGATGTCAGTACACGCGCTAACTCCGACTTCCATCATGGCCTCGGCCGCTCCCTGATTGAGGGATGCCATCAGGTCTCTAGCTATTGTAGTAGTTTCTTCATCTGCGAGCCCCCGCTTAACTGCCGTCGATATTATGCCAAGTCCAATAGGCTTAGTGAGAACGAGAACATCGCCTGGCTTGGCAGTGCTATTGCGCACCACCTCATCAGGGTGAACAACTCCAGTAACTGCCAGACCGTATTTCGGCTCGGTATCTTCAACAGTATGTCCTCCAATTATGCTGATTCCTGCCTCAGCGGCTTTGTCCTGTGCACCTGCCAGTATCTCTTCCAGTACCGATAGAGGTAATCTGCTGGAGGGAAAACCTACAATGTTCACGCCTAGTATGGGTCTTGCACCCATTGCATAGATATCACTCAACGAATTTGCGGCCGAGATTGCACCAAACCAGTATGGCTCATCTACAATCGGTGTGAAGAAATCAACCGTCTGAACAATTGCCATCTCATCATTTACACGATAGACGGCGGCGTCATCTGAAGTCTCAATTCCAACCAAGATATTGGGATCTGTAGGAACAGGCAGCGTTCTTAGTACTTCCTCAAGTGCCTGTGGACGTAACTTACAGGCGCAACCGAGGCCATGAGTATAGCGAGTCAGTTTGTATGTCTCTTTTTGTTCTGATTCACGTAGAGAAACGGCACCGGGTGCTGGCTGTAAACGTTTCACTGTTGATGATACAACATCTACTACTTTCTCTATTTCCTTCGCAGTGGTCCCTCTTCCAACCGAAAAGCGAATAGTGCCCATGGCCCAGTCAACAGGAACCCCCATGGCTTCTAGAACCGCAGACACATCGATATCTTCAGCATGACATGCTGCTCCGGCCGAAGCTGCAATTTCATCCTGAATCTCGGAGAGTAGAGTATTAGCCTCTATGCCACGGAAACTAAGACTTAGTGTATTTGGCAATCGCAGTTCTGGATGGCCATTCAGTCTGAACCTTTCTCCACGTAGTTCGTCAAGCAAACCATCATGAAGCATATCACGCATCCTCTCGAAATGTTGCATATTCTTCTCTAAGTCACGCTGTGCGATCTCACAGGCCTTCCCAAGCCCGACTATCTCAAGTACATTTTCAGTGCCAGGGCGTCGATCCATTTCATGATCAGCCCCGTGCAATATCTTCTCCAGCGTGGTTCCAGTGCGAATGTAAAGTGCGCCAATCCCTTTTGGAGCGTACAACTTGTGTCCTGCGAGTGAAAGCAAGTCCACACCAAGGTCATCGACACTTACAGGTATCTTCCCAATCGATTGTGCAGCGTCAGTATGCATGAGTGCCCCGTGTTCATGGGCGATTTCAGCAAGCTCAGCGATTGGTTGTATCGTCCCAACTTCATTATTCGCGTGCATAACTGTAACAAGTATAGTGCCTAGAGTAATGGTTTCTCTGAGGTCTTCCGGGTCTACTCGGCCATACTCATCGACTGGGAGAACTGAAATGGTAAAACCCTGCGTTTCGAGCCAATCGCACACTTCGAGAACAGCAGGATGCTCTATTGCTGATGTTATGATGTGGTTCCCTTTGTCCTTGTGCTCTAGAGCCGCTCCTTTGATTGCGTAGTTGTTACTCTCGGTACCGCCGCTTGTGAAGACAATCTCTTCGGTCTTGCACTCTAAAAGGTCCGCAACCTGTTTCCGAGCAGATTCAACGGCCAGCTTAGCTTTAGCTCCGTAAGGATGGCTACTAGATGGATTTCCAAAATGCTCGAAGATGTATGGCACCATTGCCTCTCCAACCTCAGCAGCAATGGGAGTTGTTGCATTATAATCCAGGTAAATCGGGTGTTCAGAGCCTTCGTCTCGTGGCATAACTGAATGTCAGCTCCTTCTATCAGTTTCAGATATGCGTTCAACTATTTTTACCCTTATGTGTCTATCAGAATGGCAACTTGGTAAACAAGCCATGAGATATCCGGTGCAGTGGTGCGTGTTTGCTGCTCAACAATACGAACTAGATAAGAAAGCCAACACATAAAGGACTAGGACGGGGGTATTCAGTACCCCCGGTTCTAAATTACCACCAGTCTTCTCCTTCGGCCCTAGCTCGCGATTCGAGGTCACGATAGATTACCGTTTGGAAGATGTAGTCGAGAGAGCTGAACAGAATGCCTACAAAGATGGTTGGCAGTATAATTGTCATTATTGAAGGATACACACCAATTGCAAGTAGAGTGAAGAGCATCTGAACAACAAGGGTAATGATGCCTATAACAAGGCCTAGAAGGAATTGACCTCCAAGGATATGCCAAAAGTTTCCGCTGGTCATACTCCATGCTCTTTTCACAGCATCAATCGTGCCCTTATCTTCCTCAGCTATAACAACGGCAGAAACTGGTGTCAAGCGAACTCCAACATATATACCAATTAATGTACCAACCAACGATAATATACTCAATGAAGCAATTGCAGATAAATCACCGGTTAGAAATAAAACATTGAACGCCAAAGTTGGTATCTGCAGGACTAGAATGATAGCACCAACCACTATTTGTACACCTATTAGCGTCCACATTCGGTTGACCGAATAGGAGATCGAACTGTTTACATCTCCTGTGCCGGGATTTCCGTAGTCATCGAACGCGAGGCTGATAGCTGCACCTCCTGCAACTGCATATATCACCATGCTTACGAAAGTCATCAGAATCAGGGCCACAAAGAGGGTTGGCATTACCGATGTCAATGTGAAGAGGCTAATGATTACATCGAAAGGACTTGTCCCAATACTTGGCAGAATACTGAGCGAGTCAAATCCAAATCGAAGTATGATGACAGCCGCATATAACGCGTACACAACAAGGCTGGTAACACCCATAATTGTAAGGTAGCCAGCTATTCTTCGTTTCCATAAAGCAAATGTTCTCGAGACCATGCCTGTCCAGCTAACTGAAAAATCTGGTTCATCAGGTGCTGACGGCTCTGGTCCAATTCCAGGATCGATTTCCACTCCATAACCTCCGTGGTATTCTCATGTCCTAGGTGGAGAAGACGCGTTATATAGTTCCCGATGATATGGTACTCATTGTTTGACTGAGAAGTCAATGAGGCTCTTGAGCACGATGGAAACATGACTAGTTGGACCAATCGATATACACTCAAGCTCACAAGGATACAATCTTTTCAAGATTGGCCATGACGATGAGTATGGCGAGCTCAGCCTTTTGCCTTTCGCAGTCTTTCTAGATGAGTCTTGTAATCTTCATCATCCGGAACAAGCTCAACAGCGTTTTCAGCAGCTGCAATGGCTTTGTCTAGGTTGCCTTGCTCCATATGAGCCCCTGAAGCAATATAGTTCAGTGCTGCTTCCGTAACCGTGTTGTCCACGTCTTGGGATAATGCTCCTTCCGCAATGGCAGCTGCATCAGACCAATTCTTGTTTCTCACATAGGCATTGGCCAAGAAATAGCTGACCGTTGGAATTGGTTGAGCATCGTGAGCCTTCTTCAGGTTCTCTATTGCTTCATCTAGTTCCCCCGTCTGTAGGTAGCAGCGACCATAATAGTAAGCGACACGCCAATCATTGGGTGCCATGCCTTTCGCTGACTTGAGGTCAAGCAGGGCGTACTCTATATTTCCTTCATTGAGGTTTTTCTGGACACTCTCTAGTAGGTTTCCAAGCGACAATTGTATACCTCATCTTCGTGGTTGCGTCATCCAATATAAGTGAATAGGGACTTGATAGATTGAGGGATGAGATAGTTCTCCGAATCCTAAAGTTGTCTGAATCTCACTTCTGCATAATTCAGTACACCATTGTCCCTAGAACCTATAAAATAGTTGATATTCATTTGATAGAATTGCACCTACGTCCTCTTGACAGAAGAGAATTTGTAAAAGTAGCAAGCTACAGCTGCAAGAACAACACCTGCTGCAACTCCGATGATAAGCAAAATCACATCTGGATTCCTTGGTCTCTCGGTGCAACTAAAAATATAGACTTCGCTCACTAGCTCGTTCTCCGCATAATCTCTGGAGATGATTTGAAACTCGATATCTCCCGCTTCATCATGTTTCAGCTGAGTGCAGAACCTAGACTCACCACAAGTGGACATTTTAACAAGGCCTAGGGATTTCCCACTACAAGAGATGTTCAGGTAGGTTTCGACAATCCCGCTAATTGGGTTCAGAAGTTCAGCTATAATGGAATAGGTTTCGCCAACACTCACTTCCTCAGGGTATGTAACATTGTTTAGCACAGGTGCTTGTGCGTTATCCGGGTAAACCCTCAAAGTCTCATTGCTATTGGATGGCAAGTCTAATTCAAATCTCAGAAGATAGGCATCTGAACCAGGTATTCTCCCAACTGAGGTTGCTCCCGAAACTAAGTATTCCTGATCCTCCAACGGCGGTTGTACTAGGATATCGACTACCTGATTTTCTAGCGAATAGTTCATACCGTTCCAGAGTTCGACATAACCACCAACATCTGGTTCCCGAAATAGCGTGGGAGCGCGCTTCATGGTTAGTCCATCCCAGGGGCGCGACCAGTCTTTCTGGGGTGTCCAGTTCCAGGAGAATGGCTTGTAATCCTTGAATTCAATCACTCTGAAACCATGCGCGAGATGGTCAGGTTCCGAGGGAATAGTTGAAACCGTGGCACCAATCGCAGTAGTAAGAACCCACAGGGTGCCATTGACTCTGTCTACCCGGTCATTGTGCAGATGGCCCGTAAGAACCATATCAACATCATTCTGCTCGCATATGTCAACGAGTGCCGAAGCTTCGTTTTCGTCTAAGTAGTAACTCGGGGGTTCATTCAAATCGTATAGAGGATGATGGATGCAGAGTATCTTGGTTTCCGCGTCGCTTTGGGATAAGTCTCGCTCAATCCATTGAATTTGGGTACTGTTCAGCTCCCCTCGATGAGAGTTTCCCATAACTAGCAGGATATCGGGGCCAAGCTTGGCTGTATAGTAGTCAGGCCCAAAGAATGAAGAATAAATGCTGAATCCACTGCCATCAGAGTCCAAGTCGTGGTTTCCAGGTCCTACGAAAACGGGAACTTGACTCTGCTTCACGAAGTTTACTATCCTTTGGAAGCTCTCCTCGTAGCCAGTTTCAACTAGGTCACCAGATAGTACCACAATGTCTGCTCCAGCCATACTGGCTTGATATAGAGATGAGAGAAATCTATCATCCCTCGGTGAGGAGGACAATTTGATGTGTGGGTCTGTGATGTGGAATATGGTAAAATTTTCAGGATAGCTGTACCGAATTTGAACCGCATTGAATTCGGTCAGTTCAACCGTTTGGGTACCATCAGTCGTTCTAACAACCAAGTCGAAGAGCCCTTTCACTGCGTTGGTAGGTATAGTTGCATTTACTACCCAAGAACCAGTTGTGTCATTCCATGTTGAATCTGTGACTGACAGATTGTACTGAATGTATGGACGATACAGGGTAAGATTCCATTCAGTCAGGTTAGAGGGGCCTCTGATTTCCGCCTGCAAAACTGAACCGTTTAGAAGAATGGCAGGTGAACCTATTCGAGGCCATTTTATTCTCGCTCCGAAATCGGATGCCTGTGCGCTTTGGTTTGCACATGATATCGTTCCAGCTGTATCAAAAACATTGGTCTGGCCTTCTGGAATAGTCGGCGCCATAAGAATAATGAGGATTAAACAGGCATAGAAGGCATTTCTGGACTGGTTTTGATCTAGCCCAAACAACAATGGGACACATCCAACCGTAGTACCATCTTCATTCCTTATAGCGTTGCCTGAATTAGAGAGACGATTAAGCTATCTTCCTCAAAAGAATGCTATCGCAAAAAAAAATGAAACATTTCTAGAAGGCTAAATCTAATCCCCATGCAGATGAATTACTCTCCAAAGAACAAATGAAAGAAGTGGTGTGCAGTAGGCCCTCTAGTCACAAGTTGTCAAAGTAGTTGCTTCTATTTTGAAAAACCCAAGGATAGTTGTTGAAATAATCACTTTGGCAAAGAGGATTCACTGCAATTGAAAACCATATAACTAAGAATCGCCTGCAGAAAAAGCATTCAAAGCCTTGGGGAATCAGAAGCCGCCCTCCTTGTGCTAGTGCAGGCGCGGCCTCGATTCTTTATTTGCCTTTGTGTAACCTATCCTGATACTCTAACCCAATCATGACCTCTTTCTCAGATGGCTCCCGACTACAACAATAACTACAATAGCACCCACTGTTGCAATCACAAGCAATGCCAACTCCAACGGTACGGGCGGTATGTCTGGCTCTGTGGTCGGTGAGGTAGTGGTAGTGGTTTCGGTCTCAGTTGGTGTTGTAGTAACGGATTCCACTACCGTGACAAAGACCGTATCACTGACCCAGTTACCGGAGGTATCATACACCACGAGTGTGTAATTGTAGGTTCCCACATCTAGTCCATCAACACCAAGGGAGATAGGTGATCCATTCCACTCTCCACTGTCTATCAGCGAACCATTCCTGTACACTTCGTACTGGTCTGGCAACTCGTCGGTTGGAGTCCACGTGATATTGTGTCCTGTGCTTCCGAATTCATACTCGATGTCTTCTGGGCTATCAATTGTTGGAGGTGTGGTGTCTACGACGGTGACAAAGACCGTATCACTGACCCAGTTACCGGAGGTATCATACACCACGAGTGTGTAATTGTAGGTTCCCACATCTAGTCCATCAACACCAAGGGAGATAGGTAATCCATTCCACTCTCCACTGTCTATCAGCGAATCATTCCTGTACACTTCGTACTGGTCTGGCAACTCGTCGGTTGGAGTCCACGTGATATTGTGTCCTGTGGTACCTGCCTCATAGTGCAAATCATCAGGACTGTCTATCATAGGAATGCATTTGGATGGGTAGTTATCGACGCTTTCAGCAGTTCCGTTAATGGAGTAGACACCTGTTCCGTCATAGTCGCCCCAGCAGTTGCCCAAAGACACGTTGTCATCCCATGAGTTGAGGTCTCCATCATCCCATGCATTTGATTCGTTATTATAGAAGATCTGATTCTGATAGAATGCATTCTCGGTGCTCCCGGAGCTGACATGGATTCCATACTCACAATTACTGCTGGCAGTGTTGTTTGTCATGGATCCCTCATCCGAGTACTGGATAAAGAAACCGGATTCCGAGTTGTTGCTGGCAGTATTGCCTGTCATGTCGTATTGGTTTGAGTTTTGTACATGAAATCCTTTCTTCAGATTGCTAGTAGCAGTATTATCAGAGATGGTGCTGGAACCAGAGTTGTATAAATAGAAACCATGCTCCGTACTGCTAGTGGCAGTATTATCAGAGATGGTGCTGGAACCGGAGCTGTATAGATAGAAACCATGCTGCGTACTGCTAGTGGCAGTATTATCAGAGATGGTGCTGGAACCAGAGCTGTATAGATAGAAACCATAATAGTTGTTATTGGCTGTATTGCCAGTAAGAGTGCAGCCATCAGAGTGGCCCAACTGTATCCCAATTGATGCATTGGTGAAGAGCCCATTTCTTACAGTAACTCCTGTACAGGCAGCCAATATTACTTGACCGTATGAATCTCCATCTATTATTCCGCTTGTGAGGTTTGCGAAGTACCCCAGGGGTTTGCCATTAACTGTGTTGCCTGACATACTGTGGGACCAGTAAGACGGACTTGTTCCGTATATGACTACACCATTATACTCAAGGGTATTGTCGGTCAGAATGGAATTCGTGGACTGAGACAGGTATATTCCATAGACTGAGTTACTGGCGACCATATTGCTTGTAAGATTGTTTCCACTCAATTGTGTGAGCATGAATCCATGATAGTTGCCAGTAGCGGTGTTTCCTTCTAGGATACAACCGGCTGCATTCTTAACGAAGAACCCGGTCTGCAAATTGTTGACGGCGGTGTTATTGGATAAAGCACAATCATCCGAGGACAGAATGCGGAATCCATTATACGAATTGCCCATAGCGGTGTTATCCGTCAGAATACTGTCGGCTGACATTGAGATCAAGAACCCATATTTTGAGTTGTCAGTAGCTATGTTATTCGTTAGAGTACTATTGCTTGAAAGCCAGAGAATGAACCCGTCTTGGAGGTTGCTTGTGGCAGTGTTGTCTGTCAGAATACCTCTATCTGACCGATAGCTGTAGAACCCATGATACGAATTATCGGTAGATGTATTGTTCGTCAGCTCACAGTCGGATGAGAATAGCAGTGTCATGCCAATCGACGCATTGCTGAAGACCCCATTTTCTACTGTCACGTCCGAGCAGTTGGCCAAGATCACCTGACCATAAGTGGAACCCTCTATGGTTCCGGAGGTCAGATTTGCGAAATAGCCCAGGGGCTTGTCGTTAACAATGTTACCCGACATATCATGGAAGCATTGCGAGGGGTTCAATGCTTCGAATACTATACCGTTACCGGTAAGATTGTTGTCTGTCAAGGTAGTCCCACCTGTGTGATAGAGGTATACGCCAGCAAGTGAGTTACCAATCATTGTGTTGTCTGTTAGGCTGGCCCCGGTCATCCCCTCGAATCGGAATCCATGCTCAGAGTTGCCGGCGGCAGTGTTCTTTGACACAACACAATCGGCTGAGTTTATGAGGCTGAATCCATGCCGTACATTGTTGGTGGCAATGTTCTCGCCCAGTTGTAGATTGTCAGAGAGGTATCCATAGAATCCATCGTACGAATTACCCGTGCCAGTATTGCCAAATAGAGTGGTTTTAACCGAGCTCCTGAAATGGAATCCGTTTTGCCCATTCTCACTGGCTGTGTTGGCACTTGTTTTAGAGTTATTGGAAAAGTACATGTCAAAACCATGCTTTATGTTATACAGTGCTGTGTTCTCTTCCATTTTACACCAATCAGTCATATACAGATGAAAGCCGTGAAGCGAATTGTTTGAGGCTTTGTTGTTTATGAGAACACAATTCTCGGAGAAACCAACTTGTATTCCAATAGAAGTATGAGTGAAATCGCCATCTCTGATAGTTACATTGCTGCAGTTAGCCAAAATCACTTGTCCGTAATCCAGAGCAACGACATCATCATCCGTGAGGCCATAGTAGTACTTCAAGAGTTTGCCATTGACCTCGACGTTCTCTATTGTATGGGTCCACTGTTCCAGGCTCGTTCCTTCTATAACCAGACCACTTTGAATGATTATATTCTTCTTCACATCGCAGCTTTTCGATTCATGGAGATAGATTCCAGAGATTAAACTGCCGGTGATAGTACTTGTTTTCAGGGTGCATGAATCAGATTCCCCGAGGTAAAAGCCATGCTTGTTATTGGTGGCATTATTGCCTTCAAGGATGCACTTCCCTGACCTCTCGAGATAAAACCCGGAATATGCATTTGAATAGGACCTCTGGCCATCAGCTAGATTGTTCTTCATATCACAATGAGTCGAATCACCGATATAAAACCCATAATTGAAATTGCTGATAGCGACATTATTCGTTAGGTTGCTCTCTGGAGATTGCAGAAGTCTAAAGCCATCGGCGTAATTGAACGTGGCATTGTTATTCGTCAGTGTAACGTTTTCTGAGTTGTCAATGTAGAACCCCCAATTATTATAGAATGCAGTGTTGTCTGTCAGAATGGAATGTTCTGAATACGAGAGACGAAATCCGGGGTCATTGGAGCTACCGCTGACGGTATTGTTTGTCAGAGTGGAGTATGGGGAATAATATATGTAGTATTCAGAAGAGCTAGGACTCCCAGTGATTACGTTTTCTGTCAGAGTACAATATGGGGAGTTAGAGATTGACACTCCTCTCACATTATTATTGACGAAAGTATTGTTTGTTAGGATGCAGTTATTCGAATCCTCCACAACGATTCCTTCAGAATGCCATTCAATGGTTGAATCAAATATTCTGCCATGAGTCACGTTATTTAGCACAATTCCCTCATTAGATGATGCTTCAGGAGAGCTGATCAAGCAATTCCTGATTTCAAAATGCACGCTAGTGTTTGTGATATTGATACTTACATCTATTGAGGTGATGTTCAAATCTTCTATCAGGTAAGGGTCACCCTCTCCTCCACTCCCAGGCCAGCCCTGAGTCTCGAAGTCGCCATCACCGGTTATCTCGATTGGGTCATGGGAGATGTACGACGTTGTGAGCATTTTCATTGCTGTTGGCTCTTCGCCATTATCTCCAGTGTTTAGTGGATGATTCGTTCCAGCAATTGGTCCTGATGTAAGAATTACAGAGAGTACAATTACGCATAGTATTATTGTCGCTTTTTTGGCCATATAGTTGCACATTGTAGCACCCAACCCAGTCTTTATATAAGTGTATCCTTTAGTTATTTATCAAATGACAATATAGTTTATAAATTAAAAATATCCATATACAATAATGATTATATGAACTCCAGAATGAAGCCCGACAAAGAATAGTGTGCTGGTCTTTATTTTGACGAAGTATCGTAAGGATATGCTGTTCAGTTCTGTATGGAATGTAGATAGCCATCTAATAGACGGCCGCAAACGGATTTGATTTTTCAGTTGATTTCTTCCACGTATAGTTACACGACTTCCTACAGCTGAAAGAAAATGGCCGCATTCTGCTGCAATACATTCATCCCCCTGTTATTGTGGACTTGGGATTTCAAACAAGCTCCAAAATGGCCTTGTTAGTTAGAAATCTGACTTTTTGAAGAACTTCCACTGGAGATATGAGCAATTGAGCTCCAGATGCAGAATCATATATTTTCCTCGAATCTTTTCACCTAGCGACTCTTATGGTATAATCATAAACAAGATCTCTGTGACATTATAGGAATTATAGATATCAACGGTAATGACACTCTGCAATTTGGTCCACATCATGCCAAGTTTCTCCTCTCATTCTCTCCATGAGACCTTTGAAGTCTACATCCTTCATTTCTGGTTGCAGATTGCGTCTACTGGAGTCTTCAACTTCGATGATTGTATCTGCGACATATATTAGAATCTTGGTTGGAATGCAGCCTCTGTTCAAACATGTGTCGTCAAACCTGCCATTATCAACAATCGCCACTCTGAGTCTTTGCTTGAACGCTGGTGCGGCAACATTTGCTCCTGCACTTGAACCCAAAACTGCAACAACCGCAGTTCCTCTGAGGTCAATGAGCGGCGTACCGATTTCAAATGAAGGAACCCAATTGGCATATCACAGATTCTTGCTTTCATTGATATTTCACTTCTGATTGTGAACTTCCACAAGGCTTTTTGGCGAGTCTGCACTCGACAGTTGGCGGTATTGACATGAACAGCACTACTGTACAACCTACATCTGCAAGAACACTGGCTGGGTCTATGAATGAAGAATCCGGCGGCCTCTTTCGTTTCTTTCTGCTTCCATTGATGACCACACTGCTCTTTTTGCAGGCTTTCAGGGTGTACATTGGACAAGTCTACTTCCAAAACCTCAGCGAGATGTCATTGGGTCCCTCTATTCTCTTGGTGTTCTTACTCCTGTCTCCGGCTGCAATCTTATTGGTACGGAACATACAAAATGAGACTCTGCTGATTTTGACTGCTACCGGTGTTGCAGCCTTCCGCTTTATCATGCCCTTTGTGCAGACAGCTCTGGCAGCGTATTTGTTGGTCGCAGGCATGACTGTTGCGTTCTACGGCATGTATCTTACAGTTGCAGTATCCATGCGGTCAAAGGACAAGCAGGAATCATTACCTTCTGATACATTACTACTCAGCATAGGAATCAGCCTAGGGATTGCAGCAGATCTCACGTTTAGGAACATTGGAGTCACCTGGGATCTCACCACAGGACCACTTGGCATTTTGGTTGCTCCAGTTCTTTGTATTGTTACATTCATACTCATCTATGCGAGCTGCTCAGCATCCAAGGAAACTCCTTCAGCATCCGCACAAATGACTCGGACAGCATCAAGAATGAAGATAACTTTTGCAGGTCTCGGATTTGGAGGCGTGATGTTTGCCGTTCTCACATTTCTAGCATATCCCAATGTGCTTTCCAGGTGGACTAACAGCTACTATGAAGTTGCTTCAATCTCAGTTTTTGGTGGACTCATTGGCTACGTATTGATTGCAACCAGTACAACCGGAAGGAACCTTCTAATGCAAAAGAAAATCATCATCCCCCTGAATCTAGTAACACTCGTAGTAGCTATTGATTTGGCTTATCTATTATCACCCTTCACAGCCGTCTTGGCCGGCGTGACAATCTTTGCATTCATGTTGAATCTACGAATACTATGGATGTTCCTCAGTTCTCACAATGCCCATCTCTCGGACTATGTCATATTCCATTTTGCAGGGATGCTGTTGCTATTGTTTCTATTGTTGTTCTCTGTTTTAACCGTGGCTGCAGGCCAAATTCTAACAACTCTTGAAGGGCTCACACCATATCTAATACTCATCGGTTTTGTCCTTGCTGTAGCACCCGCTCTCGTTATATCAGCAGGTAGTATGGAGGTGTTCGAATGAAGACAGATTCACTTTTCAGACTGGTCGCTGTTATGTCATTGGTAGTTCTCATCGGGTCTGCATCTGGCCTCATCATCTCGCTGTATCCAGCAACCACTCCGTCCACAACTGACACTATCACAGTCATGACCTATAACACATATCAGGGATACACCCCTGATGGACTAGTCAATCTTGAACACGTCAGAAATACCATTCGCGATTCTGATGCAGACTTGGTAGGACTGCAGGAATGTGACACAGGAAGACTCAGCTCAATGAACATAGACACGATTCTTTGGCTCTCTAGTGAGCTTGGGATGCATAGCTACTATGGTCCACCAACGAGTGAACATATCTACGGTGCGGCACTTCTCTCGAAATACCCCATAATCAATGCGAGCTATCATGTGCTGAGTCATGAGGAACTCCCCCGTGTCATGATTGAGACTATCGTTCGAATTGGTTCGGTAGAACTCACTGTGTTCGTCGTACACCTTGGGCTCTCTTATGAGGACCGCACGACTCAAGCAGATGAAGTAATGGCTGTGGTGAACGCAGCTCCTACGCCCAAAATCTT
>JAWOEX010000043.1:0-4279 GCA_046482545.1 Candidatus Thorarchaeota archaeon
AAAGCCCGTAGTCTTTGTTGAATAGCCTAGGTGGAACGCAGTGGAGAACGGAAATCAAGAAGATACAGCCAAAGCAGCTGATAACGATAACAGCCATGGTATTTCTTTCGGGTGGTTGTTTTCTATCATCATCTCAGTGCATTTTCTATCAGTTCTGATTCTGCGATTGATTGGCAATAGCATGTACCCTTTCTTCATAGCTGTTTACTTCTGGATTGCTGCTTACATTGTCTTTCTTGCAGTTGTTGTGTCTAAATCCAGTGACCGAAGTATTCGCTTAAGGCTCGGTCTCCAACCCTATCAGTATCTCATCTTTATTCTGGGCATTGCTGCAGCATTCAGGCTCGCATTTCTAGTCTCAGATATCAGCATATCTTTGGATCCCCAATGGTATCTGGACTTTGGGAAATTCATGATGCAGGGGAAGATGCCCTATGCAGACTTCTACTTTCCTTATCCCCCAGTTTTTGCCTATTTCATATATCCCATCTCTTTGCTATATCCTTCTGTAGATGCTTTTAGATTGCTTGCTAGTCTGTTTGATATTCTGATTGTGGGGGTGCTTTGGAAATTCGTCACTCGTAAGTCACAGAAATCGCCACTTGATGTTGTCCCCCTTGCCTATGCCCTCTTTCCTCTTTCAGTAATCGAATCTGGTGTGAATGGCCATTTCGAGCCAATTTCGAATCTTTTCCTCCTTCTAGCAATCATTCTGGTAATGGATGCTCGGGCGAAAGAAGGAGGGGCTCTGCTGGGCCTAAGTGTAGCAACGAAAATCTATGCCGTTTTCATTCTTCCTGTACTGCTACCCCTACTGAAAAGCTGGCGCGAAAGACTGGAACTGATTGTGAGTGCGATAGTAATTGGCATCTTGACATTCGTTCCTTTTGCCATCCCAGTCTGGCTGCGCGGAGATATAATCTTTCCAGGCACTTCGGTTCCCGGTAGTGCTCATAGTGGGTTTCTAGGTTCGCTCTTCGACGCTATACCTGCAACCAATACCTTTGAGTTAGGTTTGACAATTCTGGTTGGTATCGGGATACTGGTAATCTGCTCACTGCTTGTGACATATCTGTCCAAGAGAATCAGTATCCCCAAGGCGTTTACTTACGATACAGCGACAATTTTGCTCGGGTTTGTCTTCTTATTGATGGCAGTGATTGCAGCGGTCTATCCCCTAACAACAGCTTCGCTCATGGTCTTCTGGCGTTATCCTGCTGACATAGGGATTGTAAGAGGTATACTCACGGTTATCGGAGCGTCATTGATCATAGGGACTGCATGGAAAAGATGGCGGAACGAGGCACAAAGGGAATTGAGTATCAAACAGGTTGTTGTCCTGATTTCGACCACTGTGTTGATTCTGGCTACACTCTTCATCGATGTGTTCTATGGTTGGTATCTGTTATGGTGCATTCCGCCGCTTGTTTTTCTGAGGGATCGGAAAATAGTACTGGCAACCGTAGTCTGCCTGCTAGTGATTTATCCAAGCTATACCCATGATAACTTTGCTTCACTGGGCTTTCAGGAAGATCGAATTTGGGGAGATGAATTTGATTCTGTTGAATCGTGGGACTCCAACATAATAGTCAACGAGACTTTCCTCCATAGTAATCTGAGTGTGTCTACATACAGCGAGGATGGCTGGGGGTCATTCAGTGTGGATGCCTCTACTATAGAAAACCAATCCCGATTGAAAGAAGCAAGGGTTGTTTGGAGGCGTAGTGTGAATGTATATGTTAATCCCCAAGACGAGTTTGTCACAAGAGTATCGGTAAATTGGGATCCGACTTTCGAAAGGTATGCTGATGTTGCTGTCAATTTCACGGGATATGATGCAGAAGGAAAGGCAGTCAATGGAACTCTATTTCCGCGGAACTATTCACCCACGAATCTGACCTCTGTTCTCTGGAGGCGCTCCTTGTTTCGATTGCGCAATGTCACTTTCCCGGTGAGAATAGATGAAATATGGTTAATCGTATATCCGTTGATGACCGAGAATATTATGGTCAGCATAGATACCGTGTACCTGACGAAATATCATCGAATACACCAGCTGTCATTCGTGCTCATTCCTCTGCTTCTAATACCCAACGTACTGGCAGTTTATCTTCTCCATGAGTATGCATTCAAAGAAAAAGAAAAACGAATAATAGACTAGGCAATGGCGAGGTTCAACCAAGCTTCCACATAATTCTTGGGAGATTCGATTTGTTGGAATCAGGCTGTAAGGCCCAAATACCTATCGACCTTGCTACTAAGATGAGGCACTTTGTGCCACGGGTCCACTAGTATTATTCCTGCCAAGTCTTGCGACTGCAGCTCTTCTATCAGAATATCATGTGGAACGGCCAAGACGATTATTTCACATTGTGAAACGACATCTTCAAGACTGCAGGCCTTCTGCCCCCCGAAGTCTCTGTCCACGTATGGATCGTATACGATGACTTTGTCTCCTGCAGACGTCAAGAGACGCAGCAAATCGACTGATGGGCTGTTCCTCGTATCAGAAACATTAGGCTTGAAACTGAGCCCGAGAAGCCCAATGAAACGCTTTGCAGTCGAATCCTCTAACACCAGCTCCTGAATTCTACTAAACACGTGACCAGGCATGCTCTCGTTGACCTCCCTGGCCGCTGGTATTATCTTTGCTTGGTAATCATTCTCTCTGGCTGAATCCACCAGAATCCAACCATCTTTAGGAAGGCAATATCCCCCTACTCCCAGACCTGGTTTGAGCATCGATATTCTCGGATGTAGGTTGGCCAATCTAATCACTTCGGTGACATCGATGGACATCTCTGTACAAAGCTTGGCCAATTCATTAACGAATCCAATCTGAACATCTCTGTATGCGTTCTCTGCAAGTTTAGCTGTCTCAGATACCGAGGCCGTTGTTGGGTGCACCAACTCAGGGTCGAAGACGGTTTCGAGGAAAGCCTTGCCCAATGCAGTTGACAGATCGGTAACACCACCTGCGAGCCGGTGGTTTGTATCCATTTCCTGTACAACTTTACCTGGCAACACTCGCTCAGGGCAATGTACAAACCAGAAGTCTTCGCCCAGTATCATCTTGCTTTCTTCTGCAAAAAGGGTAGCAAGCTTATCGGTGGCACCAACGGGAATTGTACTTTCAACGATTATCAGACACCTTTCCTGCACCCGTTGACCAAGTTTCCTGACCGTATCTTCGAGGTACTTCAACACAGCCCTGTTTTCCTGGTTTATGGGACTTGGTAGACACAGAACGTAGACATCGGAATCACATATTGAATCATACGAAGTTGTTACAGGAATTGAATCTAAGTACTCCCTCGCAAGCTCATCCAACCCTTCTTCTTTCATGCGAATTTTCCCCTCTCCCAGCTCTGTAACCAGATCCTCGTTGGTGTCTATTCCCTTAACATCTAGCCCTGCTCTAGCGTAAAAGAGTGCTGTGGGAAGACCGATATATCCCATACCTATGACACAAACTTTTGCGTCTTTATTCTGGATTTTCGCAAGGAGTTCTTCATATTTCGTCAATAGGCATGTCTCCTCTGTGAACTAGCAAGCCGGAATAACACCGACTTAAAGGTTGTTCAATAACTAAACAATATGCCCGACCCTATTGAAGTTTGAGGGACTCGGCATAATTCCTCAGCGTTCTGAAAGCTGCTCGTCTCCATGTCTCTTTTGTTGCATAATTTTGGTGCTTATTGCCTGTATGAGTTGCGAACTCTTTGTTTGAGAGAACCTTGTTGACAGTATGAGCAAGGTCTCTGGTATCTCCTGCTTCGAATAGAACCAGGGAACCGCCCAGTGCCCCTCGCATGTGATATCCAACGTCAGCTGCTACAATGGGAGTTCCATAGGCTGCATGATTGTGGATGGGTCCGCTTGCTCCTACACTCTCAGTATACGGGACTAAGATAACAGAGGCTGATGAGAAATACAAAGGAACTTCCTCCTCAGGTATGAAGCGGGTATCGAAGTGAACATAGTCTTCAAGTCTGAGTTTGCGTGTGAGAGACTTCAGTTCTCGAAGGTACTTCTTTCCCTCTCTGTCTTTTGGACGACCAGCAATAAGCAGAAGAGCATCCGGAGACAACTCTTGGAGAAGTTCCATTGACCGAATCGCCAGTTCGAGTCCCTTCCCTTCTCGAATGAAACCAAATACTAGCACGATTTCCTTGTCTTCCAATCCTAGCTTCTTAGCTGCCTTCTGTCTGTCCTGAATTTGTACATTCTTGCGACATGGATGCGGTATTTCCAGCACCTTGTCTGATTTGATTCCATA
>JAWOEX010000028.1:0-359777 GCA_046482545.1 Candidatus Thorarchaeota archaeon
GGACAAATGCCGCATATGCGAGGTGCAATCCGAACAGCCTCTTCCATGGGACGTCCTTCAAGGAACTTCTCAAAGAAACGGGTGCTACTTACGTTGAACTGAACATCCTTGACTTCATTGTTCGGGCCAAGTTTAATTGTCAGTGACCCGTGGCCTTCAAGCCTTGTTACAGGGTCGATTCGAATAGTGCGTTCATCGGTCATTTGTCCTTAGCCTCCTCTCGCTTGATTCGCATACTTCCTAAATGGCTGGCTGGATACGTAAATCGCCAGAACGTTCCGAGTGGGTCTTTCACTTGCTCGAGTAAATCATCCGGATCTATAGGTGCATAGCTGCCAAGCATGGATATTCCTGCTGCTCCGTGGTCATCATGGATTGGTGGCGGTGGTCCGAAGCATCCTCGGCAAGGAACACCTTTGTTCACACATTGTCCCTCACAAAGGCCCCAGGTAGCAGAACCTAAGCAGATGTATCCTTGTTCCAGGAGGCACCTATCAGGATCAGCCTTTCCTTGGTATGGTCGTAGGACTTCGGGAATGGGAGTATCTTCCTTCTCCCGGTCACAGTAGTGGCAAACAGTATGGGGAGGCAATTCAAGATCCTCGCCTTTCAAGAGAGCAGTCAACGCCTTCAGAATCAAATCAGAAGTTGGTGGACAGCCAGGTAGATAGATGTCAAAATCAACATAATCCTTGTTGGGTTTCACAACGTCAGTTATTGGAGGAAGATTCTCTGTGGGTACTTCACCGTTCTTTACCGTCTTGTTGTTCCTGAATTTGACGTCATAGCATTCTTCTACGTCCGAAAAATTCGCCATTCCAGGAATGCCTCCGAACGTACTGCAAGAGCCAAAGGAAATGAGGGTCTTGCACTTATCCCTCATGACCTTCAAGAGATGAACGTCTTCTTCAGTACGAGCCATTCCCTCATACAGACCGATATCAATTGAGCCATCAGGATACGCTTCAAGATGCTCATGTTTGAAGTCGGCTACAGCCGCCCAGAATTTGATATCTAGCTGCGGAAGGACATCGGCCAAATGCATGTGAATATCCACAAGGCTCTGGAAACATCCCCAGCAAGAACTGCCCTGTCCAAGTGCAACTGATACCTTTTCCGTCATGTTCAGTTCTCCTTCAGTCCATAAATCAATTCTTCACCATTGTCATCTACAATCTCAATGTCGCCCCATCTAAGCATTCCAACAAGATTCCATACCACTTGAGATTTCTCTAAATCGGTCTCTGCTGCGATTTCTGAAACCAATGAAGGACCGTTCGCTAATACGTCTTCGATGGCCCTACGCTGCTTGCGTATGACTCCTCTTTTTTGTTTGAACATCTTCGAAAATTCGCTCATTGCCATTGCCTCTCAATAGGTCCTAACTCGCGGACCTGCTCGGTCAAAGTAGTCACTCCGTCTGCAAATTTCTGAGCCTCCGAAGCGCTGGCCCATTGGAGTCTAATTCTTCCTGAATCAACGCCTGCTTGCTCAATGGCTTTCTTCATCAGCGCCCATCGGGCCCTGAGTTTTAGGTTGCCACTCGTATAATGACAATCGCCAGGATGGCAACCAGATACCAGAACTCCGTCAGCGCCCATATCTAGCGCCGCGAGAATGAATTCCACATCGATCCTGCCAGTACAGTTCACTCTAATGATTCTAGCATTCGGTGGATACTGGATACGACTTGTACCCGCGAGGTCAGCACCAGCGTACGAACACCAATTGCAGCAGAATGCCACAATTCGAGGTTCCCACTGGTCTTCTCTATCAACCGGTTTTGCCTTCGCAGTTGTCATTGTGTAACACCTCCTTTGCCACCAACAGGTGGACAGAGGTAGGCTTCTACCATCGACATAATCTGATCGTCAGTAGAGTGCCTCATAACTATAGCATTGCTTGGACAAGCCGCTGCACAGGTACCGCAACCGTGGCATTTGGCTTCGGTGACACTGGCTATTGGGGGATCTTCGGTTTCGTCCATAGAAATCGCCCCATACGGACATGTTGATACACAGGTGTGACAGGAAGAACATAAATCGGTGAGAACATGTGCTACAGTCGATTCGATTTCTACCCTTTTCCTTGCCATTAGACCTGTTGCTTTTGCCGCCGCGCCGCTAGCATCCACAACAGCCTCAGAAGCGTTCTTTGGGGCTTGAGCTGCTCCTGCAATCATTACTCCAGCAGTGTGCGTTGTCAATGGTGCTAGTTTGATGTGCTCCGGATTGAAGAAACCATCAGGGGCTCGTGTTAAGCTGAATCTATTGGCTACTTCTCCTATGCCTTCAGGTGGTAGCATTGCTGAAGCCAGAACGAGAATATCAGGTTCAAAGTGGAGTTTCTCGTCTGAAAGAACATCCGTCCAGTTCAGCATAACGTTCCCATCTTTAGCCTCAACATCCGGATTCTCATCTGTGGGAAACTTGCTGAATATAACATGCTTACTTCGAGCCTGCCTGTGAATCTCCTCGTGATTCTTCCCATATGTGCGTACATCCCGGTATAGAATTACAACCTCGTCTACTATGTCCTTCATTTCACTGGCAGATTTCGCAACTGCAGTACAACAATATCGTGAGCAATGTTCATGTCCTTCTTTGCCAGGTTCTCGAGAACCAACGCATCCTATGAAGGCCACATTCTTGATTGGTTTGCCGGTGCTTGGCTGCTTTAGCTCGCCCTTCGCTTTGAGCCTTTCAAGGTCAGCAAGAGTCAGAATATCAGGACTCTTACCGTAACCATAGTAACCATGAGGCTCAAACGAATCGAAACCTGTCGCAACAATAGCTGCACCTACTTCTAGCGTGTCTTCGGACCCATTAGCATTGTTTCGGATTTTGGCCTCGAAGTTGCCAACATACCCTTCAAACTCAACGACTTCCGAATTGGTGAAGACAATTATATTCGGGTTTTCCTTTGTGCGCTTCACCATTGGATTTATGACATCGGACGCTTCTTCCATTGTCGGAAACAGCGTCGACCACTCAGCAACATGGCCGCCGAGCTGCTCATTTCTCTCGACGAGTACGACCTTGAAACCTCTGTCAGCTATGTCGAGTGCAGCTCTCAGTCCTGCAATACCCCCACCCAAGACCAAAGTCTGAGGGGTAACATCAACTGTCTTTATCGGTAGACTCTCGAGCTTCGCCGCGCGGGCTACAGACATTCTGACAAGGTCTTTCGCCTTCTGTGTGGCCTTTTGTGGCTGATTCATGTGACACCAAGAAACATGCTCTCTGAGATTGACCTGTTCGAAGAGATATCTATTCAGGTCTGCTTCCTCAATTACTCTTCTGAAAGTTGTCTCATGCATTCGAGGTGAACAACTAGCGACAACAATCCGATTGAGGTCGTGTTCATCAATCATGTCTTTAATCAATCTCTGGCCTGCATCTGAACACATGAACATCTCATGAGTGGAGTAAATCACATTGGGAAGATTGCCAGCGTTTTTCGCAACTTCTTCTACGTCAACTACGCCAGCTATGTTGTGTCCACAATGGCAAACAAACACGCCTATTCTTGGTTTTTCAGTCGTAGCCATTTTCATGCCACCTTCTTAGAAAGTGCAATCGTTGCCTGCATCGCAGCAGCACTTCCAGATGCCACGGAGTCAGGAATATCCTTTGGACCTTCAGCACAACCACATACGAAGATTCCTGAAATCTTGGTATCCACCGGTTTTGTAAGAGTATCCGGAACTCCGATGTATCCTGTATCGTCCAAATCCATGTTCAGAGTCTTTGCTACCTTTTTGAGGCCTGAAGTAGGTTCAACTCCGGGACTCAAGACAATGAGATCGTGCTTCCTCTCAAGCATTTGTCCTGTTGTTGTATCTTCTACCCTGACCAACAAGCTGTCACTGTCGCTGTCTTCATAAACCTCCCCAACCCTGCCTCTCATGAAATTCACACCGAATCTGGTTTTGGCCATTTCATAGAACTCTTCGAATCCCTTCCCGAAGGCACGAATATCAAGGTAATAGACAGTGACATCAATATCGGGATGATGCTCTTTCGCCATCACGGCATTCTTAATCCCATACATGCAGCATATTCGAGAGCAGTGGGGTACTCCTTTGTTAATGTCTCTTGCACCGACGCATTGAATGAAACCAATGCTTTTCGGAACAGCTCCATCACTTAATCTAATCAAGTGCCCTTTCGTAGGACCGGAAGCATTGATGAGTCGTTCGTATTCGAGTGCATGAATTACGTCCTGATATTTGCCATATCCAAGTCGTGGATATCTGGATACATCAAACAAATCATAGCCAGTTGCAATGATGATGGCTCCGGCGTTGATGTGCAATCGCTCATCTTTCATATCATGGTCGATAGCGTCTCGTCCGCATGCGTCAACGCATCTGTTGCACTTGATGCAATTCTCAATATCGATCGTATAGCTATTCGGCATTGCTTGGGGGAATGGCCGGTATATTGCCTTTCGAAAGCCTATACCTTGCTCGAATTCTGATGGGACTTCAATGGGACACTGAGAAACACATTCTCCACAAGCTGAACACTTGTCTTTATCAACATAGCGTGCCTTCTTCAGAACAACTACATCAAAGTCACCTTGTTCACCCTCCACTTTTTCTATCTCCGAATATGTTAAGAGAGTGATATTGGGGTGCCTATCAACTTCGCTGAGCTTTGGTGTAAGTATACATGCAGAACAGTCTAAGGTTGGGAAGGTTTTGTCGAGGCTAGCCATCTTTCCACCGATAGATGGCGATTCTTCCACTAGGTACACTTGGAAATCCTGATCGGCAACATCTAGAGCAGCTTGCATTCCTGCTACTCCGCCGCCAACAACCACTATCGTAGATGCGGGTTTTGATTCGATATCAGTTACTAATTCCGTTTTCTGTTCTGCCATCATTTAGCCTCCTGAAGGGCTCCGAAGATAGGTTTCGAATCAATCCGATTAAGCCATACACCCAGTTCGTCCATTGGAATACCAAGCGCGGGTCCCATAAGTTGGGGCAAGGTCAATACTGGAATGCGTTCCTCAGGGCTCATTCCTTCGCCAAACTGACATTGAGTTAATTGAATATTGCAGAACTGACATGCCGTAATCAATCCATCAGCACCGGAATTCTGTATGTTCCTTATCTTATCCAAACCGATTTTCGTTGCAACTTCCTCATCCATCGCTAGCAACGGTCCGCCACAACATCGCGTTTTTCCGGTGTAGTTGACTTGATCAGCCCCAATTATCTCGATAATCCTGTCAATTATGGTGGGATTCTCTGGGTCATCTACCTGAACTATCTCAAATGGTCTGGTAACGTGACACCCGTAATGAGCCGCCAGCCGCAAACTGGAGTAGGGATTAACTACGGCCCGTTCGATTGCCTCGTAGCCAATATCCTCGTTGAGGACTTGTAAAAGATGCTTCACTCGAGAGCTTCCCGTATACTTGAGGTCTTCTTCGGCAAGCAATTCGTTCAACTCGTTGCGGAGTTCTTCATCGTTATCAAGTTCATGCTTGACCATTTTCAGAGAACCCGAGCAAGCTCCGCATATAGCGAGAATATCACGGTCATAGTGCTCGCTCAGAGCCAGAATCCTTCCACTCATTGCGATGAAGGCCTTCTTACTGAGTGATTCAACAAATTGCGTACCACAGCAGTTCGCGTTCTTCATATCTATGAGATTGACACCGAGCTTCTCTAGAACCAGCTTAGTTGCTTTCTCATATGATGGTAATCTGACAGGTGTTGTACAACCAGCGTAGATGACTAATTCCTTCAAGCCCGTTACTCTCCATCAATATAGCGTTTCTTCACTTTCTTGGAAAATTTGCAATTCCATCCAAGATCGGGGTCTAAATCGAGATCAAGTCTGTCGTCCTCTTGGAAGTCTGTGTAGGAATCTTCGAGCATCCATCCGTCCTTTGCTATGATATCTACTGTGTCAGAGAAAATATCAGGTACGTAACCTTCTTCGCCTGCTAGTTCTCTTACCGCTCGAAAAATCTCGGCTATGCTGACACCTTCCTGGCATCGTTCTTCACACATTCTACAGGTCATACATAGCCATGGTAACTCACTCGACAATACTTCCTCCCGTTTGCCGATGACTATTTTCTGTATGAGTTTCCTGGGGCGATACCTGTCCGTTACATTAGCTACCATGCAACTCGCACTGCAAATCCCACATTGAACACATTTTGAGATTCCTTCGCCCCCTGGCCGCTTCGAGAGCTCCTCCACGAAGTCGGAATTCGGGACATGGTTTTTTTCTTGTGTCATTACATTTCCTTTCCTTGCAAACTGCCGTCCCGTATGCTGTAATCGACAGCACTTGATACCATTAATAAGAGCATTTTGGTACGGTTGTAATCGTTCTCTCTTTGACACATGAATATCACTATATCCAGCACAAGGGTTTTTTGGTTACGAATTGATACCTCTTTCGTTTCCTCCATTATATTTGTACCGCGTAAAGGGGTATATGGTAGAAAACGTCTCTTTTGTTGATTCAGATAATTCACGTTCTATTGAACTGAAAAAAGTAACAGTATGAGACTCAGTAGCATACCCAGACTGCTGAATCTACACGCAGGTAGTGCTGATCCCCTTAGACCGCTAATCGTCTTGTCCTTTTGATAGCATAATGCTGACCTTCATGGCGGCTGCGCTACCAGCAGACACGCTGTCGGGTATGTCCTTAGGACCGTCTGCGCACCCACATACGAAAATCCCTGGCATAGTAGCAGTCACAGGTTCTGACAATAGAGAAGGCACATTGATGTAGCCATCCTCATCGAGATCAGTACCCAACTCGATTGCCATATCCCGAAGGCCCTCAGGAGGTTGGATACCAGGACTTAGAATCACCAAATCGTGCTCATAATCATTGATTTCGCCGGTTGTGGTCTCTTCCACTCTAACCAGCAGGTCTTTAGTTTCATCGTCTTCCATCACGCAGCCCACACGCCCCCTCACAAAGTTAACACCGAATCTCGTCTTCGCCATTTCATAGAATTCTTCAAACCCTTTCCCAAAAGCCCTAATATCGGCAAAGTAGATTGTGACCTCTGAATCGGGGTGATGCTCTTTCGCCATCACGGCATTCTTAATCCCATACATGCAGCATATTCGAGAGCAGTAGGGTACTCCTTTATTTACGTCTCTTGCCCCAACACACTGCACGAAACCAATACTCTTTGGAATCTTGCCGTCGCTCAAGCGAATTAGATGACCCTTGGTGGGCCCTGCAGCACTAATGAGGCGTTCATACTGCATTGCATTGATTACGTTAGCATACTCGCCAAAACCCAGACGGGGATACTCCGAGACATCGAAGAGCCGCGCGCCTGTAGCAATCACGATTGACCCTACTGAAAGATTGACGATTTCCTCTCTCATCATGTGGTCAATGGCATCTCTATCGCATGCATCTACGCATAGCTTGCATTCACAACAATTAGCACATCCCAAGCAGCGCTCCGCTTCAGTTAGCGCTATTTCTTCGTTGAAACCAAGCTCAACTTCCGAGAAACTGTTCTTCCGCGACGCCACACTTTGCTTTGGCATTACCGCTCGTGATTCAATGTGTCGCCCACTCTTGTCTACTTCAAATGACTGAACACGATGCCTGTCATCAGTTCGACCTTGCCGTAAGTCCTTGTCACTCAGATATCTGTCTATTGACTCTGCCGCTTCTTTCCCATGTCCGACTGCCTTTACTGCAGTGTACGGTCCAGATACCAAGTCCCCACCTCCAAATACTCCGTCTATGTTCGTCTCAAGCGTTATTGGATCTGCTTTCAATAGCCCTTTATCGGTACAGTCGCACTCATTTTGTATTCCCACAGGGTCGGGGCTTTGGCCTATAGCCACTATCATATTATCCATGGCAATGGTGAACTCTGAATTTGGTATGGGAATCGGTCTTCGTCTTCCTGAGTGGTCAGGTTCACCCAATCTCATTCTAACACACTTGACCCCCGCAAGGGCGTTTTTCGAAGTGAGGATTTCCACCGGTTGTGTCAGAAACATGAATCTGACGCCTTCCTCTCTGGCATCTTCAACTTCACTTGGGATTGCTGGAAGCTCAATTCCCGAACGGCGATATATGACGACAACATCGGATGCACCCATCCTGAGCGCTACTCTTGCAGAATCAACAGCTGCGTCACCACCACCAACTACAGCAACTTTCTCCCCTACTTCGATTTCCTCGGTCGTTGCAACCTTTTCTAAGAATTCAGTAGAATGGAAAACCCCAGTCATCTTTTCTCCGTCAATCGCTAGCCTGTTGCTTACTGAAGCACCAGTAGCCATAAAGATGGCATCAAAACCGTCCTCTTGGAGTTCTTCAATTGAATTAACCCTATGGTCGGTTTCTATCTTGACACCCATTGCTCTGATTCTGTTGATTTCATAATCCAAGACATTTCTAGGGAGTCTGTATTCTGGTATCGCATACCGCAATAGCCCACCAGCCTTGGGCATCTGTTCAAACACCGTAACAGGATAGCCTTTTCTAATCAAGTGATACGCACAAGACAAACCGGCAGGCCCAGATCCAATAACAGCCACAGAAGAGTCCTTATCCAGTTCAACTGGTTCGAATTCGGGTGATTCCCCAGCCATTTCATAGTCAGCCAAGAATCGGTGTAAATTGCGGACGCTCATGCTCTCATCTAGCCTTCCTCTCTCACATTCGGCCTCGCAGAAACCTATACATACCCTACCAAGAACCCCCGGGAAAGGTATGGAATCCCTCACAATTTTCAGAGCTTCCTCATATTGCTTTTCTTTCATAAGAGAAATGAAGCCTTGTGCGTTGACCCCAGCCGGGCAGCTGGCTCGACATGCAGGGAGACCTTTCTTGTCTATTGTATATGTGTTCGGTGTTGCCTGAGGGAAAGGTTGGTAAATCGCTTTTCTGAAGCCAATCCCTTGATCAAACTCGCTCGGTAGCTCCACAGGGCATACATCCATACACTCCCCACAGCCTGAGCATTCCTCAGGATCTACATACATAGGCTTTCGGACAACTTGGACATCAAAATCCCCAGCTACACCGTTAACGCTTCTTATCTCACTGTAGGTTAGAAGGTGAATATTTGGATGCCGATCCACTTCGCTTAGCCTTGGAGTCAGAATGCAGGCAGAACAATCAAGAGTCGGAAACGTCTTGTCAATCATTGCCATTCGGCCTCCTATTGAAGGCGACCTTTCCACAAGAATAACATCAAAGCCTTGATCCGCAATATCCAAGGCGGCCTGCATTCCAGCGACACCTCCACCCACTACCATTGCAGTTGTAAGAGCAGAGCGTCCTTGCGAAGTTTCAATCGATTTTGCGATGTCAGCACACATCTCCGGTACTCCATTCCCGTTCAAGCACATGTCCAGCGGCTATTGCTGCAGATTATCGACCAGTATTCTTCAATTAGATATCATAATCGAACTCATTCTTCCGATAATCAAATTGATATACATGTTCTCTTAACAACATAAAACGACTTCCGATGTAATAAAGCTTACATTTTCAGTTAGGACATGAGATATTCATCACAAAGAATCGAATACGGGGGTTGTTTTGGCAACTTTCTTACACAGGTATCTTGTCCGAAATCCGAAAAGTATGGCATTAAGCAAGACTGGCTTCTTAGACCATGCAGTCCCTTCCCTGAGGGAGTATGCACTTGATAGCTCAATTTGGCCATTCAGAAATCGTGAGCATAAGAGCTTGAGTCTTTGGCGGCCTGAATCATGGCACGGACGTTTTCTGCAGGACTTGTCGGAGGAATGTCACATCCAGAAGCAAGAATCATCGGTCCACTACGGCCACCATTATTTATCGCTTGTCTGCTGGCCTCTAGTACGCTCTCAGGGGTTCCTTCCATAAGCTGATTGGCGGGATCAACATTACCTACCAGCGTTGCGTCTGGTACCTTCTCTCTTGCGTCCTCCAAGTTCAGAGGAGCATCAACACTAAGACCATCTGCTCCGGTTTCTTCCATCTTATCGATAATTCGCAGGACATCGCCACATACATGGTAGACGGCATTGGTTTCTCCATCATGCAACCAATCAACGATTTCCTTATCATATTGCCAGAAGAAGTCCTTGTACATCTCTGGGGAGACCATATCTGGTGAGGCAACAGGGTCTGAAAAATCAACAACGTCTACCAAATCAAGAAAAGGCTCTATTGCAGCTTTCCAGACCTGAGTACTCCAATTGAATATCCTGTGCACTGACGGTGGATCCTCAATGAGTTGCATCATGATGGTTTGCGTTTCCATGAGACGAGATACATTGGAAACAGGCCCAATAGTTGCAAGCCAGATACATTTCTCGTCTCCAACTTTTTCAACCAACTGCTTCACACATTCCAGTGCTGCCTGAGTTCTTGGTTCCTCTGATGAATCGAATTGCCCTATATCATCAATATCAGATGCGTCTTTAATCGCCGGTTCCTTTACAATCGGGAAACCGCCTTCAGGTATTTTCAGTTCTGAACCGAAGTACTCGGGAATAATAAGAGGGCTGAACATGGGGCAGACAGCATCAGCGTCGAAATCATTATCAAAACGCATCCAAGCTTCAGCCATCGCATCTGCATCACGGTCGACTTCAATCAGGCGCATGCCGTAGTAGTTGTATGTCCAAGCAGTAGATACAACGCTTACGGGAATTCTTTCTGGTCTTTCCCCACTAAGAGCAGTCTCAATGAGCTCTCGAGGTAGCATTCTGATTACACCTTTCCCGCTAGGTTGACAGCCATGTCAACTGCCTCCATTGCATCTTTCCCATATCCATCGGCACCTATTTTCTCGGCGTAATCAGGAGATACAGGTCCACCACCAACCATGACTTTGGTGTTCATACCGTTTTCCTTCACAGCATCCGAAATCTCCTGCATCTTAAGCATTGAAGTGGTCATCAATGCTGAGACAGCAATGATGTCGGCTTCATTTTCTTCAGCCGCTTTGATAAATTCGCTGGAAGGAACGTCAGTTCCTAAATCAATTACTTTGAAACCTGTGGCGTCCAGCATGGTCTTGACAAGATTCTTGCCTATTGAATGAATGTCTCCTTCGCAAACACCTATGACAACAGTCCCACTAGCCTTGGTATCAATCTGAGTGAGGAGAGGTTCGAGGACTTCCATGCTGGCTTCAAACGCCTTCGCTGACATGAGAATCTCAGGTACGAAATATTCCCCTCTCTGGTATAATTCGCCAACTTGCCGCATTGCTTTGGAACAGCCTTTTGTTACAATGTCAAAAGGGGCGATTCCGTTATCAATCGCTTTTTGTGTCAACTCGGGAACTTGCTCCCGATCGCCTCCGCGTATCGCTGTGATTAGGTCATCAAGGGCTTTGTTGTTAGGCATGAATGGGTACACCTCTAGGGATATGAGCTTCTTCAAATAGGAACGAGAGTGTGTAGAAACCATACGATATAAGAACGTTCTACAAGCGGTAAAACCAAAGTGGCGAGATTATGAGTAAACCAAACCCTATTGATTTCGTGAGAAATGCGATTGAGAATCGACCGCCGGACAGAGTACCTGTGATTCCGCTCGTGGGCCTTGTTTCTTCAAGACTTTCGAACTACTCGTTGCGGGAACTAGTCCATGATGCCGACAAACAGATCAAGTCTCAACTTGCAATGCTGAAAGAATTCAGGTATGATGGAGTTATAGATTGTATGGATTTAACCGTGGAAGCAGAAATGTTGGGTGCTGGAGTTGAATTCAAAGATAAGGGATTTCCCTACGTAAAGAGGCACCCATTTGATAACAGTGAAGACATCAAGGATTTGGCTTTCCATGACATCCATGATTCAAGACTAGGAGTCTTCATTGATACCATCAGGGGTCTTGCACAAGCAGTCGGAGAAAGCCATTTAGTCAGCAGCTACGTGATTGGCCCATTCACCCTTGCTGGTCACCTTCTCGGTATAAATGATTTAATGGAACTGACGATTGATAATCCTGAATCAGCTAAAGATTTGGTATGCCACTGCGGGAGAATTCTGACGCCGTATATCGAAGCACAGATTGAAGCTGGTTCCCATAACGTCATCGTTCTTGAACCAACTGCAAGTACAAGTATCATATCACCCAGATTTTTTGAGATGTATGCACTCTCGGAGCTCCAGAAAATCAATTCGCTCATCCATGAGAAAGGAGCATGGGGAACATTACACATCTGTGGGCACACAACCCCAATTCTCGAACTAATGGTTAGAACTGGAGCTGATGCTCTGAGTCTGGATTCCGCAGTGAGTCTGAATATAGCCAGACAGAGGATCAGTAAAGAAGCCACAATTATGGGCAATGTGGATACTAGTACAATGCTCACAGGTACACCTGATGAAGTAGCTAAGGAATCAAGGCAGTGTATCCAAGATGCAAACGGTCCGGAAGGTGGTTTCATACTGAGCACAGGCTGTGACATGCCGATAGAGACCCCACTTGAGAATCTCAGGGCTCATGTCAACACCGCTCTTGAATAGGAACGGTGGCATACGGTGATCCTCAATAAGCAACATAGGATTTTCCCGGGCAGAAGATCTGGGCAATTATTCTAATCGTTCCTTCAGTCGGTGTATTGCACGGGATATTGTGTCATGTTCGGGGGCAAACGAGACCCGTAAGTAGTTATCTCCCACGGTACCAAAATAGCGACCTGCCATCATGAGAACGCCGGTTTTGGATAAAAGGTAAGCCATGGTAGTCTCAGAGGGAGAGCTACCATCGGTTAGTGCCTTCAGCTCGTCATCCGTCAGTAGCTTCGTGATTTCTTTGTCCTTCCTGAGAAGGTGAGTCATTTGGTCCATCTTCTCCCCTAGTAAGTCATGAAGTGAAACCATCATGAATAAGCTGCCATTTGTTTTCACGGGTTCGAGGTAGGGTATGTCATTCTCGAAAGCATCAATGAGCAGATCTGATCTCTTCTGATACTCTGTGAGCATGTATTCGACTGAAACCTCGGGGCTGCTTAGTGCTGCAACAGCTGCATGCTGCGAAAGAGTTGGAGCACAAATTGAGGTCTGTTCATGAATTCTTTTGTAGCAATCCATAAACTGCTTAGGCCCTATTATCCAGCCTATTCTAAATCCAGCCATTGCATGGCTCTTTGAAAGACCACAAATGGTTATGGTACGATTCTTGAAATCAGAAAGGGATGCAATGCTGACATGCTTAGCTCCACGATAGACCAGTCGTTCATAAACCTCATCTGCTATTATGAACAAATCATTATCCTTAGCAATTTCACCTATTGCCTGTAGATTCTTGGCACTCCACACTGCACCGCTTGGATTGCTCGGGGTATGTACGATAATAGCCTTAGTAGAATCTGTGACGGTATCATTGATTGCTTCTACATTCGGCTGGAAGTTATTCTTTCTCAGCGAGGGGACTTGAACGGGTTTGCCCCCCAATATCTTGATCATTCGACTGTATCCGAAATAGGCAGGAGTTGGTACGATGATTTCGTCATTATCCTCAAGAAGGCATTGGAATGTATTGTAGATTGCAGGCGACGTTCCAGATGTGATTACAATGTCTTCTTCCACATCGAATGCGAAATGATTGTACTGCTTACATTTTTCTAGCACGACTTCTCTCAGCTTGAGAAGGCCTTCATCTGGAGAATAGTGTGTCCTACCATCTCGAATGGCTGCTACTGCGGCGTCTTTGACATAGGTTGGAGTCTCGAAGCCCGGCTCCCCAATGCAGAGACTGAGAATATTCGGTATCTTGGCAAGACGCAACACTAAATCGATTCCACTACGAGGGAGTCCTTGAATTCGCTGATTCATCTTTGGCATATAGTTGAACCTCGATGTATTCAACTGCAGCTAACTCCCTCAAAACTCATTCGACTATGGTAAAAGGAAGCACGGTCGGTATAAGGAAAGAATTTTGTTGGAGTTCAATCAATTGAGCCAAAAAAATGACAGTGAGAGAACCATCGAAAGTGAGCACATAGATGATGGTTCTCCCTATCGACTGTTCACTATTGCTTTACAGATTCAGTCTCTCTACAACAAATTCGGGAAAATCAAGCATCCTCATCTTCCCGTCACTTCGCTCTGTTGCTTCACGTAAATTGAATGTGCAAAAGGGACAGGCAGTAGTCAGGATGGACGCACCGGTTTCTTTGGCTTCGTTGATTCTTGTGTCTGCTGCCTGTCGGGCTTTATCCCGATTAGTGGACCGAACACCTCCACCGGCACCACAACATGATGCAGTCTCCTTGCTCTTGTGCATCTCAACCAACTCCACATCTGGAATGCTTTCTAAAGATTCTCGTGGAGCGTCGTAAATTCCCATATGCCGACCAACATGGCATGGATCGTGGTAGGTGATGCCAACCTTCTCACCCTCAGGAAATTCTATGCGCCCCTCGTCTATTAGCTCCTTCAGCAAGGTGGGAAAGTGAATCACCTCGAAGGGAAGCTCCTCACCCAAAATCTTCGGGTAGTCGAGAGCAAGAGTGCGGAAACATCCAGCACATGCAGTGACCACACGGTCAGCTCCTGCATCCTTCAAGGCTTCTACGTTGTGTCTCGCCATTTCTTTGGCCTGGTCTTGATAACCAGTTCTCAAAGCCACACTGCCACAACACCATTCGTCCTCTCCCAAAAGCTTGAAATCAACACCAGCATGTTTCAGTACTTTGATGGTGGATTCAGCTATCTCGGGCAGTCGATAAGTCGCCATACATCCTGCAAAATAGACTATCATTTGTTTCATGCCTCCGCTAGTTCTTTCAATCTGTTGCGCTCCTTTGGATTCTCGCCAAAGGGATTGTGTGTTTCTCTGATATTCTTAGCAATCTCCTTCGAAACCTCATTACCATATCCTTTCTCAACGAGCTCGGCTCTCGCAGCCTCCACAACTGTAGGGATATCAAGACCCGAAAGACAGGTAGCTTGACAATTTTTGCATGTGGTACACTCATAGAGACGACCCGCAACTTCGTCCCAATCGAGCCACCCCTGCAATAAGGCATAGAGAATCGTCATCTTACCTTTGGCGCTATGTGATTCTAGCTTGGTTTCCTTGTAAATAGGGCAATTCGATTGACAGAGTCCGCAGCTTACGCATTCCATGATAACGTATTCGTAGTCTTCAATAGCCATCTTTCTCACTCCCAGAGCTCCTTATCCTCCACATAGGCGGGATAGGTGAATTGAACACCCTCGTCACGTTCTTCTCGATCCAATCCCATCTTTCCCGGATTGAGTATACCTTGTGGATCGAAAAGCTGTTTGATTTTCCTGTCGAAATGCAATGCCTTGTCGCCTAGTGCATTCCGCACATATGGATTTCTGACATAGCCAAGACCATGTTCAGCAGTCAATACGCCGCCTATGTTTTGAACGTAATCAATGATTTCGCGTTCGGCTTTTTTCATTCCAGTCCAATGATCACTACTCTTCGGATCAATAAGCACAGCTGGATGAATAATCCCGATGCCAGTGTGACAAAATACCGCGGCAATTAGTCCATGAGATCGGATAATATTGCCAATCTTCCTCATGGCATCTGCCTGTTTGGAGAGTGGGACACATGGGTCTGCAGCAGCGAAACCAAACTCTCGATATCCAGGATTCGTTTCCATAATTGCTACATCGACTTCCATTCTTGGAGCCCAAAGCCTCCTAACTCCTGCATCATCACTTGCAACCGTGACTTGTTTGCCACCATGATTTTCCAGAATGGCTGTTACAACATCGATTCTTCGCTGCAAATCTTCTTCGCTATAGCCCTGAAGGTCACCAACAAAATTGCCTTCACATTCAGGGAATCCGAAGTCCATTACATCGTCAATTGTGCTGACAGTGTAGCCATCAGTTGCTTCCAAGGTACCAGCATCTACGCCAGACATATGTATCTCAAATGAAGCTTCCATCAGATCATCAAGATCATCGAAGAAGGCACCGACACTTGCTTCAACGGGGGGTCTCGGAATAAGTCGGATAGTTGCCTTCGTAATTATCCCTAACGTTCCTTCTGAGCCTGCAATCAGGGACATAAGATTGAAACCCATATTGCTTCTTGGCGGTCTGCCGCCAAGCTCCATAACCGAGCCATCAGCAAGCACCACTTCCATTGCCTGAATCCACGAGCTCACACGCCCATATTTGTAGGCGTGATGTCCATTTGAATCGGATGCTAGGATTCCTCCCATGCTTGCAGCATCATGGCTTCCTACATCGTGTGGAAAAGCCAATCCCTGTTTCTGCAGTTCATGGTCAAAGGTCTCATACCTGACTCCTGGCTCAACGACAGCAATCATATCCTCGGTGCTTATCTCGAGGATTCGATCCATCCGCGACAAATCAATTATTATTCCTCCATCCACTGGTAGGGATGAACCTTGGAAAGAAGCACCTCCTCCGCGCGGGGTTATGGGAATGTTTTCGTCCGCGGCCAACTTCACAATCCTGATGACCTCTTCCCGGGTTGTCGGAAAGACAATCACATCCGAAACAGCGAAATACGGCGTTAGGTCTCTTGCGTAGGCTACGCGGTCAACCTTATCGGTGACGAGATTCTCGCTTGGTACAATCTTTTTTAGTGAATCTATGTAATTACTCATAGGCTGTAATATCTCCAGAGAACAGTGTTTTGTGTTGAAGAAGTTACACTGCTCAATACTATTTTCTTTGTCAGAATCAACACCAAGCGGATTCATGCAGAAGATAACTAAAAGCGTCTCGGATGTGGCAGAACCATCAGCTGAAGCAATAATCGCATTTTGTATGCAACTATCAGTTAGCAAACGCACAATACAACATCTAAAACCTACTAGGTTTCAGATTGTTACGCCTACATAGCTATACTGCAAAGGGGCTCGAATACAAAAGCTAAGCTATTGCCTGAGCGCTTTCCTTGTTCTGAAGACCTGTAGAAAGGCAAGAATGAGTGGAAAAACTTTGAAAGTCCGATTTCCACAATCTCATTAGGTATAATCTGTTGCATGTATAGATATCTGAGTATCAAAACTTTCAGAAGAGGAATTCCACACATGAGTAAGAGATTTGGTATTGCTGGGCTGCAGTTGAAGAGGGAAAGCAGCGACCCTCAAGGGAATATGGAAAAATTCAAGTCCGTGTCGCGAAGTACTATCCAAGAATTCCCGTGGATCGACCTTTTATTCACGGGCGAGTATTACCTTCAAGAGCATAAAGGGGGGGAGAGTTGGAAAGATTATGCTGAAAACTTCCCGAATGCGATGACGGACGAGATTGCTGAACTGGCCCGGGAGCTTGGAACTTGGATTATACCAGGAACACTGATTGAGCAGACGAACAAGGGAATTTACAATACGGCCTTTGTCTTCAACCCCATGGGAGAAATTGTAACATCCTATAGGAAGGCTTTCCCATGGCGGCCTTCAGAGGACTATGATTATGGCGATCAGCTGGTCGTCTTTGATGTGGAAGGCTTCGGAAGAATTGGGTTGTCAATCTGTTACGATCTCTGGTTTCCGGAAGTCTTTCGGACATTATCTTGGATGGGTGCGGAGGTAATTCTTCATCCGACAGCCAATCCGATGCCTGACAGAGATACAGAGATTATGCTCGCAAGAGCTCAAGCAGTCTTCAATCAATGCTACGTATTGAGCCTTAACACCACAGAAGAAATTGGGGGAGGGTATTCAGCATTTATAGATCCTGAGGGACGAATGCTGAGAGAGTCGGGTAACCAAGAAACAGTTCTCACATCCGTAATAGATTTTGACCATGTGTCTTGGGTGAGAGAATATGGCACTTTTGGGAACACACCAGTTTGGAAAAGCCTTCGTGAGTCCAAACTGAAAGGCGATTTTCCAATCTACAAGAATTTTGAAGAGGGGGAAGTATTCAAGGGTTTGGGAGAGCTTGAGCGGAAAGAGACCCTCTGAGACCGATTCAATTCAGTCCAGAACGTTCTCCGAACATGGAAGATTGCTGCACCCAATTGGGTGCAGCAAACAATTCTCATACAATACTGTATATTCTACTCGCTTAGCTTACCCCGCACAATCTTGTATATAACAAACACTAGAATAAGGAGAGCAAATACTCCACCGTATCCCAGTAGTAGATTCTGGTCAAAGAATCCGAAGTACAATCCCAAAATCGGAATTGCTATGAGGTAGCCGTTGACTGCTTGAAGGAATACATCGATTCCCAAGCTCTGAACTACAACCATCACAGACTCCCAGCCAACTACAATCCACCCGTACATGAAAGCCGCAATTGGATCCGAATGGTAGAACATGAGATATACGAAGGTACCAAAAATCCCGAATACAGCCGCAAATCCCGCATAGTCAATCGCCCTGAAGTCAATGTCTTCGACGTATGTACGCTCTTTCCGAGCACCAAAGGCACGGGCATTGATTGCAACTTCCAAGTCCATCGCCCTTCTGAACATCAGGAGTAGAAGGGGGGTTATAATCGGGATGTATGCCCGACGAATCTTCTGGAAGAAATTGGCTTTCTCAATATCAAAAGCGCGTATCTTCTGAGCATCAATAATGGCTTGCCAGCTTTCTTGGACCAGTGGTACGAACCTCATTGCAGTAACCAGCATGAAGATCATTTTCTGTGGAACCCTGATTTTCGCTAATGCTGCATTCAGCCGTGACATTGATGTGGTCATAGTGAAGATTGGCAAGACTGTCACTACAACTATAATCCTAGTACTCACCAACAGACCAAAAAGAATACCACCAATTGTTAGGTGACCGTAGTTCACGCCTTCTAGACCGGGTGCCGGTAGATTGAATAACTCAAGCAGCGTTGTCTGATCTCCGTAGCGATACGTAAGCCCTTGAACTATCATGAGAAATAGGACCATCCATTTCATCAGACTCAGGAGGAATCCCAAGCTCCGCAGTTCTACCTTCCCAGCAAGCCACCAGACCGTTGCAGTCAATATCCAAAGAACCATTATGGCAAGGTCTGAGATTTCATTCACCAATAGTGCAAAAATGAGTGCAAAACTAACATAGGTGAGTTTCACCAGGGGGTTCATTCTGTCAAGAATGGTGTCTTTTGGTATATATTGAAAAGCCATTTTTAGGCACCTCCTGCAATGACATCTACCATCTCATCCACTGTGAGGAGTAAATCCTTGATACCATATGGTTTCAGCTTTTCTGCAAGTTGCGTAATCTGTGGTGCTTTGATGTCTGCTTGTTCCATGATATCTTGCATCCCGAAAATCTCTCTGGTGGGTCCGTCAGCCACTTTGTTGCCATCAGCCAAGACGATTGTTCTGGGGGCGTATCTAGCGATGAGTTCCATGTCATGAGAAATCATTAGTATAGTCTTCCCTTCTTTCTGCATATCAGTGGCAATCTCACAAATCCTGTGACGTCCTCGATAGTCTTGAGCAGTGGTAGGCTCGTCTAGAATAAGTATGGCCGGATCCATAGCTACACCAGCGGCAGCTGCAAGTTGTCTTCTATCTCCGAAACTAAGTCGAAATGGGAAGGTATCTCGTTCTTCCTCAAGATCGGCTCGTTTCAAAGCTGCATCAACTCGCTTCTTGATTTCGTCCTCGGGTAGCCCCAAGTTCTCCAAGCCAAACTCGATCTCTTTTTCAGCACTGATGCTGAAAAGCTGGAAATCAGGATTCTGAAGAATAAGTTGGATTGTCCTTGCCAACTCTCCTGTGGTCATCTTACTGACATCATGCCCAAGTGCTTCAACGCTCCCTTCAGTTGCGTCAAGCAAGCCAATGAAGTGCTTCACTAAAGTAGTCTTCCCTGAACCGTTTTGACCGATAATAGCAACAATCTCAGTTTTCTTTATGTCAATGTCAACTCCTTTGAGTGCAGTAACAGGTTTTCGTCCTTCGTAGACATGTACAAGGTCTGAGGTTTTCAGCACTGTTTCCTCGACTGGTTTCTGATACATCGGCGGCTGCTCCCAGTCAATTTCAATGAAACCACTCTCCAGTAAATCGATGAGTAAATCAGAGGCTTCCTCCAGCGTAATTGGGATGCCGCCTCTTTGTTCATATTTCTCCTTGAAGCCAGGAATTTTTTCGGCCAGTCGCTTGCACAAAATGGTTACCTGAGGGGGATTGACTCCAACTGAGCTAAGTTCATCAACCTTTGAAAAGACCTCTCGCGGTGGCCCAATAGTTAACACTTCGCTCTTGTTAAGGACAAGTATTCTGTCAGCAAACTCAGCCACTCTTTCCGTCTTGTGACTGGTAATAAGAATCGACAGATCTTCTTCCTTGGTCAGTTTATTCAAGGTGTCCAGAACCTCACCAGTTCCTACCGGATCCAGTTGACTCGTAGGCTCATCCAAGACAAGCAGGTCAGGTAACATCGTCAAACCTGCCCCGAAAACAACTCGCTGTTTCTGACCGCCACTGAGATCAGATGGTCTTCTGTCATGTAGCCCTTCCAGTCCGCAGACTTTCGTTGCAAAATCTATTCTTTCCAAGATTTCCTCCTTGGGCACCGCAAGATTCGCAGGGCCAAATGCCAATTCTGATCTGACATCGTTTGTCACGAACTGGCTCTCAGGGTCCTGGAGAACCATGCTAACGTGCCGCGCAAGCTCTATAATCGGTGTATCCCACGGATCGAGACCAGCGACAGATATTCTACCCTTTTCAGTTCCCGCGTAAACCTCGGGGATGACGCCATTCAAATGAAAACAAAGGGTGGTCTTACCGGCTCCATTTGCTCCCAATACCGCCAATACTTCTCCTCGATTCATTCCAAAGGAGACTTTGTTCAGAGCGGTTGGTCCCCGTTCATATGTGAATGTTACATTATCAACATTGACTATCTCGTTGCTTTCCATACTTACCATCTATCCGTACTGCTCACTTGCTTCCAAAAAACCGGCTCAATAAAACTGCGAAATAAAGTAAGGAGACACCGGCTCATAGAGCCGATGTCCGTCTATAGTCAATATATTTCTTACCAAATAGCTCTTGGTATTCTTGGCAACCCGCTGCGCTCTAGGGCTTCTATCACAGGAATAGCGATGAAAGTCGTGATAGCGGCCATAGTTGGTACCCACCATGTGTAGGAAATATGCACAACGATACCGAAGTCCACAGCATATTCAAGAATAAGCCAATATACAGTACCCCATGGCAAGTACCATGCCATCAGGCCTATCATTATGGCAAAAAATACGGATATGTATCTCTTCGGTCTGTCGTCTCCTCGTGCCCATTCGGGTATATACTTAGTACCTGTCGGTAGTAGGATCAGAACAAACCACGGAAGCCAGTAGTAGGCACCCAATATGGCAACCAAGGGCTTCCAAGGCTGACCTGCAATTCCGGGCCATATATACGGAAAGACAGTAGCAAAGATGGCAACGACAATCCAGATTATTATCGCCAATACCCAGTACTCCCTCTCATCTCCATTGATTGCAAATGCCGTAAAGAATGCAGGGAATATGCCTGTAAGCAATACATCAAGAGGGCCAAGTGGGAATGTGGCGGGGCTCAGAAACATACCAACAAAGCCGCCTATTACAGCAGCTAGAATTCCACCGATGGGTCCAAGAATCAATGGTCCGATTGCCGAAAACACGACTGACAGTGGCACAAATCCACCACCGCCAACGTATGGGAAAATCGGAACCAGAGCTAGTGCACCTTGAACAGCGCCATAAACGGCGATGAAAGCGATGCTAGCTCCTCCATAACCCATGGGAGCTCTTTCTCTAACGCGTTCTTCTTCTGCCAGTTTTATCTCCTCCAATTAGGTTTATTCAACCCAATCGTTTTAGTATATTAGAAGGAGTCACCACGGTATATAAGATTCGGGGTTGCTCGAATAAAGGTTATAGAGAATTGACATATGCCAATTAGAATGCTTATGACTATTGAAAACCTTCAATTCACGCCGTTTAGAATAGCGATTTCAAAATACCTATGTATGACTTCAATTTAATTCAGTATCAGGGAGTAGAATGACTTTGGTAAATTTCGAGAAAATACGAGATGCGATGGAACAAATACACGGAATTGCCAATCATACACCGATCATGACATCATCCAGTATCGACAATATAGCTGATTGCAGCCTTTTCTTCAAATGCGAGAACTTCCAGAAAGGGGGAGCTTTCAAGTTCAGGGGCGCATACAACAGCATCAGTCGGTTATCCGAAGACGAAAAGGAGAATGGAGTGATTGCTCACTCATCTGGAAATCATGCTCAGGCAGTTGCCCTTGCTTCCCAAATCCTAGGAATCGATGCCACAATCGTGATGCCAAGTAACTCAACCAAGGTGAAACAGAAAGCCACCAAAGGTTATGGGGCAAGAGTTGTGATGTGTGAACCGACTCTTGAGAGCAGGGAGAGTACGACGAATGCAATCATTTCTGAAGAAGGTCAAACGCTGATTCATCCGTACAATAACCCAAAGGTCATTGCTGGTGCAGGAACAGCAGCTCTCGAGCTGCTTCAAGAAAGGAGAGGAATCGATTGTGTGCTTGCCCCAGTAGGTGGAGGCGGACTGATCAGTGGAACTTCACTTGCGGCGAAAGGCATGAATTCCGAAATCCAAGTGATAGGTGTTGAACCAGCCAATGCGGATGATGCGCATAAATCATTCACGACGGGGAAGTTCCATCCTAGCGCGAACCCTCATACAATCGCAGACGGATTGCTCACTTCACTTGGCGAACTCACCTTTGAGATCATATCTGGGAATGTGGATGAGATACTCTTGGTAGATGATATGGACATAGTCAAAGCCATGCGCCTTCTCTGGGAGCGGATGAAGATTGTGGTTGAACCCTCAGCGGCGGTACCCCTAGCAGGGGTCATGGCAAACAAGGAGATTTTCGAAGAGAAGCGAGTAGGGATTATCATTAGTGGTGGCAATGTAGATGTGGGTTCATTCTTTGAACAACTTGAAGAAGAAGCAGCAAAGAATGATGCAAAGCAAGACTCCCGTCACACACCCGAATAGGGGTTCCATCGTGTCTTCCCTTGTTGCACGACTTGAATATGTTACATTCGGTTTACTCTCCGTGCAATAGTTGTACGCTAAATCGTACTAACAGCAGATCCAAAACCCAAATAGATTTCCAGCCTCTACAAACGAGGTTGAAGAGCTAGTGACCCGGTGGATTATGCATGTTGACATGGATGCATTCTTCGCATCTGTAGAACAATATAGAATCAATCCAGCTCTCATTGGTAAACCTGTATGCGTTGGACCAAATCCCACGCAGGGCCTTTCACGAGGGGTAGTCAGAACTGCGTCGTATGAGGCTCGCAAACATGGCGTCACATCAGGGATGCCGGTCTCGAAAGCCTACTCCCTTTGCCCAGAAGCAACGTTCGTCAGCAGTTCCTTTCAATACTACAAGGATGCCTCTGCGGATTTCATGAAGGTATTGCTTTCATATGCCGATGATAACTCGTTGAAAAAAGCCAGCATAGACGAAGCATATGTAGATGTATCGGACATGTGTAGCACTAGGAATGAAGCGTTCAATATCGCGAAATCTGTCCAAGATGCAATCAAGCGTTCTACGCGTTTGCCTTGCTCAATTGGGATCGGGGCAAATATGTCGGTGGCCAAAATCGCTACGGGAATGAACAAGCCAATGGGTATCACAGTCGCTCCTCAGAATTCTGATAGACTTAGGAAGTTCTTGGCCCCCCTCGATGTGGAAGCAATCAGTGGAATAGGTTCGAAAACAGCCGAAAAACTTCACGCGTATGAACTGTACAAGCTCCAACAGATACAAGAGCTTACCATTCCCCAACTTGTTCCTATCATGGGTAATTCTGCAGAGTGGCTGCATGAGCGAGCTTGTGGTATCGATAATCGACCGATTCGAACAAACCACAATAGAAGCTCATTTAGTAAAGAAACCACATTCGGTGAGGATGTATCACCCAATGACCTAGGCATGGTATACAAGACGCTTACGAGACTGTGCAAATCGCTTTGGACCAAGTTGACTGAGAGAAGCATGGCATATCAAACAGTCTCTCTCAGATTACGCTATTCAGACTTTACTACGATACTAAGAAGTAAGTCGTTGCCAACCCCTACAGACTCTCCTGACATCATGGAAAAAACGGCAGTCAGCCTCTATCAAGAAAACAAATCTGACAATCGTCACATTCGCCTTCTCGGTGTCAAGCTCTCTAATCTCCGCGATATTGAATCCCAGATGAAGCTGACACAGTTTGTGTAGTGGTTTCAGAGAGTATCTCTCTCAGATAGCACCAAGTACTCCCATCTTCAACACATACTCCATTGTGTTCAACAACGCACATAAGAATTGAAGAGCAACTAGGATAATAGTAGGGATGGTAACAGTCGCCCCTGTAAAAGATTCGTTAAGTAGTCAAGGAAGGTCATCTTTGAGTGAAACAATTTCAAACTGGAACACCATTCTTAGCGGTAATATCCTTAATGTGGCAATACACCAATCATGGGAACCGTATAATCAATGGATATTATAGCACTAACAAACAAATGAAAACATGACAGTAAAAAAGGGCCAAGTTGTTGAAGCGACTCTTCTTTCAAGACCGAATCGATTTCTGGGTCTAGCAACTCTGAATGATGGTGAAGTTCAGGCATTCATTCCCAATCCAGGTCGCATGGAGGAGCTCATGATTGAAGGAAAACCGATCTATCTCAAGCACCTTCCAAGCCCCAAGAGAAAGACCGATTATGATATGATTGCTGTCAGGCACGAAGGGATGCTCATATCCATCGACTCGCGTTTACCGAATCATTTTGTAGGTCAGCTCTTAGAAGAACACCGACTGCCATCATTCTCTGAATACTCAAGGATAAAACCAGAGCCCTCAATGTTTGACGGGCGTTTCGATTTCAAATTATATGGCGGTTCGGTTGATTCCATAATTGAGGTGAAATCGTGTACTTTGGTTCAGTCTCGAGTGGCGCTTTTTCCAGATGCGCCCACCGTACGTGGAGCGAGACACATGAGACATTTGGCAAATGCACTGACCAAAGAACTTGCAGATAGAGCCTGTGTCATTTTTGTCATTCAGCGGCCAGATGCTGGGCTTTTTGCGCCTAATGATAGGACAGATCCCGAATTCGGTGATGCCCTCAGAGAAGCACATCAGCAAGGAGTTGAAATCATGGTCTTGCTGACCAAACTTGAAGGCTGGAAACTTGAATTTCTGCAGCAACTACAATGCAAGCTGTGAAATGTTTAGAGACTCAAAAATGCAACAGGTCCGCAAAGCTGATAACAGATTACAATTATCAATACCTGTCACAGCATGGTAGAAGGTCGCAGATCAAAAAGAGGAGGATAACCATGGAGATTGAGAGCATTGTAGAAAGCATGAATGAAGACGAATTGTTTAGTCTCGCCAAAAAATTCAATATTCTTCTAACTGACAGAACTGTCAAACGCGAGTTTCTTGTTAACCAAATAAAGCAAAAACTAGCCGTATGGAAAGAGCAACATCCAAGTGCCTCTCGTGATATAGCTAACCCATCTATCAAGCTGACAGATATCAAGAAGCAATTCGGCAGTACGGTGGCTGTAGATGGCTTGGACTTAACAGTCCGCCCAAGGGAGATTGTTGGGCTAGTTGGTCCGAATGGGGCTGGCAAAACCACAACCCTGCGGGTACTGACAGGAATCATCAAGCCAACATCTGGCAAAGTTGAGATTGCTGGAAAGAATATTCAGAAGGAGCCTCTCAAAGCGAAAAGAAGGATTGGGTACATACCGGAGAAACCTACCTGTTATCCCAGCCTTCGGGTCAAGGAATACTTTAGATTCGTAGCAAAACTTTATGGAGTGCCATCGGTAGAAAGGATACTCCGGACCAGAAAATACGTAGAAATCTTTCATTTAGATAGACATCTGGACTCGTACGTGGGAACTCTCTCGAAGGGGAACCTTCAACGAGTCCTAATCGTCGGGATTTTCATCAGGCCGCCTCCCTTTATCCTTGCTCTTGATGAGCCTATCTACGGGCTCGATCCGCTCGGAGCGTGGAATTTCAAGAAACAACTCAGGGAACTAAGAGATACGGGATCTGCGATACTTGTCTCAACACATATTTTGGAAGTCGCTGAAGCACTATGTGATCGATTTGTTATTTTGAATCATGGCAAGGCCGCAGGAAGAGGAACACTCGACGACCTGAGAGAACGATGTCCAGGTTGCCAGAGCCTCGAAGAGATATTCCTTGAGCTAACTGGTGGTATCCCGGCGGAGTAGGTGGGAGAAATGACCATAACGCTTCTTCAGCTTGTTGCGAACGAGATTCGGATGTCGTACAATCAGATTCGAAAAACAATGTCTGAAAAGTCGGTGCTCGTTTTCTACTTGATAGTAATATCAGCAGGAATTTTCGTCTCTCATGTCATATCACTTCTTGTAGCATTCACGCCACTGACCGCAGATATTCAATTAGCCTTGGAAGACCTTCTTGGCAGGGGTCTGCTTTTCTCAGCAGCATCGTTGTTACCAATTGCATCTCTGCTATCTGGATACTTTGGAGAGGAGGCCTCCTCGTATATTCAGTCTACAGATGAGCACATTCTGATGCCCGCCCCAGTAAAAACTCATCAGATCTTCATAAGCAACTATGTTCGACGGCTCCTTAGGAAAATAGCATATGTTTGCGTTGTGGTTTTGGTTTTGATTCCTGTTATCCAAAAAAACCTAGGCGTACTTCCCGACTTAGTCACAATCCTCGTTTCTTCAATTCTCTATTTGGATAGCAATTATTTCATTCACAGTATTGCTGCTGAAATTTCTCATAGTGAGGGCAGAGCAAAGAGATTTAGTGGAATATTCCTAACAAGCATCATTCTTCTGTTACCAACAATTCCTCGTGTCACATCAAATCCCAGCTCGGTGATACTAATTCATTCTAATGCGTACATCGGAGTAATGACAGAAACAACTGGAATTCTCTCTATTGGGCTTCCCAGCACTTTGATCTTTGCGTTTCTCTTGATGTTTTACGTAATTCTGGGCTTGATAGCTTCAGTCCTGAAGGAAAGTCCAAGAGGGGACGCATGGGGACAAACGGGAATTCAGTCGTCTGGGTTCAGTGAAGTCATAAAGGGCGAAGTTGACTTCGCTCATTCTAGGCTGGATGATCCAATCGCATGGATAATGACAAAAGACTTCTGGAGTAGATTTCGGCTTCCTCTGCAATTCTGGAAATACATCTACGCCAGTATTGGTGGTGCATTTGTAGTGTACCTCTTTATCTTCACCCCTTCTTGGCTTCCTCCAATTCAGATTCCCCAACAGTTCACGTCTGCGGCTGTGCCAGCCTTCATGCTTATTCTTGTGCTTTTGGTTCAAGTATCATCTGTATCCTCTATACTTGGCTTCATGGATGAGAAAGATCGCGTATATCTCCTGAAAAGCAGTCCACTCAGAACAATCGACATTGTTCTTGCCAAATATGTGCTTAGCGTTTTGGAGTCCTGCGTTTGGCTATTGCCCCAGCTGGGGCTTCTCGTCTACCTGTTTCGAGTACCTGGCTCAGCCTATCTTACCTCTGTTGCTTTTCCGTTGTTACTGATTTTCTGTGCTGTAGGAATCATGATAGGTTCCTACGTACCCGTTCTCACAAATAATCCATCCAAACCACCGATGCCTCTTGCTTTGGCTTTTCCGGTAATCGACCTTGTTCTGGGAGCAATGATTATGTCAATCATATCACAGATTGCTGACCACTGGTCAGTTCAGTTTCTTATACCCGCAACAACTGTATTATTGATTAGTTTCTTCCTGCGTCTTTCGGTCCGAGCACTAGATAACTACAAATGAGACGAATCCCATTCCGTATCGCATAACCAGTTAGTTTTGGCCTTCAAACGGACAAGTATTAAGTAGAATTCAATATCCAACGTACACAAACAAGGGGACAACCAGCTGAAATGCATAACATATAGATAACAGCATACTAATCATAGTTATACAATGGGTATCTCCTGAAATTGCAGTTAATTCATATTAGAGGAGCTCAAAGTGGCAGACAATCAGGAGCACGGAGAAAACGGATTGCTGTCTGAGTTAGGATGTCGGAACATACTCAAGATGGCGAATGACGGCATACTCGCCATCCAAGATGGTATCATCGCCTACTCGAATACCGCCTTTTGCGAAATGTTGAGCACTTCTGCTAAGGAGATTATAGGTACGGCCTTTGAGGATTATCTTGACCCCCCAACGAGACACATGTATATGGAAAAAATAGAATCGTTCAATTTCGGGGAATCAAGCCGACCAAGCTTCAGAGTAAGGCTACTCGACTCAAAGCGGCATGTCGTAAATGCCGAGATGAGTACCTCTGACTTTATCCTCAACGGCAAACCTGCAATCTTAGCCATAGTCAGAGACATATCAGAACAGGTTACGTTGGAAGCATCTCTAGAAGCTTCAGAAGCCCGTTATCGAACTCTCTACGATTCTTCACCCATAGCATATTTCACACTAAGTAGAAGAGGAATAATTCAAGATGTGAATAGTGCAGCTGAAAATCTTCTAGGTTACGCTTCTTCGGATATGTTGGGACGTGATATATCATCTCTTACCACTGGCAAGGAACGCGGGCGTCGTTCTGCAAGTCAAATCGTCTCCGAGGTACTCCAAGGTAAGACTGTGAAAGACGTAGAGATGAATATGTTGCATTCCGATGGCAGCGCAATTTGGGCGAGTGTTACTGCAAGCCCTCTCAGTGTTCCTGATGAACCTTCAAGAATAGGTTTCATGGCACTGGATATCAACAGACGGAAAATGGCAGAACTCAAAGAAAAGGAAGAAAGAGAAAGAGCTAATCTGTATCTTGACGTAATTACCCACGACTTATCAAATGTCAACCAGACTCTTCTGTTTACAATCGGCCTTATTGAACAGAGCTTGGATATTCCACCAGAGATTCAGCAACTCATACGAGAATCAAATTGGAATATCGACAGAGCAACACGGATGATCACCAATCTCAGAACTATATGGGAGCTTCAGAAACATCCACCTCAAGTCGAGAAGAATGATCCTGTAGAATGTATACATCGCGCGCTGCAATCTGTGAGAGAAACATTCAGATGGAAGCAAATAGATGTGACTTTCGAAATTGGAGAAGGTGAGTTCGAGATTGTTGGTAACAGGTTCCTTCCTAATGTCTTTCTTAACGTCCTCACTAATTCAGTGCTGTTCACAGAGGGAGATCAAGTCGAAATTAGGATCCAAGGGACCCGAGAGGGGGATATGGTCAAAATCAAGGTCATAGATTTCGGAAAAGGAATACCTGATGCAATGAAGGAGAGCATATTCAAGCGTAACAGCTCGGAACAGCAGATGGTGGGCCGAGGGCTCGGGCTCACGCTAGCGCGCATGGTCATCAAAGAACTTGGTGGTAGTGTTTGGGCTGAAGATAGGGTTCCTGGCGACCATACAAAAGGCGCATCCATTGCGATGACCTTACCCCAATGGGTTGAAGACGCAGAACTCCCATGCGGACGTAGTAAATGCATTGCCTTCTACGAGTCAAATCATTGTCTCTTCTGTGAACCAACAAAAGAGAGTCTTTTTGGTCTTCTAAGAGAGACGGGAATCCCAGATAGATTCGTAGAGGTTGTGAATGTGGATGATCCAAACGTTGTCATCGATGAAGACGAACTGCCTATGCTGCCTATGATTCGTATTTGCGAGGAAGAACTAACAGGTTTTGTCGGGGAGGACAGAATAAGAACGAGTCTCATGCGGCTTTTGACGAAGGAGTGCTATCCCGGAGCACTCTAAATTGCTTCTTTTCACGATGAAAGAATAAGAGTTATCGCTTGGTAATACATATTCCATTTAAGTGATAGATGTGTTAAGCTTTGGAATCCAGATAGAGCCACAATTCGGCTATGAGTTCAGTCGGATTAGAAGCCTTTCAAGCCTCGCAATCGAAAACGGATTCGATACGGTTTGGTTCTCCGACCACTTCATATTAAACTCCGAGGCCACAGATAGAGTCTTGCTTGACCCTTGGCTAGTCATGTCCGCCCTAAGCAGAGAGAACAGTGATATCCGCCTTGGGTCACTGGTTTTCTGTAACAGCTACAGGAATCCAGCGCTTCACGCCAAAATGGGCGCTACGCTTGACAATCTTTCAGGCGGCCGTCTGGAATTTGGAATAGGTGCGGGTTGGAAAAAACTAGACTATGAGGCATACGGAATCGAATATCCGGATGATTTGACACGGATAGAACAGCTTGGTGAAGCGCTTCAAGTAATAAAGGGCGCATGGACAGAAGAGAAATTCACGTTTGATGGAGACCATTATTCTGTAGAGAATTTGATTTCGGAACCCAAACCGGTACAGGAACCACATCCTACGATTTGGGTGGGCAGTATGACTGGCAGAGATCATATAGTTGAGGTTGCAGCCAGATACGGAGATGGATTGAACCTCGCTTGGACGTTTACTCCAAAGCAGTGTGAGGAAATCTTCAGAAGAATGTCATCCATAGCTGAACAGCATGGAAGACAGCAGAGCATTCAGAAATCAATTGGCCTTTGGACACGATGGTTCAAGAACCGTAATGAGATGGACAAAAAGATAGAGGAAGTGGCGAAGAAGCGAGACTTGGCAGTTGAGGACTACCGAGATAGAATAAGCTCTGCACTGTGGGGAAATACCGAAATGATTGTTGAGCGTATCCAGGCGTACCAAGAAATAGGTGTAACGCACTTCATATTCATGTTCCCTTATGGTGAGGAGGCCGACCAGTGCCAAGCCTTTGGTGAACACGTGCTTCCAGCTTTCAGCTAGGTATCCGCCTACAACTGAAACAATCACCGCACATAAGAGTAGGTTTAGAATACGAAGTCAAGAGGCAAGAACATCTTAGTCTGAGAGCCATTTTTGTATACATCAAGATCAAAAACTGAAACCCCGTACAGAGACTTTAATATAGGCCACTTTTTCACCAATATGCAAGGCACTTATGACATCACTAAATGCTACACTCTATCCAATGATAATAACAAACAGACGAATACTGTAGATTTCAGCCAATTCAGGTGCAAACACGATGACACATGAACAACAGCAAGTCGAGGAAGAAGCAAGTGTTACTTGCCCCCCTGAAGAAAGAGAAAAGCTAGTCGCCATATTCCGACCAAGCCGCGCCGGGAGACTCATCCACTACGCGGTGGGTTTCATTGCGCTCATCTCGGGTACCCTCTTCAACATCATGACTGCGGGGAGTATCATCCCCTACAGGACCGTTTCTTGGAATGTGGGCATTGGAGCTATGGTCTTTGGCATCCTAGTAATACTGGGAGTTGAAGCTGCCCGAAGGTACACACTATACATCATCACTACTTGGAACGTGCGCGTCAGAACCGGAGTTATAAGCAAGCACACGAGGAGGGTTTTCTACGACGACATAAGCAGGGTGGAGATTGTAAGCGAACCTCAAGAAGTTGCTGTTGGTATAGGTGACGTGGTTATCTATATGGAGAGTAACGGAGAAGAACCTGTTCTGGTGATAAGGGATATGAACAATCCAAAAGGCATACGAGAGCTGATTAGAAGGTTTGTGGAAACCACAGATGAGCCGACTAATTGGTCCCATGTCGAGAAGACAATAGTGGCTCCTTGGTAGGACATCAAATGAGAAGTAACACACATTAGTACTCTCTTTCTAGACAAGAAGCAAGAGGCGCTCGACATGAGCGATGTATCAATTAGTTATCTGACAAAAAACGGGACATATTCTGAGAAGATTTTTGATATTGATTCCAAAAGCATCAATCTCTCAGGGTGCGATATCACTCACATTGACCTTAAACAATTTGAGGGCTTTGAGAATCTGAGAAAACTTGACTTATCAGCCAATTGGCTTGAAACAATTATCTTGGAACCACTAGGCGCACAAACAGAACTCAATCATCTCGATCTCAGTTCGAATAGACTCAGAGAAATTGATTTATGGCCTGTCGAAAAAATGGATTTGGAGTACATCTCACTAGCTATCAACAGAATTCGAGACTTAAATTTGGCCCCTCTTGCCTTCTGTCCAAATCTGGAAGAAGCATATCTCCAGACAAATTCCATTCAAAGCATCGATTTGTCGCCCTTGAGTCACTGCAAGCAATTGAGATTTCTGAGAATAGATGATAACGAGCTATACGCCATAGACTTAGATCCTTTGGCAGGATGCACTCGGTTGCAAGAGTTATTCTTGGAGAGCAATCCTTTCGAAACTATAGATTTGAGCCCACTTAGAGGATGTAAACAGCTGGAAGGTCTTTGGCTCAGAGAAGCTGAATTACTGGCAGTCACCCTGCATCCATTGTCAGAATCAAAGAGCTTGTTGTGGCTTGACTTGAGCGATAATGAGTTACATTTTTTGGACATTACACCGCTTTTCGATTGCCCAGACCTTGAATCCGTAATGCTAGATGACTCGGTTATCCTGATAGCCGATAATAAATACAAAGATAGAGAATTCCCATATGCCTTGAGGAAATTTAGAGATAGAATATACTGGCCTGAATGAAATCCACCTATCAAACACAAGAGCTGGATAATCTTTACGAGTTAGCATTGTATTATTTAGACAACACTCATCCCTATCTTTAGCTTTGAGCCAGACAAATTGTGATTTGCCATGGGGCAGCCAGAAGAGTCAGCAGCGAAGAGGACTCTAAAAATTGCAGGGGTCTTCCAAGAACTGACTGAAACGTGGAGCAACCGATTGAATGCATATTTTTCCCAGATAGACTCACTCGTAGATGGGGAGTGGTTGGATTCATCTGATTTGAAAGGAATACTCCGCGAAGCTAGGGAAGCTTCAAACGAAGCTTTGAATGGTCTTGGACGCGATTTGAGTGCTGAACTCATACAGAGGTCTGCAGGTGTATTCTCGAGGCACGAGAATGAAAGAGCTGCAATGATAGAGGAGATGAATAATCTCAAGGCTCAGCTTGACCAAGCTTTATCTGCTGACACAGGTAAGTTAATCCAGGAAAACAACTCGCTCAAACAGGCTCTTCTGAAAGTCCCAGAATATCAAGTCCTTAGTGCTCTGGAGAATCAGAAAGAAGCAACATACAAGGAACTGGGAGAAGCGTGCGATATACGAACACGAAAGACAAGACCTCTGGTGCGCACGCTGGCTAAATGGGGTAACGCTAGTATTGACAAAGATACACGGCCGCATCGAATATTTTTCATATCAGCTCCTTGGGGGGATGATACATCAGAATCTTTCCAGCCAAGTCAAGAATTCGTCAAGAGTAGCAGGAAAAAGGAACTGGCAATTGAAATGTCAGAAATCTAAGCTTTACTTCTGATCACAACGCATAATCTCCAGATTATTTTGAAAAATCGACAAGCGATGTTTCCTCACTCAAGCTTCTTAAATTATGAATTGAACTACTCCCACGTGACCTACGGAGGCAGAAAGTTGTTCCGATCAGATCATGAGACGATACATGTCAAGTGGCCCCGCAGATGTATAGCTTGCGGAAAGCGGATGGAAGAAGGCTCTGAACGATTCAGCAAAACCTACGACCGTATATGGATTGACAGAGACAATGAATCCTTCTCTGATGGAAAGCGGGTCATGGTCGAGCAGCACAAGAAAATTCGAGCTACACTCTACATCTGCGAAGAGTGTAAAATCGACGCTCAAGAGAAAGTATCTGCTATAGGCGCTAAGTATGAAAATCGAGAAGAAACTATGTGTAAGGTGTCTTTCAGCTTCTTTCTCTTTACAATTGGTTTGTTCGCCTTTCAACTGATGTTTCCAATTCTTCCTTTGCGTACATTTGGGATGGCTGCCTCAATATTGACCATTGCCACAATTGTAATGGGTGCTATCTGGACCAGAATAGCAAAGCGAGCAGAGCGGGTCAAGATTCTTCGAGAGAAACCGCCAGCTGGATTTTTGGGAATTGAAGTAGATGACCAAGGAAAGCTATGCTTTGTATTTAGCAATTCCAAATATGCTAAAGAGTTTAAGAAGATAAATCCATCACTGAATACACAATCAGAACTGAATCCTTTTGCGCTCTGAATAGAAAAAAGAGAAACAGAGATGAGGGCATCTATTCGCCCTTGAGCATCTCTGGGGGATTATGCTTGGCGTGTTCTTGCATTTGAGCCTCTGAATTGAATCTGTCACCGCAGGCCTCGAGACCCTCGATACGGCTGGCCGAATTTGAGCGGTTGGAAGGGATATCTCATCCCCTATGAGGGATTCTGTTAGCATAGAACATCTAACTAAACTCATCAAGAAATTGGTTAAAGAATCAGAAAGGTTAAGAGAAGCATACTGACTCCCTTTCAAGAGCCCATACTCCTCTAGAGGGATAGAAATGCATAGGGCAACAACCCCGGTTTCGAATGACGATTTGTCAGTGAAAGGCAAAGAAAATGTGTTCTGGACAAAAATCATTTGTGGAATGACTTTCGGTTTTTCAAGCTATTTCGTGACGCGGTTCACAGCAGCTCCTTGGTATCTGCTTATTCTGGTCTTTTTTGTACCCACCATGATTATCTCCACATTCGTAATTTGGAGAAAAGCACAGGTGCTTGGAGTCGAAATATCCATAGCTGAAGCAATGAAATCGGCCTTTGATTTTACTGGGAGTTGGTTGATGGCATACATTGCTTTCGTTACTTTGGCCTATTTTGTCGGGTGGTAAGTCTGAGGCGAAAATATCAGCTTATGATAGCACTATTTCTTGTTGAGATAGTCGCATTGTCCATATTTTTCGGAGTGATACCTACCACTCAGCCACTGGGAATGCCTCTTGACATAGACTACATCTCCGATGGTGAATACAAGGGCAACTTCTTGATATCGGATAATAGCGGAAAAGTCATGATTGTAAATGACAATCTAGATGTGCTCTGGCAAAGCGATATCCCGGAGGTTTTCGTCCATGAAGCAGAAATCATGCCAAATGGAAATGTCATGGTCGCCGATACCGCAGGGGAACGAGTTTACGAGCTGGACATCGAAGACCCATCACGAGTTGTGTGGGAATGGAATCCGAAAAACGTGGATGATGTCAACTGGACCGCCTACGGAGAAAGTTGGGACTGGAGCGATGAAGCTCTTGAGTATATCCAGAACAAAGAACCTGAGACAGGTGATTGGACACACATTAACGATGCTGAGTGGATTAACGGTACAAGGCGAGGGCGAAATTACGATTCAATCCTGATATCAATCAGGAACTTCGACATGGTTGTCGAGGTCAACTACTCGGAAACTAAAGAAATTATCTGGCATTACGGGGAACCAACGAAAAAAGACAAGCTTAACCATCAGCACAATCCTGACATTAGAGAGAATGGTAATATCATCATTTGCGATTCTGAGAACCATCGGATTATCGAAGTGGACTACGAGACAAAACAGGTTGTATGGGAATACTCACCAGATTTTCCTGAGGGCAAGCTTCGTTGGGCAAGAGACTGTGATGACCTCGGAAATGGGACCTATCTGATTACAGATTCCAACAACGGTCGGGTATTCCTTTTGGATAGAGAGACAAAGGAAATCCTAATCGAGTACGGAAAGGATTTCCTTATTCAGCCATATGAAGCAGATCTAGTCATTATCGACGGGAAGGAAAGAATCCTCGTTGGCGATTCTCCGTCTACAGCTATCACTATAATCAATCCAACAGATGGCTCCTTCCAGCATATTGGCTATCCATTCATGGCCAACTACATTCGACTGACAGCGGGGCTATTTGTAGTCTACTACGGATTCATGTTCGCAGGAGCATATAGCAGAGCCGAAGGTTCCGGAGCTGTGTCCAAGCTAAAGAAGCACGAAGTCTACATCCAGGTAGCTCATCTCATATTGTCATTCACTATCTTCTGGTTTCTCGGTGCTTTCTACCGCTTCATCATTGAGTTCGGGCTGTTTCCAATCGTGGACAGAATCACTTGGGTGTTTGTTAGGCCTACTCCCTGAACCGGGAAATCGATGCAGTTGTGAGCAGAGTGGCCGTATGATAGAGACGGACCAAAGACCTTTTCACCACCCTTTACGAAGCCCCCTGAAGTGAATGAAGGATGTTTCTGGAGAGACCAGATGAGTATCCCCTTGACCAAATGATTGACGTTGCAGCGGGCCGAACTCGTGCAGACATTGTTTTGAAAAATGGGGCGGTTGTCAATGTCTTTACTGGAGAAGTTACGGAAGGGGATGTAGCCATCCATAGTGGGTACATAGCTGGAATCGGCGAGTATCAAGGAAAAGAAGTCATTGATGTGGAGGGAAAGTATGTTGCACCCTCGTTTATCGATGGTCATGTACATGTAGAGTCAAGCATGGTCATGCCGGTTCAATATGCCAGGGCCGTCGTGCCTCATGGAACCGGTGCTGTAATAGCAGATCCTCATGAAATAGCGAATGTGCTTGGTATGGAAGGTATAATGTACATGTCCAAGAGCATGAGGGGGGGACCAATGAGCTTCTACATAATGATACCATCTTGCATTCCATCTACAGACTTGGAGACGAATGGTGTTGCGCTGGATTTCTTGGATATCAAACCTCTCATGACCGAAGAGTATGTTCTTGGCCTTGCGGAAGCGATGAATTACCAAGGAGTCATCACTAGGGAACCAGACATCCTCGAAAAAATTAGAGTCACACTTCACGCAGGAAAACGCGTCGATGGACATGCTCCGGGACTTAATGGGCTTGATCTCAATGCCTATGTTGCAGCAAGAATAACTTCAGAGCATGAGGCTACTACTCTCGAAGAGGCCAAAGAGAAGCTCGCGACAGGTATGCATATCCATATTCGCGAGGGGTCAACCGCAAGGAACTTAGCTGATTTAGCAGGAATAATCAAACCGGAGACTGCGACGTTCTGCAGTTTCGTAACTGATGACCGGAATACTCTTGATTTGCTTGAACGAGGCCACATCGATGGCATGATTCGTGAGGCGATTCAATTGGGTGTTGATCCAGTCCTCGCAATCAAAGCTGCTACTCAATCTACTGCAAGGCATTATGGACTCCATCAAGCAGGAGCAGTGGCGCCCGGCTACTACGCTGACCTTGTTATACTGGACTCGTTAGAAGATATTGGAGTAGAGATGGTCTTCAAGAGCGGACACTTGGTCGCAAAAGATGGCAAGATGGTTGATAAATTCGGCGTAGAGGAAATACCAAATCTGAGAAGATCTGTGAACATTCACTGGCTTGAGCCTGAAGATTTCCAAGTTCCAGCACGTGGAGATAGAATGAATGTCATCGGTATGGTCCCAAATCAGATAGTTACTAACCATCTTGTCGAAGAAACCAACGTCGTTGATGGGCTTGCTGTACCTGACGTAGATCGAGATTTGGCCAAAGTAACGGTTATCGAGCGGCACAATGCGACGAAGCCTCATACAATTGGTTTTGTGAAAGGTTCAGGCATAAAGGAAGGTGCAATGGTCTCTTCGATAGCCCATGATAGCCACAACATCGTGGTGGTTTCAACTAATGATGCCGACTTGATAGAAGCGGCAGTTCAAATCCTGAGAATGCAGGGAGGAATTTCGGTAGTGCGAGATGGTGAGATTCTCGCGTCGCTTGCACTGCCCATAGCAGGGCTGATGTCGGATCAACCGATAGAGCATGTTAGCGAGAAACTCAAGAACTTGAGAGATGCGGCGCAATCAATCGGTTCTTCTCTTGAGGAACCATTCATGGCAATGGCATTTCTATCGCTGCCGGTTATACCCGAGCTTAAGATTACAGACAAGGGGCTTATCGATGTTGACAAATTCAGAATTATTGATCTATTCGATACTCCGAACTAATCTGTAAGTCTGAGCTCTTCCTTGGCAGCTTGCATTTGCTCTCGTTTCTTGTACCCCGTTCTGATTGCAAGCACCGACCCACTGAACACCATGAGAGTAGCTATACCAAATGCCACGAACAAGATTGGCAAGAAATACTGATTCGGAAATGATAACAGATTGAAGAACAGACCCCTGAACAACAATAGGACAGCTTCTACAATCAAAATTGCAAACAGTGCGATACCAGCCGCAAGCTGTCTTTCATGCACATACACTTGCAAAGATATCTGAAGAAGAAAGGCCGAAAACACGTTTCCAAGGATATTTAGTATAAGCACGGAATCTCCGGGGATGAAAAAGTTGGGTATATTTGCCGGTCCCCAAGCGGTGAAGAACTGAGCATAAAGCATACTCAGGATGAAGAGCAGTTCATAAGCCATCATCAGAATGGCTCCTAGTCCTGTAACTCGCAAGATTTTGTTGTCGATGTCATCAGCCCAATCCATGTTCGAGAGACGGTGATACTCTTCATTCAGCGGCCTTGCCCAACTGCTCTCAGCTTTGCAATGTGGCTTATCGCAGTTGACTATGGTGAAAAGCTTACCACCGTAATCACCAACCCGCTTTTCGATACAATCCTCACATAGGAGATCACCACACACATGACAGATGCCTTTTGCGAGTCTGCCAGGATGATTGACACACTCTCTGCTCTGATCTGGACCTAACACTGGACTCGCACAATATTCGCACCGATTCACCTCGTCGTCATGAATTACTCGGACTGGCCCACCACAAGCCGGACATCGTATAGTCTGTACCATGAGAATCATCCACGTCCATTTGCTCTACGGCGCCCCGCAACCTGTTGTTGCCAAGGTCTGGTAGTATCCCGGAGCTTTGACTCCTTCTGCTTTGCAGGATGGTCCTCGGTTAACTCCTGTTCACGAGCTTCTGCCAACGAAACGAAGTCTGTGTGCCGTATTATCTTGTAAGCTTCATATGCCACACCTATAAGCCCGGCATAGAATAGTGCGGGTACTATGACTAGTGCACCAAGCAGGAGAAGTGCACCGACCAAAACAGGTATTGCCACGATTATTACCAACATCACGATTAGGAAGGCTGCAGCATTATCCTTATTCCTTCCACGAGCTGAACGCATCGTCGATTGCGCAATTCTCATAGACCCGGCGAGTACATACTTCATTGCGGCAGCGTATTTCCCTAAGAATTTCCTGTAAAGCACCCCAACTTTTGAGAAGCGCCCGCCAGCTTGGTCGAACAACTCATCAATCGGCAAGACTAAGGATGTGGTCGTTACCGCAGGTTGATACCGTCCTTCAAAACAGTTCTGACAGAGATAGATATTTGAGCCGTGCCACCGCTCATCGACGGGAGGCTCCTGCGAAGTCAGACAGCGTCTACAGAAATGGTTACCACATACGGCGCACTTAGCCGCCGCTAGATACTCTGGATGGTTTTCACATGGGACAAACACTCCTGATACCGCCAGAGAAATACCGCAGTACGAGCATTCAACCGTATTATCAACCCTCATCTCTGTAAGGGATGTTGCTCCACCACAATTTGAGCAGAGGATAGCCATTCCTTCCTTTGTCGAGATACGACGGACATCCATGATTTCCTTTGCTTTCTCTTCCGAAAGCTGTGACCCATCTGGGCCAAGCATCTTGGTCTCTAATGGTGAAGGTATGAGACCATCTTCAATCAGCGCCGCGCGGCCGCGGTCTCGTTCTATTACGGCACCGGGTGGGGGAACAACCTGGTCCCATCTTGCAAAAAGGTAAAGAACGACTGCTAATTCCAGTCCGACAATCAATAGTGCAAGGTTCCCAATCCGGACGGAGAGCTGATATCCAAACCATGGAAAAGTCCAGCTGTAGTTCATCCCTGTGATATATAGAAAGAAACCTGCTACCATGACCGCAAAAATGCTGTATCCGATTTGGCCAAAAACAGCCCACCGACGTAAATCATCAACGTAATTGCCGATGACGAGGCAAGGAATCGCCACTCCTGTAAGGATAATGAGAGAATAGATGAGTCCCATGCTCCCGAGGTCAGTGGCTCGGGTAACAGTAGCAGTCAAAAGGCCCGCCATAGCAAGAAGGCCAAGAATCCCAAATCCCATTTGCGTCAGGCCTATGAGTCGTAGACCAAAGGGCCGGTCATGGATTGTGTCCATTACATCCTCACTCTTGGTCATATCTGCTCACTCATGAGATGGTGCATCAGGTATCTATTGCTATGCAATTCACTTTTGCTTTTCAATTTACTGTGCCTTGTAACCAAGATGAAGAAAGAACTCGGAGAAAGATTGTCAGGAAAGGGCCTCTTTTTCTCTCGATGAACGGAACCAAGGAATAGCACCGCCAGCATAGAGAATTTTCTTCATCAATGCAGGAAGAGGGTTGCCAGATAAGGTGGTTCCAGAATCTTTGATAGTCAATTGTGCTGATTCCAAGGAAATCTCGACCACCGAGCCGTCAGGGATAGAAGATGCTTCATCAAGCTGCATTATAGGCAATCCGATATTGATTGCATTTCGGTAGAATATTCGAGCAAATGACTCGGCGACTACGCAACCGACTCCCACTTCTTTCAGCACTTGAGGAGCTTCCTCTCTTGACGAACCCCCCCCGAAATTCTTGCCTGCAACAATGACATCACCCTTGTTTACTTCATCGGCGAATTCGGGTCTCGGAATTTCCAATGTATGCTTCGCCATTTTCGAATAATCCAAGCATGTGAGATAGCGCCCTTGGATTATCTGGTCAGTATCGACATTATCGCCAAAAACCCATGCCCGGCCTTCTATGCTGTCATATTCTGTCATGCCTAAGACCTCCTCGGATCGGTAATCTCGCCCTCTAGGGCACTTGCTGCAACTGTCGCCGGAGAAGCGAGGTACACAAGAGAATCCTGATGCCCCATTCGCCCTCTGAAATTGCGATTGGTGCTAGATATGCTTACTTCACCAGCGCCCAGAACACCCAAGTGTCCACCAATGCAAGCTCCACATGTTGAATTAGTAATCACAGCACCTGCCCGCAAGAGGGTTTCGAGCATTCCTGATTGCATTGCCTTAAGGTATACCTCAGTACTAGCAGGAGTAACTATGAATCGTGTATCACAGTGGACTTCTTTGCCCTCAACGATTTCTGCTGCGATTTTCAAGTCCTCTAATCTTCCGTTCGTACATGAGCCAATGAAAGCCTGATCCACCGGTTGCCCCTCCACCTCGGAAACTGGTTTCCCGTTAGATGGACTGTGTGGTGTGGCGACAAACGGTGCTAACGGTTCGCCTTCAAGGTCAACTGTGAGGTTATCAACATATTCAGCATCGTCGTCAGGTTCTATCGGTGACCACTTAGCATCAGGTGCCCTTTGACCAATCCATTTGCGAACTGCTGAATTAGCGGTCATCATAGTGCATTTTGCACCGGCTTCAACGCCCATATTGCACATTGTCATTCTCGAAGCAACAGACATCGAGTCTATCAGGGAGCCAAGGATTTCAATTGATTGATAATTTGCGCCATCAGAACCAAGTTCCGCAATTATCTTGAGAATCAGGTCCTTGCTCATGACTCTCTCCGACAGCTCCCCTGTTATGTCTATACGAATGGACTCAGGCACTCTGAACCAATTGCGCCCAGTGGCGGCGATAATTGCACTATCGGTAATAGCAAAACCGGTCGAGAAAGCATTGAACGCTCCATAGGTTGTAGTATGAGAATCTGAACCGACAATCAAATCTCCGGGTTTCACCAGTCCTTTCTCCGGAAGAACCTGATGTGCTATTCCGCAATTCACATCGCAGAAATTACTTATTTCTTGGTCTTTCACGAATTGCCTGATTCTGCTATGCATCTCCGCAGTGCTTGCATCTGGAGCTGGAGACCAATGATCATTCGCAACCAAGATACTTTCTGAATCCCAGACTTCCTCGACCCCCATCTTGCCAAGAACAGGAATGATCCTTGCTAGCGCCTCGTTGACCATCAGGAAATCAACATCCGCAATAACAGTCTCACCAGCTCTTGCTTTTCCAGATTCCGTGTGATCTGCAAGTATCTTTTCAGCAAGTGTAAGGCCCAGTATTTTCACCCCTCAGTATTCATTGCGTTAATGACGGCATCGCTCACATCCTTGGTTGTTGAAGGTTGAATTTTCTTCCACTCCCCTCTACACAAATCTGGTGTACGAATTTTCCCTTTCTTCAGCACATCTTCCACTGCATCCTTGATGACAATAGATGCCTCTCTGCACCGTTTATCATTCCGTTTTGAGCCAAGCCAATCGTACAGCATTGATACAGAGAGAATGGATGCAATTGGATTAGCCGTATTCTGTCCCGCGATATCAGGAGCTGAACCATGCACCGGTTCAAACATGGCCTGTGTCTCTCCAATGTTCCCTGACGGTGCCATACCAAGACCACCCTGAAGTGCTCCTGCCAAATCGCTGATAATGTCTCCAAACATGTTCGGGGCTACAAGCACATCATAGAATTCGGGCTTAGTTAATGCCCAGAGGGTCCAGGCATCTACATAGGCAAAATCGGGTTCGATGTTCGGATATCTTTTGGCTGTTTCTTTGAATACAGTCCGGAAAAGATCACACCCAGCAAGCATGTTGCTCTTGTCGACACATGTTACTCGGCTCCGCCCATCTAGTGGGGCACCGTTACGCTGGCTGCAGGAATCGAAAGCGTACTTGATAATCCGGGTTGAGCCTTTCTTAGTAATCACACGAGAATCCACTGCGACTTCTGTTTCTCCACCCCTTTTCAGAGCTCCCCGGGTAGGTGCATATAGGCCCTCGGTATTCTCCCTTATTACAAGCATATCGATATCCTTGTGACTTTTCTCAGCCAAAGGCGTGGGGACACCCTCGTAGAGCTTAGCAGGACGATGATTAGCATAAAGGTCAAGTTCTTGTCTTAGGCCAATTACTATGTTATGACCAGCATGCTTTCCATCAGGCAGTCTAACTGGTTGGCCCTTCGAGTCAAAGGCTCCGACAGCACCAAAGAGAATCGCATCTGCTTCTGTCTTCGTGAACTTCTCAGCTTCACTAGACCATTCTCGACCCTGTTTTGCATAGATTTCGCCGCCTACAGAGAATGATTGCTCTTCAATAGTGAATCCTCCCACTATTGATCGGGCTTCACGCATGGCCCGTACGGCCTCAGGAATCACCTCTCTACCTATACCATCTCCTGGAAGCACGGCCACTTTGTACGTTCTAGCCAATCCTAATCACCTTCATTTTCTCCAAACAAATGAATACACCATTGAACGAGACTTTCTTAACCATAAGGGGGACGGATTTATACTCTTTATGTTGAAATCGATCTCCATCGTCCCTTCAGCTCCAATATGCTGATAAGGGTTAGCTGAATTCAAACTAAATGAGCAAAGCATTTTGCAAACCAATATCTAGGTGGATTAAGCTGTGTCCGAAATTCCCATGCCCGATGACTACGTTCCAACTGAAGGAGAGGAAGATGAAGAAGAAGGATTCTGTGATCGTTGCTGCGAGTGTTGGTGCCAGCTCATTGGAATAATCATTCTTGTTGCTTTGTTCTTAGTGATTATGTCTGCGCTTTTCGGTCGAGGTATGTTTGGGTTTTGATTAATCAGTCATTTTACATCGCATTAGAAGAATTGACGTAGCTCTTTATCTTAACAAGGTCTCGAAGAAAAGCACTTAGGAGTACGGGTCGAGACATTTCTAGTGGGTACAGGTGGAGCAATCTTGATGTATCTCATTTCCGTATACACTGGTGCATCGCCGTAGAAGCGATATACACTCAAGAGGTGCAAGTTTTACAAAAATCCTAAAAAATCTTGGTGCAGAAGTGTAGAAGATCTGTAAGATTTCCTGCAAGCCCGTTTCGGGCAACAAACGAGAGGAGTTTATCAGGTCTAGTACGGAACCCGGGTCCAGTAGGACTAGGCAAGTGGGCTAGTGCTGTGCACGACGCACGCGGCCGAAGGCTGTGAGGAAGACCCCGTCTTCTAAGCAGAAGTCCTCACTCTCCAAACAAAGGTCCTCATCAGGCCCTGGAGAGTCCGCGGCTGTTCGCTTTGTCCAACTGGACCTGTCCAGCTTTGGTGACGAAGCCGGGCAGAGCGATAATAACCCCGCCGTGGCAAAAGCTGCGGGAACACTCGTTGCCCCCGGATGTGATGTATCCGGGTCAGGGCAGGAGACAGAAGCCGAGACCGCAAGAGGGACCGTGTCCTGATGATGGCGGCCAAAGTCTTTGCTTGGCCGGGGGTAGCGCTCCGGTATGGCGGCGACGCTGGGCAGGGGAAGGGTGGAACACAGGAGTCTCATGCAGTTGCTAAAACTGTAAGAAACGGGTTATCAAGAGAGAGTTACATATAGTGATGCTTTAATAATCTACTAGGGGACGCATATGCAATAGAATGAGGCCTTTTCATGTCCAGGACGAGAGAAGACTTCAAAAAGGCTTTTAATCAAAGACTCAAAGCAGCAACAGAAGATGAGCTCCGGATTGTTATAAAGGAGCAATATAGAGAAGCATTTGATGTACTTACAGATTGTGAAAACGCAGGCCTCATACCGGGAATCATTGGCCCGCCTGGTGTGGGAAAAACTTTGCTTCTTAGAGCATACGCAAAAGAAAGTGGTAGGGATTTCCACTGGGTGACAGGTGATGAAGGAGTCCGCCCATCGCATCTTGTGGGATCCTATAATCCCGCGCTGGTTTTGGACAGCGGTTTCAACCTCGATTCGTTCGATCCTGGCCCGTTATTGAAGTGCATGGTTTTCGGCGGGGTATTTGGATTGAATGAAGCGAATCGACTACCAGAGTATGTGCAAAACTCACTTCTAGAACCGCTTGAAGAAAGGATGGTTAGTGTTCCGAGAATTGGACGCATTGTCGCAGACGAAGAGTTCTTTGCAGTATTGACCATGAACCCCGAAGAGATGGCCGGAGCCCATAGACTGAGCGAAGCACTCAGGGACAGGATTCGTGTATGGATTCGCCTAGGATATCCAAGAAAGGAAACAGAAATTGAAATTGTAAAAGTCAACTGCCCGGAATACAAGCTATCAGACCATATGCTTGAAACTATTTACAACCTCGTATCTTCTACCAGACAATCCACCGATATCGAAATTCCCGCATCGATTAGAGCAGGGATTTCTATTGCTAGGCTATCTGCTGAGATGGGAGAGAGAAAAGGGCAGAAGGAAATAACTCATACTACACTCTCTGAAGCAGCAAACTATGTACTTAGTGGAGCGCTTAGATTCAGACCAGGTGTTGATTCCGAAAATGCTGTAAACCGCATTATTAGGTCAACCATTGGAGGGAGAGAGGTTAGCTAATAATGGGTGCCAAAGCGAAAACAGACCCCATTCCCAGTTTGGTTGTCGAATTCGCACATGAGTTCGTTATTCGTATGAGAGCACGTCATGACATTGTTGAGAAACCAAGCATAAGACAAACCGAATCTATTCCGCGATTCTTGAGCGCCCGCTATTTCAAACAGGGCAAACTCAGTCTCGATGATCTAGTTGAAGCAGCCGTATATACAACATTCCCAGGAGATCAAAAAATAGCAAGAGACGTAGCTGAAGACATTGTACTTGGGCGTGAAGAAAAGGAAGAAGCTGTTCCATCGCCGCGACCTCAAAAAAAGAAGGCGAAAGAAGCAGCAAGCTCAGATTCACTTAGAGACGTTATCAAGACCATACTGCGAGAACAAGAGCTGTCCAATCAAATTGAATCCGACAAGATAGCAGACGGCTATAGCTATCTACGAGAACTGAAGAAATCAGGCAAGAATGAATTATTTGATTCGGCCACTGATTATCTAACGGAAGGGGACATAGTTTTACGTGGCATTTCAAGTGACACTCAATTAAAACAGCAAGCATCACAGGAACTCCTAGAAAGACGTGGGGGGCTCAGCTCCAGGGATATCCAGAACTCGAAAACTTTGGGCAGTCTAGATGAGGTCTGTAAATCGCACAGCCGCGCTGAATCCCTAGCAGCAAAGGCATTACGCGGTGATTCGGATGTATCGAACAAATTCAGGGACTTAGCTGGACGAGATCCTGCAACCGCAGCTCGAGCTTTGTCTCATATGAGAGACATTGGAGCTCCAAAAGAGGCTACTCAGGATTCCATGAAGCAGAACCTAATTGACTCAGTTCGCAATCTTGAGGAGATGGCTTCTTATGCATCTAATCTCAGTGAATTACCCGACAACAGCGATTCTCACCTTCAATCGGCCCCACAGGAATTCCCCATTGCAGAAGCGCTTAGAATGGCAGAACGAATCAAGCAACATACAAAACAATCCCTTCAGGATCAATTGATGAAAGAATACGATTCTCAGTTCTCGCAGGGTGCTTCAAGAAATGTTGATAATCAGCAGCTTGCGAGAAATTCCATGTCAGGATGTCACTGGAAGAACTTGGTTAAGAAAGTCACAGATAGGACAATAGGGCAATCTGCCTCACGCTCAGCTCCTAGTGAGTATCTTCTCAAGAAGCTGGCACAGCAATACAAGCTAAGCAAAGAGCTATCATCTGATTGTAGGACTACTTGGAAGGACCAAATGCAACAGATAGCCGATGAAGCCATTTCTCATTCACAGTCAAAAGCACATATGAGAAGGAATGTGAGAAGGTCACGAAGAATGGATACCAATCCCTCAGACGAATCCATTCGTCAACGAGGTAAGGAGCTAGGAATGAGCGAGAATGAGATTCTTGAACTTGTTAATCCTTCCTTTGAAGCTGCAAAGAAATTGATTAAGAAAGGCGTAAAGGATTTCGACAGACTACATGGACTGATATCATCAGCGGGACTCACTTCTTCTCAGCTCCAAGAACTAGCTGAATTGGCAAACCAAATGGGGAGTGCGTCAGCCCTAGGAGCAATCGGACAACTGAATCTTCCAGCTGCACTCGGAATGGGGCGTCCCGGCAGAGAACCTAATGAAGAAAGAGCTAATATGGTGCTGAGAGGATTGCTTGGGGGACCCGCGACCAACATCCTGCGAACATGGTATACCTACCGAGACAGCCTTCCACCAGACTTCAAGAAAAAGCTGAAACAGATTGCACGACGTCTTTTGATAGACTTGGGGAAGAATTCTGCCCGATCTGTTCTTGGGTCCTCAACTCTAGGAGGCATTCAACCATCAACGACAGTTCGTCCATTCCGAATTGGGGATGATATCGATCTCATAGATTTGGAGGAAACGCTCTCGTACCTTTTGTCTGAAGGGCGCACAGATTTCCGCACATTGCGACCGGATGATTTTCTAATCACAGAAACTTACCATGGTCACAGAGCGTTTTATTGGGCTCTTGATAAGAGCGGCTCGATGGATGATTCTCAGAAACTAGGAATGATTTCAATTTCTGTCATGGCAGGTCTCTATGGCATACAAAAGGATGATTTTGGTGTTGTGTTATTTGATGATGCCACGCACAAAGTCAAGGAAATATCTGATAAGATTAAATCAGTTGAAAAAGTGGCATCCGACCTTCTCGATCTCCGCGCCAGTGGTGGTACCGGTGGCTCCGGCTCCATTCGTTTGGCTATCCAGAATTTCGAACAAACTAGGGCCAGAGAAAAAATATTTATTTTCTGCACAGATGTATATCTGAGTGACCAATCAGCATGCGTTGACTTAATGGGCAAAGTAAAGAAGAAAGGGATAGACACAATTATTCTAGTGCCGGCAGGCCAGTACGACCATCAATCAGCGGAGCAATTAGCCAAGGCCTCCCACGGTGTTGTGCTGGATATCGATTCCATAGATGACTTGCCTAATAGACTACTGCGGCTCACGAGCTACTGACCACGTGGCACAAACCCCTTCTGAGAGCCTAGCGTCTTCTCGCGTATATCTGAAATCCACAGTCTGTATGCGCAGGGATATTCAGTATCACGTAATTCGATGAAACGCCTTGAGAAGAGCTGCCTCATGACCCTCATGAATCTATAGAAAGGTGTTCCTTGCTCAACAATCTCTGCGATACAGTTGATTTCATAGCTTAACCAAGATGGTGTGCCATTGGTAAACCAAGAAAAATGCAGGGTCACACGTGGATTCCTCATGATATTTTGATAGGTTCGGTCACCATACATTTCAGCTATACCGAAACGGAATAGGTCAACCGCAGTTTCATCAAGGTAGAGACTTCGGTAAAGTGCTATCCGATCATCAATAGTATCTTCAAATGGCTTACCATGTATCGTCAGTAAATCCCCTTCCAGATTATCAATTCTTTCTCGTATTTCATCATCTTTGAGGGTAAGTCTCACGATCTTCGTTGCGGTGTTTATTGGGAATGGTTTATCTCTATCAAATGTGACCAAGGTTGGCTTCATGACAGTCGATTCCCAAATATTTTCAAACAGCATAGTCCTATGACCGGGAACTTCAACAGCATTCAGCATAGCTGAATAGAGGGGTTTCGGTATTGGGTTCAGCGGAAAGCCCAATGTGACGGTCTCGTCAGTAACTACTATTCTGCGAGATTCGCGGTCTACAAGGTGCACTCCTGAAGTGGGTTTTTCTGGCAACCCCATTTGTCTCCTTTGTTCACATATAGAATCTTATTTGTTTAAAATCCCTTCCTCCAAGCCAAGCGTAAGCAACATAACACCAGACTAGCAAATCAAATAAGGCCCCAAAGAATAGTACAGATTACAGAATACCTTGAAAGGTTTGGAATCATACCATGATAGAAGCTCTTGAAATAACGGGGGATGCTGATTTAGTAGAGATAGACCCGGACCAAGCAAGGACCGAAACTGATCGTGTCTTGGTGTTTATTGACCACGAAGACAAAACCATTTACTTGTGGCGAGGGAACAAAGCAAGCTTATTCAAGAAGCTCAGCGGTACCCGGGTAGCAGCGAAACTTAGTCACACCTATCCCAACTACAGAATCAAGCCCATTGCAGAAGGAAATGAACCGGCTGCGTTCAAGAGACTATTCAAAAGGCGGTAGTTCCGCATATGTGGACGGGTTGGCGACCTGCACACTGGTAGATGCTCCGAAGCGGGGTAAGGTACATGGCCATTGACTTGCGGGCATATCTTCGTCTTATTCGTAACATAACGAGGGGTCTTATTAGCCGAACAAAAATCATAGCCGCCCTAAAGTATGATGAATGGAAGACGGTCTCCGAGATAGCTGATGGACTTGATGTCGGGCCAAGTACAGTGAGATACCACCTCAAGAATATGCGAGAGGAAGAAATTGTCAGGAAAGAAGAAGACGGTCCTGGCTGGTGTCTGGAGGAAAGGCAAAAGAAAATCACCGATTTTAGGTAAGAAATGATTATCCCCCAGAATCCATGCATCGATTTTTAGGGACTAGTATCAAGTTGACTGATGTGAATTGATTATGGCTAGCACAGTTGTAGGTTCAGTTCGAATAACCACAGAACGCAGTATTCAAGTGAAAGATGTTACGGGTTCAATACACCAGTGGCTCCGTGATAATGATGCTGAGGAAGGAATACTCACGATTTCCAGTAGTCACACAACCGCAGGTTTAACCATAAATGAAGCTGAATCAGGACTGATGAGCGACATAGAAAATCATCTTGAGAAGTTGGTGCCAAGGAACCAAGGCTATGAGCACGATAGGGTTGACAATAACGCTCACGGGCACATAATGACATTACTGATTGGATCGACAGAATCAGTTCCGGTCAAATCCGGAAAGCTTGTACTGGGGACTTGGCAACGTGTATTGTTTGTCGAATGCGATGGACCCAGAAGCAGGTTTATCAGCTTAGCATTCGTGGGAAGCAAGAAGTCCTAAATCTGAGTGACAGTCATTGCATCGGCGACTCTGTGGGCACAAGATACTGTCCGTGAGTGGCTCCGCTCTTCTGTTGACTGTACTTGTGCCGTACCTTTGGGAACGTCTTCTTCATCAGCTTGTCAACTTGGCGTCTTTCTATGCTGTTTTTCCTGTACCGTACTGTGACCTTCACGAATTTCCAGCCATGCATGCGAATGTCAATGGGCTGGACAGCATTCTCTTTGAATCTTTTCTCAACTGACTCGAGATGGTTCTCGACGTTCTCCGCGTTCTTGGCAATGTTTGATTGAGCGTTCATTTCCTTATCTTCCCTGTATTCTGTATTCTCTCTTCCAAAAAGGTTTCAAGGCTATTTGGTTAGTTTGGAATCTTCTTGGCTACTAACTGGTATTCAAGCCACTGACCTTTCCTTATCAATCCCTCGGACCGTAAGCTACTGACTAGATTGGCTACCCGTGCTAGTGAAAGTCTCTTGTCCGAAACGTGAGCACAGTTTTCGAGATTATGGTGAGGTATGGAATCTCGCCACATCGTGTCCACCCATGAACTCCCATTCACCTTCTACACCATGTGCAAGTGCGCCTACCTCTAAATGAAGCATGGCAATACCACAGTCCAGTCTGCGGTCCTTTAGATTCTTGGTATATTTCTCAGCTACTCTGACTAGCACACTGTCGGATTCAACCCGAAACCTCCACGGCTGCATGTTTCCTGCGGAAGGTGCGAATCTAGCCAATTCCAGACTCTCTCGTATCCATTCATCCAAGTCTTCGAATTCATTCGTAACGAGATTTTCCAGCGGTTTTCTGCCATGAGAACCCGTAGCTTTCTTCAACACTTTCTCTGAGAAGGTCAGGTCCTCTTTTGCATAGCCAACCGGCGTGATTGCAAGCAGTGTTTCATTTGATTCTAGAGGTGTTTTCAGTTCTGCATCGGCTCGTTTTAGCCAGCCCGCAATCCAGCACGTATCAAGACCCATTGCCGTTGCTTCCAGAATAAGGCCTTCACCCGTGTATCCAAGTGCAGCATACCCATTAGGATCTGACTCGTCTACAATGAAAGCCATGTAGGCCTCAGCACCGGATATCTTCCCAAATGGACCAATAGCCCCTGTTACTAACTCGTCTGGCGATTCCTCCACAAGAAGAGAACGAACACTTCGAAATGGATGGAACTCGTCACAGAATCGCCTAAGTTGCTGAGCAGTGTCGTCCTGAAGCTGCCTCGATTGGAATTTCCTGCGAGAGTGTCTTTCGGGGATTGCTTTTGCCCACCGTTCTGCCGGGATGTTCATAGCATGCATTTGTGGAATTCTGCCTTTATACTTGTGTTGCTTGGATTTTTGATATTCCATAGAATGCACATTCTTTAGCCTAAAATAATGCACATAATTCCCAAATTTTATAAGAATAGACAATAGAAACTACAATGAGTACGGAGGATTTAGGAGATGGCGAGAACAGATGAAGCTATCAAAAAGGACATTATTGACGAGCTTTATTGGGACAATCGCGTAGATTCATCCGACATCACCGTGCAGGTAGATAATGGAGATGTTACCCTCAACGGTACTGTTTCAGATTATACCTCTTCGAAGAATGCAGTACTTGACGCTTGGGACGCCGAGGGTGTGACCGAAGTCAAGAACAATCTTGAAGTTGAAATTCCCACCGAAGTTAGTGTTCCAACTGACTCAGAGATTAAGTCTAACATTGCAGATATGCTGGAATGGAACGCCAGTATTGATGCATCTGAAATTGAAGTAGATGTCTCAGCTGGTGTGGTCACGCTCGACGGTGTAGTCGATGCATACTGGAAGAAGCTGAGAGCTGAAGACGTCACATCAAGAGCCACTGGCGTACTCAATGTCGTCAACGAGCTCGCTGTTGTTCCAACTGAGGATGTCCTTGACAAGGCGATTGCCGAAGACGTGGTCTCTGCTCTTGAGACGAAATTCACAGTCAACGCTGATGATGTTGACGTGAAAGTAGAAGATGGCATTGTCACCTTGTCAGGAACTCTTCCAAGTTGGACTTCATATCGTGCAGCAATGGATGCGGCTGAGAACACCTTAGGCGTCACTGACGTCGTCGACCAACTCATCATCGAGTAAGCAGAGTAATCAGAACACGGAAGGGGATTTCCCCTTCCAGCTATCTATTTTCTATTTCATTTTCTTCTGTTTCTAACTGGTAACCAGATCCTACCGTACCCCGTTCCAATCTCAGTTACCCAGCTTGTTTTCTCCTAAGCATCACAATGACTATCAAAACCACGATAGCAGCCGCCGAAGCACCGACCACTAATAACAAAGTATCATCGAGTTCTACAGGAGGAAGCGTGGTTGTCGTAGATGTCGTGGTTGTGGTGGTAGTAGATGTTTCTGTTGTTGTAGTTGTTCCAGTTGTAGTGGTTGTCGTTGTACTCTCCATCATCACAGTCACTATGACAGTATCGCTCATGGTGTTCCCGACTTCGTCAGCAAATACCACGGTGAAGTTGAAGGTACCAAGAGAAAGCCCATCTAAGTCTACAGTTATAACATCACCCGTATCTGTCCAATCACCATTATCATACAGACTGCCATTCCTGTAGATGGTATATGAGTGCGGATGCACATCGCTGGCACTCCAAGCTATTTCATGCCCAGTCGTCCCTTCATGGAAACTGATATCATCGACAGGATCTACCGCCGGAGCAGTAGCATCCACCAGAAATGTGTAATTTACATAAGCGGAATTCGATGCTTGATCCGTGGCATAGACATGCAAGGTGTGCCATCCATCATCAGCAATCATTGGAATTGATGGGAACCAAGTAGTAGTTTCGTTTGTTGATGCATCATCCCAGTGATAAAGCACATCTTCTGGATTGTTCTCGCTGATGGTAAGATTCACGAGAACTCCTGCTGGTTGCAGGGTACCATTTCCCGGAGCGTCCAATGAAATTTCCGGGGCGTCATTATCCAGCTCGAAAATGTAATGCTTATGGCTCCAATGACCCCATGTATCGTTTGCGTAGACATCTAGATGTTTGCTTCCGACCACTCCGTTGATGGTTATCTGATAAGGTTCCTCCCATGTGTGATTGGTGGTACCCCAGCTATACAAGACCACATCGGTATCATCATCTGTAACGTTCACATCTAGAAGTGTTCCGTCCTGAACAGCGGTGTTGTTGGCCGGTGTAGTTAGCAATATCGCTGGGGGATCATCAGTTGTAAAAACGAACAGTGCGGTGGCGTTATTGCCGCCAGTATCGTTGGCATAGACCCTCAGTATATGCTCGCCTTCACCAGAAGGTTGTGTCGCTGTGTATGGGTATTCCAATGTGGTATTATCCCTACCGTCCCAACTTGCCGAAACCATCGCTACTCCTCCAAAATCATCCTCTACTAAAAGGGGGATGTCCCAACTAGTTGGAATCACTGATTCATTATCAATTACAGATAGCGAAATCGTAGGGCTCTTGGTGTCTATCCCAAAACGAGTAAGGAAGCCGTCAGAATACCCACCAAAATTGTCTTGAAAGGCATTGCTGGTTGGAAAATCAGAAGATTCAGTAAGGCCTACGACTGTGAAGTTGCCATTCCACCAATGTACTACTGCTCTACCTTGGTCTAATCCACTACCACCCAAATACGTGGAAAAGTCGAGTGAGGTCAAGTCTGATGTCAGATTCACAACAAAGGCGTCCAGACTTCCTCCGATCGAGTCCTGATAGGCCGAGACTGTGGGAAAATCAGTAGACTTTGTCCATCCTGTAGCATAAACACCAGTCCCATAATCGGGACACCACAGACCATACAGAACATCACGATCTGAACCACCTAGATAAGTAGCTGCCAAGAGGTTTTTTCCATCAGCAGAAAGTTCCATTATGAAAGCGTCATCCTCACCAGCATTCGAATCGTCATATCCCTCAACCGAATAATACAAGTCATTCGAGTACGTACGGCCACCAATATAGACATCACATAATCCTTCAGTACTTGAGGGGGCCAGCTCAAGATCCAGTCCATAGTCATTGTCATTTCCTCCAGCATAGGTACTCCAGTTGATTGAGCCCGCTGGGTTCAGTTTGGTAACAAAAATATCCCATAATCCGTCATTATAGTCCTGATAGTACCCTGCTGGTGAAGGGAAATCAGATGAGTATGTGGATCCTGTAACGTAGGCATGACACCATTCATCAACCCTAATTGCAAATTCCTGCGATGATTTCCATTCCCAGTGGGAACCACCCAGAAATCTCGAGAAGTTCAAACCACCTGTACTGTTAAACCGGGCAACAAAGGCATCATTGTCCCCCCCTTGGTAGGAACCAAAAGTGGTCGGAAAATCCGTGGAGCTAGTGTAGCCAACAATGTGAGGGCTGTAATAGCCCTCTTCACTCCAACAAACATCTATATCATATGCAGCATCGTCTTCTGATCCGCCCAAGTAGCTTCCGTACATCAATCCATTTCCTGTGTAATTCAATTTGGCAATGAAAGCATCCTTTGTGCTCATCCGACCGCTCTGGTAGGCATCATCGGTAGTTGGGAAATTTCGTGATGCTGTCTCACCTGTGATATAGACATGAGCCAAGTCGTCAAGTGCGATACCGCGTCCCCATTCTCCAAAGTTGCCTCCTATGAAAGTGCTATAAATTAACCCTCCCGTCTGATTCATTTTACACACAACAGCATCAGTTGAGGCTGCAGTCTCATCGTATCCATTCCTTGTCGGGAACCCGCTACTACCCGTTCCGACAAGATATACGTATTCTCCCCCTTCTCCGTACGCGACATCAACGATACGATCCAAGCTGTCGCCACCCAAATATGTGCTCACAGGGATGCTCCAGGGGTCAATAATCAGGATCTCTGTGTTATCGTAAGTCGAAACTTCAAAGCCATACGAACGAGAGTCTATTCTTCTGAACCACGAGGGTACCTCTCTACCGTCTTCCAAGAAAGAAATCAAGCCAGTATCTTTCAGTAATACCTTTCCACCCGATTCCACTGAGGTGACGATTACTGTGTTCTTGTCTACTTCAACTGAAGATTGGTCCCCAAACGATAGCTGAATTTCACTTGGATCTCCTCCGGACCTCACAATGAATTCGTATTTGAGCCCTCTCTCAGTCATGAAATAGCGCAAATCGATATTTTCATACAAGGCAGGATACCAAATCTCCTGGAACGTAGGAACATTTGTGAAGCTATCATCACCAATGAAGTAGTTATTCTCATGTGAGTTCTTCTGCTTGCCAATTGGTTGACAATCGGGTCTGCCCTCAAAGTTGAGTTCGCTCATTCTGTACACTCCGTCCTGCTTCACAGCAAAGGTAATTTTGGATTCAGAAAAAGCAACAGACATACTACTTGACGTATAGTAGAATCTAATCTCCGGATCTCCGACCTGGCCCTTATTCTCTACAAATCCTGCAAATGGAATCGACTCAGGAATCAGGCTACGGGAATTCTTCACAACGTTGTGAGAGGATAGCTGGTCTGTCCCATCATAGGTGTCATCCAAGCTGGGGCGCGAAATATCGATCTTCTGCTCCTCAGGATACGTAATCTGAGAGCCACTAGCTCCAATGGTAACAAATGGAGCCAGTAATAGCAGAAGGATTCCAAAAAGCAACAAGTGTGATTTCCTATACAAAGGTGATGGCATCTCCTACTCCTTTCTAAATAGCAAGGGTCAACACCGTCCCCGAATCATGAGTAATAAGTATTATCGGGACAAAAAACGGACAATAGGCCATTTGAATAAGTATATATGCACACAGGAGTGAGCATCTTTATACAGAGCAATATTGTGTTTGATTCGATTCGGTATAGGAATGTTTGTAGCATTTTTTCTGATTCTTATCATCTCAATGAGATACAACTCAATATTGAAAATTAACTCTGTGCAATAGGCGAAATAACAATGGTAAAAGGAACAGTAAAGTGGTTTAACGCAAGAAAGAACTTTGGTTTTATTGAGCGAGAAGAAGGCGAAGATGTCTTCGTTCACGCCAGCGCAATCGAGAGCAATCGATTTCTCAGTGAAGGCGACAGAGTCGTATTCGAGACTGAGGAAAGCCCAAGAGGACTACGAGCAGTTAATGTAGTTCTTGAAGACGAGGTAGATGAGGTTTAAACAGAGGTAGAAGAGAGCAAGCCAACAAACTACTAATCTCACCCAAGTAAACTCTGCTTGCGTTTATTCGTGAGCAGTACCAATTATTTTTTTGTTTTTGTTTTTGTTTTACAGTCTCGTGTAGCATGTCGGCCGGCTCGCTGGAAGAGTCGGACAAAATACCATGCTCAACTTTAATCCGGTCAAGGAACATACGCAGGTACTTGATATGACATCGTCTGGTGTGCTTCTCCCTTTGAGTGCGCTGTAGTCAATCCAGTGGATTGTTTTCACAGAGTCGGACTAGGATGACGAAAGACACGAAGCCCGAACCGTGTTCTGACAACATAGAATAGTTCCATGAATTGCAGATAATCAGAAATGCATATGCATCACAAAATCTTGCACTACCAAGACGCTGGCATCCGTGTCATCCCGCTAGTCGTTAGAGATGAACTCTGGTTTGTGACAATCGTTGTCACAGCAGTCTTGGTAGGTGACATCATCAGCACATACATGTCGCGAAGAGAAACCCAAACATCGTAACCGTGGATACACCGCCTGTTTCTCAGGTTGACATCATCATCTATCGTTGATGGATGGGAAAAGGAAGAAGGAAAACAAAGCGATGAGTATTCCAAAACTATATATGTGCAAATGAGCGCATTTCTAGTATACAGAGTAACATTGCGGTTGGTTTAGATTCGGTCTATGATGTTAGTAGCATTTTTTCTGATTCTGATCATGTCTCTATGACAAAACTCAATGTTGAGAATTAACTCTGTATAATAGCAAAATCGGAAATGTCTAACATGACACAACACGGTACCGTAAAATGGTTTAGCGCAAGAAAGAACTATGGTTTTATTGAGCGTGAAGAAGGCGAGGATGTCTTCGTTCATGCCAGTGCAATCGAGAGCGATCGCTTCCTTAGTGAAGGGGATAGAGTCGTATTCGAGACTGAGGAAACTCCCAGGGGCATCAGGGCTCAACGCGTGGTTCTTGAGGATGAATACGACGAGGAATCGTACGAAGCATCCAAGGAAGACTTCGCAGAGGATGACCTAGAAGTAGAAGAGGACCTGGAAGTAGAAGACGACCTGGACGTAGAGGATGACCTGGACGTAGAGGAAATCTAGAGGAACTCAGTTCTTAGCGCATCTGACTTTCTGTTCGGTTGTAAACGCTCGCGGTTATCCGTGAGCAATATTTTCTTTCTTTTTTCCATCTAGTTGTCTATCTGTTAAGTGAATCTACCGTATAGACAATGGGCATTGTTCCAGTAGATGTTCTTGAGAGCGGTTTTTGGCAATGAAAACCCGTTGATGTAGGTACCCCCTGAATCCGCGCTATCGGAATCTGGAAAGGGTAATGGCATATTCCGTACATCCGTCTCAAGCATCAACCTGAGAGATAGATGTCTTCCCTCGAAGTAATCCCAACCAGTGTCTCTAGCCACACAGTCAGTCCCGAACAGAATCCTATCAGAATAGTTTTCAAGGAACCACCTAGCCTTTTCGACATCTTTACCAAGTTCTCTAACCATCCACCTCGCGGAGCCGGTATCTACATAGAAGTTGGAATAAGTGTCAAACCATCTTGCCAGGTTCTCCAGTCTGTGAATCTCTGGCTGTGCTGCAAAATGGGCTATCTGGAACTGGACGTTTGGATGCTTTCGGATAACCTCTTCTAGCTCCTTCAAATCCTCTTCTTTTGTTCGATATTTGGTTTTATCCGAATAATGGCTGCTATAATAGGTATCAGGATCGCTGAGATGCAAGAGGAATGGGGTATCCGTCTCTGCTAGGGCGGTAAACATTGGGTCTGCACGGTCCACATCTAAGCGCAGAATATCCAAGTCAGATTTCACCCGATTCCTCACCTTGGGGGCTGATTGCATCTTCGCAACTTGGTAACCTCCACTACTCATATCTCGAATTCCAGACGCTATGTATTCGAAGCCCTCTCTGGCGGCAAGGGTACCAGAGAAATACTTGGCAAAAACATACTTGTCAGGATACCTCTTACAGACATATTGTTTATTTTCATCTCCATGAACGATAAGCAATCCCATATCAATGCCGAACTCGTTTTCGACTCCAATCAGAGTGTGCAGCGATTCTTGATTAACCAGATGTAGGTGAGCATCGAAAATCGGGCCCTGATATGTCAGTTTCTGTTCCATCAAAGACACTTGCGAGATGTTAAAGTGAGATACTGAAAACTCTGTCTGTACGACATTGATGAGAAAGACACAAAAGGAAAGCCTTAAACAGATAATGATGAGGAATACAAATTTGAAACGAATTTTTGTAATACCAGCCGTGCTAACCATCATTACGATGTTTCTTGTGTCTCCCGTTGCAGCAGCAACCTCACAGGGACTCGAATGGGAGGTAGGCAATGGTGATAGATTTGACTTCACAATGACTGCGACGGAAGAAGATGTGCCCAGCGAAGACATCTACATCAATATAACAGACACAGCATCTGATGCCATTCCGGATCCCCTTGAGAATTGGGGCGACATCCCAGAGCATAGCCATGGATTCTGGTGGTCAAACGGGACAACAATGGGCATGTCGACGCTGATATTCTTGGGCGTCTTCTTCGTTGGAGGTAAGTTCTCAGTTCCGCTAGGCAACTTCACTTTGTTGGAGAGCCTAATCAAGCCAGAACTAAGCGGTGAGGAAATCATTGATGAAGGTAACCTTTGGGGCGTAGAATGGAGCCAGGAAGAAACCACAACTGAGGATTTCAGAATAACCGCCACCTACAGCAAGAGTGACGGCTTCCTAGCTGAGTATAAGCTAGAAACGGTCAGCACCCTGAATGACACAGTTCTTGATTCCATAGAGGTAATCAGAAAAGATCTCCCAGCCGGGGGCGGCGGTTTGGATGACATCATCCAACTTGTTGAAGACAATATCCTCTATGTAGGAATTGGTATCGTTGTACTTGTAGTTCTAGTTATGGCCTGTACGAGAAGATAAAACGGGTGGTTCAACCCACCCTCTTTTTTTTACTTGAGACGCTTCCACAACTTCTTTGCACTCTGTCTCGATTTCTGAATCACGCTTTCTTCGTCCACCTTAGTCAGCATACCATTTTCGACTACGGTGTCGCCATTAACAACGACATCGCTAACATCCCTTCCGGTGAATGTGTTTACTAGGTGTCCCATCACGCTCTTACCGTTCAAAGGTGTGGGAACATTAGTGCCGTCAAGCAAAACCAAATCCGCCAGTTTGCCAGTTTCGATGCTGCCTAATTGGTCTTCAAGACCATAGCAACGTGCACCCCCTATAGTTGCCATGTGGAATACTTCAGCCGGTCCGATTTCGCTTGGATTGCCTGAAGCAAGTCGATGAACGGTCATAGCGCATCGCATATTTTCAAAGGGATCGTAAATCCAACCGTCATTTCCGAGTCCGACAGTGATTCCCAAGTCTAGCATATCAGGAACTGGCGCTGTTCCCACAGCATTCAGCATATTGCTCATTGGATTATGAGCCACCTTCGCGTCTCTCTTCATTATCAGCTCAAGTTCATTCTCAGAGACGTGTACACAATGAGCAAGAACAGCATTCGAATCCAGTAGTTCAAGTCGATCCAGTCTTTCGACGGTACGTTCACCCCACCGCTCCAAATTGTGGTACAAATCAACTTTTCCTTCTGATGTGTGGACGGTAATAGGAGCATCCAGCTTGCTCGCCGTAGAAGCGGCTTCTTTTACTATCTCATCTCCAACGGTAAAAGATGCATGTACGCTCATCATCCCAGAAACCAATGGCTCCTTCTTTGCTTCATTGATGAACTTGATATTTTCCTCAAGCCCGTTTCTTGCTTCTTCCGGATTATGTCGTTCAGTCATTTCGAAGGCAAGGATACTCCTGATTCCAACACTCTTTGTTGCATCAGCAATTGCTTGCAAGCTTCCATCTATGGAATTGGGTCCGGAATAGGTATCGGCGAAGAGTGTGCTACCGGATTTGAGCATATCCGCTGAAGCTGATAATGCGCTCGCATGAGCATCCTCCAAGGTAAGAGCTTCATCAACAGGCCACCAAACACGTTGTAATACTTGAGCGAAGTCGGTCGGAGGCTCAATTCCAAGATCCGCTCCCCTGAGAAGAATACCATACAAATGTGTGTGAGCAGTGATGAGCCCGGGAATGAGAACGCAACCAGAGCCGTCTATGTGTGTTGATGGAGTTGTTGAAGGCGAACCTGTTCCTATCTCCTCAATCTTGTCATCTTCAACATACACATAGCCATGCTCTATAATGTCATTGTTCGAATTGCATGTGACTACTAGGACGTTATCAATAAGCAAACTACCCATCATTGTAGAACCCACCATTACGTGGTATTTCAACGATTAAAAGAATCGCTTTTGGAGCGTCCATGTTTTCAAAGTACGAAATTCAGAAGCGGTCATAACTCAAGGTCCACGTAACTTATCGTTCCGTCACCAGAGGAATAGATGATGCCCTGCTTCTCAAGGTCGGAAATGATTTTGTCGATCGTATCATCATCGATGCGGACCTCTTTTGCCCGCTCTTTGAGCATATCTAGGCTGACCCCACCTTTGCTCGTTTCTGATAGGATTTTAAGAAGGCGAACGAAACGCTCGCTGGGAATCAAATCACTATCGATGGCCTGTACTCGCGCATCAATATCATCTTCTTCGATGGTTTTGTCTTCACCCTGAGTTTTCTCCTTCTCATCGAGCAGAGCTGATAGCAGTGATTTCTTACTATCACTCTGCTTGGGCTCTTCTGGTTTAATTGATTCTATATCATCGAGGCTGACACCAATAGGGGCTTTTTGACTTTCACTTTCTCCTTCTTCAGTATCCGGGATGTAGGGTATGGGGTCAGCATTAGACTCAGAGACTCCCAGCCATTCAGAATTGATATCGCTGTTTCGTGAGGCTGCCCTGAGCAACTCCTTTCGGAACCTGTGCTGTATTCTTGAACGTTGTTCCTCGAGAGAGGATGAATTGCATTTTTCTACGCCAAGTCTAAGGATGGCACGTTCAGCCAGCGTACGGACTCGGGTATGAGAGTCAGCCACGAAATAGCCAAGTACCTTGATTATGCTGGTCAGCCGTGATTTCTCAATCGAGAGATTGTTGAGAAGTGCTTGTTTCACCCTCCAATCGGGGTCGCTCACCAGGTCCATCACGATACCGGCAGCCCTGTCAATTCCCGCTGATGCAACAGCACCAGCAATCTGAGCCCTCTCTTTCCAAGACGCATCACTAAGGAAAGGCATCAGATAGTTTACTGTATCTTGATCGGCTATGCCGCATATATACCGAAGCAGATTCCTCCTTTCATCTGCAGCTCTTTCCGCCAACAGTTTGAAAAGGCGTTTTTTATACTTCGGACTGAAGCCCGAAAGGCCCTCAACGGCTCCAAAGGAGATGGAATCAAGGTTTTCCCTAATCTGTGTTCGTACCCATCGATAGCCTGTTTTTCCCAATTTGCTCATTATCGAAAAAGTCGTTGACTGATGCTCTCGCCCAAGTTTCTCCAGAGCTTCAATCCAATTTTTGCGCTCCTCTTTTGCTGTTGGCGCCCCGACAGAGATGAATCTCTCGTCTATAGATTGAAGGATTTGTTCTCTTTCAGCAGGATTAAGTCTCAGCAGCGCATCGAAAAAATCAGCGAGATACCTACTGTAAGCACCTTTTGCAACAAGTCTAAACATCAGCTTCTTGAGATATGGATCCTCTGAATTATGTAGACTCCAAGCCTTTGGGAGTAGCGTCCTCACATGGTCCATGTCAGCAAGCGTTCCCGCAGCTTTGTAAGCTTCTCCAAGGTCAGGCGATTCTAGCTGCATTGCTAGATCGCGCATTTCCACAACGGAATTCTGCTCAGCCACACAAATTTTCTTAGCCTTTTTTCCCCGGGCCATTTAGTTTTCCCCATCCACAATTTCGCCTTCGAGCAGATTTCTGGCCCCGCTAATCAGCGTCTCCGCACGTGCCTTACCTACACCCTTCACATCCTTGGACAGTTGGTCAACACGTGCATGGGCAATGGCAACAAACGAGTCATACCCACTTTCTTTGAGACGGGATTCCATAGCTGGACCAATCCCATTCAGGGCCTGTAAATCCCCTGCAAATTCAACTTCTCTTAGATTCTCAGTAACGTACTCAGTCAATTCCTCCTGTTTGCTCAAATCTTCATCTGGTGAGGATGATTCCGATATCTGAATTTTCTCTCGACTTGCATCGACTTGATTCTGAACAGGAGCCCCAGTCAGAGTCACTTGGTGAGTGGAATCTACAGGCAAATCATCAAGAGTTCCAGCCAATTCCAATTCCAGAAGCTGATGGTCATACTTCTCCAGAAGACGCTCTACGCGTTCATCACTTGCTTCCAAATTTGATTCTAGAATACTCAATGACCTTAGCAGATTTCGACCATATTGAGACTGCCTCAAAGCAGTCAAATCTATTCTTTCAGAATCTGGATCTGGTTTAGCTTTTCTGAATTTCTCAATCCGTGCCTCTCTTACCTTCGAAACTAGATATCCGAAGCCGTCTTTCTCAAGACCAGTTTCAACTATGTAATCAACATGGCCAGCCTCAATTTTCTCTTGGAGAATCGATGCACAATAGGCGCGAGCTTCCCGACGTCCGTCTTCCCAACTCGCTTCCTTGGTCAGAATACTAAGCAGCTTATCAGCACCCAAGTCAAGAGGGAGGCTAAGGGAAGTCATACCCAATCCACAGAATACAGCTTCCCGAACAAGCAAAATTCGCTGCGAAAGGTCCTTTGAATCTAATCCTTCAATGTAGGTTTCCAATACCTTGTAAAATCGGTCCCAAGGGTTAGCATCCTTGTCTTTCCAATAGCCCTTGAGGGAATCGGTAATAGAAGAAAAATCACCTCTCATGCTCATCCGCAGTATCTTGTCAATGAATCTATCAACGGAAGATTGGGGGGATTTCTGCTTTCTGCTCAGGACTATGACCTCCACTGGCAATTCGATGATTGGGTAGCTGAGTGCCTGAGTTTCATGGACTGAGAACCACCTATCTAATATCTGGATATGTGTTATACACTGTTATTTTCGGTCCCATCAAGATAACCGTCACAACAATAGGCTGCCTTCGGGACTCATCATCGTGGGAAACCCTTTCGTCACCGGTATTATGATGACCCATAACCTAGAAAAAGGTTAGCTCTGGTGTGTTTAATATTCCCATAACTCTCTCATGAATTTCTCTTCGTACATCTTCAATTCTATTTGCGAGTATGAATCCAAGTGAAGGCAGTAAGTAATCATCAGGGCCGTGGTGGTGCCACACCGAACACTTTCTGTAGTAGATTGTTGATACTGAAAGAAGATATGACATACCAAACGTAGAAGTACAAACCAAAGCCGCTGCCTTCAACGTTTACTCCGAGCCAACCATCAAGAAATGGAATAACCTCGTGGACATTAAAAGGAAGAATCGCAACCGCCCCGCCCGAATACACTGCCCTTAGAACAATGAAGACAAAAATGAAAGGGAGCCATGTTATGCAAGTAGGCTTACATCGAGAACTCATCATGTTGCTTTGAAGCCGCATGATTCTGGATTGTTCCTCCTGGACTTCTTGCAGGAGCCGCTCATCCTCTGTCTCTCTTGCCTTATTGAGCTTCTCCCGCCATTCTTTGACCTCTTCCATATCCTTCTGCATTTGCTCTACATCGGCAAACTGTCTCGTAGCGGCAATGGAAACCAACGCTAGCGCCATGCTAACAAGCGGAATGAACACCGTGGATATGGGCATGGAAGAGACCGGGTCTAGTAGGCTAGCGAAGTATTGAATCAAATCAGTCCAGAAATCCATGTTGTAATTCCTCTTGTGCTTCGACATGAGCCATGCAGTCTCGGATTTAAGGCTTGGCCTAGGTCAGGAGAAATCAGAATACTAATGGACAGGTATTATCCGTCTAAGACATTGGAGTGTAGAGCCACCTCAACGCAAAAAGCCTTTGTCAATTGCAATCATCTGCATGTCAAATTAATCTCTTACACTGCCAAAGGCATTTTCTATACTTCAGACTATATTCTGTTTCTCTTTTCATAGTAAATGTTTCACAACTGAGTCTCTATCCGAAACCATTTTGTAAACGTTGGACGTTTCGCGCGATTCAGCTCAGTTCTATAACCTCCCATAAATTTGTATATTCACAAATATGGTTTTCAATGGCATTTTATAATTGATTTGTATTGCCTCCATATAAAGCATATAATTGTATTCGTAATCTGTAGCTCAGATTTCAAAACAAACGTTTACAGAGAAAAATCTAGTGGGTTTATATGTGGTTTAGCGTTTACTCGTTAATTGTCTGCCGCCGGGAGGGCTAGACAACAAATGATGATGATGAATCGGATGCTGAGACGATCTGGACTATGGAGAGTTAAGAATCAAGAAGAACCGGTCTACATGAAACATAATGTAGGAATCGGTGGTATATATGTACGAGTCGAAAAGAAGAAGGCTCGAATATCTGTACCAGATCTGGATATCGATAAGGAATTTACGGGCGTAGCCCGACTTGAGGATTTTATAGAGGAACTGGATGAGAAAGCATACCAAAGGAAATGTATGATAGTAAATAGTATGCGCGGGTCTGGTTCCTAACTTCGGAGTTGCCGCGTAGTAACTGACCGCACCAGAATTCTGTACAAACCTGTTGCTCGAAATTGCAGATGAGTGTGGAGAACGCGGTCGGTTGCCCGCAAGAAAGCCTCGTACTGATAGAACACACAGCATGATACGCTGACAAGAGCATCATAGAGAGGATGTTCTTGTTAATTCATTTCTTTCAATCTAACAAAGAAAAAACTAAGATAACCAAGGGGCCCCTTTCCGACGTAAGTCGAGAGTACTAATCCGGGCCCGACTTGAGTGAAAGAATATTGTATCACCAACAGAATAGCGTCGTCAATTCATGCTATGATTGCCTTACAACTTCAGACGGTAAAGCACACAAAAAGCGACACCAAGAGTAACAGAAGCTGGTCGGCGACGAGGCAGACTGACCAGTAGTCCGTAATCTGCTGCTGTCGTGTCTTAGTTCCACATAGGTAGGCAGACACATAACTACAGAATGATACGTTCTATATCCGAAGGTGTTAACAAGCTTTGCGGGTTCCTCAAAAGTTCCTACCCTGGTACTCTCAAAATTCAAGTATCAGAAGTTTACGATTATGCATGTCATTACTGTGATTGTTACAATTCTCGTCAACCAGTTGAATGATATTCGTAATAAGAGAGTCTCCCTTCGGTTCCTTTAAGTGTAGTTCCGAAATCTCGTCGAGAATTTGGATACGTCACTGCCAAAAGGCTATCCGTGACTTGATGTATGCCGGTAAACAACGAAGGATAGTGCTTCGAACCGCTCTTAGACCAAGAAGCATTTCAGCAACCGTTTTAAGAGCAGTATCAGATTGCAGAAATTTGGAACTGGGTGCGCCTGATGAGGATCCCATGAATCTCCGCTGGATTCTACGACCCCATTTCAAATCTGAGCCCAGTGCCTTCTGCCATCGTGTTTCGTATGATTTTAGATTCTCTTCTGAGAAATCATTTTGGTCACAGCACTGCTTTGCCACAGCAGAAGCCAGCCTGCCGGCAATCATAGCATAGTGTATTCCTTCGCCAGAGATTGGTGAACAGTGGGCTGCAGCATCACCGGCCAGCATCAGTCTCTTTCCATAGCTAGGTCTAACAACACCAGCAAGAGGGATAAGAGCCCCTTCTCGTTTGACAATCTTAAGATGATTATGAGATTGTGGGCCGGAGGTTTCATCCCTGAGTAGACGGTCCAAGTATGTTGGTAAAGGGGTGTTTCGTTGACGAAGGATATTGAGTAATCCACCAGTACCTACAGCCGCATCACCTCCTCTTGGGAAGATCCATGCATATCCCTTCGGTGAATAACGGCTACCGAAATAGAAAGAATTGAGCTCAGGAAATTTGGTTTCTCGGTTTGTGTAACTAACTTGGTATTGAAAGGCGTACCCCATCTCATTATCCGACAGGTAGGGGCGAACACCATCATGCTTGGAAGACACAGGCCGAGATCCGCTGGCATCGATTACCAGTTCGCTTTCCATTCTTGACTTGTTGCCATTCAGGGTGTATGTTACTACACATCCCCGGTTATCACAATCAACAGAGGTTACTGTCGCGCCGAGTTTCATGTTCCCCGTAGAGGACTCGATCTTCTCTGTAAGGGCACTACCCAAATCAGCTCGGGTTGCATTGACGCCAACACAATCATCAAACCATACATTCTGAGGCCCATATCTTGGGAATCTCAAGCGAGCGCCGTATACTTCATGTGAGCCTTGAAGATTTTCGAGCTGGAATCCCTCGAGAGCCGGCTGAGGTATGAACCCTCCACACACTTTGGAATCACCAGGAGCAGATTCCTTGCTTACTAACAGGTATTGGATATCGGATTCTTCCAAGTGCCTCGCAGCTGTCATGCCAGCTGGACCTGAACCTATTACTGCTACCTGCGTTCTCTCAACCATTTTGGTTCTTGTGTTCTGTCCCAAATCCCGCTAATAACCTTGGTCAATCTTAGTCATCAGAACGTGTAAACGTATGAATTTGTGACCTATCTTGAGACAGTAAAACGTTTACTTCTGATGAGCTAGTCATTTGAGAATGTAACCTAATGGAGATTCAAAGAGAATCGAACAGGCGCTGAAAACAAAGCAAATATCCCCAGTACACGAATCGGAAAAGGAGTAAACGTTTGGTCTCTGCATAACAGCAAGTAAACGTTAGCGAATGATAATTTTAGCACCACATCTAGGGTATCTAAATCTGTGTCTGACTTGAAGATTCGTTAGTGGGCGACCCAAAGCTCACAATCATTACGAGTAAACGTTAGATGCTAAGCTATGTGTATGATTCATCTCTCGAACAAGGTCCGGAGGTAAACGATGAGCTGGTCCCATCTAGTAATGCACTCTCGTTATGTACAGATACTGCGTGATCATAAGCAGAAAACAACATTGCTGAGCGATGAGATACCATTTTAGACACAGATAGCATATGCCGCAGATGCAAGGAGAGCTACTACCATCGACTGGTGGAGAGCTCGGAAGGCCAAAATAGAGCGCTTGCTTCACCTCTTGGTATAGCCATCGCTAGATACTTCCGACCATACTGCAATTATCAGAATACAGAACGTAGCTTTCGCCATTACTGTGTTCACACATCAGGGTATTCCGAGTTATACTTCAAATGGTCTCATAAAATAGAACGTACTTCAATATCGGCCTTTATCTCGTCCGGCGGATACTCGATCTTGCAGAAAGTAGCATCGAATACAGGGAAGGAAAACTGACAGGAGCCTCATAGAGAGTCGAGATTCCTCTTGGCAATTTGTGATTGGTTTATACTGGGTAACGAAAGCACAGCCGTACCTACTATCATTCGTTCATAGTTGATTCTCGTGAAATCAAGTAAACTTGATTCTAGTATACCTCGCGAGGGCTGGATTTCAGTCGATCAGGCATCCGTCCGCCTTCACCAACGATTTCCAGAGTGAACCCTTGGCCTCGACGGCCTCCATCATTGAAAAGATAACCTGAGCGAGTTATACCCCGTGCAAGACGTTCTGCCTTTCTTTTGGTGACCATGCCTTTGTCATGAGGTACCGTTAGAGTTAGTTTCTGAGCTTGTTCGTCCAATTCAGCAAGAATAGAACTCGGATCGGGATTACTTGAAACCTCACGAAATTTTGAAGCACTCTTATCGTATTCCAGGTATAGCTTCTTGGCCATCTTCTTCCACCTACTATTAGTCTAGATGTTTCTTGTCAAGAGTCACATATTAATGGTTTTGGCACGAGCTCAGTAGGATGATTCAATTACTTCGGGATGAGGTGAGCCGTACCACAATGCTCGCAGACGACAGCTTCTTGATCAGATTCAGGCATTGGTAAAGCAGCACCACAGTTCTGGCATCGAAGAGACTTAATTTCTGAACGTCCTTCTGGAGGGATATCAAGCTTGAATACCTTGGTGGCAACATCTCTGATGGTTTTTCCTACACGAGATGCGGCTCGGGCTATAGCGCTGGTTTCGGTATCACTTAAAGATCCTAGCCCTACAGCCTTGAAAAGACTATCAATTGTTTTCCCCACCTTGCCAAACATTGAGCCAGCTTTCCACATGAAAGCATCTGAGGTGAATATCGCTGGAAGCTCATCATCTGGGTGACCCGGTATCTGATATCCTTTGTCCCAATGAGTTCTATCTTCTCTGACCTCAGAAAGCTCTTTACCACACCCCGGACAGACCAGCTTCCATCCTCTCTTGAACCAGCCCAGTTTGACCTTGTCTTCTGCTTCATCATACCAGCATCTCTTATGGCCGATTCGGCCACAGTTCGGGCACTCAAACAAATAGTACCTCTCGGGGGTTGCTTTTCTCTTTCGTCCCGAAGGCAGATTCATGTAAGCCAAATCAGAGGAAGAGTGATTGAGTAGGAACTTTCCACAAATGAAGCAAGTCTTGCCATCGTACTTTCTGAGTTCCTCAATTGGGACGCGCAATGGATGATACCCCGTTTTGAGGCCATGCAAATCTGCTTAAAGAATTTCTGAAAAGAGTCGGATACTTAAAGGAGTGAATCATTCCATTTCCTTGAGCGCGAATCAGATTGTTTGATATTGTAGAGGAAACAGGAAGCGAGCCATCGTTGACTCCAAAGACCATCGTCTACGTGCTTGTCCATGGCGATCCTGACCCTGATAATGAAGGTCTATCATCACTTGGCAAGAATCAGATGGATGAGCTCGCTCGATCAAGGGTTACTAGTGGTGTCACCAGAATCTATACCTCACCGAAGAAGGTATGTCTTGAAACGGCAGGTGGCCTCAGACGAAATTTTGATGCCTCTATCAAGGTAAAGGAATGTCTCGAGGGGGTTTGTCTCCCCTTACTAAATCAACCTGCAGATGAGATAGCAGAAGTGCTTGCCTCTTACTGGGATGAAGGGTATACGCCAGAAGAAGGGGAATCACTGGAAAAAACTCGAATCAGAATTTCTGATTGTGTGAATGATATAGCAAGCCGGCATAGCAGTGATAGTATTGCAATTGTGGTTCCTCCGATTCTCAGCGTCTTATTATTATCACTCGTTCGAGGCGGTGAACCACGCATTGAAGATTGGGTAATGATGGGATATTGTTCTTGCAGTACCTATCAATACTCGGAGACAGGCTGGGAATTGGTCATGCCACCTGATAATAGTTTTCTGAGTCGTAGAACCGCAGTGAAGGACAAGTTGCCAGAAGGTGTTCTCGACCAGTTAGGAATACTTCAATTGAAAGAAGACGAACGTTAGCTTTGTGGAAATGCAGAGCGCATACACCCCGCATTTACCGAATTAATCATTCCACCAACCTAATTGAAGTCCTAGCAAAGAAAAAATAAGAGGGGCATGGAAGCCCCTTCCGGTCTTACCTTCTTCTGAACAGCACCAACACTATCACAAATACTACTACAACACCACCTACTAGGACATAAAGCATCCCTTGCCCTTCGCCGTTAGTCCCAGGAGTTGTTGTGGTTGTAGGTGTCGTGGTGGTTTGGCTGGGGCCACCGCCTGTCTGCTGTGCATTGCTGTAAGAAACGAAGACGGGGTCACAGATAACTTCGTGTCCACCCCAATTTGCGTACCCAGCAGTCATGAATAGCATTGAGGTGTCCACCTGCCATTGTGTAACACTGTTGCCGGAGCTCGACTCATACATCAGACTGAAAGCGCCTATAGGAGCAGTCGAGGAGCCAGAGATGTATATCTCCGAATGGCCATCACCACCCCATGTGTACGGCAATCCACCCATTGAGACATTGGCGAATGGACTGTCGTCAGCACCATATTCGTAGTAGTCTGCACTGACACTACCTTGATTGGTGTCAGTAATTGGCTTATCACCGGCCTGATACTGGGTTCTAGTACCAGTACCTAGTACACCAAAGAAATTGACCGCAAGAGAGCGTCCTTCGAGCACATCATTATTGAATTCGTCCAGACTCCAGTTTCCGAACTCTTGGTCCACCTTGAACGAAACCGCGTGATTCCACTTGGTCTCATCGTCCGGATTGTATTCAACCATGTCTACGTTGAACGTGATGTCAAATGCCATCTCGTCCACCGTAGCGTGAGTGATCCAGTAATCGAAATCAGTCGAATTGAGACCAACTACGCCCTCGTAGGATTCTCTAAAGGCCCATGGCCCTCTCAGACCGTTCGAATTCTCTACTTGCAGTGGATACATGCTGACCTCGACATCATAAATCGATATGCCAAAGGTTACCTCGGTATCAGGAGAGACAGTCACGTCACCAGTATCATTCGTGGCACCGAAAGGTCTGCGTAGCTCCGTATCATTGATGCTATCAATCAAGACCAAGTGGGTTACCTCATCAGTGACGACCTGCCCTTCCTCGATAGAGAAGTCAGGTGCGTTGTTCGGTTCCTTTGGACCTCCTCCATCTGGGTCGGTGTCATTGAAAATAAGCAATCCCGCGTATTCTGCTCGGAATGCCGCCCATGTCGAGGTAGTGGCATCAGTAGCAACTTGGAAAGATTGTTGAGTCCCCCAAGCAAACCACGATGTCTCCCATGAATTACTATCCAATCCTGTTATCTCAGAAAGGTCGATTGTCCTATTCTTCGATAACCAAGCTACCCATTCGTAGCCAGGAACAGCAATTTCCTGATCAAAATCAGCGTACATTGTATGCTGAACTTCCTGTATCTCACTGGAGCTGATTGGGGTGAAGTTGGATGCATGGTACCAGTGGAAGCTCTCATTTGCACTGAACTCCACCATCATCGTAGCTACACCGGTCCAGCTGTTAGAATGGAATTCATCACCTGATTCACTAGGTGTGGGATCAAAATTGACACCAACCCACATGCCTTCTGTGCTGATATTCCCCTCGTCATGCCAATAGCCCGTTCGCTTCACGAAATACTGATCATCGGTCGTGAATACGTTTCCGTCGAGGTCTATGGCACCATCATCGGTTACTGTCCACTCTGGTTCCTGCCATGTGGTCACACTGCCTATCAGCAGATGTGAAGGGCTCCAGACAATCTGATCATGTAGGTGTTGTACGTGTTCATCTGTGAAGGTCGTGTTATCCCAATCTGGAGGATCTGGATGCCATTCCCAACTCTCACCATCAGTTACATTCCACTGAACGGTGGTACGAAATCCAGAAGACACACCAGCATCTTCAATTTTCATGGAAGGAGTACTGTCCTCAAAACGGAAATCAAAACCTACAGTCGTCAGATACTCTTCTATAGTGAATTCATGGTCCAGGACAGTCAAAGCGGTACTAGTCTGTTCGGTGCATCGGCCAACAAAAGTGTGATTCCGAGTATATACCCAGCGCGTTATACTGGAATTACTCCATGTTGTATTGGTCTTGAGATTCATGGTCATTGAATGGGTGCTTTCGTGGCGCCAGTAGTGAGTGGAATTAGAAGACCTCCCTGATGCTTGCATCCATACGGTAAGATTCTGTCTGTCCACATGGATACGTATCCCGTCGATATTCTCATGTTCGTAATCCTCGACGTAGAAACTCCCGTTTACATCACCAGCTGGCGCATGAACTAACATTGTCATATTCAATATATCCCCCTGTTGAGCCCTGCGAACAACCACACCGTCTTTCCGCACAAAGGCTTCTATGTACATATCGCGGTAAGCCAATTGCACCGTGTTGTGATCTGCGATATCTGCACTAGCTTGCATTGGCTCCCCTTTGGAATCCAACGCGGTCCAGAAATATGGGTCAGGTTTAATGGTGCCTCCCCTCTTCAAGCTGTCCCAAGGATTCATGTCAACTATCTCAGTAAAGTAACCGGTCCAAGAAACCCATGCACCATCATGCTCAACATCACTATCTTTCAGATAGAAGAATGTCGAGACATCAGCTGTTTCGTTGATGAGCAAATCATAGTCCACAGTCCATTGGTCTAATTGCCAGCTCCAAGTCCAACTTATGTTGTCCAAGTAGGAAAGAGCAACACAAGCTTCTGCCCCATTGTAGACATAGGTCAACATGGCGGGGATATAGGTGAAATTGTCCCACCCAGTCAGAGGGTTGTTCATATCCTTGGGCATTCCCCAATCATAGCTCCTGATATAGTTACTATTGTTGGTCAAATAGGCAAAGGGTATCTCAATTCTGCTGAAAGGTTCATTCGCCCGCATTCGGAAAGTGAAATTATCATGCGAGTCAACGTAATGGATTATTTCGCCTGCTTCATTGACGACTTCTGCGTAATAGTATTCAGGCAGAGCATACTGGCCAACGGTGACATCAACACCAAGGCCAATCGGCGGCGTCTCAAACTTCCCAGACTCCAACCTTGCAAGCCAAGAAGGAGATACAGTGTTTCCCTTGTCATCAACAGCTTTCATACCCGTCCAGAAAATGCCTTCCGCAACCTCATCATTGAACTCTATCGAGAAAACTACTTGGTAATCTTCCGTGTCGTTGTAGTATGAGCTCTCGTTTCGATACAAGCCTATGAAATCACTTTGAACTGGCTCTTCACTTCCCGATTCGTAGTCCATGCTGAGAAGGCTCCACGAACCAGCGGTAACATTGTATTCGAGCACAAAGACAGGGCTCTGCTCTATGGCTTTTGAGCCCCAGAATCGCACGGTATCAAGCGTGTTACCTTCGCCCAGGAAGCTCTTGGGCATCGTGATATTCAAGAATAACCTTGTGCCATATTCGACATGAAAATCGTTCTCTTCGATGCTTGTCAGGTTATCAGCATAGCCGAGCCAAAATGTTGGCTGGGGCCCGAAGACCCATTGAGAAGACTGAGAGGTATGCTCGAAAGAGTCCGTCTCATTCACAACTTGCCAAGACACGTTCAGCTCGGGATCTCCACTTTCCTGAGCGGTGCTGTAGCTAACTCCATACGCAACACTCAGGACGATAATTCCGAGAATCAGAAGCGTTCCTATTTTTTTCATTGTAAATCATCCCCTCACGCAAGCAGCAATTAGTCTACTCGAATTTGGATTATATCCAGTCGTATGTCGTTAGTAATAAGGTGACTGGGGTGGTGACAATACAAGTCAGACCACATGTGGTTTGCGTGCTGTAATGCATATCTACTCATTTCTCTGGTTTTTGGTTTTAAAGGGATAATGAATGAAGGATATAGATTATTCATACATTCATTCCTATAGCTCCTCAAAGTAGAGCCTTAGCAATTCGGCGACACAGCGGGCTCTAGAAACACAGCCTCTGTCACGATAGGGTTCAGAACCGTCGAACATACCAGAGACAGTACCCAAACAACCGTTTCTGATTGATGACAGAACGGGGCGGAAGAACTTTTTCTCAGCAGTCTGCTTGGTCTTGTGGTCTCTTCCGTAAACGTTCAGATATGCGGATATGAAGGGACCAATCAACCATGGATGGACCGTACCCTGATGGGTAGATCCGGCTCTGCTCCGAGGACCTCCAGTATGAGCGGGGGCATACCTAGGGTCGCTGGGAGCTAGAGTCCGTAGACCGTAGGGGGTGACAAGCTCTTCTTCGACGACCGAGACAATCTTCTCTGACTTCCTAGTGTCAAGCAGGCGATAAGGAAGACTCACAGCGAAAACCTGATTCGGGCGGAGTGATTCATCATTTCGATCGTCAGTCACAACATCATAGAGATAGCCGAGCTCCTCATCCCAGAATGTTTGGACAAAAGCTTCTCTAATCCAAGATGCCACAGCTCTGTATTCGTAAGGGTCACGCCCTATCAGTTCACAAAGGTCTCCCGCAGCCATCAACGCGTTGAACCAAAGTGCATTCACTTCAACACATTTGCCAGTTCGAGGTGTAGCCAACCAGTTTCCGACCTTCTCATTCATCCAGGAGACCTCTACACCTGGAATTCCTGAGCATATTAGGCCGTCATGGTCTTCATAGATACCGTATTTGGTTCCTGTACGAAACGCACCGATAATTGATTGAATGGTGTCCCAGATGAGACCTCTAAGAAACTCAGTGTCATGTGTATGGTCGATGTATTTCTTGACACCAAGGATGAACCACAGTGAAGCATCAACACTATCGTATTCAGGCTGGATTCCTCTATCCGGAAAGTCGTTAGCTATCAAACCGTATCTGGAGTATCGTGCGTATGTTGTTAGAATACCTCGCGCATCTTGAAATCTTCCAATAGCTACCGTCAGACCCGGCAAGGAAACCATAGCATCGTGGCCAATATCAGCTAGGTTATGATAACCGGCTATGACTGATTTCTGTTGTGTCGACTGACGATCCACGATGAAGGCGTCAGCATTGAAAATTAGCCATTCCATGGACTTGTCCCGCTCCTTCTCAGACATGCTATACGCTCGGCTATTGAGTATTCTTCTTCGTTTCAACTCATTAAACCGCAATCTAGCAAAATCTCTGCGCTTAGCTTCTGTCAAAGAATCGAGATCTTTCACTAGCTCCTCTCTACTGCGGCCGGCTGCAAAGAGAAATGAAAGGAAATGAGAACCCGGTTCCAGAACAGAATGGAATACACCGGGCGTGAACAGAACATCAGTATGATCAAGTCCTCTCGACTTGTCCTTGCGGTATATCTGCAGGTTGCTTTTGTGTATCTTGGCCTCCATGAACTGGGAGTCAGGGCTATACGCGAAAACAGAAGGGCTGTTTTCACGTGAATCCGAGCAGAAATACGCATTTTCAGGTCTAGCATCGACATGTGGTTCGAATGTTAGTTCCTCAGGCCTTTCATCCAGTTCCCTGCACGTTTGGACTGGGGTTACCGTAAAGACAGTATCTTCCTTTGTCTCGATTTCGTAGTTCACTACGGTGATATTTCTTCTAAATGGCATGAATACCGATTTTTCTGCCTCGAAGCAATCTGTTTCATATCTCATTGTTGGAAGTGGATTGAGTTCGAACGACTTTATGTGCCTGTAACCGCGACGTGTAACACCTTCAGTTGTCTCTTCTACAGAAAGATTGTACTCGCACTCGGAAGTCGCCAAAACATCGTCAAGTCGTGATATTGTCAACCACCTATCAACTGGTGGATTGAGGGAGCATACCAGTAGACCATGATGACCTCGAGTGTTCAATCCTACTACAGTAGATGAAGCGTAACCGCCCAGCCCATTTGTATATATCCATTCGAATGTAACAGCACGATTGAGTCTGAGATCCTTTTCGTCTAGCTCAAATGACACGACGGGTATCTCCGAATATCAATATCTCAAGCAAGGGTCTGCACCAACAGGCTTTAAGCATTCTTCGCAGTGACCCGCCTAACGACATTGAGCTGATTGCAGGATATGTTCCTGCTCCAAGAAACCATTTGAGGCGATTCCTCTGAAAGACAGCAACAATGCCATCAGTCCGAAAAAATCCACAGACGGACCATCAATAGACCGGTCGGAACAAATCCTAGGAATGAGCCGCACGCTCTGGAGACTTGCACTGGTCATAGGAGTAGCGCAATTCTCATGGAGCATTTGGGGGTGGCAGTTTAGCATTTTCCTAGCAACTCTGCTTGAACCATGGAAGATGGGCGTCACTTTCTTCGTCGGGACTCTGGCTAGTCTAATCGGATTCGCAGTCTCAGGGGTGTTGTCGGACTTCTTTGGTAGAAGAAAGGCTATGGCTCTATCATTTATCCCGATGGCGCTCGGGTTGGTTATGCTTGCTGAATTCCCTCTCTGGCCACTTATACCTCTGGAGTATGCTCTTGCTCAATTCGGATGGAGCTTTGTATTAATCATTGCTAGAGCTATGCCAGCAGATGAAACAGCGAGTCTCGGAGGAATGAATTCTGCCCGTCGATTCACAACTGTACTCATGCCTGCGTTTCTGATTGACGGTATAAGCCCAGCAGCGGCATCGGCCCTTCTTTATTTCGGATTAGGAGCCCGAGAACTCTTGCTCCTGGGTGCATTTGGAGCTGTTCTAGCTCTAATAGCAACGCTGCTATGGGTAAGAGAGACGCTCCCATCTGACACTATGAAGAAAGCCAAGAGTGGTGCTATCATTTCATTCCGTGGCTTAGGTACTCATTTCTGGAAACTTGCTGTAGGGATGATTGGATACAGCCTTATTTTCAATACCGCTATCCCCTACTACGGAAACCTATGTGTAGATGAATGGGGCATTAGCGCTCCACTATATGGTTTGACTTGGAGTGCATTTTCACTTACAGGTGGACTGCTCACCTATACATTGGGTGGTGTCTCTGATAAGAGCCCAAAGTTGTCACTTCTTATAGCCGTTGTAATGAACACCCTTGTTTGGTTTGGGCTTGGGCTAGGTAGCGGCATTTTTCTCTTAGTCGCCCTCAACATAATTTGGGCCTTTCCTGTCATGATATGGATCGGTTCAGAGCGAAGTCTTGCAGTTAAAGAAGTAAAAAGCGAAATGAGAGGCAGAGCATTAGGCACCTATCAGTTTTTGATGAGCTCCACGACCCTGTTAGGAGCCCCCCTAGGAGCTATGATTTGGAGCATAACAGGAAGTCTCAGAGCCCTTTGGCTCTTCTCAGCCTCTGCAAGTCTTTTCATGGTGGTTATACTGGCAGCAGCGCTTCATTCCCTTAACGGTTCCAGCTAGTTGAATAGAAAACAGATATCGCAGGTGAAGCGAGCATCAACATTTCGCACTATACACGAAAATCTACTATCAACTCAGGTAGGATTAGATGCCGGTGTAAGCTTTAGCGCTCTATCACGTATCAGATTTGTGGGCAATCGTAGTGGACGAACAAAGTCCAGTCGATGACTACTTCAAATCAGCTGACTCCACTTCTCCAAGATTTTTTTTGGGGTGGCTCTATTCTTGCAGTCGGAATAAACCGCAACAGTTAACTCATGTTGGTATCCTCTTTTGCACCATAGCGAGCTACCGAGAGGAATTGAGATGATTCGTTGCTGTAATCTGACATATAGTGAGTTGAAAAACAAGCCTGTCCTTGATTCGGAAGGAGTGAAGGTTGGGAGAGTTATAGATTTCGTCTTGCATTATGAGGACAACAAGATAGAACTTGAATCGATGCTTCTTGGTGGGACCAGATTGGAAGAGTTCCTTGAGTCCGTCGGCATGAGGGCTGACTTGGACCCACTCATCGATATTGATTCGATTGACGAAATAAGCGAGGAGATTCAGTTATCTATTCCCCGTAAACAACTAAAGAGCACTCTCGATTCCAAGCTGCTACACGAGGAGGATATAACCCTCTCAAGGTTATCAAAAATTCCTGTCGTTGATTCGGACGGCTTCAAAATCGGTCGTGTGATTGATGTTTGGTTTGACTACGAGGATAAGATTTGGTTGGTTATCGGCGGAGGATTCGTGGAGGAGATGTTGGAAAAGCTAAAAGTTCAACCCGACATCGATCCCATTGTCCCAGAAGAATACATCAAGAGCATATCTGAGAAAGAAATCTGTCTGAAGTGGACCAAGTTCCAGCTGGAGTCCACGGCCGAGGATGAGTTTGACAAGGTCAAAAGAGAACTAATGTCACGGCATACACCCAAAGACGCCAGGTACGAGTACCTCAGGCTTATCGGGAACGCCGGAAAAGGGGAGTACTAGTCGGATTGGTTTTCAGCCAACTGTAACACTTTTTCAACTGATCTAGTGTCTTCATGGCGACCTAGTAAATGGCCGCTTTTCTGCCTTTTTGTTTCCAAGTAAGGCTTGTTGTACTCATCAGGTTCAATAATCAAAGGAACCCGTTCGGTAATCTCAACACCCTGCGAGAGTAATTGCTTGACTTTCTCGGGGTTGTTGGTGAGCAGTCCTATCGACTTCACATGCAGAGTTCGCAGAATGTGTGCAGCTACTCCGTAATCACGCTCATCTGGACAATGCCCCAAGGCTAGATTTGCATCAATGGTATCCATTCCCTCATCCTGTAAGGCATACGCCTTTAGCTTCTCTGTTAGTCCAATATTGCGTCCTTCTTGACGCAAATACAAGAGGATGCCCTCTCCTTCCTTCTCGATTCTTCTTAGGCTCTCATGAAGCTGTGCTCTGCAATCACATCGCTTACTACCTAAAACATCACCCGTCAGGCATTCTGAGTGCAGACGGACAAGCACATTCTCCTTATTTATGACATCACCCTTTACTAATGCCGTATGCTCCTTTCCATCACACGGACTGACTAAGCCGCATATTTGAAATCCGCCAAAGACACTTGGCAGGTCTGCAACAGCCACGAGTTGTACACAACACTGATATGGCTCACATCGATGGTTCTCGCTCTCCTCAAGCAAATTCTCAATCTGCACTGTAGATAAGCTCAATTTCAGCAGGCCTCTAGTGGGAAAACACTCGAAAATATTGCTTAGATACTTTCCCGTCGCACCTTATTAGACCTACACAACGTCATTTCTAAATATGGCTACACCAATAGCTAACTATCAGTCAGCTACCCGAGGAGCGAAATCGATGGATGATAAATTAGCGAACAGTCTTTCCATTGCACAAGCATGGATCAAGAAGAATACAAATCGCAATCCCTTCACCAAATTGAAGGAGCATATAATCGATACTGGGACATGCACAGAATGCGGTGCATGCGTTTCCAATTGCCCAGTTGATGCACTCACGGGACAGTACAAAGAAGGGAAATACGTTCCAAAACTCACGGGGAAATGTATTGCCTGCGGTATTTGCTACGACGTATGTCCAAGAACGGCATCATCTCAACATCATTTGCTCGGGAGTATCAGAAGTGCGTGGAGGGTTAAAGCGACAGAAGAATATCCACGAAGTCAGAATGGCGGTGCAGTTACAGCATTGCTCTGCTATGTGCTGGAAAAGATGGTAGTAGATGGCACTGTGGTGGCATGTCAAGATCCAGACAAACCATGGCATCCCGTACCGAAAATCCGTGAGAACAAAGAAGAAGTCATTAATTGTGCTGGCACAATCTACACCCATACACCTATCGTGGAAGGTGTGATGGAAGGTTTTCGAAAAGGACTTTCAGCATTAGCTGTGGTCGGTACCTCCTGCAATCTGGACGCGATTACCAATATGCAGAATAATCCAGCAGGAGTTTTGAATATCGACTTGAAGCATAGTGTGTTCAAAATAGGCCTCTTTTGTATGGAATCCTTCAATTATGAGAAAATGAAAGAATTTCTGAAGAAGGATGACATCTCAATTGAGGATGTTGAAAAGTTCTCAATAGAGAAAGGGAAACTGATAGTCGATACATCGGAGGTAACAAAGAAGTGGCCTATAAGCAACCTAGCGGAAACAGCAGCTAGTTCGTGTTCATATTGTAGGGACTTGACTGCCAAGAATGCGGATATCTCATGCGGGAATTTAGGAACAGATTCTGATTGGACAACTGTTCTTGTGAGAACGATAGAGGGGGAACACATCTTTCAAGCAGCGATTGAAGCAGGCTATCTTGAGGCAGAAGATCTGTCAAGTAAGGGGCTTCGAATTCTCGAACGTATTGCCCGAATGAAGTTCAACCGACTTTATAGTCTTCAAAGCACTCATTAGGTAATTATCTTTTCATCAAGAGGAGCAGGTAGTTGCAATGAAGAAACATGTTCTGCTTACCGGCAGACCTGGTATAGGCAAGACTACAGCCATAAGAAAGGCAATCCAGTATATTGGTATTGAAAGGGTAGGAGGCTTCTGGTCCTCTGAGATGAAGAGAGATGGCAGAAGAGTTGGGTTCGGAATTCACACCGTGGAAGGTGAAGACGGAATACTTGCTCATGTCGATAGAAACCATGGACCACTAGTTAGCAAGTATAGAGTAAATGTTGCAGACATCAACAGAGTAGCGATCCCCGCTCTAGAAAGAGCCAGAAAATGCGGGAAAATCATCATTATTGACGAGATAGCGAAAATGGAACTTTACTCTGAGGGTTTCAAGCAGGAGGTTTTGAAATGCCTAAATGAGGGGCGAGTATTGGGCACTATTCAGCAATGGAGCTCGTCATTTCTCAATCAAGTACGAAACCGATCAGATGTTCGGATGGTAGAAGTCACTACTGCAAACAGAGATGAACTACCAGCTCAGATAGCCAGTTGGTTTCAGCAGTAGCATCTCTATCTTGTTCGGAAATAGATGAGCGCTACGACAAGCATAGATAGCAGCCCGAGTCCGAATATCGTTCCCCAAATCAACGGGGACAAGGGTTCTTGACGCAATGACTTTATTTCAACCCGTCTCCATCCAGTGCTTCCCGCATTGTTTACACTCGAGTTATCGGTAGCGGTTATTCTGTACCAGATTTCTTCTCCAATATCGAATGCACCAAGATGTGAGAAGTAGAGATGACCTTGTTCAGGCTCCATCGTATCGTTCTCTGGGTTATCTTTGTCAACACCCCATTCAATGGTAACAGATGAAATATTATTCAAATCCCACACGTAAGCCTGAACACTTAGATTCGTCGATGCAGGGCCATTATAGGAGAGGATTGTTCTGACCTCGGATATAGCGGGATCGTGCGCATCAGGGGTAACTGTGACCGTTATAACTTCAAAGGAAGTTTGATTGAAGAAATCTGTCAAAGTCAGATTGTACTGATGGGCACCAACACTCAGGCCATCCACGTTCATTGAGAAGTTTTCTCCCCGCCATGTTCCGTTATTCAGAATCGTATCATTTCGGGTGAGATTGAAGAATCGAGGGTTGCTTTCGTCAACAGTCCAATTGATATCATACCCCGTATATCCCTCCTCATAATCTAGGTCATCCGTTGCGTTTATGACAGGGGCGCGTACATCTCGATACACTGTCACATTAACCACATCGCTCGCATTTCGTCCATATGCGTCAAAAAGTGTCAGATTGAAAGAATAATTACCAAGGTACATATCATCCACCATAAACGAGAGATCATCGCCCTTCGGGTTCTGGAGAGTCCATTCCTGTCCAGTAATATTGCTGGGTGGACCATGAACCTTTGACACATTCCCATAGGTTTCATTCATGCCAAAAATAATGACGGTCAAGCTGTAGTTGGCGGGATTGCTATCATAAATGTGCCAAGTGATTTTATGGCCAGAAGATCCGAATTCGTACGAAATATCATCTGGCGAGGAAATTTCGGGATCTGAAAGGTCAGGAAAGACAGTGAAATTGAATGAGCTTGTGGTATTGTGACCAAGAGTATCGTTCAGGAAGATTGTATATTCATACCAATGTGTAGCATTGAGCCCATCGACTGATACCGAGATGTTCCCTTCTTCCCATTCACCACTCTCGATTGTGGTGAAATTATCGCTAGGCCAGTTTGATTGCCTCGTAATATTATAGAAATCAGGATTTGTTTCATTTACTTGCCAAGTTATTTTATGACCGAAGCTACCCTCTTCATAGTGGTCACCGAAATTACTTGAAACCTCAACCACAGGAGCAGCCTCATCAGCAATCACTGTAACAACAACCAAGTCAGATACACTCTCATTTTGAATATTGAATACAGTGCATTCAAAATCAAAACTGACTGGGACACTATAGGTTAGATTCTCTTCGTAGAGATGATCCAAGTCGATAGTTATATTCGAACCATCCCAATCGCCTTCCTCGTAAACCTCCCCATCGCGAGTCACGGAGTAGTTCTTTGGGTCAGAAGCGGTTGCATTCCAAGTTATCGTCTCTCCAATGCTCCCGTTCTCAAAAGAGAAATCTGCGGGACCACTGATTGTGGGTGCAGCTGGGACAAAGATAATATCGCCAGTATCAGCTCCGATTAGAACGGTATTTGCAATCGAAGGAACCAACAAGACTGATAATATTAACAACACAGCTCCGGGTTTGCCGAGAGTTCTTGGATACATCTAAACAACTTCCTGCGGACCCTAAAGTCACAGCTTCGCGTGACGAGTCGGTTTTCGAGGTAACGTTTTATAGTCTTCGGTACTCCATTTCTGGACCTCAGGTTTTTTTCCTGTCTTAGATGCATCAGACTAACTCTCATAAGCAGTAGTGGAGCAATGTGTATCAACAGCGAAGAAAGAAAGCTTCTCACGGTGAATCTTAGAAATGCCTCAAGCTATGTACACAGTATGGTGGCACGATACCCTAGGCCCAATGGTAGGCAGGAGTTATCCTGAATCTACCCGTCTAACTAGCGAAGAAGCGGTTACCATATTCATGAGTCATGGAAACGATATGAAGGCAGAAATAGGTTATACCAAGCTTCCAAAGGGTCTGATTATCTCATATATGGAGCGGCCCAATTGCATAGCTGTCCTGCTCGACAAAGATGACGAACCTTCAGTCATTGAAAGGAATCTCCAAAGAGTTGTATCAAAGATGGATTTCAACTCTGAGTCTTGGGAAGACGAAATCAAGTATGCCTTCCAACGTCTTGAGGAGCTGATTCACGAAACGACGGGAAATGAATTGCTGTCGAAACCAGAGGTGCGGCAACTCATCGTTGATATGGGTAGAAGGAGAATAGGACCAATAAAACCCAAGCAATCGCTGATGGCAGTTACAGAATATCCAGTTGCAAAGGAGTACTTAGGGGCTGGTCATGAAGAGGTAGTACGAACACTAGAAGATCTCGAGGAGGAGGGGTTCATAGTAGGAAAAACGTACGGAAGAAGCATCCAGTGTCAGCATTGCGGAAGCACCCAAGTTGAGCTTGTACTGAAATGTCCTGATTGTGGTTCAACAAGCTTGCATAAAGTGTACACAGTTTTCTGCCCAAATTGTAGGAGTCGCTTCCATACGGTCGTCGGTGACGAAATCTCAGAAGTGATCTGCCAAAAATGCAAAGAAGCAATTCCTCTTTCAAAACTACAAGTCTTGGAAGTAGAGCCACTATGTAATGAATGTGGAAAGGTGACTAATGAGCCCAAGATTGATTTCAAATGTGTTACATGTGGTAAAGAATTCCAGATAATCGACCTGATGGGTGGCACCACAGTCGCTTACCACCTTTCTGATCGTATCAAAGAACGAACTAATAACATCAAAAAAGGTAAATCATAACAAGTTTTTATGAACAGCCATATTATAATAATCATGGCAATCGGAATAATCGGCGGCTCAGGATTTTATGAGTGGTTTGAAGGATCTACAGAGAAGAAGGAGACTCCTTTCGGTCTTAGCTCACCAATAACTATGGTTGACAGGAAGGAGGTGCCAGTATATTTTCTCGCACGGCATGGTCCCGAACATGGTCTTCCTCCGCATCTCGTGAATTATAGAGCCAACATCTATGCATTACGAGAAGTAAGTGTTACTCACATCATTGCAACAAATGCCGTGGGAAGCTGCAAACAGGCAATAAAGCCGGGGGATTTCATGGTTCCAAATCAGCTTATAGACCTGACCACTGGAAGGCAGTCCACCTTCTTTGAAGGTAGCCGACAGAAAGATGTGCCAGAAGAATTCATGAAAGTCAAACATACCGATGTCAGCTTCCCTTACAAGGGAGATGTCCGAGATGTCATAATCGAAGTTCTCTCTGACGGGGATATTGATTTCCATGATAATGGGACATATGTGACTACAAATGGCCCCCGATTTGAAACAGCCGCTGAGATCCAAATGGCTAAACTGTTTGGCGGCGATATTGTGGGCATGACAAGCGCCCCTGAAGCATTTCTCGCCCGTGAGCTTGAGATTGATTATGCTACAGTTTGTTTGATAACTAACTATGCAGCCGGCATGCAGGACACAATCTCACATCAGGAAGTCATCAAGCTATTTGATTCGCGCACAGAGGATCTCAAGCGAATCATTAAGAGGTGCTTGAGCCGCTTAGATGAGAAGATTTAGCTATTCAGCTTCCCTTCTACTAGTTCTCTTGCGGCCGATATGATTTTCATCGCACCCTTCTCATTAAGGCCTTCAACCTTCTGAGCTAACCGGTCAGCTCGTTCACCTGCAAGTTGTGCCGCTGACTCATACCCTTCTCTCTTGAGCCTATGCTCCATCTTCTCTCCCACACCGTGAACCCTCCGCAAGGGCAATATCTTGGCTACTTTGCCGCCTAGCATATCTTCTAGGTCAGCATCAGAAACATCCGATGCTGCATCAATTATGTCCAATTGTTGTCGGATGGATTCAAAGTCTCTATCGTCAAGGTAGTTATCAACAGCCTCCTCAACCCTTTCTTCATCAAATCTGAGTTCCAAATCTTCCATCTCAATTTCTCTGGAAACTACATCTGGTACCCGCCCCATGAAATACAGCGATATGAACGCTAGGAGAATGGAAGTCTGCTCAGCTATTCTACTCGTAGCTTGGGACGGAGCAAATTCAATCGCCCCAATTTCAAGAAACCAGAAGAGTATTGCATAACCAAGATAAAGCATCCACACAGCAGCTAATCGTCTGGCTTTGGTTTTTGGAGAACCCACCTCGCCCCATATCAAGAGAAGTGTGCTTCCCATCAGGAGGCCTTCAACTAACCTCTCAAAAATCAATAATGGCAAGGCAAAGATGTAGAAGCTTTCTGCTACCCCTACTATATTGTACCCATAGAAGGCAGGACCAAATATTGTGAGTAATCCCATTCCCAATATTCCTGCGCGCAACGCCTCTTTTCGGTCGAGCAAATCCGCAATGAATCCGCCTATCAAAACTCCGGTTGCCAAAACAATGAAATCCAGACCTTCAATACCCGACAAGAAGACAAGCGAGTGATTATGAGATAATGGCTCCATTGCTTGTGCCAATGTAGCTTTCGTAGCCGCGTACCACAGGAAATGAGCCGCCATGACGAATGCGAGCGGAACCAAATAACGGCTGGCCTTTCCCCGGACTGCAAGAGCCACCTGATCAAAATTCCATGGCCGAAAGCTCACAGAGACGAATAATGAAACCAGACATACTATCTCTGCAATTGGAGTGGTACTTGAACCGCCAACATAAGGCGACAGACTGAAGAATAGAAAAACACTATAAAAAACAAAAGCCACCGAGATAAGAACACCTGCGATCCGCCCTCTGAATCGTGCCACAACAGTCCTGTTTAGGAAAACAGCCCAACTCCCCACCATCAAAACTAGTCCGGAGAATGTCAGAATTACTGTTGCGAACTCAAGTACGGGGGAGTATTGGTTAGGAAAGCCAAGAATCCACCCCAGAGTTCCTGCAACAAGTGGAGCCAAACCACCAATAAAAATGACTGCATCGAGCCGCTGAACCCTATCCAAAATGCTGGCCATTAGCAATAGAGAAAACAACATTGAGAAAAGACCAAGCGTTAGAAACTTCATATTCGCATATGCCGTCCAAGCAGGAGCCACAAGTAAATAAATTGAACTAAAATGAAGCAGAATATAGGATAATGAGGGAGTAGAGAGAAGGTAGAAAATTGCCTTTTTCCATGGGAATTCTCGATATTCCAGCAAGTTATTTCCTCGAAATCCGATTTGCAAGTGAAATCTAATAAGGACATCTGGTTCGAGTTATTTTTCCCAAAGGCCAAATTGCTATGCCCGCAGGATATAATTTTAATGCGAATCTTAGTCTCGTTTGGTTGGGTATTAGTTTGCAAAGAAGTCTGGGTGCGCAGGAATTCATGGTTATTGCTCCGGGAGGTGCTCCTGTATTCCATCATTCGAACAGAAATATAAAACGTCTTGATGAGCTACTTTCGGGCTTTCTTTCTGCAATCACTGCCTTCGCTAATGAATTTGGGGAGCGATCAGTTCAGAGTCTCTCCTTCGAAGGCTCAGAGCTGCTCTATGAACATGGTAAAAATGGTCTAATATTCGTTCTTCTCATTGATGCTGATGCTTCAGAGACGGTTCTCAGAGCAGTCCTCAAGGAGCTGAGTAAGAGATTCCAGAACAGATTCTCATCAGAAATCGGAATGGAAATCCCCATAGCTGACACATATGAGGGGTTCGATGAAGAAGTCAATGCAGTAGTGCAGAAGTATCGGAACGTTCTGAAGAAAGCCTCTCAACTCAATGGTTTTGTAGTACCACAGTTAAAGACCGAACAGGATGAATCCGTTTTACATTCTGACATTCTGGATGAACTCCATCGCGATTATGGTAACTTGGGTGTTCGTGTCTTAGAGTCTATTGACGGAAATACCTGTATTCACGAAATCAAAGAGCAAACCGGTTTGGAGGAGAGCGACATCTTGGAAATCATAGAGCACCTAATCATCTCAGGAGCCATAGAAATCAAGTTATTATGTCCATCTCTTCTAAAGGCCGATTCTCGTTTTGAAACTTATCTTGATCTTATCGGCTTGCCGCAGAAGGATTACCAAATTCTACAACGAGCAAGAATCCTCTGTGATGGACAGCATCCGCTTACAGAAATTAGTGAAAAAATTGATGTATCACCGGAACGTCTTTTCGACGTATTGTCTAAGATGGGGGACACGGATGTAGAGTGGTTGAAACAAGACCCAAGAGACGTTCAAAAAACGAACTATTAAGAGACTCAGAATGCAACAAGAGAGAAAAGCAATGTGTGGCTGAGTTATAAGTAAAAAGAAATATACCCATATGAAATCCCATAGGTGAAAGAGTGTGCCCCTTGAAATCATAGTTCTTCGAGATAGTGGTATTCCTCTCTTTCACTACGGCGCAGCTGGCTCAAAAAGACTTAATGAATTAGTAGCCGCCTTCTTATCTTCAGTTGGACATGTGGTTGAAAGATTCAGCAAAGAAGGAATTCGTGAAATACGGTTTGAAGAAAGCAAGTTTGTATGGAAAAGAAAAGGAGACCTGTTTTTCATTGCCTTTGTGTCAGCACAAGATAGTAGTCAGGTTTATGATGTAATTCTGAATCAACTTGCAGATAGATTCGTTAGCAAATTCTATGAGACTCTATTGGAGAAAGAAGATGAGTCTTCCGAGTATGAGGGTTTTGCAGAAACCATAGAAGGGCTTCTGCGAAGATTTGATGGAGTTCCAGGAATGGCAAGAAGATACAAAACCTATCTTCTGCCGCTTGAGGACATGCACAGGATAAAGACTAGCCTTCGAAAGATAGAATCAACATCAGGGGTTGAAAGGGGAGCTTATCTTGTTGATGATGGATACATCATCGTCTCGAATCTGCGCACATATGAGCTAGAAGCAACGCTAGATATGATATCAAACGGTGAGATTTCCTCTGAGAAATACCAAAGACCTGACTTCGTGGAACATCCCGCTCTCGATCAATCCAATCGCCTGCTCTTCCATGCAACGTCGAATGGTATCCTTCTGGTACTAGTTGTTGACTCCAAGGAAAGCCCTAGTGTGAGATTGAATTCGTTGAAGCGGTTAGAAAATAGAATTATCGGGATTGATCCTGATACAGGAACGAAAATCGAACCACAAACAGAGAGAGAGCCTTTGGAATTTGAGGAGCACAAGATGCTTGTTCCACTGGTATCTGTCAATACAGAGCAGAAACATGACACGCCTTTGCTTGTTGAAGTACCCGAACACATGAAACACTTGGTTCTTCGAGTACTCCAAATTGCTGATAAAGGTCTGACCATTGCTGAGATTCGAGAGGAGGCAGGAATGATGCGGAAAGAGATAGATGAGGTCTTGGCTCAAATAGTGGGCAGAGGCTTGGCCAGACTGTCTGAAGCTTATCCGTTTCTTACAATGGAAGATTCTCGATTCAAAGCTTATCTGGATATCGTCGGTATTCCTAAAAGGGACCAAAGAGTCCTAAACACAATTTGGCATCACTTGGATGGAGACCACTCCATCAGGGATATAGCAGAAAAGACCACAGAATCACCCTCAAAGATTGTGAGTGTTTTACGCGCGCTCGGAAAAGTTGTAGAATGGCGAACAAGGAGAGCTGCTTGAAATGGCTGGGAAAATAGTTGCAGTTCATAGCTTTCGAGGCGGCACAGGCAAATCAAATATTTCAGCTAACCTTGCTGCTGTGGCCGCTCTCGGAGGGAAAAGAGTAGCTGTAATGGATACAGACGTTGCTTCCCCTGGAATCCATATTATATTCGGACTGGGGCGACAAAAAATCCAGTATACCCTGAACGACTATTTGCGAGGAACATGTGATATTACAGACGCATGCATCGACATGACGGAGAGACTGGGTATAAAAGATGGGCGACTATTCCTGATACCAAGCTCGATGAGCGCTAGTGATATCACAAGAATACTCAGAGAAGGCTACGAGGTGGGCGACCTTCGAAATGGATTTAGCGAGATCATGAGCGCAAAGGACCTCGATTACCTCATAATTGACACTCATCCAGGATTGGACAGGGAAACTCTACTATCGATGGCAACAGCTGATGTTCTGTTCGTAGTCGCGAGAATCGATGAACAGGACTTGCTGGGTACTGCAGCTACTCTATCAGTTGCACGACGTTTAAAAGTACCTAGGATTTGGCTCATTATCAATAAGAAGCCCCGCATCTACGAAAACGAAGCCATCATCAAAGAGGTCGAAAATAAATTCAGAACCAAAGTTGCATCAATAATACCGATTGTTCCCATCTTGATAGAGGCTGGAAGCAGATACGTAGTGGCTCTCAAGCATCCTGATAACGTTTTCACGAAGGGGATGAACACCCTTTATCAGCTTCTGGAGAATGAAAAATAGTTATATTGCAGAATAATGATAGCCCTTTCTATAGAACTACGTGAGACAGTGAATGATGAATGTCAGCGTACGTATGGCCGATGCGACAGACCGCGAGGAGCTGAAGGACTTCTATTCCAGAGAAGGGCAGAATTTCGAAGAAATCATGGGCCAAAGGGGTGCTTTTTCTCATTCTGAGACAATGTATATTGTGGCTGAGATGCAGGGCATGATAGTCGCGGCACTCAGACTGAGCATAGGAAAGAAACCGGGTGTCGGAAAGGTGGGCATCATCCAGCACTTTGAGGTCGAAGATGAGCTGGAGCAGACAGAGCTCGGCCCCAGTATGCTGGAAGAAGCTGTACGGATAGCGAAGGAGAAGGGTCTCCGAGCACTTGATGCAACCGTTCGCGACGAGCGATCAGACGTTATTCACCTGTACAAACAAGCAGAGTTTGAGGTTGAGCACAAAGAAACCTACCTGAGACGGAAGTTCAGAAAGCGCTTTTTCACTTAGTCAGAATCCCATTGTACTGAAACAGGATTAGGGTCCCAACCAGCATAGTCATTGTTCAACTATACCGGCTAGGCCCAGCTTCTCAATTGTCTCCTTCGTTGGTATTCCGTTGTTGTTCCAAGCCCTGAGCTCGTAGAAACGATCAAGTGATTTCTCAAAATCTTCCTTCGAAATGAAGGATTTCATTCCCTCTCGGGGACCTTGTGTCTCAGGCTCCCATAATCGGGGAGGCAGCTTGTCATCTTTGCGGGAAATGCCTTCTCGTACGTTGAAAAGCCGACTGAGAGTGGCTACTCGATGAGCAAAGTCAAATACTGCCGCTTCATCATATTCCAATCCCGAAGCAGCATTCAACATGTCAATTTTCTGTTCCAGTGTTATATGGAGACGGTATGTGAAATGGCACACTTCAAGCGAATCGGTAAGCACTTTTTCATCTCTCGCCTTGACCATCGATTGAACAGTCGGAACAGCAGGTTCATTGGGTGCTTCTGCAGTATCTGGCCACCCCCGCAGATGGCTCGCACCAACATCCGCAGTTGCATATGACACACCCATTCCCCTTCTTCCGCGTGGATCCCAAGCAGGAATCTCAAGGCCCTTCACATGAACGGCAATTTTCTCAGCTTCAGAACCAATCTCTTCTGCGGCTCTTTTGACGCCCTTTGCTAGAAGGTCACCTATTCCCTCGCGAGCCGCAATCATCTTAGCAAGCTTCAGTGCAGCATCGCCATCGCCAAACTCAAGGGGGAACCCAATATCATCTTCACTCAGTATTCCTTGTTCATAGGCCTCAATTGCGAACCCTATCTGAGTGCCCGTACTAATAGTATCTAGCCCAGAATCATCACAGATGTAATTTAATTTGAATACGAACTCGGGATTACTGATTCCAAGATTCCCTCCCATGAGACCAAGTGTTTCGTATTCCACCATCGATTCCACTTCTTCTCCAGGATTGTAGGGATTCTCGGTTCTAAACGCGTGAGTACACCGCATAACACAGTGAGGACATGAGTGGTGAGAACCTAGGCCATACTCTTCTTTCATTTTCTGGGCATCCAAGCCTTCCCAATCTTCGAAGTAGCCACTCTGCCAGTTACGTGTTGGATACTGGCCGAGAGCATTGCTTACTTCGGGTAGGAAAGTCGTGCCATAATTCTTGAAGGCCTCTTCATGCCCCTCTTCATTCCAGTCAGAGATGAGTTCTCGATTGATTTTACGAATGGTGTCAACATCATGAGCCTCAATTCTATTCGTACCGTACGCGACAAAGGCCTTCAGATTTTTTGAGCCCATGACAGCTCCCGTGCCGCCGCGTCCTGTTTGGTGTGCAATCTCACAACAACCTGCAGCGGCTGAATTTAGATTTGCACCACTAGGACCAATAGAATAAACACAAGACCCTTGTGTGGTTTCTTCGTGAAGCTTCCTAGTAGATTCGTAGATTCCTTTGTTCCAGATATCCATAGCGTCCCGGAACTGGAGTTCGCCGTCATTCAAATACAGATACACTGGTTCCTCAGACTTCCCATGAACACCAACGGCGTCGTACCCTGCTTTCTTCAGTTCTCGCCCTAATGCGCCTCCACAATGGCTATCAAGATACAAGCCAGTCAATGGAGATTTCGTCATTAGGGTCCATCGTCCTACATTCGGAGCCGGAAGGCCCTGTAAGGGTCCACTTAAGAAAAGAAGAACATTCGCGGCGTCCAATGGATCAATGCTTTCATCAAGTTCTCTATAAAGCAGATACGTACCTAGACCTTTTCCACCCACAAATTTCTCATATATATGAGTATCAACCTTCTCTTCTGTTATACTCCGAGAGGTTAAATCAATCCACAGCAGCTGCTTATTCCAACACTCATGCGTCATTGCTTGGCCTCTGTTAGGCGTTTTACTCTCCAGATATCTCTATCCTCGTGATTTCTTCAATTTCAACATTCTTTAGATGTGACACCACAGCCAAGTTAACATCATGAATTACATTCCGGACAAATGCATTCATTGGAATCTTTTCGCCGTTAATATAGAGGGACATTTTTGTCATACAAAATACACCAGGTTATCATCTATTCAGAGGGGTTTTTCTACATAACGGTCCCTGATGAAAAAAGGGTAACATTCAAGTAATGACCGTTAATTGGAGCTTGTTACAAGCGTACTCCGATATGCATTTATAACCCGCAGGGACGAAAACCCTTAGTGGGCGACCAACCAAAGTGAGGAATCTAAGAATGGAAAATATCAAATCCATAATCACTCAAGGCTCTTCTCAAGAAGAGTCCACTGAGCCAATCAGCAGGATTGCGGGTATAGGTGGTTTGCTTGGTGTCGCAGCCGCTGCTCTGGGACTATTACTAAGCGGTGGTACACCACTACTACCAATGCCAACAATGTCCGCTGCGATATTGAAAGATAGCAGTCATTATCTACTTTCAACAGCCTTTTTGGCAATCATTGCTGTGGGACTTCTTATTCAGTTTAAAGGAATTGAAGGCCTAAGCAACAGGCTTGAAAGCGGCTATTACAATGTAATTCGATTGACGTTTCTAGCGTCTGTTGCAGCAGCAATAGTTATACTCTGGGGCGGCCTATACTGGAACAAGTCCAAAGAGGTGGTAGACTACGTAGTTCACACAGCTACAATGACGACAAGCTTTACGATTTCCTGGCAACTGCTTGCCGTTATGTACACAGATGTTTCAAGAAGCAAGTTAGGGCTTCTAACAGGTATTTTCAATGCGATGTTCATACCAGTATTGGCAATCGGGCAGGCTTTGGGTCCTATCATTGTTTATCTGGGATATGCAATACTGCTCATAGGGCAATTGCTTAACACACTCTTCTGGTGGTCACCATTAACGAGCATTAGGCAATTTGCAAGAAGCACCAGGACTGCAAAAACTGGTTTCGGAATAATGGGTGTGCTGTCAGCTGTAGTCGGACTGACAGCAGTCATGAACGGTCCTCTCAAAGAGATATCCGGGATTCAGGTTTGGTACCCCTGGAGCACCATGATTTCAGACATAATCTTTCAGACGAATCCATCTCTGATTTTTGCATTTTTGGCAGCAACACTTTCATGGGTCATGCTCGCTCCCAGATTAGGTGCTAAAGAGCTGGAGATTGCAGCGATAGGAAAGGATCTAGTTCAGACAGGACCAAAGGGCTTCTTGGCCGTTCTTATTGCACTAGGGATATTCATTGCGGGACAAGTAGGAACAAGGGTACCGCAGGTAATAGGGATTTTTCCGCAATTTCTTGCTATCATCCCAGGGGCAATCTTGATACTGATGGGTGGGCTCTACATCAGACATACTGACGTGGTGACCGGAGCTCCAATGGCCCTCAGCGGTTTCTTCATCATGACTCATCCTTATGTGCTGTCATGGTTGGTATTAGTCCCGTGGTTCTTCTTTATCGTTACCCAAGTACTAATCGCCATAGAATCCTATGTACGTGGCTTTACATACTTCAGTCAACCGGTACTCAATGTGATTCTAAGCGTAGTTGCCTCATCAGCATTCATCCTCGTCCTGCTAGGAGCGTTCGGAAGTGGTCCACCCGTGATATGGCCAGCAAACAGATGGTTCAACATCAATTTATTCGCTGGTGTTCCATCATATATCCAAATTTCGACAATCCTTGTCTTACCGATTTTAACACTTGTGGCAAGAAACCTTTTGCTGGGTGGTTATGCCCATGGAAGAGGATACACTGGGAGCCAGGTACTAATCGGTGCTTCATTCCTATTCTCACTACTTATTCCGATTATTGCGGCTAACTTCAATGTCTACCACATGGTGTTAACGGCCACAGCTATTATGCTGTTTCTTTATGCTATCAGTTATGCAGCTGTTCTATCACTCAATATGAATCTAGCAAATGATGTCGAAGCGGCGGGATATGAAATGCCGGGCACGTTCATCAAGGTGGCAACAATCGTCGGCATGGTCTTTGGTGTTGTACTCATAGTTGCCGGTATGTGGGTGTTCTCGGGATTCCCAACCAATATTTTAGTCGGGCAAGTCATAACCCTCCTAGTGACTCTGATAGTTGGATTGGAGCTTCTCTGTATCTTATCATGGCTCATTGCTGGAATCAGACTGGGTATGCTTACAAGCGGCTTCGCCATTGGAGAACAAAAAACCGCAAAATAGCAGAATCGCTCACTTGAGAGGACATTGGTCCCATGAGCAATCACAATGTCTCCTAACCTCATGGGACCTCCACTTGTTTTCTTTTCGTCCGTGGCCTCTCTGAAACAACTGATATCATGGAAGCACACGTTAGCTCTCTGTATAGCCAATCTTTATGGCATGCAAGCGTGAGAACGTGAATTTTCTGTTGTCAAAGGAGACACGCCATCTGACCAGAACTGTGGAGATGTCTGATACTGATTGAAAACAAACGCTCACAGAGTATGGAATAAAGTTCTATCCCGTGTTGTGCATAGAGTCGACACACATGAGGAATAGATTCAGACTGAGAGATAACAGAAGATGTGTTGCTGAATCACTCAACCGGTAACCTCAAGAATCCAGCAGACTATGGCTCAGAGCACTCTTACGCATTCCGGATGCGCTCTTTGGCTGATCGCAAGTAGGGAGTGAACCGAATCTTTGATGGGCAGACATAGGAACAGAGACCGCAGTCTATGCATACTTCGACATGGAGCTTCTGCAGGGCCTTTATGTCACCCTCTTTCTCAGCTTCCAGAATCAGTTGTGGATAGATATCGACGGGACATACCGTGTTGCAGTAGCCACACCTGATACAAGGCAGAGAGTCGGTGTATGGGTCTGGTTCATCTTTGGTGAAGGCCGTGATTCCTGATGTTGCCTTCAGGAGGGGATATGACGAGTCGGGAATTGCTGGACCCATCATGCTTGATCCGATAACAACCCTCTCAAACTCATTCGGTGAGACTCCGACAGTCTGAAGGACCTGGTCGACTGATGTCCCCATTCGAACCCATAAATTTCTCCCACCAGTCTTCTCGGAATACATTGTTAGACCTCTGGTGACAAGTGATTCGCCCTCAGATATTGCTCTCATCACTGCATGGGCCGTTGCCACATTGTGTACCACGACTCCAATATCCGGTGGGAATTTCCCAGATGGACACTCTTTGTTCAAGAGTTCTTTCACCAGAAGCTTCTCGCTGCCAATTGAGTAGCTAGGGCGCATTCGTGCGATGGTAATCTCATTCTCCCTCAGCTGTTCTTCCAACTCTGGTGTCTCGCCCTCTTTCGTCCGTGTAGCAAAAATGACTTCATCCGGCTGAAGCATCCGTGCCATCAACTGAATGCCAAGCACTATTTCAGACGGTTTCTCCAACATTAGCCGAAAATCGCATGCAATGTTTGGGTCACTCTCTTTGGCATTAATGATAAGGCGAGATATTGACTTCTCAGATGATAATTTCACATGAGTCGGAAAAGCAGCTCCGCCCAGACCGACGATGCCTGCGTCTCTGACCCTTTCCAAAAGCTCTTCTCTTGTCGCATGGTTGGGGTCTATGGAACTATAATAGGGCTCCTGATCCGTACTACTCGTTTCTATTACTACGGCATTCTCTTTTCGACCCGATATGGGATGGACCATCTGTTTCAAGTCCACGACACTTCCATGGACTGGGCTGTGTACTGGGACAACTAGAGGGCCTCCGTTTTGATCATCTCCGATCTTCTGTCCGTACCTTACTTCATCGCCAATGGCTACGAGGGGCTTGGTTTCAGGTCCAATATGTTGGCGAAGGAAGACAATCATCTTTTCGGCGGGAGGTACTGGCGTGAAAGCAGAGTCTACTGCTTCCATCTTCATGGCCAAATCCATCTTGAAACCGCCTTTTTCGACAAATTCCGGTACGTGTCCCTTCTCAGCCCTCATGATTACTTCGCTCCATCAGTATTTCTCAATCCATATGGTGTCTTGATTCCGACCTTATCGAGGTAAGGTGTGGCCAAGTTCAAAACCAGCAAGGCGATAATTGACCCTCCGAGGACATTGAGCAGTTGCAACACAAAAGTCAGCACAGCCAGAATAACGCCAAAGAGGATTTGAGAGATTTCCGGCATGGGGGTGGACTGGGGTTCGGTCGCCATAAAGAAAGTCATGAAGATAACACTCCCGGTGAACACATGGAATGCAACTCGCAAAACTGGGTCGCTTCCCACAACGAGCCCGGTGATTATAGCTAGAGCTGTCATTGTGACAAGAGTGGAGACAATGATCCGCCATTTCAACTTGAGCCAGTATGTGGAAATCGCTCCCACAATGAATACGACTAGTCCACATGCCCCGCCAATCCAGCCATGGGTTTGCCAGATTACAAGCCCCTGAGCTGCTGTAAGCTCAATGTTAAGGACTGGCAAGACCTTACCGCTGAATATCCACATTGAACTCAGAAAACCCTCTGCATTCAGAAGGTCCAACTCCAGATGATGTGGGTGAAAGAGGATCCCAGTCTCTAGAGAGTTTTCCAAGAAGAACATCAAAGACAGAAACACAAGAAGCAGGACTTTGGAGGCTGCAGCGGGGTTGAGGTATTTTCTCTTGAAATACCTCCCTTGCCCGTATTTGAAGAGAAGCATTGTAATCAATGCCACGCCAGCCGTTACGAGGAATGGACTAGCAATGGGCATTGCTAGCCCCACAATCATTCCTGCAACCATTGGAGATGAAGGGGATTGATACGTAGGTCTTCTTCCTCTCCATTTCTCATAAAAGTAAATCACGCCGTGGACCAGAAGAACTGTACCCATCGCAACCACTATGTGAATGAGGGCGTTCAGACCCATCACAATGATAGATGCAATCGCGATAATCGACAATGCCCCAAATGTCTTGAACATCAGTTCAGCCTTGGTGAATCCCAAGTGCATGTGCGGCGGTGCAACATCCTGATATTCCACTGGACTCACTTTGTCATTATTCATTTCAGCGGCACCTGGCTGTTTTTATGATAAGCAATGATAAATCTTAAAGCTTTGTGCCACTGTTTTCGCCAAGCGGCCCAGTGTTCTTGGTACATAGTATAATGATAGCACAATCTTAATGGATACTAGGTCAACCAAGATATTGGGATAGTCGCAATTGCAGGTGTATCTGAGCAGAGGGTTTTCACTACCGTTAGTTCTTGTGTATTGACTCTAAGGCTAAGCAGCAGACCAGCCCGTCTACATTAAAGACCAAGTGGACATTCAAGAAATTCTCACTTCGTAGAAGAGATCGAAGACGAGTGTTCGGCCTAAGAGCCTAGTCCTGTAAATGCTTATCCACAACTTGAGCACACACGCCAGGAATATCGCTGATTATTCCATCGGTATTCCAATCCAGCATCTGCTTCATGTAGTCTTCATCGTTGACTGTCCACGGATATACACCCAGCCCGGCTTCATGAGCATAGGAGACCGAATCCTCAGTTAATTGATAGAAAAGGGGTGCTATGAAATCCATTCCGAGTTCCGTTGCACAATCTACAGTTTCATACCCACTGCTCTTGACTATGAGACCTATGGCTGCCTTATCGCTCAAATTTCTCAGCGATGAAACCGCGTTCTCAGAAAAGGAACTGAAGATTACGCTTTCAATCATGTCGTGCTCCTTTACTAGGTCAAGAGCCCTGTCTTCAATTCCCTCCGTTTTGATTTCAATATCGAGGGCGAAATCACCTTTGGCCAAGTCCAAAGCCTCTGAAAGCAATGGGACCTTTTCTCCCTCACCAGCATCCAACTCTCGTATATTGGCCAAACTGCTTTCAGCAACCTTTCCGTTTCCGCTGGTTGTACGACCCAAATCATAATCGTGAATACAAATCAAAGAGCCATCTCTGGTCTCTTGAACATCAAGCTCAACCATATCCGCTCCAAGTTTCCAAGCAGCCGCATATCCTTTCAACGTGTTCTCGGGAGCGTGATTGGGAGCACCTCTATGCCCAACCACGATCTTCTCTCTCATTTTTGGTTTGAGGTTGATTCCTAGTGACACATCACTAACCCTCCATGCATCTTCGAAATATATCATTCATCATCAGGACTAATCCCGGTTCCACCACATCTTGGACAGGTCTCGGTTCCAACATCGGTTTTGATTGTGCCTGTTCCGTCACAATAGTAGCATTGAGAAGAATCGATATCCAAGGACTTATCGAATCCTCTGGCTACTGCGGCGCCAATGCCAATCATGACTGCGGACAAAAACATCAGTGTAAGAGCATGCAAATAGAGAGATTCTATGGGCATTAAAACTAACAAGGAAAAAATAAACAACACTGAGCCAAGAACACATGATACAATCCCTTTCGTCTTTCGGTCCATAGATACCACATTCTCAGGTTAGTGGATGAAGACAACCTAGAGAGAACGAATAGTTGTCTTATCAAGTGTTCACGAATCTACTGTGCTTTATAGATTACGGCTTAGCAATGAGGGAGGTAGAAGGAACAGATATGAGGGATGAATTACTATGAGATAGCTGGTGTAAGAGTAGTGTCCCAGAAGGACCTGTTTTCGAAGTATAGTGATATATATAGTAAGGCAGAGGCCAGAGAGATAGTTCCAGATGGTCCCTTTGTACGCCAGTTCATAGATATTCCACATGGCGAAATAGATGTCGGGGTGTTCTTCAAATCTGAAGGTTCGAAACAGCCTGCTCAGGTTTACATAGGTAGAGCCCTCCCTGTAGAAGCTGCTTCACAGGAAGGTCTGCTAGAGACCGATGATGAAACACTATTCAGCAGAACGATAGTGTCAGAAATTAGAGATGTAGAATATGTCCGGGTCATTATGTCCGCAGGAAGGCTATTAGAAACTCAAAAAGAGAAAAGGAGATTCCTGCAAAAATGTCAGCGTATAATTGATATTTTGGTGAGAAAAGCGAAAAACGTAATCCATATCGGAGTCATTGGTAGCTTCAGGATGGACAAGCGCATCTACTCGCTCCGAGAGTTTTTTGAACAGCGCCTAGGCATGAATGAAGTTTCAATTGAAGCTGCATCAATCTCCTTTGATGCTGCAGCTCCAGATTGTCTCATTCTATCAGATAACACTGTTGTAACCTTAGGAGAACCAAAAGTCGCCCATGGGATATTCCATTTTGTCGGAGGGCTTGGGTATATCTTTGATAAGGAGGAGGGAGCGGTCCAAGAAGAGCGGCTCTTTCGATCTACAGTTGATCTCTCCGACAATGGGATTGATCGAGCTTATGTCGATGGAGTAATCGAGCGTATGACCGAAGATTTTCAGAACAACGTACATTCACTCATGTTCACCGACGTTTGGAAGAAAAGCGACGAGAGGCCAACTGGAGTCGTCTTCGATCAGAACCTGCTCATCAAAATGGGAGCAAGCAGTGAAATTTGGACTGGCGTCTTCGAAGTATATGTGCGGCCTCCAGCCCAGAGCTAATATCTCGTGATTCGTCAACTCAGAAGAATATAAGGTCGAAAGCGTCTATTGCAACAAACACTACACGAAAAGCATAGATTCTGAATGTATAGGTCACATCTACTCGTTCATTATTGCTGATCGACTCAGCCATATAATCGATTGACTCCTCACCAAATGACGCGAGTAGTGAGGTAAGCGATTCAACTGTTATGCATTCCGGCGAGCCACTAGAAGCAAGAAGAATATCATCTGAAATGATGTCTATTTCAGAATATACGGAATCGCTCACTTCGGTTGTTGTAGATATTCCAACGTTACTCATTCTGAGTGAGTCGAAATGGGATATAGAACGAACTGTTTGTGAATAGGTATACAGGAAATACTCACCGACATCCCCCGCCATAGCTTCGGAGAAGAGAGTTCTGTTACAGCTAACTTCAATGCTGTCCCACACACTCAGAGTATCAGATATCAAACCACAAGCCCTCATGGTGTTGTCATCGCCATCCAGACTGTCATCCATAACAAAAGGCTCAACCACCAAACCGAGAGAAACGCCGAATGATTCAGCCAAGCCTCTCAATCTATTTGTCCACTCCCGGATTATGCTCCGATTGGATGAATCAAGCATGGACCTCACAACGCCTGAAAAGCCACCAAAATCGACTGCACGGATTCTTGAGAATAACAATGACCACTCGGAGCTCGAAAGGGTCATGTCCAGAAAGACTATGCTCGGTTTTCTGAGAGCCGACGTGAAATTGACCAGATGAAATGTTTGGTTGAGGAGTGTATAGTGGCTTTCGAACACCAAACGAAGAAGCTGAGCAGATCCCAGTGGTGAATCGATATGCTGGAAGTAGGTCTCTCGGTTGGATGAAAAAGTCATGCTATAGTTCAAATCTGTACTGTTGAGGGTATACAGCCAGTTGATGGTTTTCTGATGGCGGTCTACATCATCAGCTGAGACCTTTAGATCAAGCCCGAAATCATTCGATTCTAGAGCATTCAGACTAGGTTCTAAGAGGGATGAATTTTCGTTGACAGAAACAGAAAACCGCATTGGAGAGATTTCGTCAACTTCAACCGTCGCTATCGGATTACGCCCCATTGCATACGTGGCGGTTGGCATAGCAAGGCCTAGCAGATTCATGAATATGAACCAAGCAATGGCCTTCTTGCCCAATTCTTTCAAGTCCCCCTTAAATCCAAACTGGCCATAGACAAGCATGAAGAACACTGCAACTATGTTCAGCAATACAAGAAGTAGAAACCCATGGACCAAACTGGTCAGCAGGACAAATATGACTGACTCGATCATAGTCACTATTAGATTGGTGTTTGCACTCCGAGAGGTGTAGTAGGAATAAACGAGAGAAGGAAGTATGATGAGAAGCGGAATTACGTAGAGCACCAAAGGGAGAGAATCGGTAAGTGGTACACCTGCAACAACCAACCAACCAATGACATGAATAAGGGTAAATAACATCAATGCAGTGTTGATTCCTAGGACCGTTGATATCAACAGGTGAATAGCTCGCTCAGCACCCTTGTACCCTGCTATACGGTCTCGGATATTTTCTCGTTTCGTTTGTATTTTCTCAGTTGCGTTAGTCATGCTTGTCTTTATTCGATCAGCCATACACTTGCAAATCCATTACTCGGTTTATGGGACTTATATTTTATGTATATCCCATTTGCGGCATTCAGGTCCCAACCATCAAAATGAAATATCATATAGTACGGAAAAAAGGCTGTGATACCCGTGTTCGATGTTCTCGTTGTCGGAGCAGGTCCCGGGGGTTCAACTACGGCAAAGTATCTTGCCGACATGGGTTATCAGGTTTGCCTGATTGATAAGAGCACCTTTCCCAGAGACAAGCCATGTGGCGGGGGTTTCTCACCAGAACTCTTCGAGTTTTTTCCGCACCTCCGCACAAAACAAGATGAATTTCTTGAGCGGGTGCTTAACGTAGGGATCCTTCATTCGCCGAGCAGGCAAATCACACTCAAAGGAAAGGCAAAGATGGCTGTAGCTCTGCGCTCAAATTTGGACAATGTCCTCTTCATGGCGGCACACGATGCTGGAGCTGATTGCTTGACGGGTGTTAGGGTAAAGTCAGTCTCAATCGATAACGATGGGGTCGAGGTGTGGACATCTAATGAAAGGAAAATCTCCGGCAAGGTCATCGTAGGTAGTGACGGGGTGAATAGTATCGTAGCGAGAGAATCTGGACTCAATAGTAAATGGCGGCAGGACAGCATAACAGCCTGTAGAGTAGCAGAGATACCGGCAAGAGAAAAAGAGATTGTTGATTTTTATGGAATTGAAGGGGATTATCACTTCTATGCTAATCTGTCCGGGGCGCCAGGCTATGGGTGGATCTTTCCAAAAACGGAAACAATCAATGTTGGCGTGGGTATTAAGGCGAACCATGCCAGCAATATGCAAGCAGTGTTCAACTCCTTCGCGAATTATCTGATGAAGCACGATCTACTTCCCCGAAACATTGACATCTCAAATGCTAAGGGGGCAATTGTGCCCACAGGAGGGCCACTGAACTCCTTTGTGCGGAATCGCTGTGTCCTCATTGGTGATTCAGCTGGAATGGTAAACCCATTGACCGGTGGGGGAATCCTTTACGCCATGGAAGCAGGCAAGATAGCGGCTGATGTTATTGGCAGATGCATAAACGAGGACAAATGGAGCAAGGAAAACTTAGAGCCATATCAGCGTGAATGGGAGAGTAGTAGTGGGCGTTCCATGGATGCAATGCTTCTCGCTCAAAGGCTCTTTACAAGTTTCTTGACTGAGACGCTTTTCAAGATTGGCTCCCGAGATGACAAACTCCAAGATATGGTCAGTAGCGCCATGGGAGAATCCGAAGTTAGTGATTTGGACATACCTAGACTTGTTGGGAGGGCTGCGCTTGTATGCCTAAAGACATCTCTTCACATTTGATTCCGTTGCAGTACTGACTTCGAAACCAACTAATTTTTACACAAAGGATAAATTAGGGGATACACAAGGCAACTAGGTTAGGTTCAAGTTAGTTAAAGGAGATATAATAATGGAAAGACCATGGTACTCAAGTTATGTAGGTGACACGCCAAAGGAAATTGAAATTCCTGATGGCCCGCTTTGGAAAAGTCTCGATGACGCAGTTGAGGAGTTCCCAGATAATGTAGCATTACATTACGAGGGAGTCGAAATCACATTCCGAGAACTTGGTGAGCTGGTGGGTCGCTTTGCAAATGGAATATCGAAAATGGGTATTGGTAAAGGCGACGCCGTAGCGCTTATGCTACCCAATTGCCCGCAATTCGTGATTGCCTATTATGGAATTCTCAAGACTGGTGCAACGGTAACACCAGTAAATCCGATGGCCATGCCGAAGGAGCTGAGAATTTACCTGCAGGGAACAAGAGCAAAGACAATAGTAACGCTGAACTATTTCTATGATGTTGTCGAGACGGTCAGAGCAGAAACCAATCTTGAAACAGCTATCGTTACGGCTCCATGGGATATGATGTCATGGATCAAGCGAGTGCTTGCAGCCAAGATTGTTTACAGAAACAAGGTTAAGGAAGTGCCACCCCTACGGGAGGGAGATCTTTTGTGGAATGATTTCATGGAAGACACCGTGCCAGAACCGCCCAAGGTCGAAATAGATCCTTCGAGCCATATCGCGGTATATCAATTCACAGGCGGTACTACTGGTGTACCAAAAGCGGCCATGTTGACCCATGATAATCTCAAGGCAAATGTCGCACAGTGTTCTGCCTGGATGGCTTGGATGGCAGAAAGAGGCGAGGAATTATTTGTCGCAGCCCTTCCGCTTCAACACATATTTGGTCAGACGGTCTCCATGAATCTGGCAATATCATGGGGATGCGGCATGTTGCTAATACCAGACCCCAGAGACATCTCAAACCTGTTGTCCAAAATGGACAAGCTTAGACCAACTTTCTTCCCGATAGTGGCAACCCTTGCTATATCCATCTACTCGTTTGATCGAGTAGACGAGTATGATATAACATCGCTCAAGCTATCAATAGCAGGTGCAATGGCTCTACCCGCAGAGGTCACGAGAAAATTCGAAGATGCCACAAATTCGATTATTGTTGAGGGGTACGGTCTAACAGAAGCCTCGCCGGTAACCCATGCTAATCCCTTAGACAAGGAGCTTCGGAAAATCGGCTCAATCGGTTTGCCTTTCCCGAGTACGGACTGCAAGATTGTGGACCTTGATGATTACACAAAGGAACTTCCCTATGGCGAAATTGGTGAACTATCTGTTAAAGGACCACAGGTCATGAAAGGATACCTCAACCGACCGGATGAAACAGATGCTGTACTGAAGCAAGGTGGATGGTTGTTAACCGGCGATATAGCACGAATGGATGAAGACGGATGGACCTTTATCGTTGATCGCAAGAAGGATCTCATCAATGCCAGTGGTTACAAGGTCTGGCCAAGGGATGTAGAAGAAGTACTCTTTGAACACCCGAAAGTGAAAGAGGTAGCAGTCGTCGGTGTGCCTGACGAAGTCAGAGGTGAAACTGTCAAGGCATTCATCATTCTAGAGCCCGGAGAAGAAGCAACCCTCAAGGAGATCCGTCAATTCTGCAAAGAGAAGATGGCCGCCTACAAAGTTCCCACAGATGTTGAATTTGTGGACACCCTTCCAAAGACAATGGTAGGCAAGATACTCAGGCGAGAGCTTAGAGAAGAAGAATAGACAAAACAAAATAGGGGCTCCAAAAAAGAGTCCCTATCAGTAATTTATTTCCGTTTAATCAACGGGATTCAACACGTCGGTCTTCAAGTTGCGGATGAGTTCATGAACCTCGGGACGACCCAACATTTTCATTCTCGTCTCAGTCAGATTATTGATTACGCATGCGACACCGACAACAGTAGCATCGAGATTCTCCACAATATTCGCTACAGCCAAAACCGTTGTACCCTGTGTTAACCAGTCATCAACTATCGCGACCCTATCACCGGGATCGATGGACTCGCTTACCAGAGCTAGTCGTCTATCTGCAAATCTATCTGAGGGAAGCCACTCGACGGGTCGACTGTAATCTTCTTCAAGATAAGCTATTGATCTTGCAGGAACAATCCCACAACCAAGGTAATACGCTATAGCGCTACCAATTGCCAGACCTCTTTGTTCAATACCGACAACTTTGTTAGGCTGCATCTCAACCAGCGGCTTTGCGAGAGCCACGACAGCCTCATGAAATACAGTAGGATGTTCAAGAAGCCTACTGATATCAGCGACTGCTTGGCCTTTTTCTGGCCAGTCCTTTATGACTTCGACGTATTCTAGAAAATCAATTTCTTCATCTGTCATGGTCTCAACCAGTTTTATAGTTGACTTCTATGGGTCATATTTCTTTGGGTCAAGACGTATGGTCATCTTTCACGTTCATAGAGGCAGACAATATATAGGGGAAGTACTATTCAATGCACTATGATGCTGATAGGCCTTAACTAAACCCCTGCATCTAGAAAGCCGATAAGGGTGTTGCCAATATGAAAGTTCCTGGAACTACTGTCTCATTAGCACTCCTGCCTGGCCGGGTCGAGCTACGAGATGAAGGCAGAATCAAAAAGGAAATTTCTACAAAATCAAAATCGTTCGAAGAGATAGTGAAAGAGGTCAAGTCATACTTCCGTTTCTTTGACAAAAGGTTTCCTCCAGGGCATATTGAGAATGTCCTTCGCAAGATTGGAGTGGAAGAGGAACTGAAACGCACTAAGGCAACTCCAGAAGAGCGCTCACATGTAGCCCCTGAAGGAGAAATCGAAGAACCGTTACCTAAAGCTGAGACCTCCAAGGGAGATATCCTGACAAAAGCTCGTGTTGCAGGAAAGGAGGTAGGGGACATCTCCGAGGCCCTAGCGGCCGTCGAATCGATGAGTGATACTTTCCGATCGCCCAAAGCAACTAAAGAATCAAAAACTCCCAGTAGTGTGCATGTCAAGCTCAGCTCTCAAAAGGAAATCGTTGCATCCGCCGCAAGTCTTCCAAAACAATCGAGACAGCAAAAGGAAATCATCAGCACCAAAATGGAATCCACGACTCCGCAGGCTGATGTGGAATCAATAAAGACAGACACCGTAACACCAGTAAAAACCGGTACAGAAGAATCAGATGTGGCTTCTCGGCATGTAATCAAACCTGTTGTCCAGAAGAAATGTCTGATTGTAGGTGAAGAAAATGTGGGGAAGAGATCGCTTATCAAAGCAGCGGGATTAGAGCTAGTAAATGATGAGAAAGACTACATATACCACGGGATGTTTAAGACAAATGATTATCGCGTGGATTTGCATGTCTGGTCCTTTGATGATGCAGTAGACCATCGTTTACCTCGAAAGAAGTACTACGGCAATGCTGATGTTGCAATTGTAGTGTATTCCGCCTGTGATCGATGGAGTTTTGAGAGCCTTAATTTTTGGATTAAAGAGCTCTCAATTTCCGAAGAAATACTGCCTCCACTAATCATTACAGGTAACAAGTATGACAAAAAAACGGAGCAGGGCCCTGAAGAATCCGGCGAATTTGTAACCGAGAAGGAAGGTTTCATCTACGCAGAAAATCTCTCTACTGAACTTGGGAAAGACAAGGATTTCCATCCCGTCGCTTTCCTCGAAACCTCGTGGCCGGATGCCAAGAATACTCATGAACTTTTTCAAATAGCCGCAGAGATGGCTGTCTCAGAATACTGAGGGGTCCTTTGAAAGAAGACGCGGTTATTCCAAGCATGGACAAGCCCTGAGAAATGATGCCAAGTGAAGTGCCCGTCAATCTGAAACTAAGAACAGTCATATACCCTAGTTTCTAATACCCTATCGAAGATAGTCACTAAATGTACCAAAAGGTCTTGGCTGTGAACTGAATGACTCGATGTGAAAGCTGTGGCAAGGAAATGGAGCCGCCAGAGCCAGCTAAGAACTTGGAAGACAACTTCAAAAATGAAGAAAGAATGCGTCTTTGCATCTGTTCTAAGTGTTTCAATAAACGGTTCAAGGTTGTCACAAAACACAGGAGCGGCTATGGAGGTACCATATACGAGCTTGAGGAAAAGTCAGCTCCTCGATTTGGTTTGGGAAGCAAGAAACTCTCTTGTCTCAGGTGCTCTTGGGTTGCATGGACCGAAGAAGGTCTAGCAGCACATGTCGAGCATCGACATTCAAACGATTAGCCATATCGTCAGTTCTCGTTCTTCTTAGTGTCTGTTTGATTTGTGCGTATCATTTGATGTCCAACAACTCTAACATATTCGATTTCTTCTGCGGCCCGTCCTAGCATACCCATGCGATAGGCGGCATTCCTTGGACCGACGGCCTGCAGCCAGTCGAGCTTGGTCATGTCAAGTGCGTCATGATCTTCGAAATAGTTCCGTAGATCCCTAGCTATGGTCTTGGTTCTATCAAGCATCGCTGAAGCGAAACCCGCGCTAACCGTACCGAAGCTCACAAGCACCCAGACCATCTCAAATGGGTCTTGCCCATAATACTCAAAGAAAAAGATGAAGCCTGCAAGATGCGGTTCAATCAGTGCTAACAAGACCAAGAACAAAGCAATATGTTGGGAAGCATCATCACTACCCAATCCAGCTACTCCGATGACATCCTGATTCGGAGGGAACAGGAAAACAAGAACACTTCCGCAAGCTGTTCCAACAACCACCGCAGAGATTAGAATAGATGTTCCAAATTCAGTCGGACGCTCGGCCCAGATTTCCGGAAAACCTATGACTGACTGAAGTATCAACGATATGCCTATTATCGTCGCTCCAGTCAAGAATCCGCGCCAGCTGAAGAATTCGTAGCATTTAACCAGTATGTCATATTTCATTTGGAAACATCCACTCTGATTGTTATATCCCCGTAAATGTTCTATTGGGTCATAAACCTTCTTTTTTCCAGTCCTTTTGGGAATTTTAATTCCTCATAATACAAGCGCGAGAGGAAAAGCTAATAGGTAAGTAGTGAATCTTTATTCAGACAATGGGAGAGGGAAACTCCTTTGGGATCGAATATACTGAAACTAGCAGGTGTCTCAAAAACCTACCACATGGGCGAAGTTGATGTTTCAGCTCTGTGTGGGGTTAATCTGGAAGTAAATAGGGGCGAAGCAATTGCCATCATGGGGCCATCTGGTTCCGGTAAGACCACGTTACTCAATATGATTGGCGCACTTGATAAGCCAACCACAGGAACGGTCGTGATTGATGGAACAGATATCACCCAGATGACAGAAAAAGAACTGACCCGCGTAAGACGCGACAAGATTAGCTTTGTTTTCCAGTTCTTCAACCTTTTACCGGTCCTGACTGCGTATGAAAATATCGAACTGCCATTGCTCATTGCCGGTGTGGAAGAAGAACAGAGAAGACAACGAGTTGAACATCTGCTTGGGCTAGTCGGCTTGACTGAACGAGCTTCACACAGACCTGATGAGCTATCGGGAGGGGAGCAGCAACGGGTTGCCATAGCCAGAGCCCTTGCGAAACCTGAAGGCGCCGCCAGCTCTGTAATTGTACTGGCTGATGAGCCGACGGGAGACTTGGATACGCAAACAGGACAGGAAATTGTAGATGTGTTGGTGAAGCTGACCAAGGGAGAAGGTGGAACACTTGTTGCCGTGACCCACGATCCTGAAGTTGGCAAACAGATGGATAAAACCTACCGCATGAGAGATGGAGAAATCGTCGGTGTTGAATAGAGGGGGATAGCCTTGGCTGTACCAGCGGGTTACGAAGCGTATCAAAGCTTGAGACGAAAGGGTCTAACTCTCATCTGCCTGTGCCTTGCATCCGCAGTTGCAATGGGAACAAGTGTCTACGTGGATTCGTACTCCATTCACGAATGGGAAAGCTACATGGCTATTGGGCCAGTAGCTATGGTTGTTAGAGGACCCAATGTGCAGTCGAGAGTTGGTGATATCAAAGAGATCGACGGTATCGAGAAAGGAGCTGTGATAACCCTAGGAGGGGGCTCATTCACAAAGGACGATTCGATATATCATAGTCAGCAAACTGCATATATTGATAGCGATTATACAGAGCAGTTTCCTAATGTGTATTCCATACAATCCGGACGATATCCCAACAGTACAGAGGAAATCGCCCTTGATATGGACAAAGCAACAGAAATGAATGTTTCAATCGGAGAAACTATCAATTACTCCTACTATGTCCAAGGGGATGAGAATTCTCACTCGTTCAATTTGACAGTTGTGGGTTTATTCGAAAATCATCCATCACAAATGGAATACTCATACTGGGATTGCTTCGCTTCAGCTATTGTTACTCCAGAAGTACTAGGACCAGAGGACTACGATTATAATACTGAAGAGCTGGTCCATGTCGACATTGACAGGGGGCCAGTAACACCCTTCGATATGTGGAGCTCCAGTTCATACATAAACCGTATAGTGGAGGATTTGAGAGGGCTTGATCCGAGCTACGAGAAAGGGAGGCATTCTTCTTACAGCATTGGAAATTTAATAGGCTATGCAGTCAGTGATTACGCATCATGGAGAACTGCGACAAGGATAGGGCAACTTATGCGCTCAAGCGGGATTGTCCTACTAGTTATTCTTCTCATGCTGTTAGCAATACGATACAACGTGAATGAACGGGAATACGAGACGAGTATGCTGCAGGCCAGAGGTGCATCCAAACAAGACACTGATAGAATTCTCATACGAGAGGTAGCAATCCTGTCTGGCTCTGGAACTGTACTGGGCTTAGGTTTGGGTATATTCCTCAGTCGTATAGCTCTATCTGCGACGAGTTATTTCCAATTCGCACCTCAACTTTTCATTTCTGAACCATTTCTTGTCACGATTGAATCTCTGATATTGGCTGCCATAGTTGGATTTGTTCTTCCGCTCCTAACTCTAGGCGGTTATTTCATCATTTATGCCATGAAAGAACCTGTTGAGGAAGGTGAGGGAAAACTGGCAAAAATAGCAAAAGGCCTCAAACTCATTCGTTGGGATACAGTCGTTTTGGCCCTATCAGTCCTTGTTACCCTCGCTCTCTACTCGATGGGTACCCAAGTCCATACGAATCCATACCTATCATTCATCATGTCCATTATCCCATTGGGAATCTTCTCGGCAATCGCTAGCCTGACTATCAAGGCGTTAAGAAAGGGCTCCTCGCGCATCTCAGATTTGTTCGAAAGGGTGATAGGGAAGCTGTCTGCGTCCGTCGGTGTTCGAAGAGTGGGAAGGAGTGCCTCATCAGCAGCACCCACAATATTAGTCCTGGTACTTGCCATCAGCTTGGCTTGGAATATGGCTGTGATTGATGCTTCACTTCCTGTAACCAAAATGAACCATGCGCGATTCGCATTTGGTGGAGATGTGACATTTCATTTGGATGAGCAGTACCCTCAGGAGTGGGATGCCTTCTTCAGCAACGTGTCATCCCATCCAATGACTGAAGAGATGGCTCTGCTATCGGTCCTAGATGTGTCCCTATCAACCATGTATGGTGGAGAGTTGAGTCTTGCCGCCTTCAATCCAAGTGAATACAGCAAGGTAGGATACGACTATGCAGGGACATTGCTTAATGAATCTACAGTACTTTCTCAAGCAATAGAGGAGTTGGATTCCACGCCAAACGGCGTGATAATAACTAAAGAAGTAGCCCAAGAGTATGACTTAATCGTCGGAGACTCGGTTAGAACATCTATTGAAAGCAATGAGGGTAGCCAGGTCGTCGTTTTCTCGGTACTCGCCATAGTTGAAGGACTTTCCAATGCGGGTATTTTGACGACACAATCAGAATTCTACTGGCCACAATCTTTCGGAACTGACGTTATGTACGCAAACAAAGAGTATCTAGCATCCGAAATCAACTTCACATCAGCAGCACAAAACTCACTCTGTGTCAATGTAAAGGAAGAGGGAAACTCTACAGCAATGGTAGAACATCTGATGAATATCTCAGGCAACGCAGTAAGAGAATCACCAGCGCAGTACGGCTGGAATAATGTCTATGACGGATGGGCATGCGTAGAGTACGAAGTCTCACAATATGTCAACCAAGCAGAATACGCCATGGATCGGGCCGTTGACACAATGATCACAGTAGGCATGGTTCTCGTCATGTTCGGATCTTTTTCAATTTATGCAGCAGAAGATGTTCGATCTAGGAAAAGAGAGGTAGCATTACTAAGAGCTATGGGAGCTCAAACACAAGATATTGTAAAAACACAGGTAGCCGAGCTTCTCATATTATCAGTATCAGCATTGATGCTATTGCTGCTGTTCTCACCCGTTTTCATAGCAAACTCACTTCTAACGATATCCACAAGCAGCTACATATTCCCGGTTGCAATATTTCCATTTGTACCTTGGCTCACATTGTTCACCATTCTTGTGTTCTTTGTCTGTTGTATGATAACAATGGTCCTCATTGTAGCTGTTACAAATTCCAGAGTCAATCTTCACCAAGCGTTGAACGCTCATTGGGCCGAGGCGGGGCCATATAGTGGAGGAATCTAAATGTACATGCTAGCCAGACTATCAGCAGACAAACAAAAGGTCCTTGCTACATTCCTCGTATTCTCTCTGTCAGCAGGTGTGCTCGGAGGTATCCTCTTTTACATGGATAGCATCCGCCCGGATGTACTTCAAGAGATGACCAATGATGTGTCGGTTGACATGCAGGTTGCCCTGTCACAGCAGTTCTATGAACAGAACAGTACGACCATGGAGGAGATAGAGAATACCATTCAAGAGCAACAAGATGTGCAAGCTTCGGATATCCTGAGTATGGTACGATCATACGACTGGAATGCTGCAACTTACGAGCTCCATGAACATATCTATCTCGGTCTCTCTCAAAACACGTTTTCATTGTTTCCACAAGCTTTTGACCTGCTTGCTAGCACAGCCACACTCAATGATTCCTCGTGTTATGTTGAAGCTGCTACTCTCGAACACTACGGGTTAGGCTTAGGAGACAATTTCACAGCTGTGGCACGAATCCACGAAGAGGGGACAGAGACTATCATAGAGAAAGAGTTCATAATTGTTGGATCTTTCCAAACAGGCCTTTACGTCCAGAGATGGTATTCTCATGAACAAGACATTTCCATGCTACGAATGGTGACCACGAAGAGCGGATTAGAAAACGCATTTCCTCAACTTGACCCTAGAGGATACGTTAGCAGAAAAAATGTCATCTGGGTTGACCTTGATCAATCTTCAATCCTTTCATACGGCGATGCTCCACCCTCAGACAGAGCTGAGAACATTGGAAAACAAATAGAGCAGGACACCCTGCCCTATGCCTACATATTAGAATACGCCCTAGAAAACACTTTCCGTTCATATACGGGATGGGCTCAAACAGTTACATACATTTCGCTGGCTTTCTCAATACCATCTTTGGTAATGGGCATCATGTTGGTTTACTACAATTCTGAGTTGCTTGCTAATCAGAGAAGAAAGAATGTCGGCACGCTAAAGACCCGAGGTGCATCTGGATGGCAGGCATTCAGATGGGTTCTGGTACAAGCTGTAATCGTCGCGTTTATTGGAAGCCTAGGCGCCATATTGGTCGGATTGTTATCGTCATATCTATCAGGGTCAGTTCGAACCTTCTTGGAATTCAGCCTAGAAAGACTGGCTAGTTTCACTCTACTCCTGGAACCTGATGCCATTATGTGGGTATTCATCTTCTCATTTGGAGTGGGACTTGTTGTTTCGATACCTACAGCAGTACAGGCACTTCTGATGTCTCCTGAGGAAGCACATGCGTCGCTCGAAAGGGAGGTGCTTCAGGAAGAGAGTAATCTCGGCAATCCATTCATCGATCTGGGAGCTGTTGGGATTTCAACATTCTTTCTGTTTTCCATGTTTTCAATGTTCTCGTACGTTGCTTCGGGCTATGGTCCAGGAGGGGTCTACTTCAGTAGTGTTGTAGTTATCTTCATGGGTGTTTTTGTTGTGGGTCTTTCTCGACTCCTGTCCCGAGGGGGACCGAACGTGAAAGCAAAAATAGTATCTCGTCTGAAAACCAAGAAGTATGAACCTGGCTCTCGCCTGTTATCCCGCACGGTTATGATGTTTAAGAAGAGTGAATCACTTGCTGTGATATTCGTAGGTTTGGTGTTTACTGCCGGCCTGTTCTGTTCTATTTCTGCCCAAACAGGATTCAATCACACACGTTCTCTAAGCATGTTTGAAGCCGGCGGAGATATCGTTGTCAAGGTAAGGCCAGAAGTACAGAATATTACCCTGGACATGTTAGACGAAATCACCAGTATCGATGGTGTCAAGAATGCGTCTGGGGTATTGGAGACAGAGGGATACGTAGAGTACTGGCAGGCATACCGTAACGGTGAGTATTCCTACATAGAGCGTAGTATCAGTGTTTTCGGCGTGGAGGCAAAAGCTTGGGCTGAAACCGCATTCTTCCTGGACTATTTTGCCAATGACCAAACTCCAAAGCAATCCTTGCATGACATGTCACTCAGCAATCAAAGCGTAATCACTTCGTTCAAACCTATAGACGGATACTCAGGTAGTTACGGCGGTACGCAGTCCCCAATATATTCGGAGGAACTTGCAGTCAGACTAGAAGAGCCAGGATGGATCAATGAGTCTGAATGTCAAATCATTGATACGTTAGCGACTCTAGGTCAGTACGGCAGCTCAAATCAGTATTTTCCGGGAAGACCGGAGTTGAGCAGTTTTGTTATAATGAACCTTGACTATGTGCACGCATGTAAGAATACCAGTAGGGTTTCTAGCTTCTATGTTAAACTGAACAAGGGTGCAAACTATACGAGGATCATGGGAGAGATTGCAGACCTGTCTCAGTCATCATTTCAGAGTATCGAATCAGGACTCTTGAACCTTGACCAGTCACTTGACTCAAGAGCTGCACAGACGATATACGGCGTTTACACGTTGAATGTCGTTTTCTCATTGATCTATCTAACTGCCGGAATTGCGATAGTTACTTTTGTCAGAATACAGAATCTCAGGAGACCACTGTCGGTATTGAGAGCACTTGGAACAGAACGGAAATCGATAATGATTCCTATGCTTATCGATTCCTTGGCCACTACTGCGGCAGCAGCAGGAGTTGGAGCGTTAATCGCGCTTGCTCTAACTGGATTTGCGATCCAAGTTCCCCTTAACTACATAGGAACATCACTTTCACTTACTTGGCTCAGGCTGCGAGTCGTGATTTCTGTGCCATTCTTGATTGTCGCTCTCATACTTTGCGTAACAGTGGCAGCGGTTCTTCTTACAACTTATTTTATCACTAGAGCAACGCTGGAGAAAAATATAGCAGAGGAAATTCAGTACGTGAGTTGAGCATAATGGAAGACTTGGAGGAAATCGCAGAAGGAAACAAACTTGTAGTACGCGACCTGATGAAAGTGTATCGTAGAGGGCGCAAGGAGGTCATTGCCCTAAGGGGTATGGATTTTGAGGTAGGCCATGGAGAGTTCATTTCAATAGTTGGGCCGTCAGGATCAGGAAAATCTACGCTTCTGAAACTCATAGGAGCCCTAGATAGGCCTACTGCAGGAAAGGTGCTATTTGATGGGCATAATATCACACTCCTTGATGACCGGCGCGCAATGTTGTATCGAAGGAAGAAAGTAGGTTTTGTTTGGCAGGTCGGAAACCTCATTCCGGGATTGTCTGCGTTGAAGAACGTGAAAGTCCCAATGAATCTTGCAGATGCGCCCAAAGACAAAACAGACAAACGAGCCAAGTCTCTACTAAAGACATTCAATTTGGAGCACAGGATGGATCACAAGCCGAACCAGCTATCAGGGGGAGAGAATCAACGGGTAGCCATTTGTGTAGCACTTGCAAACCAACCAGAGCTTCTGCTCGCGGACGAGGTTACCGGCGAACTTGATACCGAAACAGCCGACATCGTCATGAAAGCTTTGCGAAAAACTAACCGCGAATTCAGAACAACGATTGTTAATGTAACGCATAATCCTCGTGTTGCTGAATATGCAGATCGAATCTTGCGTATCAGAGATGGTCTCATTGAGGGGCAGAAGCATGTGCTCTATGGTGACATATCAGAAGTAGATGCAAAAGGTCGCATGGTCATTCCTGAAGCTATCAGGCGGATGGCCGGAATTGAGAAACGTGTAGTGCTGAAAGCGACATCCAAAGGACTACTTGTTACTCCATTGGAAATGGAAGAAGAGAACAATCAAGAATCATAGAATGTGCAAACCCTATTAACCTGATTGCAGGTTTTCTGCCAGCAGAGACGAGACAATAGAGGGCTCATTCGAGACAGATAAGTGAGATGGCAATCTCTATGAAGTTCCCTCTTTGAAAGGAACATGAACTAAATACGGAGCAAGACGGACTACTATAGTCGTATCATGCAATAATAATCTCGTTCGGTATTTTCTTCTTCGGTCTCAATGTATACATCTTGACTAAATGGCTTTCCCATCCCATGCGAATAAGTTGTGGCTGATTGGTGTTTTCGGGGATTATCTATACTGTTGCATTCTTCTCGATGCTTAGGAAACACCAGCAGCATTTGCTTGAAGCAAAGGGGATAGAAGAGGACATAGAGAACTGAGTCTATTCACCTCTTTCAGAACTGTTTTTGCGGTATGTGAGAAGCATATCATCCATGAAATCATCAATATAAATCAGTAGTTCTCTTGGTTCATCTACGATGACAGTAACTCGATAGATAATCGCAGTATTAGTAGTGTCCCACACCTGATATTTCGGCTTAACGAGAAATTGTTCTTCCCACTCCTCGCAAACTCTATCGAAATTATCTCTTAGAGCACCATAATCACAACTGTAGTGCACAGTTAAGTCGAATGTATAGCGATAAGCCGTCTCTGTGTGAGTGATAGCCTTGAGTTTGGAAATCACCGTACTCAGAGTCTTTCTCTCAGCAGAGTCCTCAGTCTGCAATCGGTAAGTGGTTATGTCCTTGATGAGATCGCTGAGATTCATTCGAAAATTAACGACATCGCTCTTAAGGACCTTCGAATTCGGAATTCTCAGTCTTGTTTTGTCTGGTTGCAGTATTCGGGTATAGCTCAAAGTGACATCTGTCACAATTCCTTCGTGGTTACCGATTCTGACATAGTCGCCTACCTTGAACGGGCGGGCTATGATAATGTAAAGGCCATTAACTATTTCTCCAACAGATTGTGAGAAGGCAAGGCCAAGAGCTGTTCCGAAAAGTGTGGCGAGGGAAATCAGTTCAGCATAAACGGGACGAAGCGTATCCAATACCAAGAATGCAGCAACCACGACGAAAATCACACGAATAACCAGACTAATACCTGTAGATGCTTGGCCTGAAAGGCCCACTTTTTCCAATCTGGAACTGAGTCCACGAGTGACCACCGCATAGACAATCACCAAGAGGAATAACTCGATGAGTAGAAAAACCAGATATTGAAAGTCGGTAAACAGCTTAACAATGGATTCAATAAGATTCTCAAAAAAGCTGATTTGAATCACTGGCATTTACCTCACTTAGCTTAACCCTCCAAGGATTTATGCCTTCGCATGCTCTTGGATACCTTGATTCTCTCACAATGGCATCACAATAAAAGCAATCCACCATGAGTGTATTAATGCCAAACCAAGTAAAGCATTTGGTTCAGGGGTACGTCCTTCGTACCGTCCTTGGAAAAGGGATGACATCTCTGATATGACTAAGATTAAGCATCCATCTGATTAGTCGGTCCAAGCCCACACCGAAACCTGAATGTGGAACGCTACCGTATCTCCGTATATCAATGAACCATTCGTACTTCGCAGGGTCGTCACCTGTTGCCTTGATATTCTCAACCAAAATATCAGGATTATCTTCTCTCTGACTGCCCCCTATGATTTCGCCGAATCCTTCAGGTGCCAACAAATCGTTGTTCTTGTATGTCCGGGAATCAGCCTCGTTGTGTTTCATATAGAAGCTCTTGATTTCTTTCGGGTAGTACTCGATAAATAGGAAAGTATCTCTACCCTCAGTAAGAACATCCTCGGCTTCGGTTCGAATATCCTCCCCCCAGCTGATATCTACGCCAGCTTCGCGACAGAGCTCAATTGCCTCTGTATAACTCATTCTCTCAAATGGCGTTTCAATCTTGAGAAGGCGGTCCTTCGGCACCGCCATTTCTTCCAGCGCCTTCACTTCATTCTCGGCCACGGAATGACAGATATGGGTGATGAGCTCCTCTTGACGCTTCACATTGCATTCATGGTCACACCAAGCTTCTTCTGCTTCTAGATGCCAGAATTCAGTAAGATGCTTCCGAGTTCGTGACTTCTCACCTCGGAAAGACGGTGCCAATGTGAACACCCGCTCCAGCGCATAAAGCTGAGGCTCAAGATGCATTTGGGATGTCTGAGTAAGATACATCGTATCGCCAAAATAATCCACTTCAAACAGCTCAGCGCCTTCTTCACCCATTGTAGATACAAACATTGGAGAGGTTGTCTCAAAGAACCCGCTATCTCGCAGATACTCTCGAGACGATCGAAATACTTCATCTCTAACCTTAAGGGCGTTCGTCATAGCCCTCGAACGCATCCAGAGGTGGCGATTGTCGTTCAGGAATTCAATGCTTTGATTCTCTGTGATTGGAAACTCGTCAGCGAAATCGAGAACGTTCAAGTCTGTAACTTGGATTTCGAAGCCGCCTTTTGCTCTTGAATCCTCTTTGACGGTTCCATGTATTTCAACGAGTGACTCTATCAGCATCTTCTGGGCATCTTCATACTCATCCTCTGACACAGCATTACTCTTGATTACAGTTTGAATAACACCAGTATGGTCACGGACAATAGCAAAGACCATATTCTTCTGTTTGCGTATTCTGTGGATCCATCCTCTAAGATGGACTTCTTTGCCTATTAGCTCGCCTTCAAGAATCTCATCAACATGACTGTATTTCATAATCGACACCAGGGAATGCTAGACCATCAAACGAGGGTGTTTTCTCACAATCAAGCGCTCGCCTGTCCGAATAAAAGGATGACGGCGCAAAGGGAGGCTGAGGCTTCTTTTACCTGTAGCGAACATACCAGATAATCAAGCCCGCAATCACACCGATACCTCCAATGGCAGTAATACCAAGTAAATAGGTTTGAAGCAAAGGTGGTGAAACGACAACCTTCACGGGTGCTCTCACAGTATTTCCACCAAGATCCTCTACTACTAGGACTACCCAATGAACGCCATCGGACAAACCACCAAAATCAAATTCGATTATTTCAGATTCCCAAGCTCCAGATTCAATCGTGAAGCCATCAATTTCAATCGAGTAATTTGACATGAATTCATCCGTGACAGTCCAGTTGCGAACGACGTTGAGTTCACCCCGGTAATAATGAATCTCAGATGGCGTATAGACAACTGTTGGTGCGATGTCATCTCTCTTCACCCTAACGGTTACGTTATCTATGCCTATGTTCCCACTAGTATCATTTGCAATCAGAGAATATTCGTAGAGGCCAATATTCAGTCCTTCTAGTGAAACCGTGACTCTGGGGCTATCAGGGTCAAGAGTTCCTGATTTTACCTCGGAACCATTTTGGAGTATTCGATACCTATCCATGTGATCATCAGAGACATTCCACGTAATCGAGTAACCGGTTTCAGTATAATAGAACTCGATGGTTTCGTCTGGACCCTCAACAACAGGCGTTACATTCTCATAAACAAGAACAGTAATTGTATCGCTGGCCAAGTTCTCGTTCTGGTCATACGCCTCTAAAGTAACCTCATAGGCTCCCAAGTCATAGCCAGTCATATTGAATGTATAGTCATAAGGAGTGCTGTTCCATGTTTCATTGGATTGCTTGGAACCATCAACATATACGGTTATGTTATGGGGGTACTCATCCTCAAGGTGCCATGTGATTGTCATATTTGGGGTGCCTATGAGGAACTCTTGATTCCCAGGCGAAACCAGAATGGGGTCGCGGATGTCTGCTGAAACTTCGGTCAGATTATACGAATAATCGCCAAGCCCCAATGGCTCGCCAGAAAGTGTCACCGTCCAGTTGATAAAAGCAACAGGCAGATCAACAAATACCAAGGTACCATTTTCTCCAGTTAACCTTGCATCAATTACAGTTCCATTCTTGTAAGTGACATTCACGAGAGCTCCAGCAACGGGATTCAATGAATCCTCGTAATAGATGAAGATATCCAAATCATAGTAGTCCGAATCACCTGCAGTGGGTCCAATCTGCTGATGAACCTTAATCAAAGTTCCATCTGATGTGAAGTTCCCCTGATCCAATACATATCCATCATAGTCACCAGATGCCACGGTCACATACCATGTGTAATTTCCTTCGGGTACATCCTCCATATATACAACGCCATCTGCTCCTACCGTTGTTTGGTTGTGTATGGTAGAGTTTTCTTGGAAATGTACAGAGAAGTTCAGGCCTTCACCAGGGTTACCGTCGATATCAAGAATAGTTGCATTAAGATCATCATCGTCGTCGTCCCAGTCAAGATTTCCAATTTCCACTTCAACGATAGCTTCAGGTCCGTCAGACACGAAGACGCCCGTTTCGTAGACATTTTCGTCATAATCGCCCAAAGCTGTCTCAAGGGTTACATTCCAGATGTACTCTCCAACTGGAATATCGTAGAATTCTGCCGCACCGGTTCCGGACGTCAGTTTTGAACTGTATAGGCTCAGGTCACTGCTATTATACAATGAGACATTCGCCTGGGCGATGGGATACTCAGTAGAATGGTTGTACACATGGAAGATTAGGTCATCATCATCGAAGTCACCGTCATGGAAGGTTTCATTGATGACAAGCAAATCAGTCCCAGATGTTTCAAAAGGCGATGATGGTGAAGAGATAGTTTCAACTTCTCTCCGCTCAATCAATGAAGCAGTGCTTACCAAGTTTACGAATACTAGAAACGCCAGAATAAACGCGATGGTTCTTCTCCTTGAAATCATTCAGGTGTCACTCTCTGAGCTACGATGATGAAATGGACCACTAAATCGCTTGGCGGCGTCGAACCCTTATACAGCATAAAAGGGTTTCCCAGCGTCCTACGAAAGGTACCACCAGCGGCAGCAGTCTTGAGATAATTGGTTCCAAATAATCTCATGAAATCCGGATAATGAGCTATCTATTAATCTTAGGATAGTCCCCGAAGTGTACCACAAGAATACGTGGACACGCCAGAAATAGGGCAGACGCATACGTTCACACAAAAGGTCTTCAAAGAAAGTTTTTCTAATTCGGTCTTTCCATGAGTTATCGTTACAGAAATGAGATCTAACACTTCAGTCATATCATCAGGATAGATTATTCCACCAAACGCTTAATATAAAATACAATCACCGTTCCTCAAAGTCCACACAGAACGAGAGGATTATTGAATGAGTACTCATGACGGCAGAGAGGACCATAGCACTGGATTCCTCTTCATAATAGAAGGGATTGATGGGACAGGGAAGACTACTCAGGCAAGAAAGCTGGAAGACCGCTTGAAAGACGCCGGTTATGATGTCGTCAGACTGCACGAGCCAACGGACAGCGAATGGGGAACTAAGATCAGGAATCTTGCGATTCATGGTCGTACCGTGAATCCCAGACAGGAATTAGAGTACTTCATCAATGACAGGAAGATTGATGTTGAGAAATACATCAAACCATCTCTTTCCGCTGGACAAATAGTGATTATGGATAGATACTATCTTTCAAACGTAGCATATCAAGGTGCCCTCGGGATTGATCCAGAGGAAATACTTGAGATGAATGACTTTGCACCAAGACCGGATTTGATTTTGATTCTGGATGTTGCTCCTGAGATAGGATTGAGTAGAATCAATGATAGAGAGAATGGTCAACCGAATTACTTCGAAGACCCCGAATATCTCACCAAAGTTAGGAAGATCTTCAGATGGCTAGAAAGGAATCTGAGTAACGCTCAGATTATCGATGCCACCCCACCTGTGGAAGACATCGCGAAAAGAATCTGGAATGTGATTATCACGTATATTGAGAAAAATGCAGGAACAACTCGACCACGAATTGAAGAGACTTCATAGAAGAACGAGTGAAAGGGGTCGATCCAAGGAACCTGCAAGAATGAATAGCGATTTCAGTGAGAAGGTAACGGATTCTGTGTGTATGACTATCCACATGAGTAAACATGAGAGAACTCGACGCTCCTTTCGTGGCATTTAAAAAGGCATTTATATATGGCTTGACCAGCGCACCCCCCTATATAAAGGCGGAGAATGATTACAATGGACGAAAAGAAGAAGCCGGAACCAACCACGAAAATCGAGAACGTTGTTGCGTCAGTAATCCTGAATCAGAGATTGGACCTTGACGAAATCGCAGCTACAATGCCCAATGTCGAGTTCGATCCTGAGCAGTTCCCCGGACTTGTGTACAGACTTAAGAAACCAAAAACTGCCACTCTCATCTTCAATAGCGGTAAAATGGTCTGCACTGGAGCCAAGAGCGAAAAAGAATCCAAGAGAGCTGTTCATAAGATTGTAAAAAATATCCGCGAGGCGGGTATCGAAATCACAGGCAAACCAATCATCGTCGTACAAAACATAGTAGCTAGTGCAAGTCTTGGATACGAGCTTAATCTTGAGCTTGCGGCAATGACTTTAGAAAACACCTTGTACGAACCGGAACAGTTCCCTGGTTTAATTTACAGGATGAGAGACCCGAAAGTGGTTATTCTCCTCTTTGGTTCGGGCAAGCTTGTTATCACCGGAGCCAAGTTCGAGCCTCAAATCGATGAGGCTGCACACAAAGTGATGGATCGCCTGCTTGAACTCGGTGTCATGCGTCTAGAGGAAGAGGAAGAAGAGGAAATCGTGCTAGAGTTCTAGCCAAGCTTACAGGGAATATTTAAGAAAAGAATAGGATTCGAAGATAATCGAATCCTTGTTTTTTTTTTGAGGTGCAGTTTCAGAGAATACCCATCATGATTGATTTTGACTAGCGTATAAACTATACAGACATCCTTTATCTGTGCCTGCTACTAAAAAGCCCAATCGAACGTTGTAATGTAGTTATTTATTCTATAAACTACCACAAGCTAAGAAGCTTGTAACGCCAAGAACCTATCGAATCTTCTCATGACACGTCGGATTTTGACTCCTCCAACCTGAGATAAATCGCATAAAGAATCAGAACAATTCCAACTGGTATTAGGAGAAGGAAAACAGAACCGGACATGGTGGCAACAGGTGGTGGAGTATCCCCATAGTCATTCAAGACCGTCCAGTAGTATAACCAGATTAGTAATTGGTTTAGAAGAAGCCCTAGAAGGACTAAAACGACTCCAGCAATAGCATATTTTGTGGATTTGCGAAGAGCCATCCAATACAACTCTCAATCATAATATACATCCGCAAATTAATTAGTCTATCTCTAGGAGGCGAGATGAGGCTTCCGCAGAAATTTGTCGGAAAATACAGATTTTTCTGGTTTCGCCAATCTCACAACTGGGTAAATCCTATATCGCATTATCTTGGGCTTTGAGATTCATGGCGAAAAGGGTTCTATGGAGATCATAGCCCTCAGTGTTTTGCTCTCTGATTCTTGTGCAGAATCCTTAGAAAGTGAAGGTCTGCCATAGTGGTGGAATTGACAAGGCAACAACAATAATCGATAGCACAAACAGGCCTATCCGAGTCTTTGACACAGGTACTGTATCATTGAGTGGCCCTGGATGCTCTCCACGCGACAAGAACAGAACCAAGATGGCCATCAGATAGATGCCCATCAAAAACATCACTGCAATGGCAACATAGCCAATGTACTTGTGTTTCTTGCCACCTACAATGGCTCGGAGAGCATGACCTCCATCGAGCTGACCCGCTGGAAAAAGGTTCAATGCTGTGACAAGGCAACCCACCCAGCTAGCGAAAGCTATCGGGTGAAGGTAGATGGTGCCACCGGGGGGTATGAAATCGGAGAAAATCATCTGAAGGATGACGAAGAGATACGGCACTGGCAAAGATCCTGTCATATCGGGGAAGGCCGCATCTATAGCTTCAAGCTGTTCTGCAGTAACGGGAACCGACATCAAGAAACCTGCAACAAGTACGACCAGTGTAACGGCGAAGCCGGCTAGAGGGCCAGCAATGCCCAAATCGAAAAGGTCTCTGCGATTCTGTGGAGGACTTTTCTGCTGAATGAAAGCGCCGAAGGTGCCCCCGATTTGAGGTAATCCAGGAATGAAATACGGAGCAGATGCATCAATCCCACGTCGTTTCGCAGTCAGGTAGTGACCCATTTCATGCGTAAATACGATGCCCATCAAAGCTAGCAAAAATGTTCCAGTCACAAATGCAATGTCCCAGATGTTCCAGCCATCAGGATAAAACAGTGTCAGAAAGACTGGGCTTGTTGCCTGCAGAAATCCGGCAAGGCTGATTGTTGCAAGAGTGGCAACGAAAAGAGCATAATTGATGCGCATATCACCAGCATCTTCTTTCTGTTGAGGGGCAAAACGAATGAAATACTCACCTGCTTCCTCATCCTTCCAACGAACCACAGGCCAGAGTCGGAGTCTACCCGATTCTTCCTCCAGCTTTCCAAAGACTTTACGCTGTTGTTCTATTGGTGGAATTTGATGGCTAGGCCAGCGGACTACGAATGTCGGCATCCCATATTGCATGGAGCTCTCGATGAGGTCAAAATCCTTCGATAGTATCTCGCTCAGCTCTGTAAATGTGGGATAGCTGATTACACGGTTCGGGTAACCTTCGTCAATAGACAAATCGAAAATCCTCTCTACTTATGCGCCTTTGAAGTAATCAGTCAAATCTCCACCTATAAGGCTATGTTCTTTGGCAGACGCCTACTAGCAGTCTTCAATTCATGTGGGTGTTAGTTGCCATTCTTCTCTATCAAATTCATCTGCCGTTCCCAGAATGGGGCAAAAACGGAATATAGGCAAGTTATATGAACTGAATGTATTCAGTTGTGTTCGTGAATCTTACTGAGATCAGAGAATCTGTGCATGCCTAGCCGCATCGAGCTCACTGGTAGAATTCAAACAGCCTTTCTACTGCACTCTGCTTACGACCTTCTGAGCCTTCATCATAGTAGCTGGGTGTACGTCCTTCGTCTATGAACTTCTCTGGGCTTATACCCTCATCGATGGCCCGCAGTACTTCACCTCTCAGGCTTCTGAAGAATTTGATGTGTCGGTCGATTTCCTCAGTACCGCATATGTCGCCATGGCCGGGAATGATTTTTTCAACCTCTGCATTTGTAATTCCTTGCAGCGCTGCAATCCAGTCATCAGGGTTACACGTAGGATCTCCAGCATACGGGAAAGTTCCATTGAAAACCAAATCTCCAGCAAAGATAACATGGTCCGGTTCAATAATGACTATCGAAGACCCTTTTGTATGACCGCCTGTGAGTTCGACCGTAAGGTCACTTGCAGAACCGATTTGAATTCTCTTTTCAAATATGATATCAGGCAGCTTGAGTTCAAGACTCTGTACGGCTCTCCACATTTCAGGGCGCTCTTCCTTGCTCTCTTCTGCTTGAGCGACCAGTTTCTCCTTCCTCCATTCAGTATCTACCAATTCCTTGCAAATAGCTCGCGTAGGCGCTGAAGCTATCAGGCTGACTGGGCTTAGGGCTTGTGCACCGAATAGATGATCGGGATGGTAATGCGTTAACAGCATCTTCAGAATCGGAAGGTCGAATTCGCTCTCAACTTCTTCTCTGAAGTCTGAAGTCAGCGTGTGATACATGCCGCTGTCCACAACCACCACTTGATCTTCGAGTACCACTATACCGTAATTGCCTGCGTTTTCACCAGTGGTATCTGCATAGATACGATCTGTGACTTGAGTCAGCTTCATGGCGTACTGTTTCACATTACAACAGATATACTTGGTCATAATCTAGCAAATGGATTGCTCCAGAAGAGTCGGACATCGGCATTGTTGTCATAGATTGTTCAGTTTCTGGGATATCGCATAAGCAGTCTTTGCAGGCCCTTTGAAGTCCCTAATACGGAAACCAACGCCCATGTCCTTGGCTATGTGTCGGCATGCTTCCATATCCACTTCCGGAACCTTCACAACCGACAGGATAACCCGCATCGATTCTCTGCACTTTCGAGCAAATTGCAATACAGCCTCATAAGCACGTGGCCCATACTCAGGTTGACAAAGCAAATCATAGGTTCGAGCAGAAGATGCGTTAAGTGAAATCTGAACTTCTTCTAGTCCCGCGTTGTCGAGCTCACAAGCCACATCACGCTTGGGATGAATCAACGATGCTTGACCATTTGTATCCATGCGAACCGAGACATCTGAGAGTTCTGTGATTGTGGTAATGGCTTCCAGTGAAGCATCAAAATTCAGCAAAGGTTCTCCGAAACCTACTATCGCAGCATAAGTGAATCTCTCATTCCAAGTATTCTCTATGGCAGTTCTGATTTCTTCAGCTTTTGGATTCATCTCACCAGCCAGTTTGAAACCATATACACCATCCTGGAAATTCCTGACGCAAAACAAGCAATGGTTGCTACATTTGACAGAGGGATTGACATAGAAGATGTTCTTGCGCCAGTATGTTAGATTCAATAACACCATCTAAGACTAGTCCTCGGAAACAACAAATAAGGCTTCAGAACTCAACAAAAAGCTGACAGTACATGTAGCCACGTTTGGCGCTTGAAAAAGACTTAACTTGAACTTGGCTCCAGTAGAAGTGTTGAATTGAAGATTGTACAAGTAACATGTCGTTGATTATACAGGATATGATTGAGGTGTTCGTTTGAGAATATTCGATACATTGCGTAGATCCGCTGACCATCTAGAGAAAAATTTCATGACATATGCCATCGCCGTCTCACAGATGGCCGTCATTTTCGTATTCCTTGCTGCGGGTTTGGCCGGGTTAGGAGGGTTGATTGCCGCGGTTTTTTCAGGATGCCACCCATATGTTGTATTTCGAGACCTCATGGAAACCTGGTTGCCTCTTATTTCCACAGGAGACCTCATTTTCATCTTAACTAGTGTGTTTGTATTGGTTGTCATTCCCGCTTTTGCCATTGGTGCATGGGTGATGACACCAGTTTTCGGAATGACTAAGCAACTAATTGAAAGCAAGGGAAAAGAGGCCGACACCCCATATAGTTGGTTCAAAACGAACCTAGTCAACTTCGCTTTAGGCGGCGTCACTATTGCCATCGTTACACTCGGGCCGCCGGTCGTGACAGCTACGGCGTTCTCATTTGCGTTTGGTCCATCTGTGAGTGGCCCTCCGAATTTTGTTCTTGGAGCCATCGGTTTCGGATGGGTCTTCTTTGCCGGGGGAGCTCTAACCATGTTCGTTCCGAGCCTTGTAGAAGGAAATTCGCCCATACAAGCACTAAGGGATTCATTTCGTACTGTTGCGAAACACCCATTGTGGACGTTCACCACTTGGATAGTGTTCCTTTTTCTGTTTACTATTTGGTTTGCCCCCTTGACAGCCTGGGATACACTCATTGGAACCATTAGGCCCCCGATTGTCAATCCATTTGCAATTGCCGTCGTTGCGCTAGCGGTTATAGGAGTCTTTGTGGATATCGTTGTGATCCTTCCGTTCTACATAATTTCGCTTATCTCACTTTATCAATCAATAAGGGAAGAAGCTCCAGCATGACAAATAAATGCCAATGAGATAGCAAAATTTCAACCGAATACTTACAAAGGCTGAACTTTATATATGGATTCTGAAAGATAACTCCAAAGACCCAAAAGAAGGCACTTACCCGAAATCATTCGGAAGTTTGTATTGTGTTGTTGATTGAGGGATATTTGAAAAGCCTATGTTAGAAGAGTACGTGATTAATTATGACAAATAAACCTGAACCTGTAGATGCAACTGTTTCTGAATTGAAGCCGAAGATGAAAAATGTCAATATCCGCTTCAAAGTTGTCGATAAAGGAGAAGCCCGAGAAGTAACATCAAATAGTGACGGGTCCAAGCACAGAGTCTTGGACGCGACTGTTGGAGATAGTACTGGTACAGTGGTCGTCCCACTATGGGATGATTCCATCGAAGAAGTGGAAACTGGCAAGACCTACAATCTAGAAAATGGCTATACGGGAACATTTAGAAATCAACTTCGCCTTAAAATCGGAAAGTACAGCGAACTTGAAGAAGCTGATGAAGAGATAGAAGAAGTCAATTTTGACGTCAATATGTCGGAGGAAGAACACCGAGGAAGGCGAAAGCGTGACTATAAGCGCAAGTCGAGGACAAAGAAGAAGAAGAAATCGGAAGGTTACGGTCGTCCGAATAGAAGCTTTGGTGGCTATGTAGGAAACTACAAGCGTAACAGTAAAGCAGAATCAAGTGATTAGTAGTTTCAAGGGGCCCCTTAGGGCCCAATTTTTCTTTTTGTAATTGGATAAACACAAATCTTGCGTATACAGCTTACTATCCGAAAGACAAGAACATTGTTAGTCCTACCACAACTGCAGCCATTAGCATTGCAATGCTAGCCCCGCCTCTCTAAATAACCGTTCTCGTAATACCAGTCGATTGCTCTCTTCAGACCCTCCTCCATGGTTATTTGTGGTTCCCAGTCCAGCAGCCTCTTCGCCTTCTCATTACTGTACCAGCGTTCTTCGTCCATGCTTTGTATCGTCTGTGGATGCCAGAGAAATGTATTTTCTTTCCAATTCTTGAACGGGCTCATCAATGCTATGCTCAACTTTGCCAGCGCCGTAGGAACGTGTCTTTTTGGTGGTTCAACACCGAGAATATCAGAAATATACTCAATCATCTGGTTGTACTTCATGGGTTCATCTGGACAGATAATTATCGTCTCGTTGTTAGCTGCGGGTACCATCGCAGCCTCGAATCCCCGTGTCACGTCGTCTACGTGCGTGTACATGATGTGTTTCTCGCCATCACCAGGAAGCACAGGCACCTCCTTTCTGTTGAGAGCTCTGATTGTCTCATAGGCAGTGTAAAGGTCCCCTTCGCCCATCACGCCAGTTGGCCGAACAATGGTGTGAATCAGGCCCGTATTAGTCGAAACTTCTCTAACAGCTTCTTCCGCGAGCACTTTGCTTTTCCCATAGTCGAATGCCGGTTGTGGTTCGGTTGCCTCATCTGCGGGAGGATCATTGACAGATCCTATAGCTTCAGTGCTGGAGCAATAGATGAATTGGGAAACTGAAGCCTCTGCACTAGCTTCTGCTAACATTCTAGTCCCATCAACATTCACACGATACATCAAATCGGTATCGCTAGGGTAAAAATCAAAATATGCTGCAAGATGAATAACGATTTCGTTGTCTTTCACAATCTCATCAAGAGATTCCCGGTCAAGTAAGTTGCCCTGCTCCAGCTTTACCACATCTGGGAGGACGGATGTGTCACTGGTTTCTCGAACAAGAACGCTGACATGATGATTGTGGGAAAGAAGCCTTCTCACCAGCTTCTGACCGATGAAGCCGGTTCCGCCGGTTACCAAGATATCCAATGAATTGCCACCCTAACAAACGTCTTGTCTGTTCCCTGCATTTATCTCTTGTCTGCAATCAACTTCTGCCAGAATGATCCGCAATCATGGCTGCTTGAGCATGGAATCTAAGCGAGGAAGGATAGAACCCGCTTTTCCTTCAAGATATAAATCAGCGACGGAAGTCAAGGGAGTCCGTTCAATATTGACTTCGATGACCGAACCTCCAGATTTCTTGACCATGAGTGGAAATGATGCTGCAGGTTGCACGATGCCTGATGTGCCTATCACAAGACAGGCATCAGCTTTTTCAAGCTCCAAGTAAACCTGATTCATTATTCTTCCATCTAGGCTTTCGCCAAACCACACAACATCAGGTCGCAATATAGATCCGCACTCCTGGCATAGAGGTACTCCATCTGCAGGTTCATCAAGCCTGCTATGGTAATCGCAGGTCGTACACTTCACAGCCCAGATATCTCCATGCACCTCAAGGATATTCTCTGAGCCCGCTCTATGATGTAAACCATCCACATTCTGCGTAATTACGCAGTTGAGTAATCCCTCCTCTTCCCACTTTGCCAGTGTAAGATGGGCTGGATTTGGTTCACATCCCGCAATCAATCCCTGCCTCCACGAATACCACTCCCAAACCAATTCTGGGTCATTCCTGAAACCCGATGGGGTTGCCAAGTCCATTGCATCGTATTCTTTCCATAGGCCATCTTCACCACGAAAAGTTGGTACATTCGATTCCTTTGAGATTCCGGCTCCAGTGAGCGCAACAAGGTGATTGGATTCACGTATTATGGCCGCGCTAGATGTAATGTCTTCGGACATTGTTGTCTCCTCTGAATCTCTGTAATGCTGTGGACTACACCTATCTAATGTTGGGAAGACCCTATCAAATCTGGCGGAACAGCGGAAGAACAGCTATCTTTATTTTTTCAGTTTTCTTAGAAACGGGAGTTTACTATTGATTATCCGCTAATGAATTGAATATCGGTAAGAGGTGGAGCAGATGAATATTCATATTGACTCTAATCATACTAACGAAACGGATGATGCTGAGTAGACAGGATTGAAGGGTAAAGTAAAATGAATGAAACATTATCTAGAATTGGAGTGGGAGTGGTTCTTACCATTCTTATTTTATTATCGATTCCTACACACTGCGTTGCCATAACAGGAATTCAAGAGGGGCATAGAGAATTGTCTGAAATTTTGGACGAAAACAGTGAGATAGAATACAGAATCGAAGCTGCTTTCATACGAGAGTGGAATTACACAGTCGAGGGAGATCACATTCGAACTCATAATGGGACCCTTTTCTATGAAGCAAAAGTGGATAATGAAATATCAATCACTATTGATATCGTTGAAATAGATGAACGAATCACCCTTCAGGTACATTATGAAGCGAACACCCCCACCGGATACTACATAGACACCTCATATATAGTGGAACTCAATCCTGAAACTGGTTATTGTATCATTAAGAACGGTCCACTGGAGGGTTTTTATGGCCGTTTGAGTCTTTTCTTCAATTATGAATATCCAGATATCGGTATGTCCATATCCTCGATTGCCGAAAAGGAAATCGTTGTGACAGGTTTCGGTGGTAAGAGAGGGATTGAAATAATGGAAGAATACCAGACTGCTCAACGATACAATTGCTCTTATAACGACACTGTTGATGGTGAGGTTACACATGACAGGTACTATGAAGAAGATACTTCATTACTTTGCAGGGGTTTTGGTGCAATTAGTGATTTGATACTTCTTGGTATGGCGAATATCTCCTACGCACATGGATTCATGTACCTTGAAGACACAAATATCGAACTCGGAGATCCTTTCTGGGTTCCCTTTGATCCAGGAGCTTATGCTCTGCCCATTCTGGGTGTTGTTGGTATTGGAATCTTCGTGGTTTTCTATATTCTGATCTACAAAGCACAGAGAAGGCAAGACCATCATTCGTGAGGGTGTCTAAGAAGGAGCATGCCGAGGGGTTAATTCTGGGCCATCCTACGGTGCTTTGTGGGGGCTGAGCTATAGTCCTTCCTGATGGCTCGCAGCGGGTGCATAGTTTAAACTCAGTATGTGCTATGCAGTAGATATCACTTGTATCCAATTGCTACGAGATTTTGACGAAGAAATTATCGTCCAACACAAACACTAGCGCATTCAAATCGCATTGCAGAAATCTCAAACATCTTTTTGCAAAGGAAGTAGCGAAATTCTGTTGCATAGAGTTGCTTGTTTCTTATGTCTTAAGAGAGCGTTATGCAGCGAAAAACACAGAGGTTAACAGCACTGAATGTATCTGATGAATCCATCCACAGTGATAGCACAAGGAACCAACATGGCTCTAAGTCTGTTCGTTCTTTCGCTGTGATGTGGGGTGGTCAGGCCGTTTCTCTTTTTGGTAGCAGACTTGTACGATTTGCGGTCATATGGTGGTTAACTCTCGCTACGGGTTCCGCCACAGTCTTGGCAACTGCAACAATAATGTTCTTGCTTCCTCAGATCTTGGCGGGGCCATTTGCTGGTTCCTACGTTGACCGATGGAATAGAAAACGCGTGATGATGGTAGCAGATTCCCTTATTGCTGCGGCTACTGGGATACTTGCCCTTCTGTTCTTTTTGAATATCCAAGAAATCTGGCACATCTATCTGATAATGTTGGTAACCTCTCTCATGGGGTCTTTCCATTGGCCAGCAATGCAGGCCTCTACCACGCTATTGGTCCCTGAAGAACATTATTCCCGAATTGGAGGGATCAATCAGTCTCTACAGGGCATGGTTAATATCCTTGCACCGCCACTCGGGGCTTTACTCTATGCGCTATTCCCACTAGAGAATATTCTCTTCATTGATATTGCAACTGCTTTTATTGCCGTCGCTTCGGTCGGACTAATCCATATACCGCAACCTAAGAAGCCTCCGGACTCAAAAGAGCAATCTCCACTCAGTGACATGGCTGACGGAATTCGCTTTCTTCGGGGGTGGCCAGGCGCCTTGCTCCTTATTGTATTTGCCATGATTCTGAACCTTATTGCCACTCCTGCGTTTTCTTTGCTACCTCTACTCGCAACAAATCATTTTGGGGGGGATGCCACCACCCTGGCCCTCATGCAGTCATCAAATGCAGTCGGCATGATTGCCGGGGGCGCCGGAATGGGTATATGGGGGGGAGCTGAAAGTAGGTCGAAAACTGCAATGGGAGCCTTGGTTGTTCAAGGAATTGCTCTCTTCCTGATTGGATTAGTCCCGGGTAATTCTGTTGAGTTAGCTGTGGGGCTACTGCTCCTCGCTGGTCTGATGAGTCCAATATTCAACGGTTCAGTCATAGCGGTGATGCAAGCCACGATACCGCCTGAAATGCAGGGCAGAGTTTTCTCGCTTATCGGTAGTGGAGTTAGTGCTGCGACACCAATTGGTCTTGTAGTTGCAGGTCCGGTAGCAGACACGTTTGGTGTGCCAATCTGGTTTGTGGTCTCTGGGTTCGTTACGGCAACCTTAAGCATTGTATCCTTCTTTGTTCCTGCACTAATGCAGCTAGAAGAAAGAGCGAAGGATATGTCGAAAACCGAAGACACCAAAGATGATTCGACGGTTTTAATGACAGAAGAGGAGGGTACATCTAATTCCACCATCAAGAATTGAGCGTGCGAAGAGCAAAATGAGAGATGCTCTTCAGAGTTCAAATGATTTCTTCTCATGTACTATAATCAGAGATTTGGATTACTTGAGTGTCAAATGCGGTGAGATTTCTGGAGCCTGAATAGCTTGGTTTCATCTCACAAATCATCGGATAACGCACTGTTCAGCCAATCCAGTTCTATGATATCTTAATCATGAATTTCGCCATCCGATCAAGTGCAAGGTCGACTATCTCTTCCCCTTTCTCGATAGTCGCCTTGGTTGAAAGACCTACTACCCCCGAATCTGTGAAATCCTTCATAGTGAATGCAGAAGACACAGTCGGCGCTTTCTTACGCATATCAGGTTCGATATAACCCGGCAGAGGTTTCTTTCCGGGTTCGTCAATTCGCTTGTCAGCCAGAACACGCTGCCCAAGGTACCAAGAGACACTCGTCTCCATGTCACATGCATGGAATATCGGCCCCTCAACAATGTCGGGTACTCTGTCCATCGCCTGACTCCACCAGTTCATGCTGTATACTCTTGCCGATATCTCGTTATGCAGAATATGAAGTGCGTTCTGGATAGCAGTCTCATTGCCTCCATGGCCGTTCAGGAGCACGATATTCTCAAACCCATGATGGGCAAGAGATTTACACACATCAACAACCATGCTCGCAAGTGTTGATTCCCGGAGCGTAATGGTACCCTTGAAATCCATATGATGCTGAGACTGACCGAATGCAATCGTTGGTGTTACAACGAGTTTCATTTCGTCCCAGATCCGTTCAGCAAGTCTGTAGGCAAACTGCGTGGCAACGAAATGATCATTATCAACTGGAAGAGCAGGGCCATGCTGTTCCGTGGATCCAATAGGAACAAGAACAGTTTTGCATCTTTCCAAGCGTTTTTCCACTTCGGGCCAAGTCATCTTTGAGAGTAAGTACTGTTTCTCCATGATGCATCCCGTGGTATGAAGAAGCTACGGTCCCTGATACATGCTTCGAAATGAGACTGGTAGTCTGAAGCGGTAGATTTCATATAAAAAATATATAAGGAAGTTATCGATATAGTATCCGAAAATCACACTTGCTGTAATAACTGGGGATTTCGTAAATGGAAACTACTAGCAGAAACGTAGAATTCATACGCACAGAACCTTTTGAAATTGGTGAAGAGAGATTCAAACAAATCAGAATCGACAATAGAAGGATTGTTGCCATAGGAAACGAGACCAGATTTGAACTGCTAATATCCTTCATAGGGGGGTCATGGATGAAGAGGTGGCGGCACTTCGGAGACAAAATCCTTGGTCTTGGGCTTGTTGTCATGTTCTTTGGAGTTTCCTTTTCCACAATAGGTCTAGTTGGTGTGCCTTTTTTTTGTAGGTGGAATCCTCATAATCCTTCTCGGGATCTTTCTGAAACGTGAAGCAATTGTGATATACTGTCCCGGCCAGAAGTTCAAGATTGAAGGTTCGTCCGATTTTATTGAGGATGTGTGGGACGCCATTATAGGTGCTCACAGTAGAAAAGAGCTGTAAATCGTAATCGACGAATCGAACCTCCAGAAGAAGGCCATTTTTCAACCTAAACAACCAGTATTTATGTTGTAGCATCCACATGTACAAATCATGACGGAGTATAAGCTCGCGATAACAACCTGTCCATCCGAGGAGAGCCACAAACTGGCAAGAATCATCGTGGAATCCAAGAAAGCTGCTTGTGTGAATGTAATTGATAACGTATACAGCATCTACCAGTGGAAAGGTGATGTAGAGACCGCTAAAGAATCGATTCTTTTCATGAAGACAACTGAAGAACTCATTCCAGACCTGCAATCTGTTGTAGAGGAAGCTCATTCCTATGAAGTGTCAGAATTCGTGGTTCTGCCTATCGAGCAAGGAGCTAAAAGCTATCTGAAATGGATACTTCGTGTTGTGGAGTAGGACTTACGCGAAAGGCTTTTGAAAGGCCCTGCTCGTCGGCATAGATGATCCGGATTCGTATTTAGGAGAACAAAAAAGGAGTAAGCAGTTTTGCTTCCCCTTTTCTTAACCTGTTAAATCAGCACCCTTATTAGGCCGGTGACATTCACTATAGTGAAGAGCAACCGAATGAGATGAATCGCCTTGCCAAGACGTAGGAAAACAAGAACATGGTTGATGCCGCAGGAAGTTGAGGTCTGGTATATTATACCGGCTATACGAAGAGAACTTACGCGTATAATGATTGAGAAGAACATCGCTCAGAAGAACATAGCGAAGATGCTTGGTGTAACTGAACCCGCCGTTACACAGTACAAGCTTGAGAAATCGAAGAGATCGCGAGGCGACCAGGTCGAGATACCCCCGAACGTTCAAGACGAGATAGAAGTGTCAGCAGACCGGATACATGAGGCGTGGCTGACCAAGGAAGAGGACCAGCATGTGTACGAGCTCATGACTCGAGAAATTAACCGCATCATCGACATCATGCGGGACGAAGGCATCATATGCGAAGTCCATAGACAGCACTGTGAGAATGTAGCAGAGGATTGCAGCGCCTGTAAGTAATGAGAGTAGTTGTTCCGAATTTCCTAATGACACTAACACAAGGAAAGCCTATATCAGAACAAGAGAATAACTGATCAACATCCTCAGGAAAGTGTTAGGCAATGACAGGAAGCATCGAAGTAAGCACGGATGGCTCTATTGTGACCCTTATCATCTCAAGGCCAGATAAGTTGAATTCTGTGACAAAGAGCATGTTGAATGACTTCAGCGAGAAAGTTGAGCAGTACACAAACGACCCTGAGGTCACTGCCATTATATTCACCGGAGCCGGTGATAGGGCTTTTTCTGCAGGTTTTAACATGGACACTATCAAAGGATTGAAGGGGCAAGATAAAGAGGATTTCTTCAAGACACTAGAAGATATTATACGAGTTATCAGGACTGCCAAAAGCTGCCTCACGTTAGCAGCCGTCAACGGATATGCAGTTGGCTTCGGTTCGATAGTCGCAAGTGCATGTGATTTTAGATTCTTCTCCGAGGATGCCAAGTTTCGCCTTCCGGAGGTTCAACTAAGCATATTCCCTGGTGCAGGGGCAACCTCTAACCTGCTTCATCTTGTAGGTCCATCACACGCAAAGGACATCCTGCTTACCGGGAGGTCAGTTCCAGCCAGAGAGGCGAAAGCCATGGGCCTTGCTAATCGCGTTTATCCCAAAGACGAACTAATGCCTCAGGCCAAGGAATTTTTGAAAGAGTTACTGGAGAAGGACTGCAGAATCCTGCTGAATACTAAGAATCTGATTGACGCCATGACTGGTAAAGACATAGGTGATGCTGCAGAACTCGAAGCAGCTTACCTTGAAGAATGGCTCCTGAATGAAGCAGATGAAGAGTAGAATTCGAGTGCCGCCGGTCATGCAGATTGATTCTGGCTACGGTAGGAGTGAAGAAGATTAACAATAAATGCCCGGGATAGTATTCAGTATACGAGAATCATGTGTGATACGGTAATCGTCCTGCCAGAAGCAGCAGCTGATTCCAGAGCATTGTTTGGCAAGAACTCAGATAGACCCCCGAACGAGGCCCAAATTGTAGAGTATATTCCGAGAAAGAAGCATGAAGAGGATGAAGTATCCTGCACCCATATTAGCATTCCACAGGTAGAAGAAACCCATGCAGTCTACATCTCCAGACCATTCTGGATGTGGGGAGCAGAAATGGGTGCTAACGAGATGGGGGTAGTCATTGGGAATGAGGCAGTATTTTCAAAAGAGGAAGTTCCTGAAACAGGCCTTCTAGGAATGGATCTGTTACGACTTGGACTTGAGAGAGGAAGAACAGCGGAAGAAGCCCTTGATACCATAGTCAACCTTCTCGAAACACATGGTCAAGGAGGCGCCTGTGCGAGAGACGCTGCGCTTGCTTATCAGAACAGCTATATGATAGCCGACTCTACCGAAGCATGGGTTTTGGAGACTTCAGGACGGCAGTGGGTGGCACAGCGAGTCAAAGGAGCACGAGCCATATCAAACGGCTATACGATTACTGATGAATGGGATAAGGCCTCAGAAAAGGTAGTTGAGCATGCCATCGAAATGGAATGGTATGATGGTAAAAACGAGTTCTCATTTGCTGCGGTGTACGAAAATGAAGCTATGAGATACATCGCTCGCTGCGATGATAGGCTTTCTACAACTAGCAGTATCCTGCAGGACAACCTCGGTACAATAGACTTCAGTATGATTGCAGGGCTTCTAAGAGATCATCCCGAAGAGTGGAAACCATGGAGTCAAGGCAAAGCAGCCGTATGCCAGCACGCAGGGCATGAGAATTCGTACGTAACAGCGGGAAGCCAGATATCTCAACTTGGCGATAATCCTCTTCATTGGTTCACTGGTTCTTCAAATCCTTGTACCAGTGTTTATTGGCCCTTCACCTTTGACTCTCCAGGCGTATACAGCGGTTTCGACAATGCCTCAAAACAGTATTCAAGTAAATCATATTGGTGGAATAGAGAAAAACAGAATCGAGCAATATCGAATAGATTTGACAGAATCACGACAGAAGTTCAGTCCATTGTAGCTAAACACCAAGACATTGTCTACAGGCTGACAAGCAGAAAGATGAGCCAACAAGCAATTGAAAAGAAAATTACAGAGCATACCAGGCAGCTGCAAGATATTATTGATCATACCAAAATTGCTGAGAACCTCCCACCCGAATTTGTTAAGTATTGGCAAGAAAGGAATGCCGAAGCTGCCGTAGATGTGGACTAGATTATCATTGATTAACAGATTGTGAAATCTCTTCCAAACTCCTTCCAGTCATTACTGATGCTGGTTCTTCCTCCAGGATGTCCCGTTCTGGTTCAGCCTTTTCATCCTTCATTTTAATCAGAAGCCACCTTGCATTCTCTCCACTCCCGGTTCGTATCAGGACGTATCCCCCTTCCAGTTTGTTACCCTCCAACCAGACCTCAACCTTTCCGTCCTTCAGGCTCTCAGTCATGTTCTTACGGGCTTCCGAATCCTCCTTTTCAGCTCGGAGATTACGATACGTTCCATAATCCCAGACCATTACCGTTCCTGCGCCATACTCTCCCTCGGGGATAACTCCCTCAAAATCTCCGTATTCTAGGGCGTGATCTTCGGTAGGCACCGCCAAACGTTTAGTTGACGGGTCGGTGGACGGCCCTTTTGGAACAGCCCACGATTTCAGCACGCCTTCAATCTCAAGCCTGAAATCATAATGCAAATTGCTCGCATCGTGCTTTTGTATAACGAAAATTGGTTTCTCTGATGAGCCACTCCTACCTCCTTCAGGCTCGGGAGTTTTTGAAAAATCTCTTTTGCTACGATACTCTGCAAGCGGGTCTTCTTCATCCATCCTCTGTTTCTCCGGCTAAAAGGCTCCCAGTATTATTCCTCAGTCATGGAGATAAATTCTTCCTCATCGATAATGGGGACTCCAAGCTCTTTTGCCTTATCCAGTTTTGACCCGGCACCAGGTCCAGCTACTACGTAGTCGGTAACACCGCTCACACTTGAAGTTGCCCTTCCACCTAACCGAGTAACCAGCTCCTTGGCTTCCGTTCTGGTGAATTTATCCAGAGCCCCGGTGAACACAAAGGTGAGTCCTTGAAGTGGTTTCTCAGCTTCACCATATAGAGGATTTTCCAGAGTCAGCCCGCTCTCACGAACTTCTTCTATGGCTTCTCTATTCTCATCTTCGTCAAAGAAAGCAGTTACACTATTGGCGACCTCAGGGCCAATTCCTTCTATGGATAGCAAATCCTCAACTTCTGCATCCATCAAATCATCTAGCGTACGATGGTTCTGAGCAAGAAGCTGAGCCACATGAACTCCAACAAGAGGGATTCCTAGTGCATGGATAAACCTGTGAAGAGGCTGCTCTTTGCTTTCTTCAATCTCATTCAAGAGATTGGATGCTGACTTCTCGGCAAATCGTTCCAGTTGTGTTAAATCTTCTAGAGTCAGGGAATAAAGCGATTGGAAACCATCCACAAGTCCCGCTTCTATCAGCTGTTCTGCTCTTTTTTCGCCCACGCCTTCTATGTCCATGGCTTCACGTGAAGCGAAGTGGGTTAGTCTTTCTCTTACCTGAGCAGGACAGCTAATGTTTGTGCATCTGGCGGTCTTCTTGTCTTCACTCATAAAGACATCAGCTCCACAAACGGGGCAGGAGTCGGGCATCGTAAATTTCTCCTCGGTACCATCTCTTTCTTCATCTATCGATTTCACAACGTAGGGTATAACATCTCCAGCTCGAACGACCAAGACGGTATCGCCAATACGTATGTCTTTGCGCTCGATTTCACTCATGTTGTGCAACGAGGCATGGGATACCTCAACGCCTCCGAGTTCAACAGTCTCCAGAATGGCCACAGGCGTGAGTTTGCCAGTTCTACCTACCTGTACTTCAATGTCCAGAATTTTGGAGGTAGCCCTCCTAGGTTCGAACTTGTAGGCCAACGCCCAGCGAGGATCTCGTGTTCTAGTACCAAGTGTCGATTGATCCTCTAGTGAATTGACTTTGAAAACCACACCATCTATCTCGAAAGGAAGGGAGTCGCGCTTTTCCGCCATCTCCTTGTGGTATGCAAGAAGTTCATCAACACCTGTACATCGTCTTGATAATTCAGAATTGACTCGTAGTCCCCATTTAGGAAGAGATTTGAGTACTTCCCACTGAGTATCAAACTCGATACCTGACGCGTCTGCAATTCCGTAGAAGAAAATATGAAGCGGCCTCCTGCCGGTTATCTTCGGATTCAGTTGCCTCAGAGATCCAGCTGCAGCGTTTCTTGGATTTGCAAATGGTTCTTTGCCCTGCTCTATTCTCTTTTCATTCATCTCATCAAATTCATCTATGCGCATGTAGATTTCCCCTCGAACTACAAGGCGCGAAGGAACAGAAAGACCCATGTCTTCCAGCAGGACAAGAGGGACCTCTTTGATTGTTTTCACGTTTGCTGTAACATCCTCGCCGGTTTCCCCGTCACCTCTCGTCGAGACTACGGATAAGCTGGCATCTTCGTAAATCAGTTCAACAGCCAGCCCGTCATATTTGGGCTCCGCAACGTATTCGACTTCATCAATGCCCAGTTCCTCACGGCATGTACTGTCAAACCCCATAACTTCCTCTTCTTCGTATGCGGTCTTCAGGCTGAGCATAGGAACGGGATGCTCTACCAAGCCAAGTTCTTCCCGGGGAGCCCCACCGACCTGTTGCGTTGGAGAATCACGGGTCTGAATGGCGGGATAATTCTCTTCAAGAATGCGAAGCTTGCGCATTAATTCATCATATTCGCGATCAGAGATTACCGGATTGTCCAAAACGTAGTAGCGATAATTGTGATACCGTATTGCCTCACGAAGCTTGCTCGCGGCTTCCTCGGCTTCTACTTCAGTTTCTATCGCCTCAAGGGATATATCCGGTTTCTTATCTGAATTCACTACGCTTCCTCCAAGACTTACCTATCACTGTTGCAAAGCACTATATCAAGTTCCCCCAAAGGAGGAGTTTTGTACACACCAGACCCTTTAATTAGGAGGAACAAGGCACGTTTCACCTCTAGTGTAAGATGGAGTTGATTATGACGAGTCGCAGAGCAGTCGTAGCAATAGGCGGAAATTCTCTAATTAAGGACAAGCAACACCAATCCATTCCAGACCAGTATACTGCAGCAGCTGAGAGTTGTCATCATATTGCAGATATGATTTCAAAGGGCTGGGACGTTGTACTCACATCAGGCAATGGACCGCAGGTTGGGTTCATCATGAGGCGTTCCGAACTAGCCAAGCATGAATTACACGAGGTCCTGATGGACTATGCAGGAGCGGACACTCAGGGCGCAATCGGATACATGCTGCAGAGGGCCCTTCATAATGAATTCAAGCACAGAGACATAGATAAGCACGCGGCGACAATAATCACACAAACACTTGTAGACAAAGACGATCCAGCTTTTGAGAATCCCGCAAAACCAGTTGGCACCTTTATGGACAAAGAAACAGCACAAAAGAGAGCTAACCAGCAGGGATGGGAAATCGTCGAAGACGCTGGTCGAGGCTGGAGAAGAGTTGTTCCATCTCCAATTCCAAAAGAAATCATCCAGCAGCCAGCTATCGATGCACTCATCAAAGAGGGTATCGTTACTTACGCAGTTGGCGGCGGGGGGATTCCTGTAATCAGGGAGGAAGATGGTACTCTAGAAGGGGTTGAAGCAGTGATAGATAAGGACAGAGCTTCAAGCTTGCTTGCAAGCGAGATGGGTATGGATCTCTTGCTTATTTCGACTGCCGTTGAAAAGGCATATCTCAATTTCGGCACTGAAGAGGAAGAACCCATAGATGAGATGACGCCCTCAGAAGCGGAGAAGTATATTGAGGAAGGTCACTTTGCTCCAGGAAGTATGCTACCCAAGGTAGAGGCTTGTGTTGATTTCATCAAGAACGGCGGCGACCTAGCCATAATCACTAATCCGCCCAATATCACTAACGCCTTAGCAAGAAAGACTGGCACAAGAATCGTACCCGAGTAGATTTGTTTCGGTCATGGAACGCAGAATAGATCTGCTTCCCGATAGTATATCGGGGCACTTCTACGACCTTGTCGGAAGAGACATATTAATAGACGTTCCACGAATACAAAGCTGAGAGAGGATACAATGAAAAGAGAGGTAGTTCATTCTAAAGATGCGCCGCAGGCTGTTGGGCCGTACTCCCAAGCCATAAAGACGGGAGACTTCGTCTTCTGTTCGGGTCAAATCCCTATGGAGCCCGAGACCGGAGAGATTGTAACAGGTACCATAACCAGCCAGACAAAACAATGTCTCAGCAACATACAAGCTGTTCTCAAGGCTGCTGGTTCCTCAATGGATAAGGTGGTCAAGGTGACCATCTTTCTGAAGAACATGGACGATTTCGGCGAGATGAACGAAGAATATGCCACCTGGTTTGGGGATGACCCACCTGCCAGAGCAGCGGTAGAAGTGCGAAGGCTTCCTAAACATGTAGGCATTGAGATTCAAGCTATAGCACTCCAGTAGCAACCTAATTGATTTGAAAAAAATGGAATGGGGAAAATCCTGTTGAGACAGCTGCTTTCCCGGGTCGGTACTTCACTCGTAATACTGTCAGGATTCCTGGTCGCTTTGACCGTTATCGGCGATGTCATGCTGGGTTTTGAAGTTCCTCAAGCTCAGGCTCCATTCATGATTTTAGCTTCTCTTGCGTTCATTATCGGCGGGACAGCATGTTTCAATGCTCAAGTCCAGGACCGGTCACTTCTCATAACAGCGGGGCTTGTCGTTATCGCGATTTCACTCTACTTAGTCGAGCCTTTCATCTTGTCACTTTTTACCCTAGCTTCAGGTGCAGTTGTCATGTCTGCTGGATTCGTGGGAAGGCACCAACCACCAGAGACCCCGTTTGCTTTTGATCTTTCGAATGACTGGCATTTTCGGAATGCCAAAGGAAACGAGAATCGCGGTAGCCTTCAAGCAGCAACATTTGTTGACGACAATCTTGTCGTTTACCTGCTGATGTGGAACAAATCCGACAGATATGTTGACGATGCGTTCCATAGAATCAGACAAGAGGTCATGGAACCGAGGTCTGAAAATATCAGCTCTGGCTCTGCTGAAATCTACGGACACGATGCGGAGTCATTCAGTGGAACGAGCACTGACGGACATTACTTTGAAGTGTACAAGTATCATTGCAGACCCTCTGAAATGAATATACTTCTGCAGATTACCTCTCAGGGAGGAGAAGCAGCAGTAAGGGAAGGCCAAGAGAAGGTTATATGTCATGGATCGTTTGACGACAGCGGAGAGAAACAGAGACAGGATTCGTAGTCAGGTCGCAATCAGCCACATCAAGAGCGACCAAGCATAACAGATTGTCAGTCTTCTTCTGTTTATCTCCTTTCAAGATAACCTGTTTCTTACAGTTTTAGGAACTGTGTGAAACTTCTGTGTTCCACCCTTCCCCTGCCAGCGTCGCCGCTCCCAAGGTACCCGTAGGCCTTGAGTCAGCAGGGGCTTTGTCCGTGTTCACTGGAATAGGATTCCTCCCTCGGTCCAGGCTTCTGTCTGCTGTCGTCATCCTGGGTCATCACTCCCGGCAACAGCGAGGTCTTCCACAGTTCTTGCCACGGCGTGGTCATGATCACCCACCTCAGCTTTGTCGCCGCCGCTGAGGAGGTCATTACAGACGAGGTGAACAGCCGCGGACGCCCCAGAGCTCGATGAATCTCCTGTATGGAGAGTGGGAACTTCTGTTTAGAAGAGCCTGTCTTCCTTGCAGCTTTCGGCCGCGTGCGTCACGCTACAGCGCTAGCCCACTTGCCTAGTCCTACTAGACCGGACTCCCGTACTAGGCCTAATGAACGCCCCCTGCTTGAAAGATAATCGTTACGGGAAATCTTACAGATATTTTACACTTTTCCACTCGGATTTTTTTAGGATTCTTGTAAAACTTATCCTTTCAAGAAATCAAAGCTATTAGGTATGCTCCAACCTATTCCCCAAGCTATATATCCCGCTACGAAATGCTTGACGATACATATCGTTGCGGTGTAGAAAAATGTCAAACAATCCAGATACCAAGAAAGTGGCTGCGTTTATTGTTGTTGTACTTGTGATAGCTGGAGCTGCATTTAGTGTCATCATATTGATGGAACCAAGTGTGCAACCGGGTGGTCCAGAAGTTCAAATCGCCACAGCAGGTGAAACTTTGGCAATCACATTGAACGAAATCAAAGCAATGGAATCCCTAGAAGGATCTACATCATTTCAGAACACATACGGAAATGTAAGAGGACAGGGAAATTACAGTGGTGTCAAAGTTGCAGACTTAGTTGAGCTAGCTGGCGGTATGGAAAGTGATCAGATACTTACAGTTAATGCGACAGATGGATACAGCGTTACCTTCCCATATTCCAAGGTCTTTCCAAATTCTACAGCTCGAACGATTCAGGGTGATATGATCCTTGCATACGAGTACAATGGAACCGAAGTTCCTGACTGGGAAGATGGCTACAGAATTGTGTTCCTCACTGATGACGGGTACTACTCCAACGAGGATGCTCAACAAACCACTCCGTCCGAATACTTTGCAGGAGCGGCGGGGCCAACCTGCATCACAAATGTTGACACACTGAGAATTGAAACACCGGAACCGACAGCACTCAGTATCGCACGGGAAGAAGGAACTACTGAATTCACCATGAAGGAATTGAAGCAGATGGATACCATAACCGGACTGGGAGGTTACAAGAGATCCTCAGGCTCTCTTGAGGGGCCGCACAACTACACGGCCGTAACAATGGAGACCATTCTGAGTTCTACAGGAACATTGCCCGTCAACTATACCATAGAAGCAATGGGTAGCGACGGATATACTACCTACTACAACAGCACACAAGTTGAATCAGGTACTTTCCAAGGCTACGACCCTGACACAGGTGAAGATATTGGAACGATAGTCTGTAATCTCTCAATCGCTTACGCCGAAAACGGAGAGCCGCTTCCTTCAGACATAGGTCCACTACGCGTTGTCACCATCCACGAAGACGGCTATTTCACCGACGGTCACTTCTGGAATAAAGAAATCGTGCAGCTGACCGTGGTTGATGAAGTGCCAGATTGGCAAATCGAGCTGGATGGCGTGGAACATCTCAACATGACGCATGACGATTACTATGCCGGTGCTTCGTGTAGCCACCACACAACAGAAATAGAGATGAATGGCGACACCTTCAAGGGTTTGCCATTGTACGTCCTTGTCGCGGCTATGGATGGTGGTAATGATACCCACTACACATTCAATTCAAGCCTAGCTCTAGCAACCCATTACAATGTCACCCTCTATGATGGTGAAGGCAATAATGTCACTTTATGCATTGATCAGATTGCGGACAACACCAGCATTGTCGTGGCAGGCTGGAAGAACGGGCAGCTGCTTGAAGGAGATGAATGGCCTATCAAACTCGTCACGCCCAATGCTACGGCTGTACTTGACAGCATAACCAAGATTGAAATGATTGGCTGGGATGAATAAGTCTCGATTAGGGGTATTCAAGGGGTTGAGGTAATTCTCGCTCCTCCCCCGAGACTGTAGTCCCCAATCAACACCCTTTTTTGTGAACAATTACCGCTCTACACCAAACAGCGAAAGCCACGAGTCTTAGGAGCAAGATGATTGATGACCGATAATACACCTCGGAGCCAGCAAACGGGGAATTCCTTGGAAGAGGCAACGGCTTTAATCAACAGATCGAAGTATAGCGAGGCCGTAAATACACTCGAGAAGAGCCTTAAGGTCCAACCCAATAATACAGAAGCATGGAAGACGCTGATAACCTGTCAGATTGAAATGAAGCAACCCCAGCAAGCCATTGATGCCCTGGAAAATCTACTGAGGATTGACCCAAGCGCGCAGCGAGCATGGGCAGATAAGGGGTATCTGCACCTTCTTCTCAATCAGCAATCAGAGAGCATAGAGTCTCTCAAGAAGAGCTTAGAATTGTCCCCGAGAAACTGGCGACACTGGCTGCTTCTAGCAGCGGCACATCTCTTGGATCATGAATGGAAAGAAGCCCTTTTGTCTCTTGAGAAGGTCCTGTTACTCAATCCAAGTCATGCTGAAGCATGGTACAACTGCGCTGTATGCCATTTGATGCTGGGAGACGAAGAAGCCGCAACAATAGCACTTGAGTATGCCACATCGCTAGACCCGAATTTTGAAGACCTCATAGAAGAGTGGTCTGACGGAGAAGACGAAGTAGAGGACCTAGCAGAGGCGTCTTAGAATGGCGGCATATTTACTACAGGACTTCTGGCGTCAGGATATGTGGATTGGCAATTGTCTAGTTCACAATACAAGCTTAATTAAACGCAAGTACAGGAGATAAACCACAGAAGTAGGTGTACTATTTCAGAATGTTGGGCATTTATTATACTAAATTGAAAGGAAATTAGTGTATTCGCGAAATAGACTTTAATACATGCTTGACAAGTCTGAACAAGACAACCAGGAGGCAGGCCCATTGGATACTCATGAATGGAGGCGAGAATTGGATAAACTCTCTGAAGCGAAGAGCACACTGGTGCACTTAAATCCCAAAGCTGATGAGAAACTGAAACGGCCAATGCGCCATTTGTACGACGTGTTCGCCAAGCTGAGTCAGACTGAAGAAGAAATCGAAGAAACCTCAGGCATAAACATTCTCAAGAAGAGGCGTTTGTCAGATCAAATTGAAAAGGTTTCTGGAGAGCTTAGAGAGGACTTCATGAGAGTTGTTAGAGATTTGGCCGACGAGGTGCGACAAGAATACCATCAGACTACTCAGATGGCTCAGCGCCTCCAAAACATATCTCCGGCCAAAACCAAGTCAATAAAAGCACTTGAATTTCCTCCTGTTGGAGCTGGAGACGTAAAAGATTTCCAGAGACTCTACAGTTTCCTCAAGGAATATTCTGAAAAATATACATCATTACATAGAGAAGTCGCAAGACAGGTAGGGGCATTACTTGATGAAAATAAACGTACACTTGAGACCTATGAAAGACATATCACCATAGACCGGGGCGAAATCTCTGCAACAGTATCAATAGACAGCGTTGAAGGATTACACATTGCAGATCTTGTCGAGGCAATGGAGAAACTCAAGGCTGAGAAGGCATACCTTGACGGACGGAAAGACGAAGTGAGCAGAATGCTCGCAGCCTCTCTTGTGTCTGAAGTTGAATCATTGCAGGCCTCAGTTGATACGGCATCTCGATTGGGATTGGAACTTCCAATTGACTACCCAAAGGAAATCAGAAGTATTGCCAGGGATGCCACACAAACGAACAATCTCACCTCCCTTGTGAGCTTGGAGAGTCAACTGCACTCTTCCAAACAAAAGATAGCGAACATGCTTAGAGACAAAATCATCAATATCAAACATAGTGTGACCTCAAGGATTGTTGAAGGAGGCATACCTACCAGTTCGGATATTATTCCAGAAACTCCGACAGCGGTTCCTGAAGGTGATGACGTAGCTACTTTGCTTTCCGCCTATCAAAAAATGATTGAGTGGCAAGGGCAGGTCAAGATTGGGCTAAAAGATCGAATACAGGAAGTACTCGAGGAAATCGAGAAAGCAACTGAACGGCCTGAAGACGTAGGGATTAAGGATATCCTAACGGTCAGAGAATTTCTTGCGAATTCAAAGAAGAAGTTAGAGAAAGCCCAAATCGATGATATGATCAAGATATATCTGAAAGCTACCAACATGCAAGAGGAATATCGAAAAACAGTCACTGAGAAAATTCGAGAGTACTTGCAGCGTTTCAATGAACTTGCAACTTCAGCTGATAGAGTACTTGATTATGCACAACTCAGCAAGAAAGCACCAAAAGTGGATGAACTACAGGGTGGGTTGGTGTACTTGCTAAAGTCCCTAGACAACCTTCGGGATGCTGTTGAGAGTGGCGTGACTACATTTAGAGACGCAGCAAAGCAAGAACTCGAGGCCATTATCAACGACCTCCAAACTATCAAGCCAGAATATGCCGAGCTATTCCTTCCGATAATAGTTGACTTGGAAGATGGCGCTACGACAATAGAAGAACTTGATGAATTTGGTGCAATTCGTTCTGAGATGCGAACAATCAAAGACAGTATTCTTGTGAAGGCCAAGGAGGCACTAGAAAATCTCAGGTATAGGCTTGGTGTCAAGATTCGTCTTGCTGCAGCTAAACTGATGGGTGCTGGAGTGACAATTCCGGGCGAGGTACAAGATTCAATCAGTGAACTGAACAATGTCGGTGTCGCAGCTGATTCTGTATTGAAATTGCCATCAAGAGCAAGAAAGATGATTGAAATCTATCAGAATGATATTTCCGGCGAAATTGTTGAGTTACTAGTCGACGAAGTCGATGAACTCATAGAATCATTTGACCAGGCTGCCAAGGTCGGCGTGCCGATGGATAAAGAGCTATCCAGATTGCGGAATATCAAACACAATCCCCCTCGGGAATTGGAAGCAGCAGCAGAGACATATGACGAACTGCGTACCCTAACCTCTTCAGAAGCACTTCAGAAGAAAATCCGCAGCAGGGCTGATCAGGCGTATGACCAGCTCAAAGATGCAATCTCTATTTTCGAGCAGGAAGGGATGACTGATTTTGTACAGCGTTTGAATAATTTGCTGGATCAAGTCCCTGAAGAGATAGCAAGCGATGATACCGAAATCACTGAGACTCTTGATGTATGCCTTACTATGGCGAATATTCAAGAAGAGATGCTTGATGTGATTAAGAATATAGCAAACAAAAACCAAGAAACATTACATGAAAATCTTTCAGAAGAGAGCAAGTACTACTCCACAATACGTCGAGTTTATGAAAGACATCCAAAAGAATTCAGCCAGAAAGTTTTCCCGCTTAGTCGCATGGAATCTCTTCAGGAGGAACTTCAGAATGCAGAAATGCTGGACACAGCAATAGCAAGATTCAACGAAATGAACGATCTCCAGACTAGGTGGGGGCAACAAGCGAAGAAAATGGATGATTGGCATAAATCACTGCGCATGTATATGTCAGGCTTTACCCCTGGGGCACCAGTTGATGACAGGAACAAGTTCATTGAGGACGCTAAGAGAGAAATCAAGGACAATTACAGCAAGGAAGACATAGTTTCTTATCTCTCTTGGGCGATGGACGTCATAGCTGACACAATGGTAAAGAAAAGAGAATGAACAAGGAGGACAATGACAATGCAAGGAATGGGATCACCAAGCTCTGAAGGCGATTCAGCGCGAGCTGCCGAGATATTTGCAATAGGAATAGGCGAATGCGGCTCAAATATCGTTGGTTCATACCTGCAATCAAGTAGAGACAAGAAGCTGCCCTCCAGAGTCAGAGGTTACATGCTCATCAACACAGATAGAGCAGACTTGACAAAAGTGCGGGATAAATACGGAATTCCCAAGGATCACACGCTCTTGTACGGAGCGAGCGAAATCGGTGTTGGTGGCAGATTCATGGATGGTTATGAAGCTGTAATGAATTCGAAAGACATCATCTTCGATCAACTTGCCGGACTCGGCTTTGAAGGAGTCTCGGGATTTTGCATCTTTACCAGCCTTGGTGGGGGTACAGGATGTGGAGGTACCCCGGCGCTCATCAAACTCTTGAAGCAGAGATTCCAAGAAGAAGAAGGCAGGCGAATATTCGTCTATGTCATAGGAGTGCTTCCATTCGAAGGACAATCCAGCGAAGCTCTCAACTCGCTGTGGGGAATGTCCAAACTGCTTAGAGAACAGCTGCAAGAGCGTGGCGCTGATTTGACTATTCTTCTTAGCAATCGTACTATGCTGAAGCGAATCCTACAGTCGAGGAGAACAGACAGCGTAGACTACCTTCAGCGAGAACTTGAGATTGATATTGCCAACATAAATTCAATCGAGACAATGGTTCCTTCCACCCTAGAGTCCGCCGCTCCACAGGATGTAAGGACCGAACAAGCATTCGTAGAACTTGTCAATCCCATGGCGCTTGATGTAATTGATGCTATGCTTTCTCCCGGTGTTTACGAGCCTGAGAAAGATGTGTTTCCAACTACTGACTTGGCAGATTACAGTCGGCGTCTCGACCCTGTAGTAATACCTGCACTCTATCGGGACGCGGGCTTGATTCCTGATGCCGGTAACATGCAAAACCAACTCAAATCCATGGTGAATTATACGGCGACACAGCAATCATATGCTGATATAGGAGAGCAGCCAAATGCTGAATCGGTCTTCTATGTTTTCAAAGGGTCACGTCGAATCGCAAAAGCAGAGTATGGATCGTATCTTAAGGAGGCGTTGAGCCAGTTCACTGCACCAGGTGCGGCTATCACTCCATGCTATGTCAAATACGAAAATGAAACACCCACCGATCTATTGCTTCTTTTTGGCCTGCCTAAGATTCCCGAACTTGTCGAAATTGTCAAGGAAGCTACACAACTGGTAAATCTCCATAGCGGTAAATCGCCGCTCAAGCAGTCGTGGTTCAAGCGGTCAAAAGGTGTTGAACGGAGAGAATTGGTTAACGCCATCAACGACATTCGAGAGCTGTTCGGCTACTACGCTGATTTCCAAACCCAACCAACTGAATAGATAAGAAAGAGTGAATCACTCCTGCAATAGAGATATCCAATCTCCGGGAAATTTGCAGTCTCTAATCAGAAGGTCTGTGATGCACACCTTCTGACTCAAACCTGACAATCACACTTACAAAGCACTTGGAGACATCAATGAACTTTCTTTCGATACACAATATGAAATCCAAGAACTTCAATTTCTTTGATTATCGTAAAATCTTCGAGTAACGCATCGATTCGTGGGATTAGAAATAAGTATTCATAGCCCATTTAAGAGGTCAGCAAAGTACCTATATGATAACTGACCATGAGCTAGAAATCTTGATATTGATGCTCACATCCTGATGCATAGCCGCCAGTCAATCGAATGACTACTTTGGAGGAACCTTTGAGTGAGTGAACCCCTACGAACAGATGAACTCGTCGAGAGATTGTTGGTTATCTCGACCCTGAACTCAACCCTCATACACTTCCTCCTCAGCTCGGAAATCGAGGGCAGAATAGACCCCGACCGGGTCGACTCGTTAACGCAAGGTCTCAAGCGGACAAGAAAGTGGATGGAGAACGCTACAACCGCAAATGGTATTTCTGACTCGGAAGCAAACATTATGGGTCTCATCATAAAGCGGCTATCCCAAATTGAGAATCTTCTACCGAGACTGGCTGAACGCGAGAAGCTTGCAAGAATCAGAGGGAGACCTGCTACGGAAATCCTTTCTCTACTGGAAGGAGAAACCATGCGTGAGCCAGAGCGTGTTGCATCTCATGTTTCATCCACTTCGGATGCGATCCAAGTCACAGATGAAATCCAGCCCCCAGAGGAAGAACCATACAGAAGAGTTGACATAGAAGATGACGAATGGGGGCTTATCGGTAGCACTCAACGTATGATTAACCAGTACGCTAAGCGGTGCCACATTCTACTGCCTGCATTCTGGCTGGAAGTCCTGAAAGAACTCCATCGGTACAAATCAAATTCGCCATACATCGGCGATGTCATCGAAATACCGGCGAAAGTTATTGTACGAATCATACGGGGCTTGCTCACGGAGGCACCAGGAGCTAGACTGCTTCAAGACCTTCACAAGAAACGACCACCTGAAAAGGAGCTTATGCCAGAGGAGCTCGAACGAATTGAACGCGCAGTTGCGATATATTTCTCAGGGGTAGAACCCGTTCTGGTTGAAGAGGATGTTAATGTCAGGGAGAAAGTGCTTCAAGCCCAGACTACTTTTGATAGTTTTGATTGGGGCGGACCAGACCTAGAGAAGCGTATCATCAAGCGGCTTAATCAACGGTGTGAAGAAACACTCAGAAATGCAGAGACCGATACTGATGCTACAAGACAAATCATCTATGCTGAAACATCCAAGCTCCTCTGCAAACTTGAGCTCGCTCTCCTAGCTGAGCACAGATTCAGAGAAGTACTCGCTCAAATGAAACCATAAAATGTCTGCATCATTCTTTTGGATATTAGGCCTCTATAGATAGCACCGAGCGTAATTCCTCCCGTGACTGATTTGCACTCCACATCCGCCGGAATTCATGGAAGAGGTGGCGTGATTTGTGTATCCTTCTCCCATTCAACCGAGTAGGTATAATCGATGGCGGTCTTTTCCTCGGCAAGAATTTCAAACTCCCATTCTATGACACCTAGCTCAATGCTCTTGTACTCGCGATTGACATCTTCGAGTTCTACGCTGATTCGATCTGAGTCGCTGTGTGGAATACGATCGATGATTCGTACATTGATAGCTTCTTTGGCAAAGCTCTCGAGTTCCAACCGATAGGTGTACTCCCGTTGTTTCTTGCCTCTTGTTAATCCAGCCCGCTCAGTCTCTTTCTCAAGCATCTTTTTCTCACCCTGCACGTCATACGCTCCTCGGGTACCCAGATAGAATTCCTCCCGCGGAGCCACTGTCGAAATTGCAGTTTCACTTAGGAAGTCACCGTCAGAATAGACCTTCATCTTTCCAGGAATGATTAGCGAGTCACCATTGATGATGCGATTCTGAATGACAAATTCATCCATAGCATATGCGTTCCAATAATAGACTTCTTCGCTGTCAAATTCCTCTTCGAGCAAGGTGACTGGATGCTGGTCCCTATCGGCAGGAATCGACACCTCTCCGGGAACTTGAAACACCATACCTCCGCTTGCAGTCTCAGAAACTCTTGCAGAGGTGGTCCTCATTTCTTCAAGGTTTCCGTACGATTTCTCCATATGCGCGATTACATCTTCAACTCTATCGAGAGGTCTTTCCGTATCCGATCGCCTGGTCTGGATGTAGAGGGGGTCAGCCTCGACTCTGCTTACAGGTTTGGCCGACGCAGTTGATACTGTCAGTTCTACTTCAGCCCAGTCTTCGAGGCTATGATTCCATACCAGAGCAAGTCTCTTCAAGGCGGTTTTATTGCTCATGAGGTCTATGTCATACTGAGGTAGCCATCGAGCTTCCCGAACTTGATATGTCACCTTGAAGTGAACGACGCATTCTTCTTCTACGTCCAAGCCTATTCTCACTTCTTTTGTCGATTCTATTTTTCGTTCTCCCTCGATTCGTTGTAAAGAAGATCTGACTGCGGCTATCTTGGCATCAATCTCTTTCATTTTTGCCCTTGACTCTCGGAGACTTGCATGTGCTTCGGTACGCATAGCGGTGGTTTTCTCATCAATGGCTGCCATTGCACTGATTTCACTATCACCAAATGCATATCGCTTCCCAAACTCTTCAGAGAAAGTATTTAGCATAATCTGTAGACGCTCTATCCGCCCCTCTTCGATGGCAATTTCTTCACTAATGCCGTTTCTCTCATCTTCGAGCTTTCTTAGCTTGTTTCTGAGCGTCTCTGTATCACCTCCTGGCTGAAAGATTTCCTTGCGCGTATCTACCTTTATCCCACGGATAGTTGCCTTCCCGGTCCCTTTCAGACGGAAGCTATCGTCTTCAGCAAAGTGTGTTATTCCACCTACTACGATTTCCTGCTTTCCTTGACTAAGTGATGCTTCTCCCATTCTTGTTATTCGGGCCCCATCTACAAATACCGTGACTCTCTCAACTGGTGCTTCTACAATCGTAGCCAAATCATTCACATCCTAGGGCAGAGGAGGATAAACCGCTCTGCCTCGTTTCCACTCTATCACATACTCGTACTCAATGATGTGTTTCTCCTCACTTGGAATTTTTAGATGCCAAGTGAATACTCCTAAGCGATGTTTGTCCGGATTAACCTTCTTAAGGTCAGTTTTAACTCTAAGGTCGGGTTCATTACTGTGGGGAATGCGATCTACCACTTCAATCTCGATAGTTCTCTTGGATAAGTTCTCTATCGTCAGCCGATACACGTATTCCCTTCTGAGCTTGCCTCTAGTCAGGCCAGCTTTCTCAATGTTTTTGTCTATCAATTTCTTCTCAGCTTTGACGTGATGTGCGATCCGCGTCCCAAGAGTCCTCTTCTCGCGAGGTGAAGTGAAAGGTATGCTTGTTTCACCAACATATTCACCATCGGCGTAGATTTTGGCCGTTCCGGCCATCAAGGCACTGTTTCCATTAACAACCTCATTCTCTGCTACAACTTCCATCATGCCATCTGGATACCAGTAGTATATGGTCTTTGAATCAAGCTTCTCAGTACTTAGGTCTACAGGTTTCTTCTCTCCCGCTTCTATAGTGACTGGAGAAGGAAGCTCATAGCGTGAGATGCCACCTTCCACTTCTTGGAATTCAGCCTCCTCAATTGCCATTTCAGCTTCCGGAGGGGGAGCTGCAGCCTTCTTTGGTTCTGCTGCCGGCATTGCAGCCCTGACACCACCTCCACGTGCCGCCATTTTCTTCTTCGATGGCCTTGGAACAAATTCTCTCAGAATCAGGGGTCTTCCTTCTACCGCATCTACCGGCCTTGCTTTTGCACTCGAAACAACCAGATCAATATCCTGCCAGTCCTCACCAGTTTGGTTATGAACAACTGCAATCCTTCTGACTTCTGCTTCGGATTCAATTAGGTTGATATCGTAGTTTGGCTCCCAAGATGCAGAAGAGCACTGGTAAGAAACATTCAGCACAATATTAGTGGTCTCTTGTACATCAAGATTGACTCGTACCTCATACGTGTTTTCGGTCAATTGTTCCGCCGACTTGTCAGCGATCTTATGCTTGAGAACCTGTATTTGGCTGATTACGTCCTTTCTTTTCTTTGACAAATGATTGAGCTCTTCCTTAATGGCTCGAATCAATTTCAGAGACTCTGCCTCCATCTCAGTGAGTTTCTGGATTCCCACTTCTCCTCCGGCGAACGTACGGCCAAATGTATCATAAAAGTCACCAATAACAGCATTCACCACACTTAACCGGGCTTCGTTAATCTCGATTTGATCATCGATTTCATTCAGCTTTCTCTCAAGACCTCGAAGCTCTTCTCTCAGAACAGATACATCTGCTTCAGGGGAGACAACTTTGGTTTGTTTAATCACCTCGAAATTGGAGATTGTTGCTGCCCCCGTTCCTGTTACTCGAAAACTGTCTCTTGACGCATCGATGGTTATACCCCGCATCCAAATCTCACGCGAGCCAGTCTCAAGTTTCGTACTGCCGGTTCTGGTTACTATAGCACCATCTAACAGGACGCTGACCCTAGTAACCTCAGTCTTCAAGTCGGTCAAAATAATCTGCCTGTTGTTTTTAGACATAGGCGACATTTATCTTTTGAGTCTGGGGTTTTATTGGAGTCACTCGTGAAAAGCCTGTAGTTATGAATATATCTAGGCATGAAAACGGAAATATTTAGAGATTTGGCATTTTCAAATTTGAATACTTCAGATTCTTACTTCTCTGTTCTCTTTTCACACAGGACACTTGTTAACCGAGTATTTATATGGATTCATGTATCTAGATGATTAATATGTAGACAATCTACATATGGAGATGATGATATGGCTAATCTAATCGTTTTGGTTCTCGTACGATTCTTCCATAACCTATTCACAGTCATGTGGATTGGAGGCATGCTGATGCTGGCTATTTGCGTAATGCCCGCTATTCGTAAGAATACTGAAAAACCAGGAAGATCCAAGCTCTTGTCGGCGATACAACAACGCGTGAATAAGATAGTAGGTATCAGTATCTTGGGCCTTTTTGTCACTGGAGTCTTGATGAGCAATTTCGCTCCCCTTTTCCAAGGCTATCTTTCTATTGCAAATCAGTATTCATTCATACTCACTTTGAAACACGTGACAGTAGGCCTTATGATCATAATTACATTCCTAAGAAATTGGCTTACATCTGCTAAGAAAACAAAAGAGAAACCTGGACAACCGAGAATTACAGCGATTCTTTTGATTGTAAACCTCTTCCTTGGTCTTGTGGTGCTGCTGCTAAGTGGCTGGACAGCTGCCCTCACTTCAATCCTAGCTAGTTCCAGTTGATTCACGTCTAACTCTTTCCGGAAGACAACGGAGAACGTTTCATCTTGAAAATCAGAGGAATTTACGAGGCATGAATGACGCAAGTAACAGCGAACCAACAGATTCACTAGATCCGCTGCCTTTAGTTCGGGCAATACTCCTTTCGGAGATATGGGCTAATCCGGGCTCTTCAGGGTATGATCTGATGAAGCTGAGCTCTGAGCTCATAGATTCATACGTGCCAATACAATCCGGTACTGTGTATGGAGAGCTTCGTAATATGCAGAAAGAGGAACTAGTAATCTCCAAGCAAGAAGACTCAGGTAGGCGTCGACGCGAATACAGAATCACGGAAAGAGGGAAGAAGACTCTGGAAAGGCTCTATACGCAAATCAAGTCAAGAGTGGAATATGTACTCACACCATTGCTCTCGCTGATTCAATCACTCACACAAGGTGGTTCATAATAACAACTAGAATCAGGCGGTAAGCGATTAGCTTCTGCGTTTGACGGAGTAACACCGGCAAAGTAATTGACTATCAGATTCACCTGCTGTGTCGATTTAGGGGGCAATGGGCTTTAATGCTCGGTCGCCCTCTGAAATGCTGCTATTTTTTCCGGATGCCACGGGATATTGCTTAGAGTGGGTGGATTGGATTTCACCAATGCGGGAAGGATACACAACTCAGACGCAGCTAGGAGCGCCTGTATTTTTGTTCTGACATCGCCTACAGAATCGTTTCTTTGAATAGGCTCAAGATTGGCGATCCCAAAGCCTTCAAGCAGAGACGGATAGTTGAGAGTCTCAGAAGTAGTTTGCTGATGCCCTGTTGTAGCATATTCGTTATTATCGAGGACTAGAATCCTCAGATTCCGCGGACGCACGAAAGAAGTAGTTGCTAGAGAGCCTAATCCCATCAACAAATTGCCATCTCCAGCAATAACGAGAACTCGTTTTTCAGGGCAGGATAGTGCCACTCCTAGACCAACTGGAATCCCTAATCCCATACTCCCCCGCAAGTAGATTTGGGGTCGCGGTAAGTAATGATAGACTTGCCTGCTAATATTTCCGTTTGTACTGACTATTACGTCATCTCCAGTTAGGAATTGTGCAATCTCTTGGATTATCTCATAGCCATACATGGTTATCCCACTACTCCCTTCCTTACTATTAGAGCTACAGGTCTCGATGTTTCCTCTAGTTTGACGATTGCTTTCTCCAGAGTCTGTCGCCAGCCTTTCTCTTCAAGATTCCAGAACGGAACACGATAGCACTCCAATGCATCTTCAGTCAATTCACCCATTAGGGAGTGTTCAGGAAAGCCATTATCAGGTTTGAGGCCTCGATAACTGACAATCAGTAACATTGGCAATTTATACAGCTGAGCGAGAGAAGTCAACGCATCACCAATTGTGGCATATCCTGAATTTTGCATTACTATAAAGGCCCTTCCGCCGCCTAGCGCCACTCCTGAGGCAATTCCTACTGCTTCGTCCTCTCTTGTGGCTGGCACGTATTTGACCGAGTCTAGTTCGCCAAGTTCGTTTAACAACGGAGCGAAATATGAACAAGGCACGCCAGTGCCAAATGAAAAGCCATTCTCGAGTAGGAACGTCAGGAAATCTCTTGCGTCAATCATCACTATGGTCATGAGGTCACTATTCTTTAAGTATACTGCTTGAGAGGCGCATATTCATCAGCTGTTTTGTGGTCGCCGACTAATTTTCTCTAGGTTAGGAGGGGCATTTAATATAAGGAACTGTTTCATAGAAACCTCAATACATTAAGAGGATGAACCATGCTAAATCTGGAAACTATGCTCAATCCTGAATCCGCTGCTGTACTCGGAGTATCAACAACAAATGCATTTTCACCAGGCTCAGTGATTTTCAGGAAGCTCGCTTTCGAAAACGACCTACCAACATATCCCATCAATCCTAAGGGCGGCAAAGTAGAAGGTAGAGAGGTGTACAAGTCAATAGGCGATGCGCCGGATGTTGATTTGGCGGTCATATCAATCCCCGCTAAGTATGTCCCTTCGGCGCTTGAAGATTGCGGAAAGAAAGGGATAAAGGCGGTCATAGTGGTTTCTGGTGGGTTCAGTGAAACTGGGGAGACTGGGAAGACTCTGCAACATGATATTGTCAATATTGCCGATAAGTACGAAATGACAATGGTTGGACCTAACTGCATCGGTGTTTATGTTCCGAACATGCTCGATACGTTCTTTTTGCCCTCTGAGCGAGTAGCTAGACCTCGTAAAGGATCGGTTGCGATAGTATCTCAGAGTGGTGGTTGGCTCATTGAAAGACTGGAAGAATTCGCTCACCGCGACGTTGGTATAGCCGCAGCCGTTTCAATTGGAAATGCAGCACAAACCAATGTCACTGACCTAGTAGCCCATTTTGGTTCAAAACCGGAAGTGAGCACGATTCTCGCTTATCTAGAAGGATTCAGCCCAAGCGGTGGGAGAAAATTTGTTAAGAAATGTAGAGAGGTGTCTCCTGAGAAACCTGTCATTGTGCTCAAAGGAGGGGATTCAGACGCGGGCCAAAGAGCGACACAGAGCCATACTTCTTCTCTTGCAGGCAATAATCGAATTGCCGTCTCGGCATTCAAGCAATATGGAGTGCTCGATGCTGTAGATGAAGATGAAGTCATGGCATATTCGAAAGTGTTCTCGTTCAAGCCAAATCGTATGAGAGGACCAAAAGTGGGGGTTCTCAGCGTGAGTGGTGGGCACGGTGTCATCGCCTCAGACGAAGCTGAACACTACGGACTAGAGTTTCCGCGTTTCCGCAAAGAACACCAAGAAGCCATGAGAGAAGCCATGACCCCCGCTTATCGAGATATATCGTCATTTATCAATCCGTGCGATCTCACAGGTAGCGCTTCCGATATTGATTATGAGCGTGTTCTGGATGTTATGTTGGAAATCGAGTATATTGATGCTGCGCTCCTCCTCCTGTTACCATATGCACCCGGTATATCGCTGCAAATAGGTGCGAAAGTAGCCAATGTAGCAAAAGAACACGATAAAACTGTAGTAGCCTATGTGCCAAATCTCAGGAAGTATGAGGTCATAATTCGGGGATTCGAGCTTAACGGAATTCCGTGTGGTGACACAATTGAAGAGGCAGTTCAAATGCTGAATGGTATCAGACAGCATTCCGAATTCCTGCAACGCATAGGGCATCTATGACTCACATCAGTAACTAAACTGTAAGATATTCAGTAGATGTGCATATAGCTGCGATAATCAAGCCCTAGAGCTTTCAAGAGCTCGAATAGGCTCCCGCCAAGAATCAATCGTGACCTTCTCAGCTCCTCTACTGTCTGCGCTCCAATCAGATACATGCTGACTCGTATAGATTCGATCATTTGCTCCAGTAGTTCGACGAGGTCGTGGGAGGTTCCTCTTACAGCCGCATCTAATAATGGATGGGCCAATCCTGCCGCAACAGCTCCTAGCGAAACACATTTGGCCACATCAAGGCCGCTTCTAATGCCTCCTGTAGCCATAATCGGAATCTCAGTACCTTCCAAAGCCATGATGAGGCTCAGGGCCGTTGGAATGCCCCAGTCCCAGAACTCCTGGCCCAAGTGAGCCTTTGTAGAATCCCCATCTCGTAAGGCTCTATAGTATTCCACCGCAGACCAGCTTGTCCCACCAGCACCACCAACATCGATAGCGGCTACTCCCGCCTCCTGAAGAGACCTTGCTGCATCGGCGGATATGCCTGCGCCTGTTTCTTTGACAATCACGGGGACTTCTACAGCATCTACTATTTCTCTTATGCTTGCAAGAACACCACGTGAATCGCAATCACCCTCTGGCTGGACCGCTTCTTGTAAGGTATTCAGATGAATCGCCAGCAGGTCAGCATCAATCATATTGACTGCATCAGACGCGTTACGAACATGGGTCGCGCCTATATTGGCAATTATCGGGACAGAAGGTGCTGATTCCCTGACAACTCTAAATGTGTCCTCGAGCGATGGATTCTCCAGAGCCGCACGTTGACTTCCTACACCGATGGGCAAGCCAACTGTTTCAGCAGCTTCGGCAAGCCGCTTGTTTATTGTGTAGGTTTTGGGGTGACCACCAGTCATCGCAGCTATCACGATTGGTGCTGCCGCTTCAAGACCGATGAAATCGATTGTCAAGTCAATATCGTCTTTGCTAATCTCTGGAATTGCATTATGAATGAATGAAACGTCTTCCAGAAGCGTTGGTCGAGTATATTGAACATCTTCCTCAAGACAAATCTCGATGTGCTCCAATTTTCGTTTCTGAGTCGCTCTAGCTTCAGGTGAATCTGAATCTAATCCATGTTCCGGCTTGGATTGATCTTTCGCCATGGTGATTCTCCGGAGAAACCAACTAATACACCATACATAGCGGTTTTGGTTATAGCCAGTTAGGAACGTATACATGCATACGAAAGGAAAACTTGCGCCATGCGAAGCCTTTATCCAAGAGACGTGCATCTCTTACAAAGGGATTCATCTATGGATGATGATGAAACATATCGGCTAGAGGAGGCCGATGAAAGAGAACAAAGGACTGGAATCTCAAAGCCCCTTCCAGAAGCACCAACGAAAAAGGGAAAGCCCATCGTAAACTTCCTTGGAATTTCTATGGAAGAGAATCGAAGAGATTTACTCGTTTTTGTTATAACACCGATAATAGTAGGACTTGCTGATGCTGCTATTTTTGCTAGGATAACAACAGGTACTATCGCCCAAAGTCAAGTATTCATTTTCGTATTGCCGATGTTCGCCGCTATTCCTGTTGGATTGTTACTGCCCAGGGCAGGCAGGGCTCTGATCGGTGGATTTCTCTCTGCAATATACTTCGCAATTTTATTCGTCCTGTTTCTCATCAGCCCCGCATTCTATGACCCAACGAGTGGAATAGGGAGTTTCTTCATTTCCGCTGTCGCCATAACCGCTGGATACTTCTTTTTCGTGAGCATGGCATCCCTTCTGGGAGTGTTTATTGGACTTCTGTTGCGGGAATTCTTCTAGATAACCCTGATTCTTCTGAGTAAATCTGATTGCTTCTGATGATGCGCATATCGAGAGAGTACCGGGGTAGCGGAAGTACAGGACAAAGACCGGTGGGCACTGGGGTTTCTAGTTGTTGTGGCGATCTCCGTGGAGCGGATGGGTCCTCGGACAAAGGATTCACCCTATGACTGAAGTGAAGAGGTTTCTAGTAATTCCTAAGCAAAAGCGGCTGAGATTATGCTCTGGAGTAATCTGCACAAATTGTTGGAATGAGTGCATCATGCTCGTTTATCCGCTTGTAGAGGTGGAGATGTACCCTATCTCCACCGATTCTAGCTAGAAGCGCTCCTGAAGCGTCCGTTGGTGGACTGAGCAGGCAAGAAGCCACAGCGCTATCGCTGCCAAAGTAATCACGACCAAACTCACAAATGGCGACACGAAACCTCTGCCAAACATGGCAGTGTTCTGAATATCAACGAGATAGGTCAGTGGTGAGAGCAGTGTTAGGGGCAATAGGAACTCAGGCATGGTCTCAAGAGAAACAAAAACTCCGCTGATAAACACAAGCGGAAACTTGACCATGGTCGACAGCATCATTATGGTGGATGTCTGGTCGGTTGCAGGAGCGGATAGCAATAATCCAAAGAAAGAGAAACACACACACCCAACTGTGACTCCTGCTAACATGAGTGCAATGTCATAGAGTGTCATCTCCACTACTAGGAGAGCCAGGATGATCGGTGTCGCACAAGAGATGAGCGAGAAGATGGTTGATGATAGCGCATCACCTAACAGGATAGCCCAGAAGGGGACAGGTAGTGTCACCAAACGCTCCAATGTGTGCCCCCTTGTCTCCGTGGGTATGATGACAGGGCCAACGGCTGTGGACGCAAAGAAGACCACCATTCCCAATAGTCCAGGCATCAGTTGCGCAGGTTCGACATTTCGGCCTAGAACAAATGAAAGGAAGAAAAAGAAAGGGAAGAGAAGACCAAATATCAACGTTGGACCTCTGCGATAGTATACGGTCATATTTTTGCGGGCTATTGTGAGAATGCTTCGTAAACTGGCCGGAGAATCAATCTTCATATCATATCAACTCTTAGTCTCGATGAGTTCGCACTATGTGAAGGAACACTTCTTCAAGCGTTGCCGACTCTGTGCTCGCAGCCACTATTCGAACCCCCTGGTTTCTAGCAACCTCGACGATTTTCATGAGAACAGCCCCGGGTTCAGGAGTGAAACATCGTGTCTGGGTACCTGAGACCCTGACCTCGCTTACGGACGAAATTCCTTCCAACAGTTCCATTTCAAGAGGCTCGGAAAACTCGACCACGACACTCTGTTTCTCAGTGAATGCCTTCCGAAGGTTTGTCGGTGTGTCCACCGCTGCAATCTCGCCGCGATTCATGATTGCCACTCGAGAACACAGCTCATTGGCCTCCTGCATGTTATGTGTCGTTAGCATCACTGTAATACCACTGGAGGCTAGCTCGTGAACCATGTCACGGATGTCACTTGAACTGTCAACATCTAGGCCTCCGGTAGGTTCATCTAGGAATATAATTTCAGCGTCGGACATGAGTGTCATACAGAGGCTTAGCTTTTGCCGCATTCCTTTTGAATAGAATTTTGCCTTCTTTTTCCGGTTCTCGTATAGCCCCATCCGCTTCAAAAGACGTTCAGCCTTTTTTTCATAGGTACTTCTAGGGAGGCCATAGAGATTGGCAAATAGGTGAGTGTTCTGTTCACCTGTCATGTCCACATACACATCCGCCTCCTCAGGGAGAACTGCGATTCTCCTTCTGATTTTGAGGGGGGTATCTTCAATATCCATTCCAAGAATGTTGACTGTACCATTTGTGGGGGGAATGAGACCCGTCATCGTTCTTATTGTAGTCGTCTTCCCAGCGCCGTTAGGTCCCAGAAGACCAAAGACTTCCCCCCTCCGAATTTCAAAGCTCACGTGATCAACAGCCCTGAGGGGGCCATAATCCTTTGTCAATCCATCAATTGTAATCACAGTATCAGTCAATAGATATCCTCCACTTTTTTGTTGAAATGAATGAACTATCTTGTGGCTCCAATCTCGTCAAGACCGCTTCTTATGCATTCCATCCTCTCAATTACGTCGCCAAGGCACTCTTTAAGATGCTCAAGTCGCGCTTCCTCTGACATCTCTTTGTGATGTTCAGAATCTCCGCAATTGCATTTACCCACTTTATATCCTGGAAATGAAGTTTTACCCAGACAATATAAACTCGCGCTAAGGACATCTGCAGTTCCTTCGACATGTTGAAGAGCTCTTGCCATTTGACTACACTTGGTGGCTGTCCAGATACCCGGGAACTAGCAGTCATCTCGGATGGAATTCTTGCACAGGCTCGTATCGACGCCCATCATTGCTGGAAGAACTAGTTGAGAAAATCAGACAATTCGTGATATCGAAGTAGAGGCGGGTATCAAAGAGACTGATTCAGACCTTTGAGACGTGATGTTCGATCCCTCAATGATGTATGGGTCGCCCTCTACTCCACTCCTAGGTCACCCCTCAGTCAAAGTCGGCATCAGAGATTATCATAATAGGAGCAAGTTCTTCCTATGTGACACGGGCAGCTACTACACAAAAAATAAGGGCAGTCTCGGTAACGTGAGGATGAAATGCCAGACAAACTAGCCTATCCGTACTCTGACGAACTCCTCCACTACGAGTTCAGCAAAACTCACCCACTCAAACCCGAACGATTAAAGCTCACCTATCTGCTCACCAGAATGAAGGGATTGCTTGAGTACGTAGAGGTTATCAGACCGCGGGTAGCTTCAAGAAGCGATTTAGAGCTGTTTCATACTAGCGATTTCATTGAAGCGGTGAAGAAGTGTAGTGTTGGGAAGTGCAGAAATGCGCGCTATGGTCTTGGTATTGCTGATAATCCTGTATTTCCCAAAATCTACGAGGCGGCATCACGTTACGTTGGTGCAACCCTTGAAGGGATGAAGCAGATAATAAAGGGATGTGGACGGGCATTCTGTATTTCTGGGGGTCTTCATCACGCCCAGAGGAGTGAAGCTGCTGGATTCTGCATATTCAACGACGTCGTCATCGCCATTAAACATCTACTACAGAAAAAAGACTGCAAAGTACTATACTTCGATTTTGATGCTCACCATGGTGATGGTGTACAAAACGCGTTTTATCGCCAAAAGAACGTGCTGACTATCTCAGTACACCAAACTGGGAAGACTTTGTTTCCAGGAACGGGATACGTCTACGAGATAGGCGGTGGTGATGGCCTTGGCTATTCAGTCAATATTCCGCTCCTACCAGGTGCTGGTTCATCAGAGCTCATCAAAGTGCTGAAAGAAGTTGTTGTTCCCCTTTTCGAGTCATATGAACCTGCCCTTCTGGTCACCCAGCTGGGAGTCGACGGTCACTATATGGATCCATTGGCGCATCTGGCATATACGACATATGGCTACGAGGTTGTTTTAAACAAGCTCAAGGAGCTGCAGGAAGAATACTGTAACTTGGGATGGCTAGCGGTCGGCGGTGGAGGTTACAACCCGATTAACGTTGCACGCCTTTGGACCTTGTTCCTCTCAATAATGCTGGGGCAAGGTATTACTTCAGATATTCCCCCCAGATTCAAGAAAGAGTGCTCAAATCTGGGATTTGACCAGTTTCCAACGTCTATGCGAGATGATGAAGAGGTTGTCCAAATGTACAACTCCAGAGACAAGATTGAGCTGGACTTGGAGAGGACGCTGAGACGGGTGCGAGAGATGGTCTTCCCATATCACGGGCTGGAGTAGCTTATTGAATCCGGGTATCAATCCATTTCTTAACCATCTTGGTTGCGAGATCAGAAGCAGCAGCCATGATGACGGAATCAGCATCTTCCGAAAGTAGGGATGTTGGGTCGACTCCAGATCGCGCCATTCGTAAGAGTGCGGGTAAGCAGAGAAGACCAAGAGCTTCTATGACTTGAGAGGGAGTCTCTCCAGTAACAATCAATTCGTCGCCCAGAATTTCGACAGGCAAGAGCTTTGAATCAGGATCCAGTAACTCCACGAGAGGTTCTTCAGGGCATCTGATTCTCACATCTGAATCAGTGCATCCTTTGTACACAACTGATTCGCCTCCAGTGAACGCGAAAGTGTACTGTTGGGACGTATCTACTGTCTCGAAACAGATATCCAAATCTCGAAAGGAATCCTCAGCCAGATGCATATAGTGCTCAAACTTGGAATCGGACATACTGTCCAATGCTGTGGCATCTTCAATACTGACATTCATTGCAGCTTTGCAGCCGTCAACCACAGGCCCCAGATATTCCATAAGCATGTAGGAGTCTTCATTTGCCTCGGCGGATAGTGATTTCAGACTTGATTTCAGACTCGTAGGCTTTTCAGACTCATTCAAAGTGATTCACGACTCGATTACAGTATTACACACATTGTTTATCAATCATTGCGCCCAGTAGGGCATATGACCACCGATATCCACACCCACTTGGGAAGAAACCGAATGGAATACACCGAGGTGGATAAGCACAATCTAGCCGAAGTCGTGGATACACATGTACGGTACATGGACCTGTTTGGTATCGAAACGGCGGTGCTGACACCTGTCGAGCCCAATATCCCGACCAGTCTTTACAAAGAAGCCGCAGCAATATATCCAGACCGGTTTTTCTGGGCCTGTTCCATACCGCCAAGACCTATGGACCGCGCAGATAAAAAGCTTAGTCGATACCAAGATGAGGGTTGCATCGCCATTGTTCTTGACGAATCGCAGTACCATCCTAATGACCCAGCAGTAGATGTCCTCATCCAGAAAGCAATCCAATTCGATTTGCCTGTTTTTTTCCGCCAAGACGCAGTAACATCCCAAACTGCATCGTTTATTGATGAAGTATCTAGAACACATGAAAAGGGCAATTTCGTTATCCTGAAAATGGGAGGCATATTTGGCTTTCATAATGTCTTGCCCATGATAAGAAGAAAGAATATCTGGCTGGAAATATCAGTTACCCTCCCGCGCTTGGTTGAATCTCCCCTTCGAGTCTTTCTTGATGCGCTTATTCAAGACGAGGGGATCCGGAGTCTTGTCTATGGCTCTGAGCACTGGAGTGAATACTCTAATCTCTCTGCAGCGATGAACATGATTGATCTCAATATCGAAACTAATCGTGCCATAAGAAAGCAGAACGCAAGAGAGATTATTGGATTGTTTGCTTACTAGACCAGAGAGTGTGAAGAATAGCTACGAGAGAATGTTCCATTCATTTGCTCAAAATTTTCTGAGACATAATGTACTACTATTGAATATCAGCACCACAATGAGGAATACTATCCCGAAGAATCTCAGCTAGCTCACTTCGGGTTGGGAGGCCAGTAATCTGCGTATTTCCAACAACGAGCGTGGGCAAGGCAAGTATGTTTTGTTCTTCGCAGTCTTTGATAGATTGCATTCTCACTTTGATTCTATGCCCATAAGAGGATATCTCTTGAGCTACATTCTGCACCAGTCTCATTGTTTCGTCATGAAACATACAGGTGTCGTTAGTAAAAACGTGTAGCTCGATTAGGTCTTCACCTCTGCTGTATTCGACGGGATGCAGCTTTTTCGGCAGGTGAACTGATGATTCCATTCTCATGGTGATGCTCTCCGTTTCTATTCAGCGAACTTAGGCGGTTTAAGGCGGATTTGCTGTTTGATGGAATGCACAGCGCGCAATGGGATGGTTTCCCAGCTCATGTTGTTGTTGGTACTTGATGGGCGTTCAACGATAACCAATGGGCCATGCTCTTCATCATACCAGACTCGCTTTACTCGACCTATTGGAAAACCTCGAAAATCGCAGACAAGCTTATTCTTTAGAAGCCAGTTAGTGTCGTCGTTCTTCATTGCTCCTCAATCATTTGCATGAGGAACAAGACTAAGAGCCTATGTAAGACCCGGATTAGTTCGACATAACACTCGGTCTAAGCTCTTAATCTCCTATTTCCTGCTCATAGCCCCAGTCGACTATGGCTTCCTCCCCTGTTCCTAAGAGATTGCCACCCACGCAGTATCCGACAATACACATCACCAGCCCAATGATGTTCAGAGAACCCCCTGTCACGATAAAGAGACGTGAATCGCTAATCTGTTTGTAGCCGATGTCTATAATCGTTGGACCATCAATATTGGCAAGGAGTATTGTGTAATTCCCAGGTTCCAGATCTATGGTCTCTCTATCAACATACTTCGGCGGATCGCTATCTTCTATTCTGTCTTGTTCATCCAACGTCATATTGATTATTTTTGTCTCGGAAGTTGCGTTATTAGTAATCAGGAAATCCACATACATGATATTGGAACTGACATTCTCAGCGTTAATGCTGACTGATACTTCAAACTCTGGATAGTAGCCAGGACGGTCCCAGATTTCGAAAGTGCCAACATGCCCTTCTCTAGCCATCAGCCCCACATAGTGATACGGGGCCATCAGCACGATTGCTCCACCAAAGAGGATTACAAAGGCACCGCCAAAATACAAAAAGGCCTTCAGCTTGTTAATCCGACTACTCATCGGTATTCATGAGGTTAGGTGTAAGTAGCAGTTATAATTTTAGTGAACCCCGTGACGTAACCTTCAAGCTAGATAGACCCCTTTGCTATATTCAACAAAGGAGTATGATTATAGTATCCCAAGAAGTTTTGGTATAATGCATTCGAAGGAGACCAGTTTACTGCTATTTCCTTTTGTGACAGACTCGACGCAAACGTAGACCGTAGCCTTTATAGGCCATTCTTGTCGGGGAAATGATGTAAAGCTGGTGTGACCGGAAATGTGGTTTGAAATAATGCTCATTCCTTTTATAGTTGTAATGTTCCTATTCGTAGTCTTTTTCATCGTGCAAGAAGGTACCACTTGGCAGAAACATCCGTACCTCGGTCCGTTTGCCAGATTCATTCAGGCTTCAGCAGCCCGAGGCTTCTTTACATTTTTCGCTCTAACGATTTTGAGTATACCGACACTTTTTGGCGTGATGCAGGGATACTGGCTTGATCGCTTCATTAGTGGTAACTTACCAAGCAACAACGTATTCGTAGTGAATACTCTTCTCATCATGTTCCTCATCTTGGCCATGATGTTGCCAGTCATGTGGGGTAGGTTCAGAGCGTGGCGGCAAGCTGTCAGAGCCAAGTCAGGAGTTACAGTCCGTTCATCGGCCTAAAGAGCTTGGCTATTCCAGCCCGCTTCCCGCCCGTATGGTCAAATACTTATCGTAAGTAGCTCAAAACGAATCGGGCCCACCAGCTGCTTACCAATCTGAGAATCTACACCAGAATTCAAAGCATTTCTATTTCATAACTGGAAACTGTACTTAGCTCCATTCAACTGATGCTCAGAAAAACCCATGGAAACCCACTTCTTTCTTCGATATCAATAATCGCATCACTAGGAGAGCCAAGCCAACTTCACATTCAAGATTCTCGGCACGTAGTTGATGGCAAATGTTTATCTGTAACCGTTAACAATTGTTAAAAGGTAGCGGAGATATATTATGACTGCTAGAAGGAAGAAGAGAGCAAATCATCTCATCAACGAAAAGAGCCCGTATCTGCAACAACACGCATACAATCCAGTAGACTGGTATCCTTGGAGCAGCAAAGCATTCGAGAAGGCCAAGAAGAAGGACATACCCATTTTCCTGTCTATTGGTTATTCAACATGTCATTGGTGCCACATTATGGAAGAGGAGTCCTTCGAGGATGAAGAAGTTGCGAAGCTGCTAAACAAGCATTTTGTTAATATCAAAGTTGACCGTGAGGAGAGACCCGATATTGACAGTCTGTATATGCAGGTAGCTCAGATGATGACCGGTAGGGGAGGATGGCCTCTCACCATAATCATGACGCCTGATAAAGAACCCTTTTTCGCCGCTACGTATATCCCGAAGGAATCCGCTCGGGGAGCGCTCGGTATGGTCGATCTCCTGCCAAGGCTTGCTGAAATCTATGAATCTGAAGATGATAGAATAGAATCAATCACTGCCAAGGTGAAAACTCGCCTGAACAAGGTACAAGAGAAAATACAGGATGATACACCAGACAGAGAAGTCATTGAAGCCGCTACAAGTCGCCTCTCAAGGGCATTTGACGAAAAGAACGGAGGCTTTGGCAGCGCACCTAAATTTCCATCGGCTCAGAACCTCATGCTCCTGCTTAGATCCTGGAAAGAGACAGGAGAGGAAAGGCATCTTCACATGGTTGAAAAGACGCTACAGCAGATGAGGAAAGGGGGGATTTATGATCAGATTGGCTTTGGTTTCCATAGATATTCTACAGACAAGGACTGGCTACGACCTCATTTTGAAAAGATGCTCTATGATCAAGCGATGCTGGCCTATGTTCTAATCGAGACATATCAGGCTACAAAAGACAGATTCTATGCAGAGGTAGCCTCTGAAACAATTGAATACGTTTTGAGAGAAATGACATCAGATGAAGGAGGGTTCTTCTCGGCTCAAGATGCTGATAGTGACGGTGAAGAAGGGAAGTACTATGTTTGGACATTTGATGAGATACGCTCTCTCTTGGAGAATCACGAGTTCAAGGTTGCTGTCAAGCTCTACGGAATTAAGAAAAAGGGCAACTACTTGGATGACTCTACGCACAGGAGAACAGGCAAGAATATCCTGCATATAAACAAAGAGGCCAAAGAAGTAGCAGCGGACTTGGATAGGGATAGGCAGGAAATTAACAGAATAATTCAATCAATAAATTCGAAACTTCTTGCCCACAGAAAAGAAAGGATTCCCCCCCATACAGATGATAAGATACTGACAGACTGGAACGGACTCATGATTGCAGCAATGGCGAAAGCGGGTCGAGTTTTGAAGAACTCGGAATATGTTCAGGCTGCTCGAAAGGCGGCAGACTTCATTATCGAAGAGCTAAGAACAGAGGAAGGCGGATTGCATCATCGCTACCGTGACTCTCAGGCAGCGATTGATGCATTTTCTGGAGACTACGCATTTCTGCTGTGGGGTTTAATGGAGCTCTTTGAAAGCACCTATGACCCGAATTACCTCTCAGTGGCTAGACAACTGCTCAGCTTCATGAAAGCACATTTCTGGGATAGCAATGGTGGAGGGTTCTTCTTGAGTGCAGACTTCTCGGAATCTCTCTTAACAAGACAAAAGCCTACGTCTGATGGTTCAATTCCTTCAGCCAATTCAGTTGCATCTTTTGTCTTTATCCGCCTTGCCAGACTACTCGGGGACGTAGAGCTGGAAAAAGTGGGTGAAAAGACCTTGAAAGCCTCTGCTAGGCAAATTGAGAGGGCGCCTAGCTCGCACACGATGATGCTTGTAGCTCTGAATTACCTACTCGGGCCATCAAGGGAAGTGGTCATAGTCGGACCCCATGTTAGCTCAGATCTGCTGGAGATGATTGATGCTATCGAACAGGAATTCTTCCCAGCTGTATCGGTAATCGTGAAGAGCGATTCAGCTGTTTCAGAACAGCTAGCGGAGCTTGCACCCTTCACAAAGCATTTTGAATCCATTAACTCGCAGCCAACAGCTCACGTTTGCATTAATCAGAATTGCAAGCTCCCGACGACCGATAAAGAAAAGATGCTGTCAATTTTGAAAGAAGGCTAATGGCGACGAAACGGATAGGACAATTCATCCAAAGAGTGGGAGTTTCAGCAACTACACAAGGTATATTGGATATCTCAAGACTCCAAATGTGAATGAGGTAAGTATGCTGGCAACAACTGAAAGGAATTGTTCATCTTAGCATGAAGAGCCATATCGAAGAATCAAAGGAAGGTCGTGGTATGCTTCAATGAGAAATCTCCGAAAGAGTGACCCCCAAAAAAAAGAAATTCGCGTTCCCCGTACCAACCTACTTCCTAGCGAAATACATCGTAATTGTAAGAAATCCATTTAGTCATGTCACTCCTCTAGCCAAGCAGGATATCGTTTTGGAAAACCTGAGGCATGAAAATCCACTATTACGAGATTGGACGAAAATCATTGGGCATAGAGATCTCGGCAAATTTGTATCAACTTAGATGATTCGGATACTGTCGAATCAATTCGGAACCTTTGGAATCACAAGGATACGTACATCAGTGGATGGGCTTTGTACTGGAAGCATATCTATTTGTACATTGACGATAGATCACGAGATGATAAGAGCCTAAGAGACAATTCGTTGGTTGTAAAATATGCGGAGTTGTGTGGTTCGCCAGAAGATACAATTGATGACATCTTCGGCCATATAGACATACTCGATGAGAATTTCGAAAGAGTGAAAGGAACGTACCAGAGAGTATTACACGAACCCTCATACTATAGTGTGAAATTCTCTGATAAGGAGAAGAAGGATATCATTGAGACCGCTAATGCCGAAGCAGAAACCTTTGGGTATTCGATTGGAAGGTAATCCAGTTCCTAATTGCTTAAGGCAAGATTGAGACGAATATTGCTTGAAGAGTATGGATTAATTATCCCAGTTTTTTGACTACGAACACCAGCCTTAATACTTGGGTCCATGAGTTCGCATCTGCGATTCTTTGGATGACGAGCCAGAGTGCTGATTTCAATGACGAGTGAGAGATTCACCATAATGGCGTTCTTTCTAATAATGATGGGGCTGCTTCCGGGAATGCAGATTCTCACCTCCGGCAATCCACAGGTCATGGCAATCCATAGTATGGAGAATCATGTTGCCGATTCGAATTTCCCCCGCATATATCATGAAGGAACAGTTGAAAGCATAGAGACCATAGAATACCAGTCAATTGAAGAGGCATTGATAGCGTTGAATGATGGTGAGATAGATATCTACGGTCATCCCATCAATGCATCAGATTATGCACTTGTTGATTCATACACAAATATCGAAAAGCAGTGGGCACATGATAACTGGATTTACACTTTGGCCATCAATACGAGATTCTATCCTCTCGGAAGCACGTATCTCCGAAGGGCTATCGCCTATGGAATTTCCAAGATTGACATTGTAGAGGTGGCCATGAATGGTACGGTTGATGCTGTGGATTTTGCCGTTCCACTGAATAACGAATACTCGATAGAAGGAGAAGAAGGAGGGCGCTACTACGAAGACGATTTAGCCAATGCAACAGACATGCTGGCTCTAGCAGGGATGCTGGACGTTGATGACGACGGGATGGTTGAAGCACCAAATGGTAGCGATCTTTGTTTGAATCTGTGGTATCCCTCCGATGTATCAGGTCTCTCAGACACGGCATCTTTGATTTCAGATGATTTGTTTGCCATTGGCATCAATAACACTCTCATTGGTATGGATCAGTCAGTCCTGCAATCTGAAATCAGGAACCATAACCTAACCTATAGCCTTGCACTCTATCACCAAGAATTTCCTCCTTTCAGCCTTGAATGGATTTCAACTACATTCAAAGAGGAAAACTGGCTGGTGCCGGGAGAAAATATTGCTAATATCGATAGTAGTGAACTGAACAATATAGCAGATGAATACGATGATAATCTAGATCTTTCTCAAGCAGGAAAAATCGGTCAAGATGCAATGAGAACTGTGAGAAATCTCTGCCCAGTTGTTCCCCTTTTTGAAGGGCGTTGGCTTTCTGTATATTCTGAAGACAATTTCAACGGTTGGTTAAACGAAACCAATAGCGGAAGCTATAGCATATGGAATCCCGTATCAGTTCAGCCAATTGGTAGCCGAAATGAGCTACGGATAGGAGTGCTTCCTTCGTTCTTCGATGATTTTTTTGTATCAGTCAATCCATTTGAGGGAAACCCTACAATAGATCACAACTGGATCAGTCGAAACTGCTTTAATCCATACATGCTTGTTTTCGATAGCCCTCTTGCCACATTACCAAATGGCGAGGCTGTACCCAGACATGCTACATCGTGGGAGATGTTTTTCGTAGGACAGGTTCCTCAAATCAACAAAACCCAGTCCAGAGCCAGGTACTATTTGAGTCCCTCTGCAAATTGGACCGATGGGAAGCAGTTTGACGCGCAAGACTATAGCTTCACCTTCGCCTATTATGGAAACTATTCTCTGGTAGAAAACCCTGAATTGATTGAGAAAGTAAAGGTAACAGGAAATTACAGAGCTGGTATAACATATAATGCACCGGACATATTTGCATATCGTAAACTGGGTGAGTTGCCAATTCTTCCTAGTCACATAATTGAAGGAATGGCCCCAGACAGCTGGAATCTTACGGATAGTAGTTTGGTTGGCTCAGGCCCATACATGATTTCTGATTTTATCCCTGGAGAATCGCTGACTTTAGAGAGAAATCCGGATTATTATCCCGAGGTTGATATTCAAGCGCCAACACTCAAATCCAAAACAATTGTTCCCCAGGATCCAATACCAACTGAAAGTGTGCTCATTCGGGTACTTATCGATGATAAGAGTCGATTGACCAGTGTTACGCTTGACTACATCTACGAAGTTGGTTCTATAAACTTCACCGAGCACCAAGCCATGATTGAGACTGCTGCCGGGTTTGAAGGAACAATCCCAGCTCGATCAACAGCTAACTCGGTATACTATGAAATAACCGCTACTGATTCATGGGGTAACTCAGCTGTTGTTCTAGAGGGTTCATATAGCCGCATCACAGATGATGAGAATAATGAGCTACAAGGTGACCTTTTGATCACGATGGGGGTCATTGGAGTGGTAGTGATAGTCGTCGTGGCGACAGTATTGAGACGCAGGCAGTAATCTAGTTGGACTTCCGTTTCATAGACCACCAATAAACAGTTATGCCAAGTAGTACTAGCCCCACCATCCCGAGAAGCAGGTAAGGTGCATACAGTATCAGAGAGTCATTTGGCCAAATATCTGCAAGCGCTTCACCGGCGCTCAGCCATGAGTCAGATATTGCCTGTAGATGGTTAGAGATGTTTGTCAAATCATCCTTGAAGACGGCAAGTGTATTTTCGAGGGCACCTGACTGGTTCAGCTCTATTGACATATCACGAAATACATCAGCAACATACCCCTCAGCTGCACTCACATTCCCGGGAAATAGCAGAGTGGAATTATCAGATAACACACTAAAAGCGTTCAGTGCTTCTTCGGCAGAAGCTGTAAAGGCAGACAGATTGTATTCGCTTAGAAAGGAAGGCAAACTGGACAGAGCGTTACGATATGACAGATACTGTAGCGTTACCTGAGTCTGTAAGCCCAACCCGATGAAGTTCAACACTTGAGATTGGATTTCCGTGGCATCAGGAGCACCAGAGAAGACACTGAGATATTCCGAGAGGGCATCCGCAGTCATGTCAGAAGCCATCTGCTCAAAAGCCTTTCCACCGTAATCGAATAGATACGCACTTGCGCTATTTGGATCATATGATGAGCCCACACCAAGCAAGCGGTCACGCACATAAGGCCCAAGGCGATCTCCGAAATCTGGAGCCTTACCGCCTTCATCTGGTTCCAATAGCATGCTGATGTAATACCGATTGCTCCAAGCTTTGTTTAGAGCAGTATAGCTGATTTCTGTATAGTTGCCTCGCCCGTCTTCAGGATAGCTGTAATTTTCTCCAAAGGCTCCTACACCCGGATCCAATATTGTTGCCTTGCCACCCGCGTCATCATATCCAACTATAACAACAGCATGAGCTCCACCAGTTAATCCTTGTTCCCTTAGAACATCATAATCGGCAGTCGGCAACCATGAAGGGTCAACACTTACGACAAGAGGATATCCCCTATCAATTGCCGCTCTCATGATATCCAAAGCAGCGGAATCTTCCTCCAGAAGACTAACGCTTGTTCCTTGGCTTCTCCACACTTCCGCTTGGTCTTCGGCACCATCCAACTCTCCAGACATGTACACGCTGAGATTGAGCCCATAAAGGTCCGCAACAAACTGGGTCGGTTCAACCTGTTTATAGAGTACTCCGGGAAACATCGTTAGAGTGTCGTTGTACTGGATATAGACGAAAGAAAAACCGGTACCGGTCAACGCGAATAGGCTATGAAGGTCCACATCAACACCAGCATAGTTCAAAGCGCTAGTCAATGACGCCCATGCACAGAATCCATTAATCTCCTGCCACACATAAGGCACACCAGATAGAAGCTTGGCAGACTCGCCTTGTGCACGAGCCATATCTGTTGGCTGTGTATCTGTATCTTCTACGGTTGTAGAACCCACTATCAACAAAATAATGACGAATAATGAAACAATATGCTGCTTCATCGAAACTCTGGATAAGAATGAGTGGGTTCGTTTCATAAGGATGACGATGGTGGAGATTCAAGCCCACAAATTCTCAAGAACAGGCACTACTTCGAAATGAGAGAATCCAATTGAGATTTTGCCTTTCGGATTTCATCGATGGCTGAACAATCAGATGCATAATCAAGCGGAGCTCTTCCCTTTCGTCCCGCAGTACGGACATTTTCATCATCAGGTATCATTCCGATAAGTGAGAAACCTCTAGCAGCAACTTCCTCTTCGATGAAGGTTTGATCCTGTTCACCACGAACCTTATTGCCGACTACAACAGCTTTGCTGTGGCCAATATCTCCCGCAAGACCAACGATTCTGTTAAGTGTGCGTATGGAACTCATACTAGGCTCTACAACCACAACAAGTGCATCCATCCCCTTTGTCGTCCCTCTGCCTAGGTGTTCTATTCCTGCATCCATATCCATGAGGAAGGCTTCGTCTTCGGCAATAATGAGATGTCTAATCAATGCTTTGAGCAACGCGGCTGAAGGACACATACATCCTGACCCGCCCACATTCACTGTTCCCGCTACAAGTAATCGCACATTGTCTGGACAAGTCACAGCAAATCTTTCTGCTAAATCTGCTACCCGTGGATTCTTCCTGAAAAAGCCTCCAACAGCCTTTACCCACTCGGTTTTTGTTCGCTCTTCTACGACCTCATCCTGCTCAAGAAGAGGTACAATTCCCTTAGCCTTGTCCTCCTCTAGGCCCAACGAAACCCATAGGTTGTAGTTAGGATCCGCGTCAACTGCAAGCATGTCAACACCATCACGGCCCCAGAGTCGGGCGAGTGTGCCGGCAATAGTCGTTTTTCCACAGCCGCCTTTTCCAGTCACTGCTATCTTCATACTTTGTTCTTCTCTGATGATTGATAATGAATCTGTCGAACTTACGAACATGGCTCGCGAAATTAAATGGTAACTCTATACCCCATGATCACAATTTGTGGCTACTGATTGTGACACCATGTAGTGACTTTCTATTATATACTGAATCCGAGTGGTTTATCGTGTGAAACAAAATGGCACGAATTGATTACGACCAACTCGGAATTAACAGAAGAAACGGAAAAAAGCACCAGTCAACTGACACTATCGTCTATGCTTATGCGACACGAGTGAGATGAAATTGCGAGAGGCCCAGTTTATATACTCGGATGCATGAAACATACAAAGCTAGAGGAGATGAGTTGTTTGTCAGATGATTCGAATTTGACACCACATAGGCAGTCCTCAGAAGAAGAGGACGAATTGCTGAAAGGCCCAGAAGATGTAGTTGAGGTGAGGCAAATGACACCACACGGCCGGCGCAAAAGCATGCATCACAAGAGCAACGCTGCATTTGGTGGGTTCTTATCTTGGGTTGTTTTTGTTATCATATGGCTCTTCTTTTTTGCAGGAGGGTTCGGAATCTTCGAGAACATGGCTGTAGTGCTTTCATCCTTCTTTGTGACAGGAGGGGTCATAGGAGCGATTTGGTCGCCAGGTGGTACCGGTTCTCAAGGTACGGGTTGGCGGATTAACGTATCAATTATGAGTGGAGTAATTTGGTTAGCATTCATAATCTTGTGGCTGCCATTCTTTATGGAGGGTTTCTCGCTCTATCAAAACATCGCTGTAATTGTGGGCTCAACGTTACTACTCCTGCTTGTGAACAGCAGCTCTTGGGTTAGTGCTGCGCCTACAATAGACAACATCAAGAAACGGACCTCAGTTGGATCTGCGGTTTTCTTCATTTGGATAGTGATTAGTATCTACTGGTTATGGTTCCAAGCTGACGCATATGTCTGGGAACAAAACTTCGCACTCGGACTGCTTTCTACTCTAATTGTGCTTTTGATCGAAACAGGTGTGTTCAGATCAGCCATTGGTACCTCCAAGGACATGATCAATCCATACATCCCGATAGGACTGCTATTTGTATGGATGGCGGTCCTGTTTGTATGGTTCTGGTTCTTTGGGGAACCTTACAACGTATATCAGAATTTCGCGGTCTTTCTTGCATCCATGATGCTTTTTGCTGGAATCGGGTATTTATATACCAGAAATAGCGGGATTCTATTGAAGATCTAGATTGGGAACAGTAAAGTGAGATTCATAGGTTGTGTCAGCATGTTGCAATTGCGGCGGATGACCTTCCCTTTGTCTTAACTTGAATTTATACAGAGAGAGAAGCGGTAGAATATGGGGCGCATAGACGATAAATATGAACCAATTGTCTATTGCTTTATCAGATACTTTCAGAGTTCGTCAGTTTCTATAGATAGGCCCCATAGGCTGTAAGCTCAACAGACGTTATTGAACGGTCGGTAGCTGCAGCTATTGTTATGGGGTTTGGGATGCTAGGTCGATCAGTTCATGTCAAATCTTACACTCTGACATGCCGATTTGTTTTGGGTTTTGTAGGATTTGCATTATTCTAGAGTTTGCTCACCCATTACATTCGAGCTTCCGCGTTCAAATTGCAGTCGAAACAACGTCCCAACTACTTGTTCATCCTCAACAACGTCTTGAGCTTCCATTGTTATATCGCAAATCTCGGCAAGACCTCGGATGAGAATGATACCAAGACCTACTCCCGGCGCAGACCGACTAGAAAGCGAATCAGGGTTGTTGAGAAAATCTTGAACCTCAGTAGGTAGGCCCCCAGCTCTATCTAGAATCTCTACCATCACATGTTTCTTCGATTTTCTGAATGCTCTCACTGTGAGGCTTTTTGTTCCATGTTTGAATGCATTGTCGAAGATATTCCAAAACATCTCTTTGACTAACTTACACGAGAGAATGTACACATTTTCTTCAATCTCGACTGTTATCCTCTCAGGTTCGATATCATACTCACGTATAACTCTCTCAGAGACTCCTTCTAGAATTCCTGCAAGATTCAGGGGGGTCTCCATAGCTTGTACACGTGTTACTGTTGCAGTTAAGTACCGAATTTCCTCCAGAAAATCCATCATGTCCTTGACAACCTCAGATGCCATTTCAAGCCACATTTCATGATCAGTCTCTGAGGTAATAGCTTGATCAATAGCTCCATTAAGATTGCCCGCATAATTACGAATATCATGATTTAGAATGCTCCCCAGCAATTGAGAGATCTGATGTTGAGCACTCAAATTTTCAGCCGTGGTCTTGATAAAGAATGATAAGAGACCCGAACCAGTTGCCATGACACTAATTGATAAAAGCAGGACGTGAACACTCAATAGGTTCAACAATGAAAACGGTATAAAAAGTAGTGTTGAAACGCCCCAAAGGACAAATCCAACATATGCAGTCCAAAAATCTAAGCTTTCCGCATCGTTATCTCTTCTAAATTGTTCTGCTGAATACCAACATGATAAGGCTGAAGGCACCCCGACAACTGTATAGGCAATATCATAGGAAACATCAAGTACAATTCCAACGCCTACTATGGCAAGTCCAATTCCTACGGCTAGAATGTACATCAACAAGCTACTGCCTTCTCTCTGATGTTTATTCGCTCCATCAAATAGAAAGATGGATCCTAGTAGAATACCTGAGGTAGCTAAGCTATCGGTTATTTCAAGACCAGCAGTACCTATCATAATACTGAGGGCAGTTGTAATACTGTAAACCATCCAGCCTGCTGCCCATAGTTTGTAGCGAACTCCGGTTGAATATCTATACAGCCCATATGATACTAATGCGATGAAAGCAACAAGGCCTGTAAACGATATCACCACTGCAGGCTCAAAAACAGGAACAGTCTGCAAGAAATAATCATCTCCGGAATTGCTTTTTTTTAATGTAATAATTGAATAAAAAGGCTTACACTTTTTTAGTTGCGATTGTGTTATTCTTCCATATGTACTTTTTGGGGAGGTAGGCTCTGTGTGAAAAGTCAACAAGGAAGTAAGGAAACGGAGCAATCAAATTACAAGATGCCTGATTTCTAACTTCATTTCCCTGTTTTGCGATCAGTCACATTCATCGCTAAAGACTTTTCACACAGCACCGGGGAGGTATGAACCAAACATAAATTTCTGCAGGTCATTTGGAATAGGCAAGGTGATAGTACTACTATCACAAGATGACTGTTGTAACAAAATTTGGAATCGTAATTGATAGTTGCTATGAAGAAACTCAGGGGTTAGATTCTCTATCAGGGGGCACCAGACCCTCGACCTTTCCGCTAGATTATCGCCTTCTCTTTCTACCACCAGGGTAACAAAATGAAATTGAAGTGTCGAAAAGAAAACTACTTAGGAACCATCAGAAGGAAAGAATTCACCAACAAAAGGTTCTCAAGGATGAATTACCATATCGTGCTTACAAGACGCTGTAATCTCAACTGTTCATATTGCCATGGGGGAGAGCAGAATGAAGATACCGAAATAACGTATTCTCTCGATGAGATTGATTCATTCTTAGAGCAGGACAGAGACCCGCAGCTCATGCTCTATGGAGGGGAGCCAACTCTTCGCATCCAAACCATGATTGAAATGATGGAGAAATTTTCTGATGCGCGATTCATGTTACAGACCAATGCTCTTCTCCTTAATAAGATTCCACAGAAGTATGTTAAGAGAATCCATTCCATTCTCGTCTCAATTGATGGCCGAAAATACGTTACCGACGGCTACAGATCAAGAGGAGTCTACGATAAGGTTTTGGAAAATGTCAGATGGCTTCGCGATATCAACTATCCTGGAGATGTCGTAGCTAGGATGACGGTCTCACAGCAGAGCGATATCTATCGGGATGTCAACCATCTGCTTGATTTTGAAGACCCATCATTTGATTATGTTCACTGGCAGCTGAACGTTATCTGGGATGCGGAAGGAAACTGGCAGAACTTCGACAAGTGGGTAGAGGAATCGTACAATCCCGGTATCACGCGTTTAGCGTCAGAGTGGGTAGAAACCATGGAATCTGGAGAGGTGAAGGGGATAGTTCCGTTCATGCCAATTATGTACACTCTTCTGACGGGTGAACCTTCTAGACTCCGATGTGGTTCAGGAATAGATACCTTTGCAATTCACGTGGATGGAAGAATAGGAATATGTCCGATATCACCAGACTGGGACTTCTCGATTGTTGGAGATATCTACAACACTAAGCCTAAGGATTTACGAGACGTTATGACAGCCGATGAGCCCTGTCCATCGTGCGAGGTATACGACGTATGTGGCGGAAGGTGCCTATTTTCCAACAAACAGCGTCTCTGGGGAGAAGAAGGTTTCAACAAGGTCTGTACTACCGTCAAACATCTCATCAAAGAACTGGAGAGTTGTATTCCCAGAGTGCAAAAACTAGTTAATCAAGGCGTCATTGACATTGAACAACTCAATTATCCCGAGTTCAACAACGGTTGCGAAATCATTCCATAGGGAGATACAGGATTACGGTAAATACAGAGTTCTGAGCCACCAACAATGCAAATCAATTCGATTCCACGAAGAAGCAATAGAATACATTATCTAAACAAGGAAGTGTGTAAGAAGTGCGGGAACATCATTCAGATTCGCATTTCCTCTTCTTCATCAATCGTTTCATCGCAAAGATCTTTTCTCATTACGATGATTTCTTCTCCTGCCCGTTCCGTTCGGTTCACTTCCTTGTAGCCCATGTTATTATAGAAATCAACTTGGTAATCGATACTGCCATAGACTTCGAGTTCTACACACTTCGCGTTTTGATGGTCAAGCAAATTATCTGCATATTCCACCATTATGGTGCCTATGCGTCGGTTCCGGAATTTCTTACGTACGGCCATACGGCTAACTACACCTATTTGGCCACGCATACCGACTCTCATGGTCCCTGCTATCTCATTGCCAACGAGCGCAACATACTGATTGCCCATCTGGATGTGTCTTGCGATCTTATCCAATCCTTCCGTCAGCGCACCGGGCATCCGTGAAAGTTCTTTTTCGATGGGGGTGTATGCCTCTCGAAGGATGGCCTTGATAGCATCAACTTCTGAAAGCTCTGCTTTTCTTATCCTAATCTCAGCATAGTTGTACATGGCTTCCACTACCAAATGGAGTATTCATTTTCTATATAGATAGGGGTCAGTCATAAGTTATTTGTTTCGTCAACAAGAAGATACCAGAGCTAGTCCGGATCGATTCTCTTAGGCAAATCAATGCTCCTCTGAAAGGCTAAATTTAATACAATCAGGGATATGCTTCATAGATGAGAGATTTACTTATGCCCGATGAAAATAACGAAGAGATTGCTGAGTCTGACAAGCTGACAGAAAAGGATAAGCAGGAAATCCAAGAGGGTGCTTGTGTCAACTGTGCCATCGCTGTGTTCCTTTTAGCAGTAGCTACATTATCCGCAATGCTTCTTTGAATTGGTCGATCTCAGAATGACATTCCTGATTGATCCGCCGCTCCTCGTTGGACTAGCCATGTTATCTCAGTATCTAGGGTCGAAGATTACATCCGGGAATAGCCGAAAAATTGGCCAGCTTCTCGCCCTCTTCAGCTTGTGTACTATCATGTTTACAAGCAGCTCGTTGTATCTGAATATGTGGTATATGGACTGGTTCTGGTGCCCATTCCAACCTCTTGTTGCGTCCGGCAAAGACCTTATGATCAATTCTGGGATTTTTTCTTTCGAATCCGTTAACACTGCAGGTCTTATTGATGCACTTGCAGCGTTTCAAATCATACTCTATCCTGTGTGGATATACCTTGGTTATAGGATATACTACTGGCTATTCCCCTCTTCAAAGGGTTCATAATCCTTCTCAATTCTGAGCAAGGTGGGGAGTCCTACTCCTCTTCTTCCTCATCTTCTCCTAATCGTTTGCCCGGCTTGAATCGTGCCTTCTCTCTGTCCACTGAGAGCCGACTCGGGTCAGGTGTAGATAAATCATGCCCAAGTTTTCCTTCTTTGATTCCCTGAGCGTGCTCACTCGGCCACGCTTCACCTTCTTCGGGGGCTGCCTCCAGAATATCTTCGTCCACTTCGCCCCGCTCAAAGGTTTCACCTTCTACTTTTGCTTGCTCAATTATGCGTTCGAGTCGTTCTTCACGCAGATAATAGAGGATAGTGAACATGGAGACAATCGGGAATGCCATCAGCTTTGCAACATCTCTGAATATGAAAGTAGCATAGTTCACAGCAGCATTCCAATCGGCAAAAAACCACTGGCCCAGTATGGAGCCAGCATCGCTTGTAACAGCAATTATGCTATCCACGAAGAAGAAACCACTTGCAAGAAAGAATGTAAACAGCGGGCCAAAATCACGTAGGCGGGAACGAGATTCCTCAACAGTCTCTGTGACGGTTCGACCAATGCCGCTCATAGCATAAATCAAGAAGAAGAACGCCATGCCAATATCCACTACTGACATTGTTGGTGCTCCAGTTCTTCGCAAAATGTTGAAAAGAAAGTATCCGCCATAGACGGCAACGAATAGAGTCAGGAGAGATATATTCAATGCCGCTCCTCTTCCACCATATTTTAGAAATGCAGCAAGGACTGCGAGTCCAAAGAGTCCAAAGAATCCATAGGCAATCAGTATGAAATTGTACTGGATCTGTATGTTTTCCATGGCCATCGGAAACAATGTCTCGATGAAAGTACCAAGTCCCATGAAATCATTGGGAATCAGATAAAGGGCTGCTAATGCTTCAACCGCGATGAGACCCAAACCAATAAGCATGATGAGGAAGCTCCCAATCCCCATTACCAGGCTACCCTTCTTTGGTTCACTTATGGTGGCCAATCTCAAGCTAGTACGGGCTGAAAGATATGCCTGAAAAGCAATCCACCCTACCCAGCAGAAAACAGCAAAGAACAGAAGTGCTAGGGGTCCCAAGAACAAGGAAAGGAAAACTGAAATGAAGAACGACACTGAAATCCAAGCTACACCTTTCAATTCTGTAGCTCGTCCTCTTGCCCTTCGAGTTATCCATAGACTATCCAAACCTAATCCCGTGAACAAAGAACCAAGCATGAAGTAGATAGTACCAGTAGCACCTAGATAGACAAATACGTTCACCAAGATAGCTTCAATTGCTGTTCCTACGAAATATGTGAGTAAGAACGATACAAAGAAAGACAGGAAAATGCTGGTTACGAAAACAATCAAGTACGCTACGTATCTCCGTGTTTTGAAGAATGTTTTCAGGCCTGTTATGATGCCAGAGAGAATAGGAATCTGAATTAGGAACTCCTCCGTTTTGTTTTCATGAATACCCATCAGGATTTAAGCTTTCCATTGATGGACCCTCCAGAGTAGGCTTTGACGCTATTTGCTACACATAAACCAGAAGGATTTAATATATCCCATTATAGCATTAAAAGGTTGAAAGCCCCACCTGAAGAAGATATAGCATGGAGGGAATGGTACTGGGCAGCAAAATCCTGTACGTAGGCCAGAACGAATCTCTCCGTTCAACGGTAGAGAATAGACTCGGAAAGCCACCATTCAACTTTGAAATCATTCAAACACCCTCGATAGAAAGTCTAGATTCCCTTTTGGACAATGATGAGTATGTTGGCGTGATTACTGATAGCCCCGTATCTAATTGCCGCCTTGTGCAGGATATTTGCGATATGTGTCAAGGGCGTGAAATATGTGCCGTTGTAATCTTGATCGCAAATGACAATGAGAAAAGAAATCAGCAAATCCCTGTTACCGAACCGAACAGCCTATTCATCATTACAAATCAAAGCAAGTTGTGTGATGCGGCGTCCAAAGCAACAGACATAATCATCAGTTACATCATGCCAGAAAAAGGCCTACCTCTACATACGGGATTGCCAAGGAATTATTTCAGAATTGTTTTCGAAAATGCGCGGGTCGGCATTACTTTGGTTGGTCTTGATGACAGGATTATTGAAGTCAATCCTGAATTCCAGCAAATGGTTGGCTATTCCGAAGAAGAGCTAAAAGACATGACCATCACTGATATCATCCATCCTGACGATATCAGTAAAGATTACAATCTTCTAGAACGCATGCTTTCTGAAAACGAAGACAGATATCAGATGGAAAGACGATATATTGCGAAAGATGGAGAGATAGTGTGGGCTAATCTAACCGTAACAGTGGTAAGGGATGACAATGGAAATCCCTTGTGGACACTTGGAATTGTACAAGATATAACCAAACAGAAAAAGGCACAACAGGAACTAAGAAAGCAAAAAGAGGAGCTTAGCGATTTCGCCCACGAAATGAGCCATGATTTGTCAAATGGATTGCACCAAGTCAGTGGATATCTGGATCTGTACCATGAGAATCATGATAAGGAGATGTACGAGAGAGCACAACGCATTTTGTTAAACATGGGAAGCCTGCTGAAATATAGTGTAGAACTCGCGGACGCCGGACAGATTGTTCAGAAGGAATCAGATGTTGATTTGAACGAGGTGGTAATGGACGTAGCCACCACAATTATACCAAGATGCATCGAGTACACACAGGACGAACTTCCATCGGTTCCTGCAGATAGAACGAAATTGCTGCAAGTGTTTCGAAATATCTTCGACAATGCGCTAGAGCATGGTAAACCAGACAACATTGAAGTCAAAAAGAGAATGACGGAAGATGGAATGCATCTGCAGATAGTGAATGACGGTGAGTCCATACCCTCGGAACATGCTTCCAATCTGTTCAAGCGAGGTTTCACTACCAGACCCTCAAGTACTGGATTCGGCCTTACCATAACCAAGAAGATTGTTAAAGCACACGGCTGGGAAATCTCCCTAGCATCTACTAATCCGCCCATATTCGATATTTTTATACCGCGGAATTTTCTTGATTAGCGGTATTAAGAATCGGTGTGGAGATAGAGAGACTTACTAGATTTCAGCATATTTAATTGAAGCCAAGAACATACACCATTCAGCTCGAAAGAGGAACACGAATTTCGGAGCTTGATTATCTTGAAGGTTGTTGTAATTGGTGAAACGAATAGAGATCTCGTTGAAATCAGCGATTTGTTGAAGAAGCAAGAAACAGATGGTGAAAGCGAAGATTCCGCAACTCAGTGGGCAGGAGAGATATCCAAGGCCCGCATCTTGAATGAGGATAATCCTGACTTCGAGGAAAAGCTAACCGATGCAAATCCCAATGTCACAATCATAGTGTTAGACTCCGAGAAGGAATACGTCATGAAATCGAAACAATTAGTCAAAAACATCAGGAATAAGATTCCCGGGGTTATCGTAGTTGGTCTTGTGAATGAGGTGGAAGGAGACGACTCGCTTGCAATTGATAGGATTGAATCGCTTCTTGGCGTAACATGTTATGAATTCCCAAGCCCGGAAGATTGAAGAGGTATCATCGAATTCTGTTTATTAGTCACAGTTCCCGTAATCAGCGAGAACTCGTGATTCACAATGGCATCACCGACACTTGTCGCGCTACTCTTCAGCTCTGCGGCCATTAGCCTGATTGCAATGGTTGTTATCTTTCGGTCTTGGTGGAAGAACCGATTGCTCACCTCTTTTCTGTATGTGCTGGCCATTGCTTGTTTTGCGGGTATGGCTCTTGACATGTACTTGGATCAGGTCTTCATGCCATTTCGGAACTGGAGTCTTAACATCGGTGGCGAAACAATTTGGGTGTCCAACCTCCTCCTCGCCCTTCTTCTTGTAGGGGGATTCATCTTCTGGTACTTTGCGGTGCTCTATTCACAGTACGAGTCTCTTCCGCCACGCTCAAATGCTATTGCATTCCTTGCTGGCGCAGCTTTGCTAGCTGAACTTGAAGCTCAGAGTTGGTCCGCCCTTTTCCCGCTCATAATCGAAGCGATTGCGTTCGGAACGTTCATAGTCGAGATTATTCGATATGGTAGACGAGTGAGTCTGGCAAGCCATCATGATAACAAGAGACAGATACATCTTCATTTCTCAGGTTTTCTCGTGTGGCTTATGGCCGGTCCGTTGGGAGTTATTCTCGGAAATACTCCGGGTGTGCCGAGGTGGATTGGAGATTTGTGGCCGATACCCTACGGAGTTGGCTTACTTATGGTAGCCTACTCGGTCGCTGTGAATCCGCGACTATTAATACTCAGCGAAGCCAAACCGCTGGATTTACTCATACTTGACAAGAATGGAAATCTAGTAGTCGCGCAGAGATTCGAGCAATATCCACAGAGCGTGGATTCTGAGCTGATGGGTTCAGCGTTGTCGGGCGTCCTCAGTCTGATGCAGGACATGCTTGCTTCCAAGAAGGATTTGGAACGGATTGACCATGGAGATGTGAAAATCATTCTGGAGCATGGCATTCTGACTACATTCATTTTAGTGGCTACGCTTGAAACACCCGGCCTTCGACAATCTCTCCGCAACCTCCTCATGGAGTTCGAAACAAACTACCGTGATGAGCTGTTGGAAGATACCGGCCTAGTTAGTTCATATGATGAGTTCAAGGATAGAACCAAGCGAGTATTGCTCTGAAGAAATCTACAAATGAGCATGGTCAGAATAATAAGATGCCTAGACATGTCGCTTGTAGAGGTGTTGAAATGAGAAACTCGGCCACTAATGTTCTTTTCATTTGGGATGTTCGCGAAGAACTTCGGGATTACATCACCGAAGGCCTTGCAGATATGAAAGGTATCAATCTCATCTTCCCCGGCAGCTCGAACGAGGAGGATTATATGGAATACGCTCCTGATGTGGATATCATCGTAGGATGGAGGCCAAGCGAAAATCTACTTGAGCGTGCCCAGAAACTCCGCCTTTACATCAATCCGGGGTCTGGCGTACAGCACCTGCTAGATAAGTTCCGTTCCCTCGACCCGTCTCGAGACATCACATTGATCAACGGTCACGGAAATTCCTATTTCACCGCTCAGCATGCAGTGGCTCTTTTGTTAGCACTGACAAACAAGGTTATCCCCCATCACAATTGGATGGCACAGGGCAAGTGGCGAATGGGCGATGAAGAAGCTCGGTCAACACCTCTACGCGAAAGACATGTCGGATTGTTGGGTTACGGAGCAGTAAACAGTAAGGTACATCGATTCCTCAGCGGTTTCAGGCTAAGCTTCTCTGTCCTCAAGACAAGCTGGGAAGAAGAAACCGATTTGCCGACGCCAGTTACGAGATATACGCCTTCTAATCTTCATGATTTTCTCGAAGTGACCGATATCCTCATCATAGCATTCCCTCTTACAGATAAGACTGAGGGGCTTATTGGAGATGATGAACTCGAACTTCTTGGAAACCAAGGGGTCTTGGTAAATATGTCGCGGGGGGATGTTGTTGACGAAGGGGCACTATATCGAGCCCTAGACAATGGGATCGTACGAGGTGCTGCAATAGATGTCTGGTATGATTACAAACCAGAACCTGATGAAGAGGGGCGTAAGTTCCCCTATGACGAAGAGCTACACCATTTCCATAAGCTAGAGAATATCGTGCTTTCACCGCATCGGGGCGCATCGCCCATGAACGACCTGAAAAGGTGGAACGAAGTGATAGAAAACATTCGAAGATTCTCAGTAGACCGAGATGATTATCTCAATATTGTGGATATAAAGCGTGGATACTAACACAGCTGAGATTTATTAGGCATGATGTTCTTACAGTGTATGTCAGAAGACACGCCAGAAACCTACCTTATCAGAGAACAAAGAGTCTCCCTGATGAGATACTCATTCGTCAGGGAATACCGGCATTGTGAGTCCGGAGTCGCTGAGTGTCTCTTTCCACTGAGGGTAGAATTGGTGTTTCAAGACAACAATCAAAAGAAAATTGGAGGAGGAGATGTATGAGATCCCGCGTATTCGCTATGTCAATCGTAATAGTACTCATGATACAACCATTCATTATTATCGGCACCATTATGCAACCAGAGTCACGGCCTGTTATTCAAGAAAAATCAACTAGCTCGCAGGAACCCGGAACTCGCCTTGAGCCAGACGAACACACGGCCCATGTGCCCATCCTCATTGATGAGGAGAGCGATTTCGAAGCACAGGGATGGCCGGGGTCAGGAACCGAGAGCAGTCCGTATGTTATATCAGATTTAAACATTACATACAATGTTGATCAAGTTCTAATTAGAGTATACAATACCGACTCGTATTTTGTTATCAAGGATTGTTATCTTGGGCAATTGTCGGCTCGCAGGGCTATACACCTCGAGAATGTAACAAATGCAGACATAGAATTCGTAACTGTATCTTCAGCGGGAGATGGTATCAATGCAGTCAATGCGAACGCTTCAACTATTTCTCACGTTGATGCCCATGCAGAATCTTCTTTCAGCATGGAAATTACTCAGTCCGCGAATATTGAAATAGAATCAAACACCCTTTCAGGATACGGTCTATACCTCAGAGATAGCAGCGGTATTCATGCACACGACAACGAGATTATCGACACGACTGGTTTGGGGGCACTTGTACTCAGATCAAATGGGACAATATTCCAGTCAAACGCAATAAAAGACACAACCGGTTATGGGCTCCAGCTAGATAATAGCAGCCTGTGTGACATTGACGCAAATCATATCGAGAATACGGGATTTGATGGAATTTACTATAGACTCTCAGAGAATGTGACAATAGTAGACAATGAAATTATCGAATCTGGATCTTCTGGAATTAATTTTGTGAGCTATGAATGGACAAGTATAATTGGAAACATCATTAATAACAGCAATGCCTTTCCTATTGAGACTTGGGACCCCACTAATGGAATTATCTCAGAAAATGAATTGCTAAACAGCCCAACCCACTCAGGTATTGCTTTTCATTCATCCGCAGAGAACTTCACCATCACCGAAAACTACATCGAAAACTTTTGGAATGGCGTGTATTTCGTGAGTGGTTCTGAAATCGAAGTTTCTAGGAATACCATCATTGATGTTGACAATTACTTTATCTACCACCAATCTATACCAAATGGAAGCGTAGTCAACAATACTTGTGTTAATTCGGCTAGGTCAGGAATCTATGCTTTTAATTCTCCAGGAACAAATATTTCTGGAAACGTGATAAATAATACTGGAAATCGGGCCATTTACACAAATTCTGCTAATCTTACCATAAGCAGCAATACCATGTATGATAACGCTGTCGGAATACAAACGCTCTTCGACGCAGACAATATTGAGACCCATGATAATCAAATCGAACTGGCTGATGTGGGAATAAGAGTATCAGGAGATGATGCGACGGTTGATTCCAATGATATCTACAACTGTCAAATTGGAATAGAGATTGCAGGTAGCGCTAATGAAGCCGAAATAAGCAACAATCAAATCATTGATGTTGAGGATAAAGGAATCTACGTAACAAATGCGAATACATCACTTGTTGCAAATACCATAGCAAATGCCTATACAGGTGTCTTCGTTGAGGATGCATCTAGCCCCACCCTTGAGAATAACACTATTCACAGTTCAACAATCGGGATTCACATCGTCACATCCTCTGGAGGTTTATTCGAAAACAACAATATGACAGACTGTGGGTTATATTTCCCCAGTGGGCAATCAATAGCCAATCTAAATCATACCTTCATTGGGAATCATGTAAATGCAAAGCCACTGTTCTATGCTCTATCTGAATCAGGGCTTACTCTGGACGGAAATGAATACGGTCAAATAATCTTGGTGAACTGCTCAGATTCCTCCGTAAATGGGGGAGAGTTCACACGGTCAACGTCATCTTTTCAGGTATATCATTCAGAAAGGGTTGAGATTTCAAGTATCCATGTTGTGGATCAATGGCATGCTATGTCTATCTACGAATCAGTAAACCTAACGATTGCAGACTCTGTGTTCGAAGGCACATCGGACAATGATGCCATCACGGCAAACTATGCAGATGGGTTTACGGCAGATAATGTCACCCTTACTGATATCAACGGAATCGGGATATACGTCCAGAACGCAAATCCGTCTGTCGTCAAAAATAGTCATTTTGAGAATATTGCTGATTCAGCAGTGAGCTTCTATGCTGTCGACGATGGAGTGATACAAGGCAATGAGCTCATTAACGCAACAAGAGGTTTGCATCTTCAATACACCATCAACACACTGATTGACGACAATCATCTCATGTGGAATACATATGGTATCCATTCAAGCTTGGAGTCTGATAATAATAATGCAACCTTCAACAATATCCATGACAATCAGTACGGAATAAGAATGGATGATTGTTGGTCTTGGTTCATATACAATAACAGCATACGCTGGAATTCTGAAGGACTATACATTACGAATACCAATAACGACCAATGGATATACAACAATACATTTGCACTAAACACGGTCCATAACGGCTATGACACTGGCGATGACGATTGGGATGATCGCGTTGATGGAGGAAATTATTGGAGCGATTATTCCGGTTCTGGCGTTTACAATATTCCCGGTGGCATATCGATGGATCGCTGGCCCTACAAATACATCGTAACTGAGCCAGAGATCAACAATCCAAAGGATGTTTGGTATGCTGAAGGGTCTGAAGGGAATGAGATAGTCTGGTTCCCAATTGATGATAATCTCAGAGATTGGACTTTTGAGATAGGTGATTACGTACGGGATTCAGGACCTTGGAATTTCGATAATATAACTGTCAATATTGATGGTCTGAACTACGGAGTACACCAAGCCAAAATCACGGTAAGAGATCTCGATGGTAACAATGTCACAGATACAGTCATGATTCACGTCTATGATGATACCCCCCCTCAAATCAACCACCTCCCCAATCGGATTGCATTTGTTGATGGAACAGATCAAACGCTCTCATATGAGGTATCTGATCTCAATCCTGCCACCTATCATGTATATGTGGATGATAGTGAGTTCGAAGAAGGTAGCTGGACATCAGGAACTCTTGAAGTGGATATTGATGGCTTCGAAGCTGGGATTCATGAATTCCGTATCGTGATTAAAGATGACGATGGAAACGAAGCTACTGATACTGTGGAGGTAAGATTCATTGATGACGATCAGGGGCCAACTATCGATAGCCCACCGGACATTATGTACGTTCAGGATACAACCGGGAACTCTATCGTTTGGTCGCCTTCTGATGAGTATCCAGATCATTACATCATTACCAGCAACGATTCAGTCCTAGTGGAGGGTTCTTGGGGAGGCTCCCGAATAGCACTCAATGTGGATGGTCTTGATGTTGGTACTCATGAGTTCACCTTAACGGTCTTCGATGGAAGTGGTTTGACTGCTTCAGATTCTGTGAATGTGACAGTTCTACCCACGCAGCCAACATCACCACAACAACCGGTTGACCTTCTAACGATTTTAATCATTGGAGCTGCAATAGGAGGGGCAGTTCTTGTGATTGCGGGTGTTCTTTACTATAGGAGGGAAAAGCAATGAAGAGAAATGCAATATCTATTCTTATGTTGACAATTCTAGTAATGCAACCGCTTCTGGTAATGGGCATTGGATTGCCAGGTTCTGAATCAGTGACTCAAACCGAGAAGCCTTTTGCGATGGCACAGGAGCCCGGCTCGCGATTAGAACCTGGTGAGTATACACCGCATGTACCCATTGCAATCGATGAAACATCGGACTTTGAAACACAGGGATGGCCAGGTTCAGGAACCCCTGGAGATCCGTATGTGATTTCCGAACTGAACATAACCTATGATGTGAATGAATTCTTGATAAGCATCGTAAACACAAATGCGTCGTTTGTGATACGGGACTGCTATCTTGACCAGGGTTCGTTAGAGTGGGCGATTAGATTTGCTAACACAACAGCGGCCACGATTGAGTATACAACCATCGATTCAGCTCAGGGCGGCGTCTATCTGGAAAACAGCAACAACACGCATATCCTGCACGCCGATATGAAATCTCATACAAGCAACTCTGATGTAGCATATACGTTACTTCTAGAACAGTCGATAGGATGCTCTCTCGAGAACAACAGACTAGAAAGCGAGTATCGAGTAGTATTCGGAGTTGAAAGTAACAATCTGACCTTGACACAGAACACACTCTATGGGAAATCTGGTTGGCACATTATCGTGCTCTCCTCCTGCAATTACACGACTAGTTCATCAGACACACTCTATGGTGGGTACAAACTAACTACCGCTCGGTGCCACCACCTAAGTTTCGATAACTTGCACATAGATGCCAGAGGGGGACTAAGTGTATTCAATGGAACTGATGTGCAAGTAGAGAGTACAACAATCAGCTGTGAAATTGACCGTGCATTTCTGCTACAGCTAGTAGATGGAGCTTCTGTTAAGAGCAGCATCTTCAGTTCTGAAGATTCCTCAGGTATTGATGTGATCACTAGTAGTAATGTTGACATTGAAGGATGCAATGTACATGATGTTGCAGGTCTTGGTATGTACTTCTCCAGCGCATCAAACCTTTCGGTATCCACGTCCTCAGTATCTGACTCTGACGGGGAGGGCGTCTATGCCCTCAATTGTCCCAGTATGACATTCATTAACAACTACATTACTAATACGGGAGATAACGGCTTTCATTCGGAAGGAGCCGAAAATCTCACTTTGACAGATAACAATGTTGAGCATGCGGATGGTTACGGTTTCTATCACGATGACGGAGAGAACTTGATACTCCATCGGGACACGGTGAGCCATGCAACCGACGACGGGATTCGTGTTGATGTTGCTGATGACGCATCAATCATGGACAATGAAGTAACCTATTCCGAAGGAACTGGATTGTCCGTTAGTTCTAGCGATAGAGCTCTTATTCAAGGCAATGTTATTGATGATTGTGAGGGAGGCTTATCAGTTGATTCTTCAACCAACGTCACAATCTATGATAACCATGTATCAGATGTCACCCAAATAGGAATCGATTTGTACGACATGAAGACATCGGTCATAAGCGGTAATTCAGTAGATGCAAATGCAAGAGAAGGAATGACCTTGGATCTACTTGACGACTGCAACATCACAGATAACGCCTTAGAAGGCTGCGGATTCTATTGGGAACCAGATTTGGCAATTGGATACTATGAGCATCTCTTTGAAAACAATACTGTAAACGGCAATGATGTCTACTATGGTCTGCATGAGGAGGGTCAGGATATAATTGCTGATGATTGGCCGCAAGTCTTTTTGATCAATTGCACCAACATGGATATTCACGACGGAACCTTCAACCAAATTACGGTTCCGGTGGAGCTTATTCACAGCGACAATTGCGAGATTTGGAACCTTGTTTCAACAGGCAATGAATATGGATTGCTCATATACCAAAGCGAGAATACGTCAGTTTATGATGTTGACATAACAGGGCTTCCGTATGGCCATGGAATCATTGCATACTATGCTGATGGGTTCCAGCTTGTCAATTCATCCATTGAGAATTACAGAGCTATGGAAGGCCATGGCTTGTTTCTTGGTTTCTCTGATCATACAGAAGTAGATGGATGCAAATTTGATTCTAACTACGTTAATCTGGGCATCAAGTCTGTGTTTGATATGACAATATCAAACAATGAAATACTGAACGCAGCTGATGATGGTATTCGGACTGAGGCCCGATTCATGTTTGAACCAATATCAGAATATATTCGCATTGTAAACAACACAATTCTCAATGCCACATATGGAATCTACATGGATCAGGCAAATAACATCACTATACTGGAAAACACGATAAGATACTGCAGTCTGACCGGTGTATATTATGGTAGTTCTGAAATCAATGCTTTGAATGTCACTTCGAACACTATAGAGAATAATCGAGATGGAATCTGGATAACCAATGATGCAGGCTCCTTGGTCAATAATAACACTATTCGCTGGAATTATCGCTATGGAATCTATGTTGATACACCGGCGATTCCCGACATATACTATAACATCATCGCTCTCAATCACGAGGCCAACGGCGAAGACGAAAACGCAGGAACATTTTGGGATGATGGCGTCGATACCGGGAACTGGTGGGACGACTACAATCCTCCGGGAGCCTACGATGTGGATGGTGATACCCAAGATAGGTATCCAATGCAGTACCTGCCCACTGAGCCAATCATAGACCAACCTGCCGACATCTACTACGCAGAAGGTTCGACAGGCAACGAGATTATGTGGTATGCTCATGATGACTATCTAAGTGACTGGTCGGTCACTATTGATGGCGACACATGGGATTCCAACGCATATAATTATGACAACATCACCGTAAACGTGGATGGCCTTGAGTATGGCACGCATACGGCTGTCCTTACTGTGTGGGATACTGAAGACAATTCAGCAAGCGACACGGTGCTTATTCATGTCTACGATGGAACCAAACCGACAATCAGCAACACCCCCAACACGGAGGCTTTTGTCGATGGTTCAGAGCAAACACTCTCGTGGAAGGTATCAGATCTTCATCCGGACACCTACACTGCATATCTTGACGACGAGGAATGGGATTCGGGTTCATGGTCCACTGGGACGCTTGAAATCAACATCGATGGCATGTCAGAAGGAGAACATACACTGAAGACCGTAATCAGAGATATTGATGGAAACCGCGCATCAGATACTGTCATCGTCCTTGTGATTGATGATGATGCATCCCCGACAATAGACAGTCCAGCAGACATGGCCTTCATAGAAGGTACGACAAACAATCGAGTCGTCTGGAATCCAACCGATGAGTATCCCGATCGATTTGAGGTAATCAGCAACGATTCAGTCCTAGTGGAGGGTTCTTGGGGAGGCTCCAGAATAGTTGTCACTGTAGATAACTTGGAAGTCGGAACACATTCGCTCACTCTGACAGTCTATGATAAGAGCGGTAATTCCGTGAGCGATTCTGTGGAAGTTCAAGTAATACCTGTTTCACTTCCCCCCGAGCAGGCTCCAGAAATTCCCTGGATGATGATAGCCATAGCAGCAGCTGGTGTCGGTGTTGTTGTGGTGATTGGAGCTCTGTTCTATATGCGAAAAGAGAGAACAGGTTGAAAATAAGGAGGTTAACACAAGATGTTTGAAACTACTCTAGTAAATGTTAAAACCGTTAGATTATCTATGAAATCAAAGAGGTGCACGCCCATGCTAAGAAATGGGAGGAGATATGGACTAACTCTAATCTTACTACTTGTAACCCTGCTGGGACCCGCTATAGCATCAGTTGACGCTGCATATGTCACAGCTACCACCGAGACCCACAGCCAAGACTTCGAAAGGGCAGTCAACGGCCATGCATACGTATTTTCCGATGAACCACCATTATCGTCTGCTGACACAACATTCCTCACTCACGACGAGGATATTGTCTATGAGCAGCTCGATTATGAGAATGGACATTGGAATACATACGGGCCTTACGCTGCTGATGGACCAGAGGAACACAAATTCAACTTTGGCTCTCGTTATGAGATGGACAGCGGATGGCTGCATGAAGGGGCCTATTTGCCTGATTTTCTAGATTTTGAGAACACTACAAATGACGTAGAAATCGGTATGAAAGCGAAGCGTGCGGTATTTCCTGTGACGCTCAACGAGGAATTCAGCGTCTTGTTGGAATCTGGACTGATTAACTGGGGCACATTCAATCTCACCGATGAGGAGTTTCTCCACATTCAAATAGCTGGTGGACAGGATAACCTTGAAGCAGAGTTTGCAGTTATCGATCCTGAAGGGCGACCAGTAGCCTTCGAATTCATAGAAGGGGGAGATATAGTCAAGATGCCATGTCTTCCTTCTGGTGAAGGCATGTACACCTTCTTAGTCTATCCCTACAACACAGATTACGGATTGATATCTGTGGATATTCTCATGGAAGCTATTACTCCACAAGAAGTAGGATTTGGAGAGACAATAGAGGATATTCTAGAGGGAAGTGAAACCCTAGTTAAGGAGGACGGCTCAGAGGTCTATCAAGAGAAACCTCCTGTTGCCAGGACCTACAAGTTCACCGCCAACAGCACACATCCTGGTCGAATTAGATATGCTCTGAACTATCCGGAGGACGTAGATGGGGGACCATCGCCCGAGGCACAGATTTCGATTTTTGGCAATGTATTCCAGAACGATATCGGCCATCCCCGATGGATGGATTATCTGGATCCCTACTCCGACGAATTTCACTACTATTCTTGGGCAAACGAAAGCTATTACCTTACAATCGAGGGTCTAGATGAGATAGAGTATATCATACACCATGATCGGCCCAACGTACCGATGCTGCCCACAAACGAGGAATTCTACATCGAGAATATGCTATCGGGAGGTGTACGGTACCCCTACAGACTACCTCTCGCCCAAGACTCCGTACTTCGGGTGAATGGCTCAACTGGTATGGCGGGCTTCAGCTGGAAGATATGGAAAGTTACTGAGGATAGAATCAGCTACAGTCGTTCGATTAGTTTCGGCAGTGAAATCGAATATGCAAACACCTACTACTTGCCGGCTGGTAATTATTTGGTAACCGCGAGTGGGGGCGAAGGTGCAATTGGCCGTTTCGAGTTCAATCTTGGGCCAATTTTGGATGGTGCTGGTAGTGTTGGTGTTGATGCTGGTGACATCATTGGACTTCGGGTCGATACAAGTCCGCTATCTTTCTACAGAAGCAATGTTACCCTCATGACCCATGATAATGTCAGTGTAAAATCTGAGATAGACTATCTCAACGGGTACGGTGGATATGAAGAATCCCTCGACATAACCCTTGGGAATAGGCAGTCAGGAACCAGTTGGGTCGCATACGGAACTAATACAACTTCAACCCAACTTGGAACTGATGACACGTCCTATTCGATGTTCTGTGAGGGGGAGGGAATAATTGTTTTGACACCCTATCAAGTCAATAACAACACTGCAGGCATCGGCAACGAATACCATGAGTATACTGTAGATTATGAAATCACCTTCGATGAGTACGAAGGATTCCTGAATGGGACTAAGACACAAACCGTGACCAGCGATCCGGTATGGTCCAATTTCACGCTGGGTGATCCGGCTGAACCAACCGAAACATATGTACTTCGCCTTAGTGCAGTCCGAGGCACTTGGATGAATTTCTCAATCTACACAGAGGATGTAGACAGCTGGGAGGCGTATCTATACCAGAACGTTGACGGTTGCAGTCATTACATTGACTGGACAAACGACCTTGAAGACGTTTTCACGGGCTCGCTTTCCGGTGATGGATATCTTGAGCTGGGTAGCATAAGCGATGAGATGATGTTCGTCTTCAAGATTGACCGCAGCGAAGTCGAAGAAGGCTCATTCAACATACTTGTAACACCGCATACCACAAACACCCTCGAGACTCTTCCACCTCTTGAATACGAAGGTGGAGATGCAGGAGCGCCAGAGGGAGGCGACTGGCTTGCACAGAATGCGCTTCTCCTTGCAGGTGGTGTTGGGGTTGCTGCTGTGGTGATAGTTGGTGGTGTGTACTTCTGGAGAAAGCGTGCAGCGTAGGATATCTCTCCTGATCGAAATGAGGGCAAGTAGCTCTGAATGGCTGCTTGTCCTTAACTTGCTCCTCAAGATTCCAGGTAACCCGTTTCTTACAGTCTTAGCAACTGCGTGAAACTTCTGTGTTCCATCCTTCCCCTGCCAGCGTCATCGTACCCAAGATACTTCTCAGCTCCTGAGTTAGCAAGGGTTTTGTCCGCGTTCACTGGAATGGGCTTCCTCCCGCGGTCCTGGCTTCCATCTCCTGTCGTTGTTCCGGTCCATCACTCCGGGAACAGCGAGGGCTTCCACAGTTCTTACCACGGCGTGGTCATGATTACCCACCTCAATGTTGTCACCACCACAGAGATGGTTGATCCAGAAGATGTCGATTCATCGGTTGAGCTGGCAAAATAGAGAATATATCATGTTGTCAAGTGGTACTGTAACTGTAGCTGGGATGAGTGCAAAGAGAAGCTCACCCACTACGGCAATGTGAAGGGGAAGAACGAAGAGCTGATTCCGAAGGTCATCCTTGCGAAGCTGAAAGACGTGGGGTTGTTGACCTGTTGGAGCGCAAGGTAGAGTATCATCGGAAACGGACATCAGCAGCTCCACACAATCATTTATTCAATTGTCAGGAACATATCATGCGTCTTCAACAGTACTACCCTAGCGATTCTACCGCCGGAGTATGACTTTATAAGCACACACACATCTACATATAGACATGGGTAGTAAGACTATATCGGTATCAGACGAAGCATATGCCCGGCTTAAATCTCTCAAAAAGCATGGTGAGAGCTTTAGCGATGTTATCAACAGACTCACCAAAAGAAGAAGACTTAGTGAGCTGGCAGGGGCCTTGGATGGTAAAGATGGCGAGGTACTGGAAGAGACTATCGCGTCTTTGAGAGCCAGAAGCAGAGAACGTATCGAAGCAATACGAGAGGAGCTCGAAGTATAGTGCTCCTTGATACCTCTTTTATTATCGACCTCTTGAGAGGAGAGAAGCCTGCTATCGATAAAATTAAAGAACTTGAGGCTGCTTCAATTGCTACCAATATTTCCGCCCCTTCAGTCTTTGAGCTCTTTGTGGGAGTGGCATTAACTACAAAACCGCAATCAGAGAAAAGAAGAATTACTGAAATCTTGGATTCGTGGGCAACAATGCCCCTTGATACAGAATCCGCCGGCCTTGGCGGCAGAATACATGGCCAGTTGATAAGAGAAGGGCAGATGATAGACCCTGAGGATTCTATGACTGCAGGGATTGCACTCCATAACAATGAAACCCTCCTCACCAAAAACCTATCGCACTTCCAGAGAATCCCAGACCTAGATGTAGAAGAGTATTGAGAATTCCATCAGAGCACTTTACGACACAATCCTTGAGATTTTCTTTGTGGAACACTGAAGCACTTCGGAGGGTAGAAATCACACCAAAGAAGCCATCGGCTTCTACGAATAGCGACTGGAGAAATGGCGAGGTGACGATATGCGACGAGAGCTCGAAGCAGTCAATATAATGATTAAACAAATCGAGGATAGTCTATATAAAACGCCCCAGTAATTCAGGGGTGTAATCATGTGCAAAATATAGGAGGTGTTCAAAAGCCTAAGAGCAAGAGAAACTCTGTTTTCAGTAGCACCCCAAGTTCCATTGCAAACCGCACTCTCAAAGTATGGAAGTCAATCTGAACTATTCGAACATACTCAAAGAGGGCAATTTGCTTTGGCCTAACATTGCTTTGTCTCTCACTTGCTTCAGCTACGGCCATGGGTATCGGAGTTTATGTGGACTCGTTCTCAGTCCATCAATGGGAGGAATGGACTGGCTCTCCGATTTCAATGCGTATTACAGAATTGCATTCCGAGGAAACTATCTCTAGAATCAAAGAAATTGAGGAGGTAGAAGATACTGCATCCATTGCACTTGTAGAATCTGACAAAATCATAGATGGACAAATTAAATTTAAGACAGTAGCTGGAATTAGTTCTAACTATACAAATGCCTTTTCTGATGTCTTCATGCTTGAAAAAGGCCGATATCCCCAGAGTACAGGTGAATTTGCTCTAGAAAAGGAAGCTGCTCAAAGCATGAAAGCTTCTTTGGGAGAATTGGTAAACTACTCAATCGGAGAGGTAATGCGGAGAAATACTATCTTCTCGAAGTTGTTGGAACATTCGAGTTAACAACCAGTGTGTTTTTTGTGCGCCACACAGAAGCCCTAGTGGTTCCTGAACAGATCCCTAGTGTCGAAACCAGTCTTGAAGTGCATATCGATATCAATCGAAAGCCTATTTCTCCGTACGATGCTCACGGATCATTGGCAAATGTTGAAAGAGTAGAAAAGAAGATACGAACGGTGCTTCCCGCAGGAACAAATTGCAGGAGTTACCCTGGTGGGGCGCTTGGGACAGACCGTGATTCGATCATGGGTCCACTGCTTGCTGATGCTGTTGCCAGCATCCTTGGCGCGGCCATTATCGGGTCCATTATTTCGTTAATACTCGTGTTCTTCGCCTTACAGATTCCGCTTGCCTTTCTAGGACCTACATCGTCATTGCAGTGGTTCCGGCTCCCGGTTCGAATCTCTGTTCCCATTGTACTCCTCACGACTATTGTAGCTGTAACGCTGATGGTAGTTGTTGTAACTGTGTATTTTGTGACGAAGTCTCACCTTGAGCGGAGTGTGGCAGAGGAAATCCTATATGTGAGCTAATCTGAAAACAGGCCGTATTTGTTTATTGACACCGAAAGCTTGATGCTCAAGGTCTTCTCTCGATGGTATATGAAACTAGGCGACATTTACCGAAAGATTGTTGAAATGGGGATCGAAGCAGACCCCCGAAGCAAAGAGAAAATCGACCAAATACTCGAGAAATCAAAGGAGAAGCTCGAAGGTCTCGAAGGCAAGAAGAAGGAGCTTGCTGACAAGGATGTAACTTGGAACCCATACACAGATTGCCGTCTGCTGTATGGCGATGAAGACCGAGAAGTAGAAAGCGTTCTCTGTGGCATTGATATTTCACCCGGGGAGCTAGTTCTTGCAGATAGGATGAACGAAAAGGGTCAACCCATAGACATGGTGCTGGCTCATCATCCACACGGTATCGGCTCGTCAAAGCTCGACTGGGTAATGCAGCTCCAACCAGAGCAGTGGGCGAAGCTGGGTGTTCCTATCGCACAGGCCGAATCCGCCATGGCTAAACGTTTGAAAGAGGTTCATTTCGCGCTCAAGGCAAGAAATCACACCAGAACAATTGATGCGGCTAAACTGCTCGATTTGCCCTTCATGTGCGCTCATACTCCCGCTGACTCGGTAGGTTATCAATTCATCAAGAATTTCCTGGAAGAGAAGGAGCCACAGACGCTAGGTGAGCTGACCGATGTTCTGCTAGAGCTCCCGGAATACCAGGCCGCAGAAAAGGTTGGGGCAGGGCCAGAGATTCTTGTCGGTAGTGAAGACGGTTCAGTCGGGCAGAGGCACGTTTTCTTTACTGGAGGTACCTCACCAGGACCGAAAGCGATTCCGAAACTTGCCCGAGCCGGGGTGAGTACGATAATTAGCATGCACCTGACAGACAAGTTGAAAGAGAAGTGTGAAGAGGAAGGCCTGTATGTTGTAATTGCAGGACATATGAGCTCTGATTCGATTGGCCTGAATCTGATTCTAGATGAACTAGAGAAAGAAGGTATGAAGACATACGCTTGTTCAGGATTCACCAAACACAGTAGGATTTGAATTCATACGAGGAAGGACAAGGGCAAAGCTAAGAGAGATTCAAATTTGCAGGTTTAGATGGTTCGAGCTGCTCGTTTTGAGAAATATCTCTCTAGCTCTGTTCTTACATGGAGCAGCATTAATGATATCCAGTAACAAAGTATTCCTGAGGGGTGTATCTTGCTGCTGATCCGTATTCAGGAGCAAGTCATAGAGAGTATTATAAGATGGCTCAGATACTGTGAAAGCGAAATATCATTATGATAAGTAAGAATGATATTGATAACAGAATATTTGGCATGTCTCATATTGCCGTTCATATCCTAGATAGGTGATTCTAATGGACAAGGATCAGGTCATCTCCAATGTAAAATCAACGCTCGAATCTGATCAGAAAATCCAAGCAATCTATCTTTTCGGTTCCCACGCAACCAATACTGTGAATCCGATGAGTGATATCGATATCGCAGTCTTACTTGATGAAGAAATGGTTGAAGATATGGTTGAGATTTACTGGGAATTATTGCGCCGCATCTCAGATGCTTTGCATACCGATAGGCTGGACCTTGTCATACTCAATGAATCAGAACCTGTTTTGAAATTCAATGTTATCAAAGATGGGATTCTCATCTATGAGAGGGATTCTGTTGCTCGTGTTCGATTTGAAAGAAGAACTATTAACGAATATCTAGATATGCAGTACATCTGGGAATATTACGACGCTCAACTCAAAAAGAGATTACTGGAGGACACCAGTGGTGATTGATTCTCAAATCGTGTCATCTCGCCTTTCAACTATTGAGCAATATCTGGACCGTCTGGAAAAAATAAGAAAAGAAGGCAGCAAAGCCTACATGGCAGATCTTGATAGGCGCTTAATAGCTGAACGGGCACTTCACATAGCCATTGAAGCGTGTATTGATATTTCCAATCACATAATCTCGTCTCGAGGATATAGAAAGCCCCAAGACTATGCGGATGTCTTCAAGGTGTTGGAAGAGAACGATGTTATTGAATCGAGGTTGAGCAATCGCTTGATGGATATGGCAAGATTTCGTCATAGACTCGTTCATCTCTATTCGACATTGGACAACAAAGTAGTATTCTCGATACTCAAAGAGAACCTGCAAGACATAAGGGACTTTGCCGCTTCAGTAGCAGAGTTGCTCTGATTCTCGTACTCCGAGAGAGTAAAAGCTCCTTCATTTCTTTGATTCAGTAATTGCTCAGTTCTGTAAGGGCATCGGCACTCAATTCGAATCTGACCAGTGTGTTTTTCTATACGAACGTACACTATAGACCCGCAATTAGACTGGAGTGGAGACATATTGTCAGGTCGAGAATTTAATGATGAAACTGGAGAACCTACTGCTGATGAAGAAGAGCACGAAATCTCAGAAGGCCTACCCGCGGCCATAGAAGAAGCCGAGAAAACCGAAGCAGATGGAATGCTAGGCATAAGCAATGAGGAGGTGCAAGCTTATTCTCTTATCATCACGCTAGGTAATATAACCAAGGGCGATCTTGCCCTCTTGCTTCGCGAGCAAGGCCTAGACGATACAGAACGAATTCTTCAGAATCTGAAAGAGAAGGAGATGATCGTTGAGCTACCAGGAATTATCACACGGTATCAGGCAGTTCCACCATTTGAAGGGTTAGCTGAAGAAGTAAGTCAAATTGGGAATCGTATTGAATCCCTACGTATGGAGCTTAAGGAGCAAATCAGATCCGCATCCACGCAGGTACGCGATGCACTTTTGGACCTCACCTCTGGAACACTAGAAACCACCAAATCAAAAGAGGCTGAAATCCGCAAATCAAAACAAGCAGGGCTCGACCGTTTTGATTCCGTTCTCGTAGACCTAAGAACAGAGAGAGAATCGACGCAGGCAGATTTCGGTTCCGAAATGAGCGAGCTATCGTCTTCATGGAGCCAGAGCAGCATATCACAATTAGAATCGATTTTGGCCGACTCCAAATCCAAACTAACCTCTTTCAAGAACGAAGTTGATGGTGAATTATCTGGCATTCAATCTGACACAAGGGACAACCTCCAGGCCTTGAATTCTGATCTTAACAGTGCTGTAGCAAATCAGGTATCCAATTCAGTTTCAAACATCAATAGCCAAATCAACAATCTCCAAGAGGCCGCCAGTTCTCAGTCTGATACTCTAACAGAAAGCCTAAAAAATACCGAGAACAGCCTGCAGAGCGCAATTCAGGATTCTAAACAAGAAGCCAGCGACTCACTGAGGAAGGCTTCGAATGAATTAACCACCAACCTAGAAACCACAGAGGAGCAAATGGAGACCTCTGTTCAGGAGACGGTTGAGTCTCTGAGCAAAAGCTATGACGCTCTCCAGACCGTAATGGTTTCTGCAATCAGGGAGAGAAACAGTCACGAAGAAGCCATCCTCGATAAACATTCACAGGCCCTTGATGACTCAATCGCATCTTTCTCATCATCAAAGGATCAAGCTGTATCAAGCATGAAAAGCTCACTCCATAGTGCGTCCTCTGAATTCTCATCTTCAGCAAGGAACACTATCGATTTGATTTCTGAGCAGACAGTGGGTATGAGCAACAGGGTCAGCTCACTTACAGATTCCACGCTCGATTCTATGCAAGGAATTGCATCAAACGCGATCCAGAAATCCTATGATGAATTGGATGAATACTCTACGGAGAGCTTGGAAGAGACCAAGCAATCGCTATTACAGCAAGAACAACAGGTTAGGAATGCCATTCAGACAACGGGAACCGATATCAATACACTAAATCGTGAATCATTGGATATGACCACAGGGATGTTAGAAAACTACAGATCTGCAATAACTCTCAATCTCAAACAGACCCTGGAATCAGCAAACAGCGATTTAGAGCAATTGACGCAAGAGACGGTTGCTGACCTAGAGTCGTTAGCACAGACGATGCAGCAAGAAGTAACGAAAATAGTCACCCGAGCGAAATCGAAGACTGAAGAAATGAGCTCTCGAGCAACCGAGCAGATGAACTCATCGTTCACATCGCACATAACAAACATAGAATCAGAAATATCGAATCATATCACAGAATCTCGAAACAAGCACGATGAACTCACCAACAGGATAGATAGCAGAGTCGAAGGTGAGATCGCATCGAGCTCGGACATGTTTCAAGATATACGTACAAAAATGTCTTCGAATCATGAACAGCTTCTTGACAAAAGCGACCGAGTACGAAGGTCTGTTCTCGGGAATCTTGATGCAAAGCTAGGAGAACAGAAAGAAACTGCGGAGAGCTCACTGGACCAAGCTGTTGAAGAAACCAATCAGTTGCTCACAACACTGCATCAGAGCCTAGATGAAAGCGTCCAGAAGATGGAGAATGCTGGAAAAGCGGTCAGTTCGTCTCTTCAACGCTCTACCGAAAAGCTCACCCAAGAGCATCAGACTGCCAAAGCAGAATTCATAGAAACTACCAGAAATGAATTATCAGCCGAGTCAGAATCACTAATAGGTCGTATTGGAACGCTAACCTCAGAAGGAAAAACGGAGGTACACAACAAAGCAAATCTGACAATGAACTCCTTATCGGAATCCGTCGAATCGATACAGGGCAGAAGCTCTTCCAAAATCGACAATTCTTTGATGGCAATGGAATCAGAATTGGCCGATGTCTCTGAGAACCTTTCTAACAAATTGGCTGCCGCTCGAGAGAATACTGTATCGACCTTTGAAACCGCCATTAACGAAATTGTCAGCTTATTAGAAGAGACAAACTCTGCTCTATCCGAACAGAAAACAACTGTGCAGACGAAAGTGAATGATACAATCGCTAGTTCGCTTAAAGGAACCAAAGCAAGATTGGAATCAGGTAAGATCGCTCTCGAATCATCAACTGGAAGTATCCAGAATGAAATGGAGACAGTTGAGAACAGACTTCGCACAGCTATCTCATCAGCAGGCAATCAGATTACTTCTAAAGCCGCAGCTGGGTTATCTGAATCGCTTGAGAGTAGTTCAAACACAGTTGAAGGGCTTGTTCAGAACACACGCACAGATACAGAGAAGAGCTATGATGACCTACTTGGTCACGTTTCAAGCATGAAAGCAAGCCTGACAAACATCGTTCAAAAACTTGAGGAGAGCCCAATGATAGGCTTAACTGCAGAAACATTGGATGAGGCATTTGCTGCTCCTGCCGGCGAGAGGATAGATGCAAGTCAGGTTGCGGAAAGTCTATCCTCAGTCTGGGAGCGGCTTGGAACTACAAAGTTTCCGGGAGCAAAGAGAACATGGAACGTTGTAACTCGAGAAGCAATACTTGCGCACATGCAGGATATGCTTTCTAGAGCAAAATCGAAGGTTACCATGATTCTACCAGAAGCAACGGACATTCCAACAGACTTTCTCAAAAAACTGAAGTCAAGCATCGGTGTTGAGCTTGTTGTAACAGAGTCGCCACGGTTGAGTGAGAAAGTGGGTCCCATAGTTGGCCGTGGAAACATCAGGGTGCGCAGCCGATCCGAGAAAGATGTGTATGCGTGTGTTCGTGATAGCGAGGAGGTACTTCTTGCTCCCGCTACAGCCAAGGATAGCGATACTATCGGCTTCGTTTCAGAAGACGATGGCTTTGTTCGTTTCGTGATGAGCATCGTCGGACCGATTTTCCAGGCGAGAACGAACTTGCTCAAGCCGGGAGGTTTCTAGGTATGGGCACAAGGGCACCCTTCAGAGTTAAAACCTAAATGCAGTGGCGGGTGCTGGTACACATGTCCCCAATCCAAATATCCCCTGCTCAGGACCTAGATGTGTACCTTAGCATATGGGAGCAAGGAGTTAGGAACCTGTATTGGGCGCAAGAAGATTACTTGATGGATCTTAACCTCTCAGAAGAGCGAGCCGAGATATCTGCCAATTGGGCCAAAGAAGGGCACGAATTCTTGCTTGCGGAAGATGAGGCTAGAAATCCGGTAGGTGTCATTGGATATAGATGGAGTAATGATGGCGGTCGAATTAGAAACTGGGAACCTGTTGCAACATCCTCTACAAACAGAGGAGAAGTCAGGAATGTTCTGCTGGAATCCTCGTTAAACAACATACAGGAATATAGCTGCTCCTACTGTATATATCGCATAAAACATCCATATGACGATCCAGAGCCAGCCAAGCCCTTTCTAAAACTCTATGAGAATGCGGGGTTCTCACGTGCACAACCTGACGCAATATCATTGCTTCTGGATTTTGGGGAACAGCAGTTTAAGCAGAATCCCGAAATTGATTTGGAGATACGGTATTGGGATGAGTTCAGCGAGCAAAAGCTCGTTGACTTCTCTTTGCTTGCCTATGCAACCACGGAGAATGACGTGAGAATTCACAGTTACGATAAAGCAGTCACCAATCCGAAGGTAATACCCAAAGTCCATGAACATCTTAGAAATGGTGTTATTGGTCCCACGTCTCCAAAGCTCTGGAAAGTTGGATTAGTTGACGGAGAACCTGCTGGTTTCATAGGTTCCTTCATACTAGAGAGAGCAGAAAGTAGACGAGTCAGCGTCCTCGGTCCTTTGGGGGTATTTCCAGAATATCGAAGAAAAGGCGTTGCTACACGACTGATTCAGCTTCAGCTTCGTGACTTACAGGATATGGGCTGCCATTATGCATATGTTGGAACACCTCATAACAACACTAACGCTATCGCACTATATCAGAAAACGGGCTTTCAAATAGTGGACAGGCAAATATTGCTTCGGAAGAATTTCGAATGATGTCTCCCTTCTGAAGCGAAAACCTGCAATATTCTATGATTCAAGTATCTCGTTTATTTTCTGAGCTCGTTCAGCATCTCCGTGTCTACCAAGCCTCTCATATGACTCCAGCTGGTCAACTAGCGTAGACACAGGTATCCGGCCTTGTCCAATATCTATCATGTGTGGCGATTCGAGTCGATTATTCAGAGAGAACCACTTCTCGCCTCTTTTCTCTTTGAAATCGCCCATGATTTGGACCTTAATACCATGAATCGTATACTCCCCCATGTATGATTCAAACAATGCGTCCTGCCAAATACAACAGATTGAGTTTCATATTTCTTGAGGATTCTGCCGATTTCGAACGCATCTTCTTTGCTGCAGATTATATCAATGTCTTCTGGTTCCACATCAACACCCTGCAAGGCTAAGCTGGTACTCCCCACAACAAGCCATTTTACTTTATGACCATACAATAATAGGGCAACTTCTTTCAGAGCACGCACAATTTTTCGGTTCATGGAATTCAATATTCAGTTCACAATTGCTGTTTTAAATGGTCAACAACTAAGCAATACGGTGTTTTCAACAACTTGATTGGGTTTGATTTCCTGACAGAGAGAGAAGCTAGAGTGATTTGCCAAGAAATACCTTTTTGATATCATTAGGCAAACGATCAAAAACACCAAAGGTCTCGTAGCCTAGGTCTTGATAGAACTGCGGGGCCTGAAACGAATAGCTAAATGTGATCGCGGAGATACACCCATTGTCTCTAGCAATTCGCTCAGCTTCTTGCACGAGTACTCTGCCATAGCCCCGCCCCCTATGTTTCTGGTCAACCCACAGATGGCGAATGTATAGACTCCTATACATTGCTTGCCCGAAAAGCCCGCCCACCGCTTGATTTTTTTCATTTCTCAAAGCCAAGATTATCAGTTCCCCCGGTTCTGACGATAAACCATTGGATTTCTCGAGATTGTACTGGGCCAATTTGGAGAGCAAGCCTTCTCGTTCCTCTTCATTTACGCCATGACTCACTTGAAGCTCATCATTCTCCTCTTTTTGGGTCATTTGTTTTTCTCCAATTCCTTGGTGAATGAATAGTGAGATAAGTTTTGCATCCTATTCCGTCAGCCTAGCCTTCCCATTCCTCTGGTAATGATTCAATCACCGATTTGATCCGCCTACGAACTGCAACTGCCAGGATCCCGATGATTCCTAAGCCGCCACCCAGTGGAATCGCGCTTTCAGACATAGGTATGTTGATTGGTGGAGATTCTATCGAGAAGGGAATACTAATCGAAGCATTCTCAATAGCGGGAAGACCTCCCAAAGTGAGGTTGAGAACATGTTCACCAATCGTAGTTGGCGAAAATGTAACTTCAATGGAGGACATCCGAGAGGCAGACCCGTTAACGGTCTTCACCAAGTTGCCATCCGGTCCGTACAGCTCGCCCATCACCGTGAAGGCACTGTTTTCACGAGCGCCAGCAATCACGAGCGTGATATTGGCCTTGCATTCTGCTCCTACATAGGGTTCAGATAAACCACTCAAGGAAGCGCTTAGTTCGGGCAAAAGACTCACTTGACCTTCAACTGAACAAGGATTGTTAAGCTCCGAGCCACGATAGGAAACGACAACATCGTAGTTTCCGGCATATTCGAGATTGAACTGCGCTTTTGCTGTACCTACCCAGTCAGTCGCAATAGTTTGTTTAGCCACCGTTTGGCTCCCGTATAGAATCTCGATGCGAATAGGGGCACCTCCGATTTTGTGATTCTCTCTAGTCAGTCGTACTGACAGTTTGAATTCCTCGTCGTAGTAGGCAGCCTCTGTGAGATCCACGAACGTGAGAGACGTAGCGTATCGAGAAAGAACCACAATCGAAAGTTCACAGGCTTGACGGAATTCTGTACCTGCATATGAAAAAGTAAGCGTGTAATTCCCAGCTATCCTAGGCGTCCAGTCTATCGTAGGTGGTCCTTCGGCTAAGTCTATGGTAGTGCTTGTTGAAAGGGAATTGCCGTATATTTCCTCTCCGTCGGGATTGTAAAGACTTACTCTGATAGTTCCGTCATTGATTGTCCCATTCAACGAATCAACCAGCACAATGGTCATACTGTGTTCTTCTTGAAGATTGCCGGATAACTGCTGGTTGGTCGGAACAATCCTAGTAACCGTAGTCACATCGAACTCGAATACGGTACTGTCTCCCAGTCTCAGCGATGTCTCTTCAAACATGGTATTGAGCTGATAGGAACCACAATGAAGGGCAAGCAAAGAAAGCCGGATGCTCGCATCTTCCAGTATCGTGCGGTTTTTCAAATCGACAAGCCCATTGGGACCTTGTAGCTCGTAGTAGAGACCTTCCAGATCAGATATTGCATCTGTTCTCTCGTCGAGTATTTGGATAGTAAGATTAGCATTGCTAGCCCTATCTGCTGTCATAGGACCGTCAATAGTAATCTTCGTCGTACCCCGCACAAAGACCACTATGGTAGTGCTACTAGGATGGTAGTGGTCGGTTCCTAGGAATTGGAAGATAATCGTGTGATTGCCTGCTCTCGTGAATGCAATGCTAACATTCTCTGGACGCTGACTATATTGCTCGATTTCATCGCTGAAAACAAGTCCTTCTTCCTCATGATACACGTTGTATGCAATATCACGCCCTTCGAGTGGTATACCTCCGGAATCAATAAGCAGCAGACTCAGGTTCAATGGAGCCAATCCAGCAATGATATCGTTTTGATCAAGCAGCTCAACCTGAATCTCCGTTCCGTATCGAACATCCACTTCAACACTTGATTCCTTCTGAAGGTAGGCTCCGAGTCCGTCAAATCGTACAGACACCTGCCATAGCCCTTCTTCTTCCAAGATGCTGCTATGTTCAACATAGCCAGTAGAATTCGTAGTCAGAGTCACCTCATTCGAGATAGAGGGTGCATTGAGTTCTATGACGAGATTCATGTTAGCCAAAGCATGTCCTTGCTTATCGGTCAGCTTTGCCGAAAGATCCAGTGTATCACCGACTTCCAAGTCCTGCGAGCAATCAACACTCACAGAGGTACGGGAGTATATCATCAACATGGACTCGTTCTCGAATCCATATACCAGAGCCGATCCTGCGAAAGATATGCTGAGGGTATGATATCCATGTTCCTCTGAAGTGAAGCTGAATCCCGCTATTCCTTCCGATACAGTAAGTGATAGTTGACCCAACCAGCCCCCTAGATCGACTGTCTCTCCATATGGGTTTACAAGTTCAATTTCCAGATTGATAGCATCAATTGGAGTATCTAGCTCGTTATAGACACTAAGAGAGACGTTCGTCTGCTCATCTGAGACTGGGTTGGTTACATCTAAAGATACCTTGGCTTCTGTTTTGACAGTTAGCTGTTTCTGCGATTCACCACCGACCAAATACTGGTTGTCTTCGGGCCGCGCTCGAAGAATGATATTCCCACAGGCATCATCAGCCAAATAGGAAACAATCGCGATACCAGAATCGTTGGTATCGATCTGGATTGTCCATAATGGAATCAGGTTCATGTCAAGGGCTTCGAAGACGACAGAAACACCACTTGTCTCTGTTTGGCCAGTGAGGTTGTACATAGCCTCAACTGCAGCATACACATCACAGGAAGTTGTGTTGAGATGGAGCAAACCCCCAATTTCAGCCATAACAGAAATTGTACTGATAGTAGTATTCTCTAGGTAGTAATTGCCGCCTGCATGGACTAGGGTTAGAGTAGCAAGACCTCGTTGACCTGGTGTCCAGTGAACATGCTTGTAATCAGTCCCTGACAGCAAGTTCGCTTCAAAAACTACCTCGCCGTTCATCTCAATAGTGACAGTCAAACTCCGATTAGGAATGGCATCATCTAGTGCATCTAGGACTAACATACTCAACTGTGTATCTTGACTCACTAAACATGTCCAATCATGTTCAAGAACAAGAGTTGGAACAACCTGAACTCGCTGCACGAAATTATCTGTATCTGAAGCATTCAGCTGTGATCCTGTATATGTAGCGATGATTTGAAAGTCACCGACTTCATCAAACTGATAGGCGTAGACAAATTCGCCCTGTTCACCGGCAATAAGATTTGCACTACTAATTTCTCCAATACCACTCTGGATTATGACGAGCTTGATCAGTTCTCCGACCAATGGTTCATCTGCCCAGTCAGAAAGGTCGCCCACGATGCCAAGCGTAGTTCCTTGACTGATTGGCATGCCGGAATTCTGCAGACTGAGCTGAGATATTCCAAATACCTGTGAATCAAGAGTGTCTGAACATTCTAGGAGATAATCTTGCTTGTCGGTACTAATTTCAATGGCAACAGTCCCAGGTTCATTGAGGTGCACTTCAAGCGCTATACTGCCTGTTTGAGATGTCGAATCTGTTGCATTCATGATTTGCATGCCATTCAGGAAAACCATGACTTCGATTTCGATACCCTCCAGGTTTTGGTTATACGAATCAGACAGATGGACAGCAAACTGGTTGTTTAAGGGGGCAAGTGGATCCTCTAGCCAGTGAATATCTACTGTAATTTCATCAAACACCTCAACCGCCATGCTGGAGTTCGTGGCTTCATAAACACCTTGTCTAGCTGATGAGGTTTCGATGGTGGATACACCTCTGATGTTTGGAGTCCATGTAAAACTGGCACTACCCGCGTTCGTTGTTGCACACCAGTCAATAGTTGTTCCATTAGGAAGGAGAATAACTGCCGATACTTCTAGACCATCCACCGGCTCAGAAAGATGGTTTTCGGCGTAAATTATCAGGCTGTATTCCTTTCCACAGAGCAGACCATCAGGGAGGTCCATTGAAAGGGTAACAGGAATTCTCGCGGTTAAGTCAGCATCGCTAGAAGCATCCCCCCGCGAAATGCTTCCATCGAAACTGGCATTGATGAGATAGTCACCCGCCGTACCAGGCCTCCATGTCAAAGAAACCATCGCAGATGAATTCGTCAGCAAATCATCTTGGTATACTATACTAGAAGGCAAGTAGGTGATTTCGATTGATACCACTTCGTTAACAAGTGGACTCGAATTTGAATCCTCTAGAAGGACAACAATCTGCAAATCATCAGTTACCAACACTGAGGAATGCGTTGGAGATAAGAAGGTAATATTGCTTGACGAGAAGGAGATGAAGCTTGATTGGGTATTAGATCCTTTCACGAAATCGGCTCCTTCGAAGATCGCTTTTACAGAATAGTTTCCATTCTCGTAGAGGCCAATTACTAGTGAAACATGACCAGTCGAATTCGTTTCGAGATTCCATTCTGAAACCTCATTTGAGGGAGAGAGTACCTCTACTGAAACCCAGAAGCCGCTTAGCGAAATACCCTCTTCTGAGATGAGTTGCGCAGTTAGAGTCGCTTCACCATACTGGTCATATTCATCCTGAATGTGCCAATCTAACGAGCTCTCTTCATAGACCAGCATCTTCCCTTGGGTTTCGGTTCCCTCTATGCTTCCATTGTTCCGAGTACACAGATTATATGTGTAATTCCCGCGCTCGGTGGTAATCCACTCGAATGAGTTTCCAGATAGAGCAGAAATCATACTATCAGTGTGAACAGTAACATCGTTTGAATCCAGAATCTCCAAGGTTACGTTTTGGCCCTCAACGGGGGTTCCGTTGCAACTGAATGTCAGAGAGTAGTCTATGGTTACTGGCTCATTTATCCGAGCATCTAGGATATCGGAAGATTCTAGATCTGTGGATATTGGTTCAATAACGGAGACCTCTTCTGTTAGAACGAGCTGTTCACAATACTTTCTTTCAAGAGTTACTGCCAGAGTGTAGTTGCCTTCTGAATAGTCCAAAGTTGATACTTCAAAATCAAACGGCGATACTCGGTTTGCATAGAATGATTCCTCATTGAACGTTGTATTGTGCAAAGAGACAGTACCATTCGTGTCCCCGGCATCAGATCCTGTTGAAAGCTCCCAACTGACTGTCCCGGATAAGATATAGCCCTGGAGAATCTCAGAAGAGCCAATATCAAGGAATCCAGCAAGCTCTCCACTCACAGTAACGGTTTCCACGGAGTAAGCTCGTACAGCAGCATAGTCTGTCACAGCTACAGTCACATCTAGAGGGCCTAATGATGATTTGTCGTTGGGTACCACTATGTAGATTACGTCATTTGAAGACACATTTTCAAAGGTAGTCCAACCATCGAAAGCGTTCACTTTGACAATGTGCTGTGTGAGATTCGAAGTAATGCTCAGATTGATTGCAAGCGACTCTCCGAGTGATGCAGTTTCGGCAATCGAAGTCACTAGCCTTGTTCCAGTCACATTGACTAGTCGAAGTCTGAGCCCAAGAGTTGAGACCAGCTCAAGCATGTCAGCTGTAAAGACGGGTTGCCAGAGTTCGCTACTATTGAACCAGCCTTCATCGAAAGAATCCTCAAGTTTGTCAAAAACAGCTGTCGTGTTGACTGAATCAAGATTAACATCAAAGGAGCTTGATTTGAGCAGAGCTAGGGTTGCAACATCATTACTCAGTGACCAGAAATCATCATATTGCAAACGAGTTTGGATTTCCGCTTCTATCTCGTCCGCCATGGTCGAGGTTATCAACCCAAGACGCAGGGCAGCTCTGGTTGATAGTAAATCCACAGCAGATTGTTGATTGCAGTATGGTCTAATTGTCCAGTCTTGGCTTGACCAAGAACCACTGTCGTATTCGGATAATACCGCTGATTCTAATGCAGATCTGTACTGGATGAAGTCCAGATGATCAAGCTGGTAAAGCGCTTCAACTGCAGCTACGGAGTGTTGCATACTCGCCGTGAAAGAAGCAGCATACGAAGTCGGTTTGAAATGACCGCCGATGTACTGTGATAGGGTGACATAGTTGGTTGCTTGAGAGGCGACTTCACTCGGGATTGCACGACCTGCCGTCATGAATGCTTCAATTCCAAGCAGGTTGGCCCAGACACTTCGTATTCTGTATTGATCATAACCGTATTCGATAGAAGATCCAGCAGTCAGATTATTCCATGTTGGATACATGGCGAAGGCATCAAAGGTCAACAGGTACTCGGATAGTTTCGAACGGTTTATCGCAGAAATGTGTGAATAGCGTGATGCACGGGTGAGGTAGCTACTCCACATCATGGTCGGCAGTGCTTCCATCACCTCGAATCCAAGAGGTGTTTCTATCTCTTCCAAATAATCGCGAATACCACTGCTAATCAGCTCATCCTGCAATCCAAGAGTGTTGACACACAAAGCTACCGGCCAAGTCTCTTCTGTCTTTGCCATGATATCTGAATCCGAAAATCCCAGCCCGAAACCACCTGAAGGTAGTTGCTGCTCTTCAAGCCATGAAATTCCATTGGTCCGATTCTCTGGACTGAGCATTCCCAACCTATCCATGGTCGTTAGACTAAACGCAGTACCTGCTGTAATCTCTGCGTCATTGCCCAAGGAGTTGTTATAGCTACCATCGCCATTCGAAGTTCTTGTCTGAATCCACTGTACAAGCATTGCAGGTTCTTGGTATTCCTGTCCAAGAATCTCAAGCGATAGCACACAGGCAGCAGCATAGGAGTTGCGAGGTGTTGTCGCATCAGGACTGACTGCAATACCACCCCAGCAGTCGGGATCCGAGGTTTCAGACCCTTTGATCTGGCATTCTCTCAGCCATTCTTCCAATGCTGTAGTATCAATTTGGCTGAGTTCACCAGAGGAAAGAAGTCCTTGAAGAACATGGTAGGTTGTGATAACGTCGTTGTCAAATCCACCATCGGTTTGTTGCCGCGACGAGAGATATTCCACCAATCCAGAGACGTTGAATTCTGTTGCCAACTGGAGTTCGGCAACTAGCCATAGCCCATGAGCCGTTGCCAGTTCGCCATGTTCCGTATACCTTGAGTCAGCAAAGGCATATTCATCGCCTAGATCGGCGTAGGTTTCAGCAAGAATTGAATGTACGAGGGCTACGTTCTGAGCAACCCATTGATTCCACTGAGAAGTGTTGCAGATGTCTTTCGCTGAACGAGCTGTCCAGTAGGTTGAACTAACGGTCGCCTCATGGGGATACCAGAAACCTCCACGAAGAAATCCCTCAGTTTCCTGCTGAGCAGCAATTGCGTCCGCTGTAGAGCTCTCACCCAGAGACGACGCAAAGCAAACGATATTCTCTAAGAGATCTTCTCCTTCAGCGGTAAGTTCATCGATAGTTTCTGATGCAAAGAGAAACGAATCAAGCGGGTACGAATCATATCTCAGAAAAGGAACTGCAGAACTTGAGGCTGTCAGGTTCACTATCCTTGACTTGCTAGTTTGGACGCTGTCAAGAGGTGTATCCACAGCAGTGTTGGCCAGTGTTACTCCTGCTTCAATCTCGTTAGGATAAGAAAGGAAGACTGCCTCTGCATAATCTACCGCTAGATGAAGAACAGTGTCTGATGCGGCGGTCTTCTTGGGTGTATCTGTTCTGCGTAGATGGTGCAACAACCATGCCGCTCTGCCCATCATAATGACTGGAACATCAGAAGCAAGAAGAACACGAAACAACTGATCGCTAGCTGTAGATCCATTGTTAGAGCCTGTACTGGCATCTAAGATGATGACGCTTGCATTCAGGACAGGAGATGGTTGACTCACAAGTTCGCTGCTTGTCTTCGTCTCCACAGGTATGCCTTGCGTGGACAAGAAAGATGCAATATTCTCACGCGCAGATGGTATGCTAGCCTCATCCATTCCAACAACTAACACATTGGCAATACCGCTCCCGATTTTCAGTTCACTAGGCAAATAGCCTTGATGTTGTTCCACAGGAGATTCATCAGATGTAGTCTGAGACACAAACCCTATGTCCTGTTGGATAGTAGCAAATGGCAACAAAAGACACAGGCAGCACAATACAAGTAGTCGTCGTGAATTCAAAATGGTACCTCCAAAATCTGTATGTGAACGAAAAGCAGAATGATAATCGCAATGACCAGTTCAAGGGCACCACTCCGCGGCCTCTTCCTCAGTGATGCCCCGATAAGTGAAATATCGCCACTCCTGATTGATGCGTTGAAAAGCACACCAAGGGCGACATACAGGCCGATGACAGGCCATATGAGGTCAGCCGCAAATGCCATAGGGAGTATCATCAGATTCATCGCGCTGAATACAGACAACACTACAATGGCATAGATCGCGGCGATGACAACTCCAACCCGTGGTGGGCGTTCAACATTCAGGTACAGGTTGACTTCGCCGTACGTTGTTGAAGTACCGACGCTCTCAATTCTGAAGCCGAAGACACTGCAGACCAAGTACCGAATCCCTACATATACAAGAGAACCCGGGAGGAAAATGATAGAAAGAATAGATAGTACAGGATTCCTAGTCCATTCCTCAAACTCGCGTTTTCTCCCCGCAAGGAGTATAGCACTTCGAATCACTGTCATTGCAATAAGCACGATTGGCGTGAAAGTCAGTGCTAGTATGAGATTTGTAACCACCAATCCGGCTAGATCATTCCAGTTAAGCATGATTCTACCTCGTTGATATGATTCAACGAGTTATAGTATGACAATCACTAGCCTGAATGTTTGCATTAGTATGAGTAGGAAAGCATAGGCCTTTATACGTCTATATATGGCTCCATACGTGCTCCACCATATTTAGATTAGCTAAAAATGTTTTTTTGTGTCTTTACAGGTTTATGTGGCCCCAGATTGGAATCGCTTTGCCGATTTTTCCCGGTTTTTGATACAAAATCAGTCAATTGCTCAGTCATTTTGCGCGAAGAATTCCAGATCATTCTGGTTCCATGGATTCGGTGTACATTTTGCAACGAACGGAACGCCGCCTTGGTCCATCCACTAATGTCGAGCGAAGTGGGTTTTGCAATTCCTTGTATCAGTTTAGAAAATGACTGTGAATCTGTTTCTTCAACAAGTCTGCCCAAAAAGCTGACCAAAACCCGAAGACGATTGCTGTCGCAGTTGATTCCCATAGCAAGAAGAGCTTCTTTTGCAGAGCTAGTTCCTAAATGAGCAAGTGCACGCACTACCACAAACCAAGAGTCGAAATCCCTCCGACGAGCGAGTGAATTGCAGATTTCAATCACGGCTGAGTCTCGCCTGTGGGCTAGCTCCTGAATGGCCGGTTCCCGCAAGAATAGACTCAGTTCTGTGTTCTTACTTCTATTTACCAGCTTTTCTCTAGAGACATCAGAAAAATCATAGACTTGTTCAGAACTCAAAGCGGAACCAGTATCAACCAAGAACAGGTAGTTGGCGTTCATATAGGTAGGTCTGGATGGCCATTATTAAGGGACACATGTGATACGAATTCACAAAGAATCAGCATGTCTCTTCGAGTGTCGTCTGTTCTTGACCGTAGGTTTTCCAAGCCCGAGTGAGAGCCTTAATAGTCCTCTTAACCGTTTCTCTCTTTTCAAGTGGAAGAAAATGCCGTTTCAGTTGATTCGGATTCGGGGGTCTCAGTGTGAGGTCAAACATGAATGAATCTATTCTGTCTGCTTCATAGAAAGTATCTCTCGCCAAGATAAATTCTTTAATCTGTGAGTGAGGAATACCGTTGGCGCGGAGTACATCTTCCAAGCTTCCGTATCGCTTCAATTGTGTGGCACCCCTTCGAGGGCCTACATTTCGAAGTCCTTCATGAAAATCACAACCACACAGGATAGCCAAATCTCTCAAGCCCACCAAGTCCAAATCAAGCTCTTGTTTCAAATCGGATAATCTGGCAGAGGTAATCTTTCCTTTGGAAAAGCTGATGCCCTTGGTAAGATGTGGGGATCCAAAAAGAAGTGTGTCTACATCATTGGATAACACAGACCCGGTTCGTCTAGCCCTTGCCAGTGCAGCTGCGGTCATCTCCGCTTCAGAGGATGCAGTAATGGTCGGAACTCCAGATGCCGCCAACAAATCCTTCAGATGAAAAGACATGAAATACATCGACAAGCTAGGACTTCCGGCAAGAGAAGACGAAATATGATGGTCGAAAGGATCTCTCTTCTCTAGAAAACGATTGTATAACCGGCGTGCGGAACGCAGAAGGTTGGGATTAGGTGCCCGCTTTAGGGATTCTGGAGGGCCATCAAAGATGAATACTGGTAGGATGTTATGTTGGAGTAAACCCTCAACCAGCTTGAGGGCAATAGACACGTATGGCATAGGCTTTCTTCCTGTCCCGCCCCGGGCGGCCAAGCGACGCACAAAGTAATTTGGAACATCGATTGCTAGGGCTGAGGGCTCAATTTTAATGGCACTTGCAGTGTAGTGAACGAAATCCCAGCCAACTACTCCCAAGAATGAAATCCCCCGTATATTGATTCTAATCCACACGGGCTCAAATAAACAACTACCGCTCGTTCGTTTTTGATAAGTGGTGAGAATTGCACCAAGATACGTATTGCAGAATCAGACACATCTAATTTCTCTATCCGAATCACGGAGTCTACTGCGTGAGCAAGTACATTACCTCCAACAGGTTTCCTTGCACCTTTTGATGAATACGCTGTCATCATGAGATGCAGCCCGTGATTGTTGACCTGAGCACGGAGTTTTTCCAAAGAGCTGTAAAGCTTCCGCTGAGTCTTCTTGGTCATGGGCTTTCCGCTCAGATTCATCACTCCTGTAAGGCTATCAACAATCACAACACGGAAACCATGGGTTCCAGCATGTTCAACCGCTGCTTCCAAATCAGTAAGGGAAAAAACATTGCCAATTTGAATGTGTTCAAGGGGCCTGTCTGCTTCCATAGTCTCTCCAAACTTCCGCATGAGATTAGGTGAAAATCCAGATCCAGAATCCAAGTAAAGGGAACGATTATTTGCAACAACCCCTCCAAGAGCAGCGATGTGAGCCATCTCTGTGAGAAGCCCTCGTTCAGGGCCATGAAAAATGCTAATCTGGCGGTCAACAAACACTGGTCCCACTGTTGAGTCTAGTTGCTCAGGCTTGAGTTCGACCAGCCTATGAAAATCCATGTTAAACTCACTCAGCTGTTTGGCCATCCGCGGTCACGCTCCGAATTATGACTGATACATCCTTTTCAAAAAGTAAAGTCTCTTCTGTGCCTGGTGGCAGGGATTCAAGGTCCATTCCCGGAACCTCGTTTTCCCGTACTATGACCCTTGGCCCATCCGAAGACGGTAAGATGGTCGTTCTTACCGGCGGGTCTGCCAGGATGCGTGAAAGAGTCGTGTGGTTTGTAGCGATACGAAAATCCTTTGGATCGATACCCGCAAGGCTTTCAAGGTAAGGCAGAGAGCCAATGAAGTGGCTGACTTCGGGGGATAGCTCAGTGAAATGGTCAACACCATAACTCCTAACGAGATTTTTGATTCGATTCGGCCAGCCTGCATCGTTTTCGCAGTTCACAATAATTGCGTCTGCCTCCTCGAATCGGACCAAACAAACCGGCAATAGTGGTCGTTCCTCGATTAGAGTAATCATCGTCTGGAAATACCTGTGAGAAAGAAGAAACACCTGCCATACGCTACCGGACCTTACAGAATGATTATCCTCAATTCTTACCATAGTGTTGAGGACAGTACTGAATCCCCTTGACAATACTTTGGCACTTCTCTTTTGACGATGGGGATTTCGCACAGTGGTACATCCAATCAGGAAGAAGATAACTCCGAGTATAGAAACTAATCCATCAAAAATAAGCAAAGTAAAGCCGATTGCTAAAGCTGAATAGCCAGCCGCAAATCCGGCTACTGCAGTCACAACAGAACTCACTTTAGATTCAGATACGAAACGATGGTCAAGAACAAGTAATCCAAAGGCAAGGAGTACAAGGAAAAGGAGAGGAATGACATTCCCAGTTCTTGCGCTGAGTACTATAACGGTGAGAGATGCCAGCAATTTAGTGCCGAATAAAACAGCAACCATTATCACAATCAGCAGAATTCCTGCATTGCCTATCCACTTACCAATCATTGTGTTCCTCCCCCAAGGGCCAATGCAACTGATCCTTCATCTTCAAGCCGAATTTCAATCAAAGGAGTAGATTCTACTTCAGCAATTGATATGCCGGATTTTATGGTTCGAGCAATCTTGATTTCGTAATCAGCGAATCTATTCATTGCTTCCTCATACACAGCCCTTTTCGAACCACCGACTTCTCTACACTCGCTGATACAGAGAATCGTCAAATCGTGTTTCATTGACATAGCTGTTAGACTCGGTAACACCTCTTCGAAGAGTACTCTTCCCCACATAGGGTCTTTTCGAAGTCCCATATCCAAGACACGAGTAATCGAATCAATGACAATAAGGGTTGTATCTTCAGTGAGAAATGTGGGGATATCTTCGATAATCTCTACCGTCATTTTATGGCCCATAGCACTAAGGACCCTAACTGATTCAGGCCTTCCGTTTGTCCGGGATATGGTCTGCTTCAAAGGCTCGATGAAAGCCATCTTACCATTTGTGTTAATCCACAATACATCAGAGTCCATAGCCACCTCCGAAGCATAAGCTATGGCAAAGAGAGTCTTTCCCGTTGCAGGAGCTCCGGAAACATGGACTAGTCCCTTTAGTCCAAAGTCGCAAGGCTTGTTCATAAGGAGTCTTCCTCATCCTCTGATGGTTTGCTTTCTAGTGGAGACCCCTTTAGTTTTGAATCAGCAATCTGGCGTCCTGTAAGCTCCAATTCATCTTTGCTGGAGTCAGTATTTCCCTCTACTTCATCCCCGCTTTCGGAAATACCGGCTGAGCCTATTCGTTGGTATAATCCATCATTACACTTGTCCGGTTCAGGTATTTCGTCGGGTATTTCAGATTCTATTTCTTGCTTCAGAAATGCTGCAGTGCCAAGCAGGTTTATGGAATCATATATCCTCTGCAAGAGATTATTGTCGATGAGGCCGGCTCGTGAGACGGCTCTGTATAGAGTTCCAATATAATCAATCAGGGAGTCTCGATCTTCTGAAGGGTATGCACCAAGACCGGCATAAGAAATTGCTAATTCATCGAAATCACTCTCTGAAAGCCCGGCCTCAAGTTCCTCGAATAGGCCTAGGAAGGTGGCTAGACCATCATCAGGTATCGATGCGCGCTTGGTTGACGAGTTTTTCGCGCACTTCTCAATTATGATACTACTGGCCTCAGCGGCCTCCTCAATTTTCGCATTTTCTATTGCATCAACTACTCTGGATACGAGTGGAGATATTACGAAATTGATGTCCTCGATTTTCTTGAAGATATCTGCCTTCTTGCACAGTTGCTGTTGTGTGAGGGCGCGATCTCCAATTTCAGCCAGCTTGCCTTCTTCTTCAGCCAGCTTATCCTTGAAACAGAAAATATTCTTTCTTGCCTTAAGACCAGTCCACATTGCAAAACCAACAGAAAAGGCAGCCAGTACCACGGAAATAATCCATCCGATTCCTCCAACAAGAGAGCTGTACACCGCGCTTACTACGCCTACAAGACCAACTAGGATCGCCAAGAAAGCAAACCACCCATTTGTAATTCCCTTTTCCAGAGACTCCCATTTCTCCGGTATCATCGCAGCCCTAATATCAGGTGCTGTTCCCATCGCATCTGATCTTCGAGACAGACTGAAGTCTTGAAGATTCAACACCCTTTTTGGTTCACAGAACCAAGAGTAGGAGTTCTTGTCTACTGTCTCCGAAGTAACGACATAGTTCATTCTCGACTGTCTAACCAAGCTATGCTTCTCGGGTGATGAAGAAGACTGCAGCACATCGAATTCGATTTTTCCGAAAGGAGTCATGATGCACTTCGATTCTAGTTTTTCGTCGAGTTCAAGGTCCTCAAATACTTCATTCAGTTCTCTGTCCGCTGCTTTTAGAACGGTTTTCTGCATACCCATCTTTGGAAGGTCACAGGAATTGAGATCCAAGATATTTGTCAAAGAAACATGTACACTTCTTGTATTGGGTATCCTATCAAAGCGTACTCCAACAACAAGTCCTTTTTCAGGATAGGCCTTTGCCACATGCTCGTTTTCTCTCAGAAGATCGAGTATGCTTTCTATCTGCGATTCTTTCTTGTCTTCCTCTTTCTCAGTTATAGTATCCCCTTTTCGAGATGGCTGTGTTGATCTTTGATCACTACTTGCTGACATCTTTATCACCTGCATTGTATCGATTTGAATGCAACTCGTTGAGCAATCTATGAACTCCCCTTCCTACTTTATCCAAGTTGGAAACCTCTGCAATGCTGGAGATTGAGATAAGAATCCACTCCAGCATATCAAGGATTAATCTGATGTCACCTGTACCCAGATTATTTCTAGTGGCTATAGTCTCACAGTTCTCAGAAGCCAGAATGAGTTCAGCAACAATCTGTGCCGTTGACTCACCAAGGTTTCTGCCACTTTCCAGCATGATGATATGCGCGATTAAATCAAGCAATTCCCTTGAAGTATCTACCATTGGAAGGAGGGCCAAGATTTCTCTGACTGTTGATATATGGAGATAGAGCTTGCAAACAACGCTGCCGAGAGCTGTGAGTCTCAGCCGGGCATCAGAGCCACCTTCAATCAAACCGAGCTTGGTCAGAGTTGCTACTGGGCTTGTTTCTCCTAATGCTAGGGGAATTATGAAATCGGCTTTGGACCGCAATGATTTCGCTGCTTCGATTCCCAGAGCAACAAGATGGGGGCAGAGGATGCCATCTTGCCCAATGGCTTTGCCGCACGAACACGACGGGCCTTCAAGAACACCGCTCTTCCGTGATCTGATGGAGAACCGACATGTGTACCCTCCTCCGCTCCGTGGTTTAACCAGACCCCCTATCGTCTCCTCCGATTTCTCGCGGATATCAACGTGAGCAAGGACCCCTTCCATTGCGGCGTGGAGGGTTTCAGACAGCGCATGTTGTTCAATCGACGCCTGTGCGGTGAGATCGGCTAGAATCAGCGGTCTAACTGGTGAACGTGGATTCCTTACGTGATTATGTACGAGATATGATTGGGCAAAATATACGTCTTCAAGGTCTAAAACCGTAGAGCCATCAAGAAAATCGATTGCCACTAGAACCTGCTCTGTAAGATTGCTTGAAAGACTGCTTCGCACAGAACTGAATCTAGGCATCATTTCGTCCTCGCCTTCAGAAGCATCAATACACTGGAAGTACGCGTCTAAAGCTGTTTTTCGCTCTCCCTCACTTCGAGTAATGATGATTCCAAAGCCTTCCTTGTCGAACCCTGGCCTTCCTGCTCTTCCCAACATCTGGTGAACTTCATTAGCTGAAAGAATCTGTTTGTAATCAGCAGGAGAGACGATGGATGAAAGAACCACTGTACGTGCAGGAAGGTTCATTCCCGAAGCAAGAGTTGTCGTAGCTGAAATCGCTTTCAGGAATCCTTTCTTGAAGAGCCGTTCAACAAGACTCCGAGATTGAAAGTCTAACCCGGCATGATGATATGCTACACCTTGATGGACGAGAGGAACTAATTCACTTGGTAGGGACGCATTCCAGTTCTCAACCGAATCGAGCTCGGTGTCAAGATTATCTTTCTCCACATGACGCAGCTGTCTGACCACGTGTGGTGCCAGTCTCTTAGCTGATGCCACTGCTTCTCGCCTTGTTCTGCTGAATACCACAACCTGGCCGTTCCTTTGTACGCTTCGCATAACAATATCCCGAACCGTCTTCTCTGGCTCATTGGTCTTCAGAACTCTCGTTACCAACGGAACTGGTCGATGACTAGATTGTAGAAGTTTGGAATCCAACCATTCTGCCAGTATTTTTGGCTGACCAATTGTAGCACTGAGAACGACGAACTGAACTTCAGGGAATGCTTTTCGTAACCGCATCAGAGTTCCTTCAAGCCTGCCTCCTCGCATTGGGTCTGAAATGTTCTGGATTTCATCCACGATTACAGTGCCTATATCTGAAAGCCAGTCAGCCCTGTGGCGTAGTAGCGAATCAGTCCTCTCATAGGTTGAGACGAGTACATCGCAAGTTGCGAACTTGCTTCCGCTGGCTTCAAGATCCGAAGTACTTACTTCCACATTCAAACCACGATGAGAATATCGTTCCCTGATGGTTGATCCAATTTGAATAGCCAGCGATTTCAGTGGAACCATGAAGACAGCCTTTCGTCCATTTGAGACCGCCCTCAGAGCGGCCATCTCACCAATGAGGGTCTTCCCAGAACCCGTGGGACTACATATCATCATGTTAGCCCCGTCGAGCAATCCCTCATCTATGGCCTTTTGTTGCAGTTTCCTAGGTTCTAATCCTGCCTCGCGAATCCAATCCAAAACCGATTGCTGGACTAAGGTCATTGCGCTGCTGCCGCCTCCTCAAACTGCCTGAGCGCCATTCGGCCTTTCAGCGTCAAGCGATAGTTTCCGTAATCTACCCCACTGTGGGTTTCATGCCCCTTCAGTATGAGGCTCGCTCTCTCCAATCGGAAAAGAATTTGTGTCATGTCAGCTGTTGATAGGCCCTCTCGGGTAAGGAAACTCTGAAGTGCTTTTTCAGTCAGCGGAGAATACCTATTAAGAAGCTCAAGAATTCGTAGTGCTATTTCCTTATTGTCTCTACAAGCATGGGCCAAAAGGCTGCTTGCTTTCGGTTCTGGTTTCTCGTAACTCTGCAGAGTCTTTAGTCTACTACGAATGTCGTTCTCCGTAAGATCCTGTAAAACAGGAGCATCACACAATCTTATCGGATAAGATAGCTCTTCTGCTCTATGCGAAAGGATAGCCATATCCGACCCAAGTGTTCGGATAAAGGAGGTTTCTCTACTGGATCTGCGGGATTTACTGTGAATGCCGTGTCCAACAACGGTTAGCTTGAGTATATCATTGGCAACAGCAATGTCACGCGAATCTCTGAGACGTAAACAGATTGAGCTTCCAAGCTGGTTCAGTACTTCATTGTCCAGACTTGAGGGGTTCTCTACTGAAATGATTAGACTACCACGTCTAAGAAGATCTCCTACGATGTCACGTGCCCATTCCGAGTTATCAGGATAGCGATTCCCACTCGCTAAAAGGTTAGCAGGTGTGTCTAGTATAACGACGAATTCTCTGCTGGGTCCAAGCGCGCTGAGTTTGATTAATGACAAATCCCAAGCGAAGATATCAAGCTCAGGGCTCCCCAGTTCGATATGAGCTACTGTCAGTGTATTCTTCGCAAGCGAATTCATTGGTACAGTCTGTTGGCCATAGAAGGCTCGTGCCCCAACACCATCGCGCAGAAGGCGTATAACTTCTATACCGCGCAAGGAATCTCTTGAGGGATCGGTGGAATACTTCTGTGAAGAAGCCCCTTCTTCCGCTACAACTGGAGTATCATCTGTCAGAGAAACGTCAGCCAGAGTAGCATTGGGCACGGACACTGCTCGCTGTAATGCTAGCTCAAAGTCAGTAGCAGCACCAAACGGACGACCGTTCAGAATTTCGAGTGCTTTTTTCAGCTTTGAGACATATCGCAAGGAGTTCATACCATCGGCAGCAACAGGGTTTAGAATCAAATCATCTGCAAGCTGAAGAGGAATGGCCGAGTCATGAAGGCTGGCTAGTCTCATGGCATTTTCATTTGCACTAAGGACTATCACATGCTTACCTGATTCCAGAATTGAATGGATTAGATTCGCGAGAATTGGAATTCTTTCATTTCTATGCCCTCCACAGATGAGAAGGCCATCCTCGAGGTCCTCTTGGGCTAAACCCACTGATGGACCCTCCAACATTGTTTCAGGATTGATGCTTCGTCCAACTTCGAAGTCGTACTGCTGACCGCGTATCGGGCTGACAAATTCTCCAGGAATCGTTGCGCCCACTTCTGATGCTAGTTCACTCTTCAGCTGTATTAGCCACTTGGTCAATTCACTACCTAGAGCGTAGAAACAAGGGTCCCGATTAGCGAAAGAACGATTCAAAATTAAAGCTGTGAGTTGTTGAACTGATAGTCGTTCCCATCCTTTGCTTGGTAGCGCCCCCCGAATGCCACTTTCAAAAGCACCTTGCCCTTTTTGATTTCGCAAGTGGGCAGCAATAGAGACAGAAACTTTCCAGAAACCAGCTTGATTGAGTAGGAAAGATTCCAATCCTTCCTCGCTTATTGAATCAACTAACCATCGGGAGGTGTCATCTAGCAAATCTTGGCTGTAAAGGATAGAGGAATCACTTTTCTTAAGAGAAATTATGAGACAAAAACCTAAGCCTATGGGAAGAGCCCGTATTAGTCGTCCAAGATCCCCCAAGAACTCAGCTGGCGCATCTTCTAGGGATAACGCCATCATGTACTGGCCGTTTTTGGTTTCTATCAGTTCTCTGTCGGAGCCACTGATAGAACCGATTCCATTATCCTGCTGCCATTCTGGTACGAGTTGTTCAGAAGACCGGGAAGTCAGAGAGGGCGCTCCTATCAACAATAGTAGGACTGCAACGCTGAGGATACCAACTACTTTAGGAATGTAAAAAACAGCCCAAAAGGCAAGGGCTGAAACGAGCAGAGAGGAAAGCCAAGACGAGGCTAACTCCCGAGTCCTCCACCGAGGCTTTGTACTCTTCGATACTGACCAACGAGATTCCTTCATTTCGTCCATAGGGTCTCGCTGGGGAATTGACCCGAAGATATGACGGTCAGTCAGGGGTCTCGCCTCCCGATTTCAATTCTTGCAGGGCTGTAAGCATCTGTTTGACTAGACTCGAAGATTCGTATGCAACGGCCAACTTTCTCCCGAGTACCAGTAATTCTGGAAGTCCCTCCTTCCGCGAAACACCCACCTCAGTCCGCCTTGGTGATTCAACCAAAAGGGTGAATTCGTAAGCATGACCACCACGTAGTGCTTTCTTGACCTCATCTACGGCAAGACCAAGCGGAATGGTGATGGAATCCATGTACTCGATCTTCATTGAATCAGACCCCCTGATAGAAGAGATTTGGTTAGACTGACGGGTGCTTCATGAACACGCAGGTGAGGATAAGCAGCCCGCATCGAGCCTTCCAACACAAAGGCGTCTTCAAGAATTTCTTCAGTCAGGCTTTCCATTCTGAGAAGGCCTGGAACAGACCATGAGCTTCGGCTAACCAGCATGCCCACCGAAGTGGGATTGTCTGAGAGAGGGCGCCAGACAAAGAAACTCAGCCGACCGCCGGATGATCTCTCATATCTTTCACTCATGGCTGCTAGAACACTGCTGGCAGAATGAGAAAGATCAATACCAAGAGGAACATGCGCCAGAAGGCGAGCTGCATAGACCTCTACTTTGAATAATCCAACCCTTGCCACAAGTCCTTTGTCTTCATCCAGAAAAACTTGGGCTGGCTGAAGTCTTGTGCGCACAAATACGACTACTATCAGTATCGCTATGATTCCAATCACCGATTCGATTTTCACCATCAATGACGCTACGAATATCAGACGAAGCCCCCAAGCCGCAAGTATGGCACTACAGAGCAGCCAAGGTAAACCGCGAAATCTACTCATTTCTATTCCTCCCTCCCTCAATGAACCATTCAATGGCCTCTCTCAATTCACTCAGACCGGTGTAAGGCCACATATCAGCAATAACATCAGCGCCCAGTACTCTGGAATACTTCACGAATCTATTGTCAAGTAGAACACAAATACCTCGGTCTCTCAGATTTCTGCGGAGGCGTCCGATAAGCTGTGTAACCCGACGGATGGCAGGTAATACGGACGAGTAGTAGTATCCATGCCCCTGGCCAAAGCGTTGATCGTAGAACTCCTGCAGGGCGAGATTATAGGAAGTCGGTGGTGAGAATGGAACACCTACGGCAATAATTAAGTTGAGTAGTGACGACCCCTCGTCCACCAAATCTACCCCTTCCGTAAGTCTTCCTGCGTATACAGAGAAGATGGTATGTGGGCGGTCAAGGAGAGCATCAAGTACTGCTTCGATTCGTACCCCTCGTTTTTCTGTGATCTTTCCGCGATAACGGTTGTTGATGTCGTAGCTCAGAACTTGATTCATGATCCTGTAACTTGGAAAAGCAACGAGCGCGCTCTTATCAGCAGGTACACTCTCAAGGGTGGCCTCGATCTTGGTAGCGATATTTCGCCACAAAGATTCGTTTCTTTCCGTATATTTTGTCGTTAGCTGTTTATCAACCAAGACTATACGGGAATCTCGCGGAAAGGGGCTATCAATTTCAGCCACAGCTGGGCTTGTGATTCCCAGTAGCCTAGCGTAGTGTTCGGAAGGACGCATTGTTCCAGACATCAGCAATGCCGACCTAGCATTAACGAGCACCGGAGCTGTCAATCCAGCAGAATTCAATGGTCGTATTGCGAGTACTGCGTTCGAACAGCTGACCTCCCAGTTCGGGTTTAGGAGCTCAAGTGTGATGTGCCATGAATTGCTGTCAATTGCACGAAAAGCATTGAATAAGAAATCAAGCAGCTGGTCCACTTTTCCTTCCAGCTTGGTTGACAAAGATTCGAACTGGCCACCGGTTACCAGAGCTTCCAGCTGTTCTGGAACCACGAACCTAGGAAATACATCGTATGCAGGCAGTTCCTCTTCGTTACTACTAAGTTGGTCTAGGTGTGTCATCAAACTCTCAAAAAGAAATTCTATGCTTTCTCCAACCCAAGAAACTCCCAATTCATTTTCAATATGCGGAAGCTGTTCCAGCAATGCTTCAATGTCTTTTCCGGTCAGAAGAGAACCTTCAGAACTCAGCACAAATGAAGGTAGATTGTGAGCTTCATCTATGAGCAGGTCAATCTGATTCAAATCAAGTGAGAGGGTGCTTAGTAGTGCGCGGCGAGCGCGGTGGTTGAAAAGATAACCGTAGGAACCAATCAAGACCTTGCTGGATTTAGCACACCACCTCATAATCTCGTACGGGCAAGAACCTGATACTTCAGCTTGCTCTTCAATCAGCGCGCGGGTTATAACTGCCTTTTTGAGTAACTCATCAACCAAGTCAACTGACTCAGCTCTAATCCGGGGAGCTTCTCCCTTTCCGCCCTTGTAGAAACTCCAATAGTATGAACACCTTCCAGTTTTGATAGCCTCAGCACATGATTTGAGAAAGCCCTGTTTGAAATCGGTATCTAGTTGATGGCGAAGGGGACACATGTGCGACCGAGAAACCATACTCGTTGATGTTACTGGGCTCTGGCCGGCATCCTCTTGATACTTTTTTCGGAGCTGTTCGAGTTCAGACTCGAACACTTCCGACTGTGAGTGAGTCCTCGTGAGAATCAAAAGCTGGGCTGATGAATCGTTATCTCTTGCTGCAAACCAACCTGCCAGCGCAGCGATTGTCTTTCCCACGCCACAACCTGCCGATAGCATCCCGATTTTTCGTCCTCTGAAAACATCAGCTGCATGTGTGACAGCCTGCTCTTGATTTGGCCTCGGTTGATAGGGGAAATGATTCATGGGATTTGAAGATGACAGACTCATTAATCTCGCTCCAACCGTAGACACCCTTGGCTGTGCTGTATCGTGAATTTGACTGAGAAGTAGCGTCTGAGCAGATTCTGAAATCGCTCAGCTCGCTCAGGAGTATAGTAACCAAGTTCTCTTGCAGCTATTCTTTCAACAATCGTGGGTCCAAAACCCCGCTGTCTAGCAGCCTTCCAAAACCATTCCTCAACTGTATCACGGGTATCTGTGAAAATCTCCACAGTCTCTTTTGCAAGACCAATCAGGTGTTTCACGGCTCTCTTTCTGTTTCCCGATAGCTCAGAGATATGTAATCCTGTCGGGATGTAAATCTGCAGGGATGCCGATTCCAAATCTACTCTCTCTGGAACCGACCGAGAACCTCTGAGGGTTTCGAGTACTGAGAGTAGGGAAGGTAGTCGAACAAGCAAGGCTTTGCTATTGCTCTTATCCGCCCAGTCGACTCTGGTTATGACGTAGACTTCGGGATCTGCTTCAACATGCTTGCTTACCTGTACCGTTGTAACCCTTCTGTTAGTATTACGAAGCAAAAGATTGGCCAGATTTATCGCAGCACCTCCTGGCATCTCAGTGCTCATTCTTGAAACGGGTACAGCAACTGTTGGAGGCAACCGCTACACATCCCCCGGTGCAAAGAGTCCATCCGGCTGTTCCTCTATGAGACCTTGCTCAATCAGTACATTTAGGAACTTGCGTGCCGTTTCCTCGTTGATCCCAGCATATTCGCATTCCTTGATTACCTCTTGTACTGAAACAGCACGGTTCCTGCGCAGATTCTGAAGAGCCCGAATCATTCGAAGAATGCGTTTTTTCTTTCCCAGTCCTCTAATCACTTGAGTCTCATTTTTGGTTGAATTCAAGGATGCTTTGGCAACGAGTTCCCTAGCTCTTTCTTGGTTCTCTGCATACAGAGAAGAGTCATTTTGAACAATCAAAGATCCACAAAGACTGCAGTGGCATTCCTCCTGTCTGTCCTTTACCTCTGCATATCCCGTGTGTTTGCATCCCGGACACGTGTAAATTCTGTAAAGCCTGCTCTCTTCTGTCATCATTGTTCTTCCTCCCCCGAGGCTCCCACCTCCGTGTTCAAGCCTGCTTGTTCCATGTATTCCAATATGTTAGGTTCAGTATCATTCTTCGCGCTTCCATTCTTATAGAACCCGCCCCATCCAATCTTAAGTGTAGATTTGAACTGGGGAATTGAGGCGTTATCCTTCAAACTGAGATATCTCGTGTCGTCGCTTTTAGCGCTAGCGTAGAACCGATAGTCTGAGCCGTGAGCCAGTATGTGCCCTCCAACCGGCTTGGTATATCCTCCGCCTTTAGGGTGCATTCCCGTTGTGGCTTGATTGGTATAGAGAAAAACCGTCTTCGTTGCTTTGCCTGCTCTTCGCATCCTATTCAGTAGGGTATTCAGCTTGGCCTGTCGTTCAGCAAGAGACCTGATGCCGGAGAACTCAACACGGTACAGTCCTGAAAGTGAGTCAACTACAACCAGCTTGTTATTCTGTTCGGCACAAAGCTTCGGAATCGTGTCAAAAAGAGATTCAATTTGGCCGCTCACCACTACTTCAGCCCGTCTTATGTTTCCAAGAGCCATTTCGGGGTCTAGGCCCCACCTTCTAGCATTCGCTCGAATAACAGCGGGATTAAACGACGATTCTGTGTCTAGCCACAAAACTCCGCCTTCAAGTCCGCCCTCTTCGAAAGATAGTTGAACTCGAGTAGCTAAATGACTGCACCATTGAGTTTTTCCTCCACGGGCAGGGCCGTAAATCTCAACAACTGACCCTTCCATTAATCCACCTCTTAGTTGGTTATCGAGTTGAGGTAACCCCGTTCGCAATCGATGAGCGGATTTCATCTTTTCTTCGAACTCAAGTCCTGATACAAAATCATAGCCGCCCACCAAGCCCCGCGCACTATCCACTATGTTTTTCGCAGTTCCTTCCCCAATACCGGATTTTGAAGCAAGCTCCAACGGATTTTGGACAGCCAAGAGTTCGGCTGTTGTAATGAATGACCTTTGGAGTTTCTTGGCTGTGGCCGCACCAATCCCTTGTACTTCTTCTAGCTCAGTCATGCAATCACCCCCATCAAATTGGAAAGTGGATCCCGGATTATGACAAGTCTCCTGAAGTTCGCCAGTTTCTTGGCTGGAATCAGGACATTATCATCCTGCAAAGAAACTGCTATTCCCGACAGTAGCCTCAATATGGTATCTTTGAGTCCGGTGGGGACAGGCAACTGAAGACCTGTGTCATCTGTAATCCCACAGGCGCTAGTATATCCGCCAAGTATATCGTAATGTGAACCTTGTACACCAGCAGTCCCCGGCCATACTGACTCATCTATACCTGCGAGTTCCAATCTGCCTTTCAGGTCTTCAAGAAAAGAAAACCATTCCCATGATTCTTCGGACTGTCTGTCTCTTGTTATCATGCCTGCCAAGGCCCCTTCCATCCAAGCCCTGTTTGGTGTTGATTCAAGGGACGCTTTAGGCTGCAACAAAGAGCCGGTTGCTAACATTAAGCAACCCCTCCTTCAACAACACCGCTGCTGTATCCAAATACATGCGGCAGAGGCTCAAGATTTCGCAACCATCTCTTCAGTTGCTGTATTCTCTTGCATTTGAGCTGCTCCCTAGAGAGCACCGAGTTCATCAATGCCCCTGATGCCATTACAATGCGATCGAGAGCCGTAAGCCGCTTTTCATAGGGTAAAGCGGTGTACCAAGGCATCGTGAAGAAACCAGATTCACCAGCCAAGAATTCTCGCCAATCAACGAGCCAACCCATTGTAGCCGGGTCTTTATCGACAATATCTAAGAGTACACTTGTCCATTCAGCCCACCGATTCATCAGGTGCTTCAGTCGAGACACAATACTCCCAATGGATCCGTCCTCCGATTCAATACCAAGAATCGCTCTCACATGTGTATCTTGATGCTGGAAAGCACTCAAAGCGAGCGCCTTTCCTGCTTCAGCAGTCATCAAAATAAATAGTGGAACGAGACCAGGGATGTCACAGGGCCTGAGCTCAGCCTCTTCATATGGAACAAATCTATCGAAGCCATCTAGAATGTCGCTTCGGAGACCGCATATGAGAAACAGCATTGGTCCTCGAAGAAGATATGCTTTCCTGATTGTTCGATCTTTAGAGGTGTACTGTGTGTCGATCACCCTCGTCACATCGGCCATCTCTGTGTCTTCAAGAAGCTCCAGAGCCTGGTCGAGGTTTTTCTCAAGATTCACCATGTTTATTCCCACATACCTATTGTAAATCGCTAGCCTCAATGTTTCGTTCACCATGTCTACGGTATATGGGCGCTCCATTGAACCATCTAAGACCTCATTAGTGCTCCACCATATTCATCTTTTTTAAAAATCGATAAAATATCCTATTCGGTTCTATAACTGCTCAGATTGAAATCGCTTTGCCGATTTTTCCCGGTAAAAGGCCGTTTTGAAGGAAAATGATGACAAAATCTATGCTGATTGTTTTTCAGAAGCAGGACTATTCCATAGCAGGATTTTCAAGTTAGATTGAACCAGTCACAAATCTACTAGGAGTATCGTTGTTCCACTGTTCTGAAGCTAACTGCCAATTAGGCAAATGTCAGGAAGTCAATTAGAAGGCCCAACAGACCAACAATGACAAAGATACTGAAAGCTTTAGATTCTGAGCATTTCCCATAAGTCCCTTCATACGCTCCTTTGCTGCCTAAGTACGCCCCCAGAGTAGAGCAAGAAGCAAAAAGCGAAATTCAAGCCACCATTGAAGCATTATTGTATCGGCTATTTCTCTATCAAGCAACGAGACAAATAATACAGAATCAGTAATGTTGCCTACATCAACTGTAAAACCGGGATGAATATCCAGCTCAATGGCGCTGTAATCAAGCCAAGTAGTATTCTCGGAATGTACGAATAACCAGTCACTGATGCCGCGGTTTCGAAACTCCAAGAGGTTTCACTGCTGCATAAATAGTGCACACACAGGCTCTTAATGAGCCATATGATAAAGGCTGAAGTTGGAAAAAACACAGATTGGAGCATAAATTGAGTAGTAACGTATTTCAAAGCCGCAGAGGAACCATCTCCAATGAATTGGAACTTGGGATAGATTGTTCCTATTAATAATAGACCTATTATGGAATTCACGATGATGACGAAGAACGAGTTCGCGTAGCTGGGCCAGGATGCAATATCAGCCATAGCTTCCTCTGGTGATGTAATAGCCTTCATCAATTGCTGTCTCAAGGAGAGTTCTTTCTTCACATCCAAAGTCTTCAGATCTGCGCACCTCCTCGTCACGGTAGTCTCTGAAAAACTCAAGTGAATTCTTTTCTTCGTTTTCCGATTCCAGCGGCTCTGCGCCAGAGCCCTCAGAAGATTCATCATCTCTCCTCTGGTCATCTTCTTTGTTATTAGACCTTGGAAACTGCTCCACACTCCTGTTGCCAATGATGATACCGACGAAACTGCTAAGAAATCCTTTTATCCGATTCTGGGTAGTCAGAAAAGATAATGTGAAATTTCAACAAGAACAGAGGTCTTTTGTTGAGATACGAACAGAGTTATTCAAGTAATAATTGACAGAGAAACGCATGGGTCAGGAAGACTTGCTCAGTTTCGTCCAGGGCGAAAAGAAGTTTGAGCAGACAGAACGGAGAAAAGAATCAGATTAACCAAAGGGCGAATTTTCCCCGTACTGTTGCGTCACGGGAAACCTATAGAATAGGAAAAAACCATGAAAAATCAGTTTCTTGGATTCTTCTCTTTTGCGCTGAAATGCATGTTCCAAGTGAGTCATTTGTCCATGAAATGTTCTAGTGGAAGAGTGGTACCGAACGTCGGTGATTTCATCCGCGATCCTCTCCGTGGTGGATGTACCGGATGCTTCGCCAGTTTATATTTGACATACGCTCGAGAATCATCTACGTACACATGCACTTGGCAGCAGCTTGTCAGGGCTCGTCCTCCAAGCGGTAACTTCAGCTTGCTTTCGGAAAGCCCAGCTGTTACTACAGTCACAATCTCCCTTCGCAACGTGAAAGACTGCAATCTGTGTGCCATGTGGGTGATTTGTCGGGTGCTGTCCTGTGTGATGCCTTCGCGGTGGTAGATGTCCGCAAGACCCGGCACGATGAGTGTTTTAGCGGGAACTTGCTCAAAGAACTCGTCAAGCTTGTTGGTAACAAGATCGTAAGTTTGCGACGAATTGAATGCCCGCGAGATGAATACACGATCCATGACGTCCTCTGGTTCGAGATTTGCCCACAAACAGTAATCCGCAAGGGTGGCGACATCCATGATGTTGTTACTATCAATTATGATGACAGGAGCACCAAGGCCGCCTTCATCTACCGGCCGCTGTGCAGAAACAGCAATCTGGAGAACATCATCCCGCAATACCTTGTCGCCGTAAAAGAGATGCATGAGACCGGCTTCGAGCCCACCTCCGAGTAGCTGGTCGAGCGTTTCGCTTCCCGTGCTTACAACCTTGGTTGTTTTTTGGTCTGCAGTTCGGAATGCCATGGTTCACATAGTTATTGTCTGCAGAGGTCTATAAACTGCCCATAAGAAATCCATTCTGTAAGCGTATCTTTTTTTATGTTAATCTCCCCACATGTATTTCGGCTATCATCAAAAACATTCGCACCTGCTCAGATATGGCCATAGCGAATCCGTAGAATCAGTTCCTCGTTACCTTCCACTTGACCAGTGCAAGCTATGAACGACACATCTTCAGTACACTCAGTATGTACCCCAGTTCTTCCACCGTTTACTTAATAGGGAGAGAGAGCATGCATACTCTCGAGCCGAAAATGGAACCCGTTGGAATTCTAATACTTGCCATCTTCATTTTCACAATGATTATAATTCTTTCAGAGAAAATAAACGAAACTGCCACGGCTCTGTTTGCCATGTGCGTGTCAGTGGGTCTTCTTATTGTAACCAATAGAATGGACTTTGAGACCTTCATTCTCCTCATTGAATGGGACACGATACTCTTCGTCACTGCGATGATGATCGTAGTTTCGGTTGGTGCCTCTTCGGGTGTGTTCCAGTATATTGCCTTACACCTTGCTCAAAGGACAGGCGGTGAACCAAAGAGTGTCTTCACATCGTTCATGGCCTTTGTATTTGTAATCTCTCTATTCTTCGACCCTCTCCCAACTATGCTAATCATGGGACCCCTCACTGTTGAAGTTTGCAGGGCGATAGACATGGATTACCGAGTCTTATTGATTTCACAGGTAATTATCTCGAACTTTGCATCCTTTCCATCTATCGTTGGTTCTGTATCTAATCTCGTCATTTCTAGCTGGGCTAATATAGAGGCAGGCTATCTCTTTTTGGGACTCCTTCCTCTTTCTCTTCTATTGTTCCCGATTACGATGGCAATTCTTTCCAAGTATTACTCTGTAGAGTTAGCTTACAAAGAGTTGGATACAGATAATCCGCTGATGATGATTGAACCCAGTATGATGATTAAGTCCCGTCGTGATTTCTATATGTCTTCAATAGGAATGGGAATACTCTTTGTCGGCCTAGTAATTGGTCCCCAGATGCGGCTAGAGGCAGCCTTTCTTGCCCTGACTATTGCATCTGCCATGCTCATGTTCTCTGAAGATAGAGTGACAAGGTTTCTCAGAGAGCTCTCATGGGACACAATATTTTTTCTTATTGGCCTCTTTGGAATAATTGCAGCCATGGAGGTAACCGGTCTAATTGATGACATGGTGCTTGGTTTGCAGAATATCGTTGCAGGAAACCCCTTCGCGGCCATCTTGTTTATGCTATGGGTGCCGGGTCTGATTCTCGCACCAATTGACAATATCCCCGTAGCAGCACTCTTGTCTCCTTTGGCTGTAGAATTCGGGGGGGCCCACGGTTCAATACCACTCTCCCTTATTATCGGAACAAACATAGGTGGTTACATCATCCCCTTGGGCGATGCCCCTAACATGATAGCACTAACCTTAGCGGCTGACGCCGGAAAAAATATAGACCGTTGGGAGTTCACTAAAATTGCCTTCGCTGTGGGACTTCTTCACCTTTTCATTTCTACAGCATACTGCTTTCTGCTCGTTTGGCTGATATGAGAGAGACACAGCCCGAACAGCGGCACCGGTCTTTCGGAACGTCAGTGTTCGAATATATCGTCAATCATATCGCCTCACAGGGAGAGAGCACATCCGTGTCAGTAGCCAGGGGTGCTGGTTTGGCTTGTAAGTGACATTTCCTCACCCATCTTTCAAAGGCAAAAGTATTCATCCTGTACAAGACAGTTGCGCCGAGTGCACTATCTCTCTAACAACACGAAATTCCTTGTTGCTCTGCGTTATCACATCCTCGTAGGCCGACACGAACTCCACCGCATCAACCTCCTCTTGCTGGAACATCGCTGCAATGGCGGAATGACGAGACTAACCACGCTGTAATCAAGCACCTCGTAGCCGGGGCGTTCCGAAGCCCGGTACATAGCGTTTGGGACGTAGGCTTCGCTGATCTCGATAGGATTCCCAAGTACGTCATCGACGCTCTTCTGTTTTAGTTTCACGTAGAACGAAACGAGCGGCCTCATAACCGATGTCTGTCTTTATCTTGAGACAGCCTGAGACCAAGGTCCTAGATTATCAGAATGGTAGTCGGAATAGTATATATAAACCATCGGTCCAGACCACTTACGGGGAATGAGGGTTTAGAAAGCGATTAAGAACTCTGATAACCGCTCCACCATATTCATTTTATTTTAAAATTCTTAGATAACGATATAGAAGGCCCATATTGTTCATCTCCGATGTGCTTTGCCGATTTTTCCCGGTTTTTGATGCAGAATGGGCTGTTTTCCCAGAAATGATGCCGCCTTGGTAGATATAATCCGTTCTGAAGATGTTCGATCTTGTTATCTGCCTTTTACAGACAATTCTTCCACTTCTTCATTTCTTTTTTCTATTCTGCAAGTTCGAACGTTGCATCAGCTAAGTGACCTCATAAACCACATTCATCCTCCTTCAAGAGTCTCCTTATCTCCTATCGAAAGTCGAAATCCATATCCAAAAGAGAAGATAATCTCCGGTATTCTATATCTCCATTCTCAGCCAATCTCTCGACCTTTTCCGAATACGAATAGATTTGTATTGAAGAATGTAGAATGGAAGAGTGGTTGATGTACAGTGGTGCGCGTAGTAACTCTGGATTGGTTAAGCAATCTAGAACTAACTGAGCCGGAGCCATATTGGTTCAGAGATGAAAGGCTCTACGCTGGCATCAACTCTGCTCGTTTCGAAGACAATCTTAATTGGGCCGAATTCGAAAAATACATGGGTCTCCAACCTGCTCCAGATGAGTCGTCGAATGATGTAGTGGCGCGAAATACATCTGAATCACAGCAAGGCGTGTTAAGACTTCACAGCTCTGAACAGTTGAATCTATCAATTGATAAAAGCGAACTGAGATACCTAATTCGTCGTCTACGGCATTTCATCCATGAAAAATCCCCGCAACAGTATCTTAATGAAGCACCCGGGCTAGATATTCTCAGTAGGGGAATCATTGCACTACACGAGTATGCGAAGTTTTGCGGACAGAGTTTGAACTGGCAAGCTGCTCTTGAGAACGTGGCGACCCTCGACAAGTTAGCAGAGCTAGATTATACTGGATTTGCGCGAACAGACTGGTCTAGGTGTGATTTGTTACCGGACGCTGTAGCCGAGTATCGGAGCAAGCCGCTATTACACGAGCTAAGGCATTCCTTCATTTCACTTCAACATCCTGTGCTAACAAAAATATGTGAGGCCCTTTGGAGAAATGAAGAATACATAGGCATAACAAACAACTTCGTGAGAGAAGAGACAGGATGTACTAAACGAGAGGCTAGCCGCTACTCAGAAGAGCTTTCTATGCTTATGACCGAGAGATGCATACCTGAAATCGCCACCTTAGGCCTGAGATACAGATCTATTCTAACAGCTAACCTCAGGCCAAGAATTTGGAACGGCGGTCTTGTACGAGCCTATGAAGTGGCGAATTCAAATTATCCTGGCTTCTTTCTCTACGTTGAACCTCGAGACAGCAATGGGCCTAGGAAAGGTGTTCTCCAAGAAAATGCCTTCCATTTCACTGCGACTCGTGGAGTGCTGTCCTTCCGGCTTGACATGTGGGACGGAAAGAATTGGGTTTTTGAGCCATGGAAACCAAAAAATCAAGCTATCGATGGTCGAAAAGAAAGGTGGCTGTTGAAGGAGTTCAATACAAAAGAGGAAAATAATGCGCTAACTCCCCGGGAAGCAGTGCTCTTAGGTATTTTGTGGTCTCATCGAGGTGATGAGTCTTCAAGAAGAGACCTGTTAGAACGTTTGGAGTTTCCTGTTCGTTCCGCAAGACACTATCGAGAAAAGCTGGAGAAGAAGGGTGCATTCCAGATTTGTCAGCATCCCAAGCTGTGCTTTAGTGGGTTAAGTGATGGCATCCTTCTCGCTGTGACAGGATATGACGATATAGAGGATTTGCGTGATTACATCCTTTCACTTGCCCCTTATTGCGTAATCTACTTCAACAAGCAAGAGGATTCTCTTTGGGCTCTAATGAGGGTACCCCGCTGGCGTTCTGATCTCTTACGAGAACTGATGATAGAATGCATTGGCAAAGACACTCCTCAGTACCAAGTTGGTAGGATTCTAGAAGAAAACCGATACGCCATGACCCTTACCAGCAGACTCCATGACGACAGTAGTGGTTCCTTTGCCAATCCCTGGACTTGAATACAAAAGAAGAAGAGGCCGGAATACCGGCCCCTGTTAATCTATTAATTACCATGGTACATCTGGCCAATCAGGGATCATTCGTTTTTCACCTCTGTTATTGTATTCCTCATACAATCTAATTGTAGCCCAGAGGGTTTGTTATCCCCATCTCCAGATATGGCAAGCAAATGGACCAGAATCCATGAAAATACGACCAGTATCGATGATGATAACATACGGATTGTACTATGACCTTTTATGGGATCTACAGGTACTATCTAGATTCATCAGTGAAAAGGACTATCGAAGTCTAAGTTTTCGAAATCGGAGCACTCAAAAAAACCAAGTAAAGATATTCTGCACTTTACTCGAGAAAGAAGATTTTCTACCCGTTCTCCATTCTCTACTTTTCCTACAATCTTTGTTGTGTAAGAAGCTCCGAAGTATCGGTATCCCAATTTCCATCATCTTTCAGTAATCTACGAAAGAAATCTGATCGATATGCTCTGAATGCTGTTGCTGGCACCATGCTTATTTGTGCATCAATACTCGAAATCGATTCTGAAATCTTTTCTCTGTTTTCGTGACTGATGCGTGCAAGAGCATAACCATGAGTTCTATTGCGCTCCAGAAACACCTGGCAGGTTGGCAGCGATTCCAGCAATGCCGCCAACAGAGAGCAGGTGGTCTTCTCATCGCCACGGAGTTCTAAGAATATGCTTTTGAGACCGATGATGCTCACTCTATAGCCAATGTCAATCGCTTCTTGGCTGCGAAGCGATTCAAGGCATTCCTTTATCGTTTCTTGGTTTATTTCTGTCCCTGGAATGCCTGCAGAAAGTTCCATCTCAGCAAGCCAGCCTCTTGATACAGCATAATCAAGGATGTTAGCCTCGGTAGGACTAGGTGTTTTCATTACACCATTCATACTGTCTCCGAACCGAGCTCTCAAGTCATCCACGGAGGTCATTTCTCTAGATTTGAATCTCTTCATATCTAGTTTCCAATGGTCTTGTTCCGGATCGTAAAGATGGTAATTCTGTTGCGATGCTGAATAGGCAATCATGCGGGTGCTCGGAATATGTCTCTTAACCTGTTGGGCTGCGATCGGCGGCATCACCATATGGTGAAAGTATAGCGGATGTTTATCGGTCCCGTCTATTCGAACTATGAACCGAAGATACTTGTGCGGCCAACGATATGCTCTCCCCAAGTAGACAATTTCCTGTAATCCGAAAGCAGCGGTCCTGACATGCGGCCATAGCCTGAGTCCCCTTGTCAATGACATCATCCGTTGGAGCCAGGACTTCCATGAATGTCGTGCTTTTGTACGACTGATAGGAAGAGAGGTTATGATTTCTTTTGTTTTGTTGAGTTTCTTAGCTATGGTAATCACATTTTCAGGTTGGTCATACGTCCTTCGCACATAGGATAGAAACCTAGTCCATGGTTGTTCCTCAACTTCTTCAGGTGGATTAGAGCCAAGAAGAGGTAATTGGCCAGCCTCAGCTTGCCACATGAATCGTACATACGGGAAATTCGGTATTTTAGAACCTAGGCGAAGATAGTAATTCTTGAGCAATGCAAGAAACAGGGGTTTGTCTTGAAATCGTGGGAAAAAATCAAGGGGATCCTCTGTGGGTCTGCCAAGACATGTATAAGCAAGAAAAGCCATGAGTTGCTCACGAATATCTTCTGGCCATTGAGGAGGAACAACTCCATTGAGACATTTCTTTAGTGTCTCCCCCACCAGGTTCACTCGCACACCATGCGTAATGCGCGCAAGACATTCCCAGTCCGGACGAGGATTATTGAGTATTGAAATCGGATTAATATCCGTTTCAATCCGTGACATTCCCTTCCGCCACAACGCAGCATCGCTTTGATAGCGAAAAGGACCGGCCTCATAGTGCTCAATTGTATGAGCTTGGACTAGGTTCCCGTCTTGCACGACAGCAAGATAATACTTCTTTGAGCCCTCGATAGCATGCAGAAAGAAGGTAGCTGTATCATTACCGTACAGCCATCTGGGATACCATAGATTGGTATCCTCGGGATAAATCCTGGCTTCAATAGCCTCATTGAGGAGACGAGCAAATACGCCCTTGCGCGAAAGCACCGGTTCAAGGCGAATGAGAAATTCCTCGCCCTGCTGCACGACAGTATTACCTTCCTCGTCAAGAATCGCTTCTTTGGCCAGCTTGACCCGAGCACCTGAACAAATCTCCTCACCTGAATTCAACTGAACGAATGGTCCGTTTACTTTCCAAGAGATCTTCGCCTGGTGCCAATCATGGTCGAGTTGAATGAGGACATCCCAAGACTCTACCACAGTAACTCATCTCCAGAAAGAGTACCTTTACCTCCTTTTCCCAGAGGAGAATACAAAGGCAATGGTACGGATTTCATCAGTTATACCAATCCTGTTTCGTTCCAATTAATCCTGAATACGGACATAGTGTCTCGGCCGCTTATGACATTATCCTCAAGATGCATACTGTAGAGTTTCTCGTACGCACCGTGCAGATGCAAAGCCCAGAAAGTGAACAGTTCGTCGAAAAAGACGAAATAGTTACATCCTCTTTCTTTGAGATACAGAAGAGTTTCTCTTGCAGACATGTTTCCATGGATGATTTCGGGACTCACAAGCCCCGCTAAGTCGATGACGCTCCGATTCGAAAAGAATCTGAGAGCGCCAGCGTCATGAATTGCTAGAACAGCGTCTTCAGGTGTATTCTGCTCTATCCAACGCCCAATATGCACCTGTTGCTCATTTATGTTCTTTACAGCGTTGCCATAGAACGGTGCTTGTTGAAGATATCCAGGAATTGAAGGAACAACGAAGAGCAAACAAAGCACTACGCCAATTACTACTGTGTTATCAGGTTTTTTGGGCGATTCAAACTGCCTGAATACCATCTGAAAGAAGACAGCGGTACCAGCAAACGCAGATATCAGAAGGAAAGAAAAAACTGGAACAAGATATCGTGCATTGTTGATTAAAGCGCCGTAAGGGTTTGAGAATCTATACAGGAGCAAGAGGGACATACCAAGTAGCCACGCCAACGGGCGACGGGCTTTGATGAGAAAAGGCACAGCAATGAAAGCAATAATGATGAATGGATATTGCTGAATCCATAGTCTCCAAAAGAAATTCCATGTTTCTATTTCTGATTCAGATGGCACGTGCACCTTGGCATAGAAAGTATCAGGTAGGGGAAAACCTGTGACTGAAAGACAATGAAAGATCCACGGGCTGGCCACCAAGATGGCTGTGAAGACCATTCCTAGGAGGGATAGAATTCGTCTTTTATCCAGTACTCTGTTGGTATGCAGAAAAATGGGTCGTATCAGCAATGCGAATAGCGCCAGAAGAATCCCTTCAGGCCGGGCCAAGTATGCTAAACCCATCACTCCGCCCAGCAATATGTCATATGTTATATCCTGTTTTGCTATCAAAGTAATTCCCAGCATCAATAAGAACATGAAGAGTGGCGTCTCCATTCCTGATAGCATGAGCCATGTGTTGCGAGGCATAAGGACGAAAGCAATACAGCCTAGATGCCCCCAGAGATGACTATGAGTAACTCTGGAAATGAGAAGAGCAACAAGGGAAGTTGTCAGCGCATACAGTACCGTCATGATGAAGTATGTGCCCAGAACGAGTTGGGTAGGATCCTGGGATAACAGAAAGAGGGGAACAAGAACGATGGACCACAATGGACTTGTAGACCCTGTACTAGGATATCCAGGAGAATATTGCCAAGGTCTCGCTTCGTATATCGTTTTGGCAAATTGCAAGTGAATCCAAGAGTCATCTAACGTGAATCCAGGTTCGGTCCAGATGAGCATAGTTGCCAAGTAATGGAGACAAGATACGATAGTGACAGCTGCGCCGAACACAAACAGAAGAAGGTCAGATCTATGCTTCGAAACCCAATCAACAATAGAAGTGAGTATTCTTCTGGGATCGCCGAAATCCGCGTCTACTTTTTCGCCCACTTTGACCAATCCTTCTGAAAACAAATCAACATGTTGGACGAGCTTTCATCATTCAGTTACTTTCTGCAATCAATTTTTGAAACTCTGACTCTTCAATGTTGCCGCCTGTTATTACCAGCACAATTTTCTTGTCGCGAAATCTCTCTGGATTCTCCAGTATAGCAGCGACTCCTACAGCTGCTGCGCCTTCAACACGCTGTCCTTCCGCTTCCCACAGCACTTTGAGAGCATTGATAATCGTATATTCTCTAACCAGAAGCATGTTATCAACCTTTTCTCTCATTATAGAGAGAGTTATTGAGCCCTCCTGAACTCCGCCCATCAAGCCAGAAGCGACTGACTCTTCTTCTTGTACCTGTACATACTCATTTGCTTTCCAGCATTCGTATACCATCGGGGATGATTCAGACTGCACTCCAATTGTATTGGTTCTTGGGTCTACGCCCTTAGTTGCAATGGCGATTCCAGAGATCAAACCGCCTCCACCCACCGGGACAATAATTGCGTCTACATCGTTCAGCTCTTGCATTATTTCCAGCCCAACAGTACCCTGACCTGCTATGATATCCGGGTGGTTGTAGGGACTTATGTAAGTCAGTCCCTTTTCATCTGCCAGTTGCTTTGCAATTGATTCAACTTCTTCATAGGAACCCTTGCGAATTACAGTGACATCGAACTTCCGTATCTTTGTCAATTTCTCTTTCGAAATATGCTCTGGAACCACAATCGTAGCGCTAATCCCTAACTCGTTGGCAGCGAGAGCAACAGCCTGACCATGATTTCCCGAGGAGGCAGTCACCACCCCTTTGAATCGGTTCTCTTGTTTGATCTTCAATAGCGCCATGAAAGCTCCCCGCACTTTGAATGCACCCGTCTTCTGTAGATTCTCCAATTTGAGGTGAACCTCTCCGCCTGATATCTCACTGAGCAATTTCGAGTGTAGTAATGGTGTTTTTCTGATGTGACTTTTCAGAAGCTCTGCTGCATTCTGAATATCTTCAAGCGTTGGGATTTGCATTCGGTAACAACCACACAAGCCAACGTTTGAAAACGCTCTATTCAGGTTATCGTTAAGAATGGTGGGGCTCTAGTTTCGAAAGTGAACGAGCGAAAGCCGTTCGGAGGGTTTTGCTGCAGTTTTTCATTCACCTAAATTCGTCTGTGCATTTGCATTCAAATGGCTTGGCTGATGACAAAATATGTGCTCTAGTACAGGGGAATAAATGACCCAATCTCAATTTCTCTAATCTTCACTTCATCGCGGATCTCAGTTACGTTCATCAATGTTCACCCTGTTTTCTTCTTTCGTGACAAAGTCCTCACATATTCCCTTTAGTTTCACATCAGAATTACCTGTCTTTATTCTGATAAATCTAAGAACTCGCCCAGACAAGATGAAAACAATGAAATCATACGTATTTCTTCATGAAATCGGAGAAATCAGTACGAGGGTAACCTGGGTTGGCGTTTCTTGAGGGTTTGATCGGAAAACCTGCTTGCTCAAATGCCTTTTGGACTTGCTCGAACTCTTGAAAACTGCATCCATTTGAAAGTGAAAGGCTCGAAAGATTACCATAGCTGGACAGAGTAAGCCAATAAGGCTTGATATCAACCGAATTCTCTTCCGCATCAACCCTGCGTACTTGATAACCGCTTTGCTAGAATATATAAACAATTAGTGATTTTATGTAGGCAAGAACACAGAGATGAACTATGGGTAATCTGAGAATGTATACAACCAGATACACAACTCATCTCTGATTTTAAGAGAGGAATTTGTAATGGGAAAACGTGGAAAAGAAATTGTTGGTTTGAATGTGGATGAACTCATTGAGAAGCTCAACAAAGCGTTCGCTGACGAGTGGCTCGCCTATTATCAGTACTGGATAGGCTCAGAAGTCGCAGTAGGTCCCATGAGGGGAGCTGTTGTAGCTGAGCTGGTTGAGCATGCTGGAGACGAGCTTCGACATGCAGGAATGCTTTCAGAAAGAATTTTGACGCTGGGTGGAACTCCATTGCTCAGCCCAGAAGACTGGTTTGATTACTACAATTGCGAATATGCAACTCCAGAAGAACCTGACGTGCCAAAGCTGCTGGAACAGAATATTGAGGCAGAGCGTTGTGCTATAGATGTTTATCATGAGCTGGTGAACATGACTGAAGGAAAAGATCAGGTCACCTACAATCTGGCCCTAGAAGTCATGGAAGATGAAGTTGAGCACGAAGAAGACCTCGAAGCATTGATGGAAGACATAGAAGTAATGAAGAAAAAGGCATAGAATAATTAGGGCTTGCTCTCTCACGCGCTGAGAGAGCAAATTATTTTCTTTTCTTGCAGCTTATACACTAAGTGAGTCATTCATCGGGATTACCAATTGAGATGGAAATTCTATCATTTCAGCCTTCTAGCGGGATTGGAAAGTCATCAGCTGGGCTCAACTACCTCAACTGATTCGAAGTTGGTCACAACGTACATTTTCTCTATCGAAACTCGGATGATAGCAGTGCCAGCTGAATGCAGGAATTCTTTGAGCTTAGGATGACGTTCAGCCAAAAGGTCAACATAGCTCAGCCTTTCAGACCTCTTGATGTCTTCAGCCGTTCCCACCACCGAAACCGAAATTGCCTCAGTAACATCATCAGGCTGATTCGTTGTGTTGTCGATTAGTAGTGCAACAGAAGGATTAGCTTCCATTTGCTTATACTTCAAACGCGCTCGCTTTGTCGCGAAAACCAAGTAACGAAGGTCTTGACTAACAAGAAATGACACCAAACAGCAGTATGGCTCGTCATCTTTCGAAGTGGCAAGCGCTGCATTCAGTTGTGAATCAAACAAGTTCCTGAGTCTCTCTTTAGTTTCCTCTGAAATATCCATATCTACTCCATCTCCTCGTTCGGTGCGTCATCGCCCCTACTTTCTGGTCGTGTCATTCTTTCTGGGTCCAGCAGAACGTCCAGCCATTTCTGATCCATGATACCCTCCTCGAAAGCAATCTCTCGAATCGACTTCCCTGTATCCAATGCTTTCTTTGCAATTCGAGTTGCTGCCTTGTAACCAATTACAGGATTGAGTACAGTAACCAGACCTACGCTTCTGTGGACTACGTCCAATCCTTCTTGGTTCGCCTCGATTCCTTTGATACATTTCTCTGCAAGTATCGGGATTGAATTCTTGAGAACTTTCAACGCCTGAAAGAAGTTGTAGGCTATCAACGGCTCAAAGGCATTCAATTCTAGCTGCCCTTCTTGGGCGGCCATAGATATCACCATGTCATGACCAAGCACCTGAAACGCGCATTGCATTACCATTTCAGGTACAACAGGATTCACCTTGCCAGGCATAATAGAGGAGCCGGGCTGTACAGGAGGCAGCTTGATTTCGTGGAACCCTCCTACTGGGCCTGAAGACATGAGGATAAGATCACCACATATCTTGCTGAGGTTGGTCGCATTAACTTTCAGCAGGCCTGAAGCATGCACGAATTCGTCACTGTTTTGTGTATCATCGATAAGATCGGTGGCCGTAGTTAATTCATCCAACCCCGTGACTTCTCGAAGATACTTTTCGGCTAAATCAATATACTTTGGGTGGGCATTCAAAGAAGTGCCAATAGCAGTAGCTCCAATGTTATGGGTCTTTAGAATATCTATCGCAGATTCGATTCTCAGTAAATCTCTTTTGAGAGCTGCAGACCAAGCTGAGAACTCTTGACCCAGCATTATTGGGACCGCATCCTGCATCTCAGTCCGTCCAAGCTTAAGCACATCTTTGAATTCCTCTGCTTTATTGTCTAGAGCAGTAATAAGGTCTCGGAGGGCGCCTGATAGTTCCCTGAATCCGTAAATCGTGGCTATCTTGATGGCTGTTGGGTAAACGTCATTGGTTGACTGCGACATATTGGCATGGTCAATTGCAGAAACGGGACCCATGGAATTTGGAGGGTGACCAAGTAGTTCGTTGGCTCTTGAAGCAATGACCTCATTCATGTTCATATTGGTACTGGTTCCGGCTCCTCCCTGCATCATATCCACGGTGAACTCGTCTATCATCTCACCGTCGATTATCTCTTCGCAGGCCTGAACGATAGCATCAGCATACTCCTCTTCGAGGTGACCAAGATTTTTGTTCGCCTGTGTACAAGCCTTCTTCACCATTGCTAGAGCCTTGACAAGCGTTGGGTAATTTGCAAGGGGAACACGGGATACTCCAAAGTTCTCCTGGGCACGAAGAGTTTGAATACCCCAATAAACCTCGGATGGTACCTTTCGCTCACCAATAAGATCACTTTCAATCCGGTATTCCTGCTCTTCAGTCGCCATTCATTTCACACCGCTTAAGCTCTATTTACTCAATCCATGTTATGTCTTTTGCAGACTGGGTCAGGCGGTTGAGTTACGCATAATTGAACTCTTGGAGTGAATGGGCAAATATCGTTACTCTACGATTTTGATCCTTTGGTTTCTGCTCTCCATGTTTAGCATACCGCCCACCCAGAAAGCTTCTGCTGATATTATCGTATCATCAGAGGGGGACGGAGGACTACCGTATCCGTTGCTCACAAACGCTAGCATGCCTGAAGCGGACGTTGAGATTAACATGTCATGTACAAGAACCGCTCCCAAGCAAGTGCGATATGACATCAACATGACCGCCTCTTTTCTGGTTTTCTCTCCATACTCACAGAATGCCACGATAGCTTTCGTCTTGCCTTCACCTCCCTTAGGACCTTCCACTACCACAGATGAGTGTAGTGCGGACGTCTTGGTTGACGAAAAAGACTTGGATTTCGAACGTGTAGAATGGGAACAACTCAACGTGTCTTAGGGTCTAAACGAATCTGAATGGTATTGGGCAGGAAACCCCGAGTGTTTGGTTTTCAATATGAGCCTTGAAGAGAATAGCCCTTCTCAAATCAAGGTAACTACTGAAATAGTGATTTCAACAGGTACAACTGCCTTTGCCTATAGTTACCATGTTGGTACTGCAAGGACTTGGAGTGGCGATACATATGAGACTCTGACAATTTCTGTTAATGATAACGTGGGATTTGTCAATCAAGGCTTCTATCCTGAACAGAATCTCTCTACAACGAGGGATGAGCCCACCATCACAGGCTCTTGGGAATTCAATATATCTGAATTCATTTACGAATCTGTAGGTTTCAGTTGTCAACATTGGGAAGTGTCAAGATACCGACCACATCCAGATTGGTTCCTTGTTTACTCAACATATCTTGGCCTTGGGGTTCTTGTGATAATACTTGTCTATAAGGGAATTCAGAGATATTATAGCTAGAGTATATGAGATTCTAGGTCAGAGAAATTTCAGAATGGCACCAGTGATGCTCAAAATCCTGCAGCTTGACCATCCTTTCGAAAATCGGAACCAGCTATCCATGCATCTCTTAGACGAAATATAGCTTGCCCACCACCGAATCCAGCCATGGTTTCGTGTGCAATTGAATGACCTCGTTTTCTCAGCTCACCTTGTGCTTGTGGTGGTATGCCATTCTCCAGAGCAACAATGTTCGAGTTCTGATCATGGTGAAATCTAGGATGGTCCAACGCTTCTTGGGGCGACATCTCATAGTCCAGCATGTTACTCACAAATTGAGCGTGCGCTTGTGCCTGATGAGGACCACCCATGATACCAAACACTCCAAGCAAATCTCCATTAGAGTAAGCGGCACCGGGAATGATAGTGTGGAATGGACGCTTGCCTGGTTCATAGCAGTTAGGATGGTCATGGTCAAGGGAGAAGAGCCGCCCTCTGTTTTGAAGTTTGATTCCCCACTCCGGTACCACAAGTCCACTGCCGAATCCCATGTATAGACTATTAATGAATGATATCGCTCGGCCATCCTTGTCAGCGGCAGCAAGGTAAACTGTATCGGTTCCCACATCAATCCCGCTTTCGGGAACATCCATGGCCTTGTCTGGCTTGATGAGCTTGGAACGCTTACGAGCATTTTGCTTCGAGAGTAGTTGGCCCAAGGGTACATCGTAGAAATCAGGGTCAGCGTTATGTTGATACAAGTCAGCATAGGCCATCTTCTTTGCTTCAATCATTATATGATATCGCCCAGCTGAAAGGTGGTCAAGTTCCGAGAACTCGAATTCCTCCATCATGTTCAGCATTTCGAGTGCTGCGAAACCCTGCCCATTAGGCCCATGCTCGTAGATATCAACACCCCTGTAAGATGTAGAAATCGGCGAGGTCTGTTCAGTCTTATGATCTGCTAGGTCTTCAGCTTTCAGGAAACCACCGTGTTCCTGTACTGTTTCAACTATGCTATCAGCAATTGCACCGGAATAGAAGGAAGAGATTCCATTCTCAGCAACTTCTCTAAAGGTCCGTGCCAGTCTAGGATTGTCCATTCTCTCGCCCGGTTTTGGGGCTCTGCCGTCTATGGTGAAAATGGTCTCAGCAGTTTCGTTTCTGAGGGCTGAAAGCAATAGGTCCCAAACTTCCGCAATGACGGGTGATACTGGAAAGCCGTCTTCAGCGTAGTAAATCGCTGGACTCAGAACCGTCCCAAAATCTAGAGCGCCGTAGTTGGATATCAGGAAGTGCCATAGATGCATCGCTCCTGGAACTGTAACAGGCGCACCTCCTCTGACGGGTATCCTATCCCATCCTCGTTCTCGAAGCTCATCGAGTGTGACAAGAGAGCCTGCTCTTCCAGACCCATTGAATGCTAGAGGTTCTGACTCTCCTGGCACATGCAGCAAAGCAAAAGCATCACCACCGCAACCAGTCGAGAAAGGCTCAACAACATCAAGAGTAGCTGCTGTTGCAACTGCTGCATCAACAGCATTGCCGCCTTGTTGCAGCATCTTCAAACCGACCTGTGTAGCAAGTGGCTGCGATGAAGCAACAATTCCTCGGTCTGCAATAACATCTGATCTGCCTGTGGGTCTACGCCAAAAGATCATCATGTATTCCTCAATCCCTGTGAACTAAACCAGGACATAGCCATTATTTGCCCAAGCGTGTGTCCCGCCTAGAGGGACAGCAACATCCTTGAAATCCGACCTCTTGAGAATAGATGCTCCAATGGTGCTTCTGAAGCCAGACGGACAGACTGAGACTGTCTTCTTGTCCGGGTCTAAATCCCCAATATGATCACGAATCTCTGTAAGAGGTGTGAGTTTCGTTCCAGGGATGAAATTCCCATTCGCCTCATGTTCCTCCCGCACATCGATAATCTGCAGTCCGTTGTCATTCATCCATTGTTTCAGCTCTGGAGCACTGGGGTGACCGATACTCGCAACTTGTCTTCCGCTGTGTTCCCAACCCATTAGTCCGCCAGCAAGCGCCCCAACGAAGTTGTCATATCCAAGTCTAACCATGTAGTTCCATGCAGTTTCCAGCTGAGAGGGTTTTTCTGCTACGACCAAATAGTGGTCATTGTAGTCTGATACCCAGCCCAAGAAAATTCCCATCATCTGCAGTCCCATAAACATCGAATCGGGAATATGCTTGCTGACAAATGAGCTAGGGGTGCGGATGTCGATAACAACATGATTATCCTCTTGCATCAGTTCCTCAAACGTTCGCATTTCAAGAAGGCGAGGTCGCTGAACCTCTGATAGCAGAGGAGGCCCTTCTAGGTTATACACCTCGCAGCGGGTGAAGTAGTCTGGAATCATAAGATTTGCATTGAGCCTACCTTCCACAAATTCCTCTTCGTCCTTCTGCAACCGCGGATTGTTCTCTCGTTCATAACCAATCGTTGTTACAGGACGAGCAGCCATGTCTGCACCACATACGGAACCAGCTCCATGTGCCGGGTACACAATCACTCCGTCAGGAAGCTCAAGCACTTTGTCATGCAGACTATGATACAGTTTTCGTGATTGTTCTTCATGCTTCTTGATATCTACAAGGTCCGTTCTACCTACGTCATTCACAAAGAGTGTATCGCCCGTAAAGACCGCTAGTGGATTATCACCCGTCGATGTGTCCGTTACAACGTAGCATATGCTATCGTTGGTGTGGCCAGGCGTATAGAGGCATTCAATTTCTAAATCTCCAACTTCGAACTTCTCGCCGTCTGCAATGTCGTGGTCTCCATACTTGAAAGGAGCACCATGTTTGCTGTGCCCAATCTCGAGTGATGGAATTAGACTTTGAAGTTCCACCGAGCCTATTATTAGGTCCTCGTTTCTATGTGTCTCGAAGACATACTTGATTCCTGAGTTTCTCTGAATCGCCATTTCCTCATAGATCTGTGCGTCTCTTCGTGGATCGATAACCATGGCTTCGCCTTTTGATTCGACGAAGTAGGAAAGAGCAGCCAAACCCTCGGATACAACTGTTGTGACTTCCATCCCGTGAACCTCTCTTGAATCTAGACGGTAGTCTAGGTCTATTAATGTTTCACAACGGAAGAGCCAATGAAAACTTAAGCCTGGCTTAATGCGCGTACTGAGATTAAACCTACCCAAATCTGAATATGTAAGGGTGTAAAGTTCTCTGGTTTTAGGGTTTGTTAACGTGAGAACCGCCTGTGCACCTTGATAGCTCATGGGTTTGTGGGGAGGCTGAGTGTTCTGATTCTCCTCACGTACTCGATGATATGTTCCATGTCTATCATCGCCTTGGAGACCAAATCATCGACCTTGTCACTAATCCCCTTGGTCTTTCCAATCGAGATGATTTCGCCCGACGCGCATGGTAACCATAGCCTGTATGACATGTTTGTGGAGGTATATTAACTCAGATAGCCGATACTCGTCGCAAGTATTGCCCCGCGTGGTCAGATGTCCTTGGTCTGAATGGAGATAGTGACGGTCACTCTCAATTGGCACTGGGTTGAGTTGCTCGAGGGATTCTCAAATCGCAGCACCCAGAGGTGGACACCACTTGCATAGAGACTAGACCAGCCATAACCTGTTTCGTCGTCTCCCTTGTCGAAATGCACTGAGTAACCAGGTGTGACGTTCAGGCGTTCGGTCTCGTTCATAGCCCCGAATTCCTCAGCGTCTAGCGGAAGCACGTGGTGTCTACAGTGCAGCGGCAGAGGGCAGTCACCCCAATCGAGGATGTTGATTCTGATTTGGCGCCAGTTCTCTTGGCCAGCAGGGGGTTCTGGAACCTCGACCTCACCGTAGACCCACTCACCGATAGCAACCTGTACTCCCGAGGGGTCCGTCTCGTAGAGGACTGTGATGTCCTCCTCCTGCCATGAGATCTCATTGAGCTGATAGAAAGGTGGGAAGACCACAATGAAGGCGAGTAGGGCCACTGCGAAGACCCGCCGACGAAACCTCAGCGCCGCACGGGCATTGTCAAGCAGCTGCAGCTTGGTGGCATCATCAACCTGTCGCTCGGTTGTCACCATTGTGTCCCGGTCCCCGCCATCGACCCAACCGTTCTGCTCAAGCCGCCACAATCGAATATTCCTCCCGAAGAGCGATCGGGTCAGAGGTAGAAGCAGGAGGGAGATGAAAATCAGGGTCACGGTCGGGATGAGTAGATACACCGGGTCGAAGGCGACGCCAATCAGCATCTCCATGTTGCCTCTGTCGAGAAAGCTGTGACCTGACAGCGCAATCGCAGTGAATCTATACAGATGGTACGGTGAGTACAGCACCAGCTCGTTGTAGCTGACCATCCAGGGTGTGAAACCGGTCACAAGGGCGAAGACACCGAGAAGGACGCTTCCCCCTAGTGCGGCCAACCGCCACTCATCCAGAACGACTGCGATGAGAGAGGTCAGCGAACAGAGAACTAGGGAGAAGACCGGGGTGGGGAGAAGGGCAGCGGGCAGATACGCAAGTACTGCTGCCGGTTCAACATCAGGGAACTGGGCGATTGCAATGCCGAAGGCAACGAATGTGAAGAGGACCATGTACAGGGATGTGATCACAAGCTGCACAATGAACCGTCTGCGCAGAGATGGTGCCTGTTGCGGTACAGAGCTAGACCGATGGGACATCACGTCGTCTGGACTGGGGGTGGTCAGGAGGAGTGCAGCACTGAGGGAGAAGGGCACTCCGGTCACCAGTATCGTGGCCACCAGATTTATGGCGACAAAGGCCGCACCAAAGGGTCCATACCAGTAGGCATTGGGCAACAACATCGTTAACAGCGTGGTCCCTGCTGAGACTGCCAGCCACAGGAGCAACCTGCGCCAAGATAGGCCTAGTTCTGAAAGCTGCCATCCAGCCCTGTTGACATCCTGCGGAGAATCTTCGCCGTCTTCTTCTGTGGCATCATCGGCGGACATTCTTCATCAGAGACCCCTACGCTGTGTCTGGTGCATAGAAACCAAGTGAGTATGTATACTTCATGGGTAATAACGGTTTCGAGAAGAGCAGTGACTGTGCTCCTGCCTGGAAACAAGGGCGAAGGCCTCCTCGGAACAAGAGAGCTGGTCATGGCGTCCACACTATCAGCATAGTTCGTAGTGCTCCCAGATCCGCAAGACTGCTATGTCCCCCACCATATCTAATCTACTGTGAGCAGAGCCGGTTCAGTGTGGTCAGTGCGGGCAGTAACCTGAATATCCCGGCCCGCGACGTCGATGTAGACCTTGAGTCCAACGGCAAACTTGTAGTGGACATCGCTGCTTAAGTCCACGGTAAACCATTTTGTTTTTTGTCTATTGGAGTAAGTTTTCTCGTAATTATCCCATGACCATTGAGGCCCCTGGATGCTCCAACCGTCTGCCACCTTCTCTTGGGGCAGGTTCTCATCTGCATCATATACTCGAAAGACTACCATGAGTGTCACTTTGGCAAGGTTACCAGCTGCAATCCTAAAGTCTATGTCATACTGGGCCTTGATGTACCAGTTTGATGTGACCGATTGTGTGGTTTCATAGTCCGCTCCAACCCACGCCGCGGACCACGTTCCCTTCCAGTATGACAAAGGATAGTAGAGTGGAACTACCTCTATCTCGCATTCGCCAGTATTGGCGTGAGCGGCAACAGTATCAAAGTTGCTTGGTTGATCTTCACCCGAATCGCTATAGGAGGGTGTATCGGATCCTCCGAAAGCAGCTGCAACAGGTGTGACTTGATGAGCTATGACTATTGTCATGAGTACCAAGGCCGATGCTAACACGTTTCTTCTATACAATAGATGCTTCATATTTCTAAACCTCCTCTCATCCCACCAAGATGAGTCTATACTCATGGTGTCGAGGCATAATAAAAGGAATAATAATGATTTAAATATTTCGGGTTTTATTCGACGTGTGGCGGAAAAGTTGTGAAAAGTGTCTCACGTCTCGCGGATGACGCCACACCGACAGGTCATAGTACAGGAGGACAAAAAGGCTATGAGAACCAATGAAAGAGCATCTAGAGACGTGAGCCGTCATGATATTCAATTGCATATTTTCAGAGTTGTGGGAATCCACAGCCAAAATTGAAATGCCTTCGAGCTGAGAGTTTTTGCAGGTTATTGAATATGGAGCCCTCGTATGGGTGAAGAATCAATCCAATACGAGGATACATCTGGCAGAAGTCGAGAATGGATTGCTTCGATAGACGTTCGAAGAATCAACATGAGAAACAAGAACATCGCATTCGTCAATCTTGCTGAGCTAGAGGAATGCGCAGAATTGGAGGAACTGAATCTTTCTTGGAATGAAATCACGAAGTAGATATCGGAGAAACAATTCTTTTCAAGGAGAACTTCGAAGTGGGACCATTCGTTATTGCCGCTACACTGGTTGAGCCTAATATGTGGCATCTAATCAGCACATCGCAAATCTCTCCGCAAGCTCTACCCACAACCAAAGATGGAGTCAAGATTGCAGAATCTGAAAGGAAAAACTCGGGATAATTGTGAACTATTTCGAAGAAACGGAGGCCGAAGATGTTGTATTTGAGCCCTGTGAGTGGAAAATTTCCTCTCCCGCGAAGGCAAAGCATTGCAAATCGTTGATCGAGCCGCAAAGCGCTGGAGAAGATAGGCACATTCACGGACTCCGAGAAGTAGCCTTTATTAGACGTGCCCGTTTTCCAACGTGAGAGAGGGTACCCTCATGGAAAAGATGCAAGATGCGCTCAAATGGGAACAGCGTTCAGAACTCGTCAAGACGTTATTCCTCCTCGGGATAGTGGTCTTGGCGACTTTTGGGGGCTATGGTATTTTCATGCTTTCCATGGGCACGACAACTCCACTTGTCGTTGTCACCAGCGAATCGATGGAGCCGACCCTCTATCCAGGAGACTTACTGGTCCTTCAGGGCCGGCCGGCTGAGGATATCGCTGTTGGAGATATTATCGTTTACGAGGATGACTGGTACGGTGACGCTCCAATAGTGCACCGCGTCATTTCTATTAATGTAGAGGGTGGTAACTACTATTACTTTACACAGGGGGACAATAATGCAGTCGCCGATCCAGGCAATCGAACATATGATGAAGTGGTGGGCGTAATGGTGCTTAGAATTCCGGCTTTAGGCCACGTAAGCCTGTTTCTCAGAACACCTCTTGGCATCGCCACGACGGCGGTAATCTTTGTACTGATTCTCGTTTTACCTGAATACGTGTGCCCGGAGGACAAAGAAGATACCGATGACAACAACGCTAAGGGAGAAAAGCCATCCGTGTCCGAGTAAGTTCACACAGATTTCACAATCTCGCCGAACATTTCGGCTTCTTCCGAGGTAAGAACTCTTCCCTTAGTTGATTCAACCAGTTGTGTTGCTGTCTTTTCGGTGAATCTCAATGTAGTCAATAATTCGCCCAGATCTTCACGCATCGCTTCGAACTTGGCGCCCCCTGTTTCTTCAGGAACCGCAACAACACCATAATCCGCTTCATCCGACTCGAGAATCTCCTTTACCCGTTTGACAGAATAGTATCCCGCTACACCACCGCTTCGGTTCCAGTCCTTAACATTGGCTACATCGATGCAAATTTTGCTCGATTCATCGTTCTTCTTGACCTTGACAATTGCGGTTGCCTCGCGAGACGTTCCACCCTTTGCCATATGGAGCTGTACTTCTCCACCAGTCTCCTCAGCTGCAAGCTTCAATGCCTCGACAATGGCGTTGATTACTACAGAAGCGGTCAATTTGATTACATAATCTGCTTGCGGCTCTGGCTCCTCTTCAATGTCAAATAGAATCGAGTCAAGTCGAGGAATAATGAACTTTATTGCTTCCCTAGGAACTCCTTCGGAGTGATTGAAAGATTCTTCTATATCGTCCGGATCCAGCGGAAATATTGGATTGGGGGGAGGATCAATATTTTTCTCATTCCAATACTGCTTCATTGACTTTTCGACAAAAGAAGTTAGGTCATCTTTGGTGAATGGTCGAAGATTGACGGTTTCCTCCATACGGGATTGCATAGGCGCGTCCGCAATCTCATAAATACGATCCCAAACCTCCGTCAAACAAGAAGCCACCAGAACCACGTTCTTGCCTTCGTTATAGATACGCTTGAGAATCTCCAAGAATCGTCTCTCGGCTTCCTCACCATGCGTATTGTAGAGGCCTTCCGTTTCATCAATGAAGAATACAATGGTTCGCTCGGAGCCCTCCATAAGCAGATTGAGGGTGGCGACAGTTACATCGTCTTCTTCCAGAACCGTGCGTACGCCGAGTTCCTCAAGTTCTTCATCACCGACTGCATCGCCAAACAGCCATCTTCTTGCCAAATCGCGATGACCAGGGTCGAGTCTGTACCGCATTAGTGTCTTAACAACATCAGCTGAGATCCCGGGGTAACGGGCCAACAAGCGCTCCATGGCATAGTCGAAATCGTACTGTTCGTGGGTGACTCCCCGCACACCGCCAAATTTTGATATCAACATATCTACAGTTTCATCGAAAATGCGCTCGCCAGCTTCATCCACAAGACACGCATGTAAATGAAGGGGTATCCTGACTGGTGCAGGTGGAGAAGGAACATAAACTGCGAGGAATTCTTTTCCCGCGAAAATACTTTCTTTATCCTTCAGCGACCAGAAGAGATGGGTTTTTCCCATCCCGGCCTCTCCTAAAATGGGTTGGAACCTTGCTGTGTTGTCCTTTATTGTGAAGCGAATGCATCGCAGAATGGCTCGATCTGCTGCTTTGTGGGGGCCAGCAATATCCACTGAATCTGGTGTGTCTCCCCGCGATACGTACCGCTTCATCGGTGGGTCGTCACGCAGTATCTCCATGTACATTTCTTCGTCAAAAGATTCGGTTTCGTTTTCTAATTCGTCCTGCGGCAATGTATATCGCTCCCCATCGTGCAGTTCAAAGTATGGAATTATCAGTTATCAATGTATTGTGAAATGTTCGGTCAAAGGCCGCAGGCCAAGGATTTATGAGAAAGTCTAGCGAAGCCTGTTGTACATGTTGAGAGGATGGCTCAATGGTCGAGGAGGAATGCGATGACGGCCTTGTCGATACTGGAACAGCCAAGGTTGCACGCTTTTCCCTTTTGTCAGCTATCTCTCGGCTTGGGCGTTCTTTTAGGGGCATCGCCCTTCCCCTGTTTGTCGTCTTCAGTGGATTCGAAGAAGCCTTCTACGGTATTATAGTAGCGGCTGCAGGTTATGCACAAGCAGTCTTCCTATTTCCTGCGGGACACCTTAGCGATAAGAAGGGTCGAGGTGTTTCCATCTTACTTGGCGGGCTCATCAGTGGAACCGCCTTGTTTCTATTACCGTTTTTCAGCAGCAGAAACATGATGCTCATTCTATATGGCATCACCGGCATAGGCTCTGGTTTTATGAGAACATCCGTTAGTACACTCTTAGCAGACTACACCGAGCGGGGCGAGGAGCGCACGCAATCCTACGGTTATACAACAACCATCGCAATACTGACAGGGGTCGTAGGTTCATTCGTCGCAGGCTTGATTCTCGACACTCAGTTCTTTCAATGGATTGACGCAGAAACATTCCGATACGTCATCGTATTCGCAATAATGGGCATTTTCAGATTTGCTACAGGTATCACAGGATTCATGACAGAGCGCTGGCTGCAAAATCATGAGGAAATAGAAATCTCTGAACCCACTGAACTTGATAATCCCTTGCCTGATTCGGCCGAAAATGATGCTAAAACCGCAACTCTGTTTGGAATTGGGCGAATCATGATGGGTTTCAGTTCCGGATTGGTTGTACCGTATCTTATTCTGTGGATTGACACAGCGTTCACTCCGGCCCCATCACTGTTAGGTAGCATCAAGTCATTATCTAGCTTAACCCTGGCAACAGGAACGCTAGCTGTAGGGCTTACCGGTGAAAAAGTAGGCAAGCTGAAAATGATAACATTTCTATACATCCTTGCACCGATTCTCATGTTTGGAATGGTAAATTCGTCCATCCTTCTTCTGTGCACTGTTTTCTACATTTCCAGAATGGCGGTGGCCAATATGGCCAGACCCGCTAGGAGCTCATTGTTGATGGAACAGCTCTCCGCTCAGAGACGCGGAAAGAGTTTGGCCGTTACCTCAATTATGTGGAGTGTCCCTCGTCAAACCGGCACGCTCCTAGGAGCACTTGTTATGGGGCTCTTCGGTGGTATCGTAACCTTCGGCAGATTGTTCTTTCCCATCGCATTAGTGCTGTACCCACTATCCGTTATTCCAGCCTACATCGCTGTCCGAAGAAATGAGCGAATACGTCAGACGCATCAGCTGAACAGCGAAGATGTCACCTAACCTCAAGTCCCGCCGCCTACTGGTGGAAAAATAACTACTAAGTCACCATCTTCAAGTTCGTAATCGAGACTATTGATATGGTTTCCATTAACCATCACAATGCGGGTCTTTTCTTCAGAAAAGCCGATTTTATGAATCAATTCTCGGACATTACCGTCTTCTAGTTCTTCTGAGAAAGCCTCACCTATTTTCGTCCCTTCTGGTGTATACTTGCTCAGAGTGGCATAGAGCTTCACTTGCACTTCCACATTCTAAACCTCAATAGTAGTCAACGTCAACATTGCTCTCAGTATATCCATGCCCCTTGAGATGTTGCCCGCCACAAAGAAGCCTCATATTAAAGGGAAAGAGACCTATTCGTGCGTCAGCCGGGATTTTGTCAGATGACTTTGCCAAATTACCATTGATGAAACAGTCCCCAATGTCATCTTCTTCCAAGCCTAAACGGCTTAGGAGATCTGCAAAAGTCTCTCCTTCTTTGTGCTCAAGCTCAAGCACAGTATTTTTGCTTGCACGAGAATCTTTTGCAAGACTTCTAAGCCGACCATAGAGGTGCACACGTATCATTGTATTGTTATGGAATCGAGAATAAATAAGCCATCAGGTAGACACAAAAAAAGAAACAGAGGGGAAGAAAGTCCCCCGTTTAACTGAACTACTTGTGAACTGCATCTAGCTCCTCGTCTGGCACGTCGAACTTCAAATGATGAGGCGGCAGCTCCTCTTCATAGAAGAATTCTGGCAGTCTGTCATCCTCCTTAGTAAAGCCTGCCTTCTTGTTAAACTCGCGCTCAACTTTGAGCACATTCAAACCATATTCGGTTACATCGATTTCAGTACCAAGGAAACCATTAACCGTTTCGGTCATCCCTGCGAAGCCTTCATCATTGTCTAGAATGGCAAAAGCAATGAACAGGCAATATCCAGAGGAGTCAATATAGGCTGTCGTCGCCTGGAAAGTGCGGGATAAATCCGCTTTCTCAATCTTACGAGGGTCAGTGACTTCACCTTTGATGCCTAGAATCTCAGCAGCAATCGTATAGCCAGCGGTATGGTCGGCTCCCATGGGCGTAGTCGCATATGTCACACCGATGCCACGAATAGGGCGGGGATCATACGCAGGAACTGCTTGTCCCTTAACTACTGGAATCCTATCCACACCAAGTGCCTCACCCGCTACCTTTGCACCCGAGCAAATCAGTGCACCTTTTCCTGAGTCGGGCTTGTAAGCTTTCTTCAGTAGTTCTATGGCTGCTTCACCATCACCGAAATCAATCATGCCGGCTTCCATGAACATGGCAATAGTGTTGCCAGTCTCAATTGTATCAAGCCCCAAGTCATTACACAGTCTATTCAATTCAGCCACGTGCTCGAGGTTCTCGATCTCACAGTTGCTTCCAAGTGCCCAAGCGGTCTCGTATTCCAGTGGTGATACGTGAGCCTTTCCGGTATCTTCGTAAGGAACAACGTTGGAACATGCCATTATGCAGCCAGGATGACAAGGATGGGCATACTTCCCTTCTGCCTTGTCTCCGAATTTCTCGTCTGTTTCATCCACTAGCTCATGAACGGCTTCTCCGGAAATCTTTGCTGCACCATCCCATTGTCCTCTCCTGAAGTTTCGAACAGGTAGGCCACCAGCCTCATTCAAAATATTCTGCAGAATGTTTGTGCCATAGTTCTTGAGACCACCGTAAGGCTCGCCGTCTTTATCTTTCAGCCTGCCCGTTACAGGATGATCATTCAAAGCCTTCACAAGCTTCTTTTGACCCTTATCGAAGAGCTCCTCGTTTTCGGGTTCAGGGCTATCACAACCGGAATCATCACTGATTATCGCAACAATGTGTTTTGACCCAAGTACTGCTCCCAAGCCGCCTCGTCCAGCATATCTCCCTGGGTCAGAGTTCTCTATGTTGTTTCCGAAAATCCCAGAATTTAGATGCTGACGCTGACCTGCTATACCGCACCCAATGATACCCGGTACGGAATCATACTCATCCCCGATCTTGCTGATAAGCTCATAGAGACCTATGCCAGCGTAGTCGTTCGTTTTCTTGATTTCCACTTTGTCCTTCGAGATGTATATGCTGTACCAGTTGTCATCATTTTCGGGCGGTTTGCCTTCGATTATGATACCTCGTACTCCGAGCTTACCCAACCGTGTAGCAGTGAGTCCTCCCGCATTTGCCTCTTTGATACCACCAGTCAAGGGTGATTTGGCCCCGACACTTAATCGTCCAGATGATGGTGCGGAGGTACCAGCGAGAAGGCCTGGAGATATCACGAATTTGTTATACTCCCTCAGAGGGTGACAAGTTGGGTCAACCTCCTCCGCTACAACCGTAGAAGTAAAGGCCCGACCTGCAAGTGCCTCATATTTCTTGGGAACATCTTCCCATTTATGAGATAGTTTTGACATATTGATTCTAAGAATTCTACTCATCGTTTCTCAAACTCCTAACCTGTCTTAAGTATATGTTTTGGAGGCTTAAAAACGATATGTCATGTCATTTCATATCGATATGTTTTCTTGTGCATAACGTTTGCATCTAAACGGGAATTGGTTAAGAAAATGATACACAATACAGTAAACAGGACATTGTAGTATATTTTATGGAACGGAATAATCCGACTAACGTTGTTCACCTACTAATAAAACCGAAGGCATAAATATGAGACATCTTGTGAGCGGCACAAAGCTCAAGACAATTCAAATGGTGAATACCATGGTAGATAGGCCAGAAAATCCGACCCTATGGATGAAACAAGAAGTAGACCGATTGAAAGAGGAAAATCTAGACTGGAAGCTGAGAGAGCTTCAAGGGCCCAGTGCGCCCAAAGCTAAAGTGGATGGTCGAAAAGTAATAATGCTCTGTAGCAATAATTACCTGAATCTCACAAATCACCCCAAGCTGGTAAAAGCTGCAAAGGACGCTGCTGAGAAATACGGTGCTGGTTCAGGTTCAGTGCGGGCAATTGCAGGAAACATGGATTTGCACATGGAGCTTGAAAAGCGTCTTGCAAATTTCAAGGGGGCCGAAGCTTCACTGACATACAGCGCTGGATTCACAACTAACGAAGGCCTAATCCCGCAGCTCATCGGAAAAGAAGATGCTGTTGTTTCTGATGAACTCAACCACGGAAGCATCATCGACGGAATAAGGCTCACCAAGGCAACGCGTTTCATTTACAAGCATAAAGATATGGCCGACTTGGAGAGAGTCCTCAATGAAGTAGAGAAGGACAACCCTCGAAGAATCCTGATCATAACCGACGGCGTCTTTTCGATGGACGGTGATATAGCACCGCTAGATGAAATCGCTGAACTAGGTAAAGAACACAATGCGATGATATATGTTGACGATGCTCATGGCGAAGCTGTGCTGGGCGAAGGGGGACGAGGGATTGTTTCACATTTCGGACTCACACATGATGAAGTGCACTTCGAAATGGGTACATTCAGCAAAGCTTTCGGTGTGATGGGGGGTCACGTCTCAGGCAGTCAACACATGGTAGACTATGCTTACAATACGAGTCGTTCATGGTTGCTAAGCGCTTCACACACACCCGCAACCACTGCATCTTGCATTGCTGCAATCGATGTGTTGGAAACTGAAAAAGAGCACGTTGAAAGGTTATGGGATAACCGAGAGTACTTCGTTAAGGGTCTAGAAGAGATGGGTTTCGACACCGGAAACAGCGAGACCCCAATAGTCCCGGCTATGTGTGGTGCAAGCTCCAAAGCGGTGAAATTGAGCGATGGGCTCTACGATGAGGGTATTCTTGCTCTGCCAATTGTATATCCTATGGTTGCGAAGGACAAAGCGAGAATACGAAATATGATGAACTCTGGGTTGAGCAAAGAGCACCTGGATACAGCTCTTGCAGCTTATGAGAAAATCGGCAAGAAACTAGACATAATATAGTAACCGCCGAGATTAGTGACCAAGAGATATCTTGGTCACTTCATTCTTTTTCTTAATACACACAACCTGAAATCAGAATAGATTCTGTACCGCTGTTGTTTATAACGAATAGCCTAACCCTTATCACAGTAGTAGTGTATTGAATATAGTATGGTCACTGTTGAGCGAGATCTAACCTTTGATGATATTCTAGCTGAAACCGCTAAGTCAGCAGCAAGAATTCGAATCTATGGACATAGGATGGCGATTCTCGCTGAAGGACTGATAGCGTACGTTGGAGACAATGTAGTAGGAATAAAACACCAGGATAAAGGAACAGCCACAGAGTTTATCCGCAAGGATCGTATCATCAAAATTCAGATACTTGGTAAGCAAGAAGTCATTTGTTGAATTTGCCTTTGATAGGTCGAACGCGGTTACATGAACACTCGCTCTTGAAGATCATTTTTTTTTTTCTTCTCAGAGAAGAGGTACATACAACCACCAGTTTAGTACTGATTACCAGCAAAATGTGTGTAGATCTCAATCGTGAGTGCTCTTTCGTATTCGAGCCTGAAACTATCGACATCGGTTTCGTTTTTCGATTGATAACCATAGTAAATTGTGACTAGGCCTATGGCTAACGGATTCCAGACATTCGGTTTTTAATACATAAATATGGCAATTGTCTTGTCTGGTGTCTCCTAGAGCATGACTCGTCGTTCTCTTCACATACCTTCTTCCATTGGTTGTCAACGACGAACTTGATGCCCAACCAGATTTCGAAGGTCCGATTCTATGATTCCCACAAATGGGAACAGACAGGACAGTCATTCCTATGCCTCACTTCTGTGGACATGTAGTCCATTCGTTCACCATCGAACAGTAACATTCTTCCTTCCAGTGTTTCCCCAAAACCAACGATGAGCTTCAGGGTCTCCATAACCTGCAGCATCGCAAACAGACCAGATGTTGCTCCAACAACAGGGAACGTCGCCATTTCCTCTGGATCTTCAGACAGTATGCAGCGGAGACATGGCCCCTTTCCCGGGATTATGGTAGTGATTTGCCCGTAAAGCCCTTGAATGCCGGCGTGAACAAATGGGATTTCTTGATTGACGCATTCCTGATTGAGTAGGAACCGAATAGCCCAGTTGTCCATGGCATCAACCACCACAGTAGAGTCGTTGACAATGTCATTCACATTGTCTTCCGTAATTTCCGTTTTCAGTGCATCTACCTGGACATGCGGATTCAGCTGGAGAAGCTTCTCGGCCACGGATTTCGCCTTGGGCTGGCCAATGTCTTGCTGCCAGGCCAGAATCTGCCGATTCAGATTGCTGAGCTCAAACTCATCTTTGTCAACTAGGACGATTTTCCCAACACCCGCTGCAGCCAAGTACAGAGCCACGGGGCATCCAAGGCCTCCCGTTCCGGCTATCAGAACTGTCGAACCGTTCAGCTTCTCCTGCCCTTTCCGTCCCCAATCATCAATTATGATTTGCCGATTGTATCTCGTTAGTTCAGACTCCGACAGCAACGATTCGGATTCCATATTCACAACACCCTTCTGTTCATCCATGTCTCTGAGGAATATAGGGCTTGTCCCAAGGACATCGCCACAGTCAAAACGTTGAAAACGGTTTGGATTATAATACCAGATGTCGAGGTGAACCAATGAGCATCGTCATTAATTACTTCGGGATTCTTGCTTCGAAGATGTCAACAACCAATGATTCAGTCGAACTGTCCAGCGGAGTCAGAATCAGAGATGTCTTTTGTCATCTCATTGAGAAGCACAGGGAGGTCTTCAAGACATACATTTACAATCCCGAGGGAGAGAAGATGAATGGAGATGTCTTGGTAAATGTCAATGATGTCCCGATTCTCCAGAAGCAGGGAATAGATACCATTTTGAATGACGGGGATCAGATTGACATCCTCCCCATCTTTGCGGGTGGCGGCTAGAATTCTATCCCACTTTTTCGGCATTTGCCACACCATTGGAAGGCACTGTGTATGAGTACAACCACTCGGAAAAGTTGAACATATTGAGTGTAGGTCTGCGGACTTGATTCAGTCAAATGCCATGTTACTCAAAGCAATTTCAAGACGCATATTTAAGAAAGCTAAATAGAGGAGTATGTACAGCACGACAACATATGAGGCATAGGCTATGGTCAATTACTTGGAAGACATTCCCGCAGGTCCCGATCCACCCTCTGAAATCTATGCAATCATCGAGCTGACACGAGCCAGCAAGAACAAATTCGAGTATGATGTAGAATACAATCTGTTCAAACTCGATCGCGTTTTATATACATTCGCGCCATTTGACTACGGCTTCATACCCCGTACCCTTGACGCTGACGGAGATCCCTTAGATGTCATTCTTCTGATAAAACAACCTACCTTTACCTCCTGCATGGTCCACGCCAGACCAATCGGCATGATGGAGATGCACGACATGGGCGAGATAGATGACAAAATAATAGCGGTGCCCATGAGTGAACCGTATTACCGCGATGTAAAAAGTATCATCGATATCCCACGTAGCACTATCGATGAGCTACAGTATTTTTACCAAACCTACAAAATTCAGGAAGGCGGCCACACAGAAGTCAAGCGATTCCAAGAACTGAATGATGCGTATAAGACGATTAACCGCTGTATAGATGCCTATCAAGAAAGAGAGGATAAATCCAAAGAATAGGATACTAATCTCAGACCAGAGTCATGGCATCCCGGCATCCAGGAATAATAGACTAAGAGGTGTCACCAACGTGAGCAAAATAGTGCGATGCAAGGCGGTCATTTTTGATTTTGACGGTACTTTGGCGGACAGCATGCCTTTCCTTCAGAAAATTGGGGTCAAACTTATGCAGGAATACTTTGATTTGAGCAAGGCCGAGGCAACCAGAAGGTATCGCTCGACAACTGGTCTCCCATACGAGCAACAGATAGAAATGAATTTTCCTGACTCGCCTCAGAACAATCAGGCGATAGAGGAATTCGAAAGGAAGAAGATTCAGAACATCTTCGAACAGGACCTTTTTCCGGATGCATCTGATACCGTTAAGACACTTCATAAGAAAAATTTTGATTTGTTTGTCTCTTCCTCAACATTTGAGAGTACCATTGTTGAGTATTTTCAAAGGAAATCACTTCTCAAGTACTTCAAAGAGATTATGGGATACCGACGAGGGTTCGAAAAGGGTGCGGATCATTTCATGCACGTAGAGTCTCAGTATGATATTTCTCTGGATGAAATCGTGTTCATTGGGGACTCTCTGAAGGATTACGAAAGGGCAGATGGAATGGTTAGATTCATCGCCAAAGAAGGCATGTTCACCGCTAGTGATTTCTCGAAAATCGGGCATAGTGGCCCAGTGGTGACCCATCTCAAACAGCTTCCTCCACTGGTTGAACTGAGTTAACCGGTCCACTGTGTATCGTTTTTCAAACCGTGGATGTTTTGTCGAGCTTGTCTCACGTGACCTAGTGAGTCAGGTGTTGCAAAAGTGAGATAGGTGAGTCTTCAAGTCCAACGCGATTCATGCGCTCAAGCACAAGTCTAACCTTGTCTCGCATATCTACTGGTACCGTAACCAAATTCTCCTCAGGACGTTCCTCAAGAATATGAAGAATCTTTTCTAGCGATGTTTTCTTCATGTCTTTACAGATTGCTTTCTCATTGGCTGCAACAATCACCTTATTGGGATAGTCGTCGCGAAGCTGTTCAACCAATCCAACCTCGGTAGCAATTATGAAGGCTTTATCATCTGACTGAGAAACATATTCCGCCATCTTGCCAGTTGATCCCACAATATCTGCTATGTCCTGAACGTCAGGTGGGCATTCAGGATGCACAAGGACAGTAGCTTCTGGATATTCCTCCCTGAGACGTTGAATGTCTTCCACATTGAATTCTTGGTGAACATAGCAGTGGCCCTCTGGAGCAATATCTATAATCTCTGTATGTGTTTGCGTTCGAGCGTATCTCGCCAGATTCACATCAGGACCAAAGAGTACTATTGGAGTCTGCAAGCTTTCAACAATATCTACCGCGTTGCTCGAAGTACAGATGACATCACATTCTGATTTTGTTTCGGCAGTGGTATTGACATATACAACCACGGGAGCATCAGGATGTTGCTCTTTTGCCTCTCGAACTCGTTCAGCACCACAGAAACTTGCCAAAGGACATGTGGCATCCGGGTCGGGAATGTACACTGGGGTATCATTCGCTAATACAGAAGCCATCTCAGCCATAAACCTAACACCAGCAAAAATTACCATGTCGTGACCGTTCACATCAGATGCGATTCTAGCTAGCTGCAGCGAATCACCAACACGGTCTGCAATTTTCTGAACTTCCAATGGTTGATAATTGTGGGCGAGTATCAGTGCATTTCGCTGTTCTTTAAGGGTAAGAATTCGTTTCTTGATTGAGCTTCTCTGCTTATTCAACACAATGCACCCATCTAATGAGAAGCAAACAGTATTTTAATAGAATCTCAATAGGCAAGCTTTGGCGGCGCTCAGCCATTGCGGCAAGAATTGCCACTAACTGTGAAGGTAATCCCTATTGGCGGCTCAGTTTCATTTAAGTGTGGTACTACGTAGAATAGGGTACAAATCAAGGAGGTCATACTACGCGAATTGGTATCGTCGCAGGGAATGAAGCAAATATGCTGAATGATGCAAAAAGAGTGTACGAAGTACTCAAGGAGCGTCAGACCGATATTGTTGTTGATCAAGACACAGGAAAACACATTGACGTAGAAGGCACTCCCTTGACCGAAATCGATGCTGACATTCTCACAATTGTCGGCGGTGACCGTGTTCTTCTGAGTGCTCTGCTTGAGCTCCGCGACAGTGAAATTCCCGTGTTACCACTCTCTTCAGCACGCGAGCCGGGTTTTCTTTTTGAGGCTGAGGCTTCCAGCTTTGACAGCTTGGTTTCTGATCTATTGGATGAGAAATGGACATTAGAAAAGCGAGCCAGGATACAGGCCGATATAGCAAGTGAAAGTACTCCACCAATTCTCAATGAATTGGCCATATTCGCTAGAAGAAGCGCAACCCTAGTTAGATATTCCCTCTATATCGATGGAGAGCTCTTTCTGAAAGACAGTAGTGATGGCATTATCATGTCCACTGCGACAGGTAGTACAGCCTATTCAATGAGTGTCGGAGGTCCTGTCGTTCTAAATCCGGCTTCGGTGATATCGGTTGTGCCAGTAAACAGCGTCAACCCTGCTCAGCGACCTGTAGTTGTCCCTGACGATCAGAAAATCGAAATAAGGGACCTTAGCAGTCGAGTGACGGTAGAAGCAGTTCTTGACGGGCAGAAAAGATGCACAATAGATAGTGGGCCCGTTCTGATCCATCGTGCTGAAAAGGATGCATTGTTTGTCAAATTCTCAGAGGAGCGAGTTGCAGCCTTGAGAGGCAAGCTCAAACAGAAGACAGATTCATTTGAAGATTTAGCACAGGATCTTCCGCCAAGCGCTAAACTGGTGCTTAAGACATTGGAATACGAAGGAGAACTCACTCAGAAAGAAATCATAGAAGAAACCCTCCTTCCACCAAGAACTGTAAGGTATGCCCTTGCAATTCTCATATCCGACCGCATTGTTGAAAAACATGTTAGCTTAAGAGACAGTAGACAAAGCCTGTACAGAGTAACAGACAGAGTTGGCCTGACCTAATCCTTCCTTCAGTGTAGGTATAATCATGAACAAGACGACTATCCCCAAACCGGAAAACGATGTACTAGCAGCCTACTTTAACAGTGCGAAGAAGATTGCAGATTTTATCGTGGAGGAAAAAGCAATTGACGAAACGCAGGGACCCCTTGGCAGAAGTATCCTGCTCATAGCGACCGAGATACTTGATGCAAGGGGTGATGAATATGAAACACCTCCTCATGTAGCAGATGTACGGGAGAATCTTGAACGGGTATTCAGGGATGCTAGTGATGGCATAGGAGTAGAGGAATACATTGATTGCGCTACGCTGATGCTTTACAGGCTCATTTTCGGTAAATACACGCACGAAGACTTCAGGTATCTGTACCGTTGGTCTTTATCCGAAATCCGGCAGCAGAATGCGATAGAAGAATGGCTCCGGAGGGCGCTAGTGGTCCTTCTCCTATGCTCAAAAGAAGAGAAGGAAGATCGAAATATTCTCGATAGTGTGAGGGACTGGATAGAATACCTAGGCGCTCCACTCTGGCATGCGACCCAGTTTGAGACCGTCCTTGAAGATTTCGGGCTGGACTCGTCTATCCTACAAGAAAGAGAGATGCAATTTGTTGATACCCTTCGACGGCATTCACAGTACCTCAGAGAAGCAATAGAAGGGAAATCGTATCGTGAAGTGCGAGAAGCTACCAAGAGATGGCTTCCAGGTCGTCTATCTCAGAAGGTTTTTGACATATACAAACAGACGGTTGTGCAGGCTGCTAGTGAAAGGATCTCTCGTGGTATGAAGATAAAGGAGGTAAGAAATGAGCTTGAAGGAATCATGCGAGAGCATGGTTTCCTGTCTGAGGGAGGAACACTTCTACCAGTGAAATTAGAGATTCTTGATTCGCCACCTACTCCAAGTGCAATAGATACTAAGACGCTTGAACTTATTCCGCAAGAACTACAGATTGATTTGCTACCCACTATTGCGTATTCAGAGCCAACCGATAAGATAGAAATCTTGTTTCTAGGAGGGCCTCATATTGGTAGAAGTGGGATTCTCATCAAAACCAAAAATGGTGGGGTTCTGTTTGATTTCGGGCTCTCCGTAGCAAATCAGCGAATCCCCCAATGGGTTCCAGAGCTGGAAATGATTGATAACGTTCTCATTACTCACGCTCACCTAGATCACGTCGGTGGACTGCCAATTCTATATGATCGCTATGATGGAAAGTGGTGCTCAGTAGGTCCAACTGCTGCAATATCTTTGTCCCTTCTGGAGGATGCTCTGAAAGTGGGCACCCCTACACCACCGCGGGGGAATGAACCATTGGAAAGAGTTTCACGATTTACAAAGCGCAATATCGAGAAAGTCAGACAGAACTATATCCGACTTGAATCCGGCAAGAGCTATGAAGTTGGACCCGGTATCGTCGTGACCCCGATTGAAGCCTGCCATATCCATGGCAGTGTGGCGTATCTGATAGACATAGAAGGCAAGAAAATCCTATACACAGGAGACTTCAACCTTGACAAGAGCCTGCTCTTTCGGGGAGCAAACTTGCCCACAGATGCTGATGTAACCATTTTCGACGGCACATATTGGGGCAGAGAAGACTTCGATAGAGACAAGGTGAAGGAGCAAGTATCCGCTGCTACAAGGGAGTATGGACCTGTAATTATCCCGGCCTTTGCGGTTGGTCGAAGCCAAGAGATGCTGGTGCTATTGGAAGAACTGAAAATTACCGAATCTCGTAATGTCATGGTTGCAGGACTTGCCGAATACATAACGAAGCTGTTGGGAGTTGAAGGAAATTGGCATGGAATGAAAAAGAACAAGTTGCATCTCGACAAAGATGATATTCTTGTAGCTGGTAATGGGATGATGGCTGGGGGGTTGGCAAAAGCACATTTCAGAGAACATCGGAGAAATGAAGATGCTGCAGTGATTCTCTGCGGGTATTTGGCTCCCCGAACACCGGGCTGGAATCTCCTAAATGGTTTTGAACCCCACGACTGTCATGTAGAATATGCTAGATTAAGTGCACACACTTCCGCTTCAAATCTTGAGGGTTATGTTAAAGATTGCTCGGGAAAGAAAATCATGGTGCATACACCGATAGAGAAATCTCCCCATGGAGTCCTTTGTCCAGGTTACAAGGAGCGAATAACACTAGACGTGTGAAAAACATCCGCTAGGCAATAATTTCCAGTGTGCCACTTAAAACAAGCTTCTGAGCTACGAATTTGAGCGGGCTTAAATTGACGTTCAGTCCATCCACGATTTCATTTAGTGGTGTCTTACCATCACAGCGGCTGACAAATCTCTCTATGAATTCACGACCGTACGGCGAATCCTTTGGTGGCTCTCCCGCCTTTGCGAGAATAGTATCCTCGGATATCTCTACTTTGAAGTCAATCCAATCATACGCTGCCAGTATCTGTAGAGCTCCCATAACAATCTCTCTCGGAAGATCCAGACTCCGTACTATTCCGCCAACTGTTGAGACCCCATCGATAGCCTCAGTCACTTTAACGATTGCTCTGCCAACTTCCCGGTTATCGAATGGTATCCGTTTTCCTGCTTCTCGTGATCTGGCGATGTAATCCAAGCTGAGAGGGCGGAGGGGTAATTCAGACAATACAGTGAATACGGACTCTTCGAAATCTTTCAAATCGATGTTCTCCGCACCCCATGCTTCTTCGAACATCTCTTCTATATCCAGTAGCACAGAAGCCATCTTCTGCCGTTGGGACGCCTCTTCTTTCTCATTGGTGACAACGGTTGCTAATAGGAAATGGTCAGATTTCTCAATGAAAACATGGTTCCCCTCATGCTCAATAGTCTCCAGAGTATCAGTTCTTCCCGACTCTTCCGCAGATGGCTGAGTAATGGAGCCAAGAGAATCGAGGGCTGATATGAGAGAACTAATGCTGGTCGAGTCGATTTCCTCCTCAGTGTATCTCAGACTATAAACTGGCTTTAGAACTCCGTGGTCTTCATATATGAGAACCGTATGCAGAATTTCTGTTTTCTTGTCTTCTGCTTCTTGTTTCTTTTCTTCGGCTGCATGTTTAGGTGTTTGTTCAGCCTCAGAAGCAACAGTCTTCCGCTTAGTATCAGCAACTGTATTTCCTGAATTGCCAGCTGGTGTTACCTCGGCGTTAGGTTCTGTGTTCATGTAGGGCTCTGATATCCATTCAGATTCAGTATCCGGCGCTACATCAGTTCCTGGACGAGACTCAAATGGATCATCGATTTCTTCTGACCCTTTCCGAACGGTTATCATTTCACTGATTGGTCTCTCTGGCAGATTCACTCCTACGGTTTTTGCTGACACCTTGAGCATAAAGCGGATGAATTCCTCCCGCCGAGTCTTATCTGTGGCTACCATGGGGAATGTGGGTGCTCCAACCAACCTCTTGATTTTATCAGCCCGCATCGATTCAGGAAGGTCTTGCTTATTCGCAATGATGAACAAAGGAACTGCAGGAGCTTCCTTCTTGATGCTACGTAAGAGGGTTTTCGTCTGCATCACGTTTCTGAAACTGCTGTCGCTGATAAGGAATATTACGTCGGTACCCTGGAAATAGAAGCTCCAGAGATCCTGAAAAACAGCCTGTCCAGCGAAATCCCAAATGGTCACCAAGAAGGTACCGAATTGGATGGTCTCTGATGAATCAACAGCAACGTTGATGGTAGGTACATAGCCTCCTGGTGCTGGCTCCTTTCCGAACAGTAGCCTAAGCAAAGTAGTCTTGCCGACACCACCCGACCCCACAAAGGACACTTTGAAGCGAGTGAAAATCAGTTCTCCCAGCAAATCATCTAGATTATCCCTGATGTAACTGATGCGATTACCTCTGAAAGCGGTTTCAAGTCGGGCTGCACCTTCCCGTACTTTGTGTTTGATAGTACGATCTTCATCTCTTCCATCCGTAGCAAACAGCAGAAGTCGGCCGCCTTCTATCGGAGAATGGAATACCTTGTGGTCGCCCGCATAGACAGGGGTATCTTTCGCCAGACCTTCAGTCTCTTCGAGGTCATCTAGACCTGCAAGGAATTCTGAGATATGGTCATCCGTGAAGTCTATCTTCCAGAAGCGGGTGTGTGCCAACACCTCTGCTGACTCCCGGTCGATGACAAGCACATTATGAATCAAATATCCCAGCTCCCTATGGCATCAAAAATTTTCTTTCTTTGTGTTCAAATTGTTTATCTTCATTTATATCTATGAACGTTTTGGAGGCGCATTATTCTCTGAAATCAACATAGCCTCGGGCATACATCTGCTTGAAGACATGCGTAACTATACTGATTTCAATCTTTGTAGTGTCAGCTATCGTCGATAATGAACGCACCCCATCAATCATCTCTAATATTTCTCGCAGTTCATTGTACTGTTTCATAAAGTCATCATGAGGCTCGTGTAATAAGACTGGAATGTCTTCATCGTAAATTCTGAGCTCCGTATCAATGGCGCCCATTCTCCTGAGGAAATATAGCCCACCCAGTGTCATTTTGGACTCACTGCCCATGGTAATATCGCCCAAATCAGCTTCACTGTTGATGCTATCCCAGACAGCATGCAAGAAATCCTTCATCATCGGAAAACGAAAACGGTCCCAATCTGGTTCCTTAGATCTGATGGGGACTTCTCGCGATGGCCACGAATAGGGGGGGATAGTCGCAAGCAGCTTCAGTGTGAAAGGTGGATGGGCGTACAAATCTCCCGGATTTGGTAGTGGAGGGGGAGGGTTTTCAAGATATAACGCAGGGAGTTTTCTAAACCTAGACCTGATGTCCTCTAGGTCTTGATCCAGTCCAGTAATGAGCGTGAATAGTAGGTTCTCCTGTTCGACGATTGCGTATCCTTGCAGCCCCGTTCGAATTACAAAGGTCTCTGCTGAGTCCTGATCAAGACGAAATGTAGAAATCGCTGCTATGACGTTTGGAGCCCTTTGATGTTCTGTATTCTCTTCATAAAGGTAGGCATAGAGTGTCTCTGCCACATCTTTGTCGATAACCAAGAACTCTTGATGACCTTCCATGTCCGAGTCAGGCACACTCGTCTCATCTGGTTTCGATTCTGGTTCTAGCGATTCTATTCTCCATCGCGCCATAGCCAATTCTGGATGCATATCAATGAAACCAGCAATTGCCATTACGGAAAGAAGCAAAGCAAGAGGCTCCTCCGAGACTGAATCACAAAGCATGAGCTCATACTTTTCTTCAAACTCTCGGCAGGTTTGCAGTTCTTTGTCACTACCAGGAACAATCAATATCGGAACCGAAAGTTCTGAATAAATCTCCTCAGCAAGACGCTCTACTCTTTCTTCCTTTATATCAGACGAAGAAAAAACAATTGAGACAACATCGATGCTGTTCAGTTCGGTTTGAGACAATCCACCAAGGGCATCAATAGGGTCTAGAATCTTGCATTGGACCCTATACGGACCAATGTTAAAGGGCAGAGTGGAGATTGGCTCTTGGCATGGCTTCAGATCAATGATTTTGGAAAGTGCCGTTCCTGTTTTGTTCTGGAATGCAGGATTCTTACTGGAGAAAAAGACAAGTAGAATATCCTTCAAGAGAAATCTATCTGCCAACTGAGTAAGGATTTGCTGCGGTTCGAAACTTGTTTTCTCATGATATCGTTTAGCGAGCTTTTTACCCAGACTCCTTATCCGCTCAAGCTCATCTTCATCTGCGGGTTCTTTTTTTGCAAGACAGACGAGTACCACGTTTTCCTTCAGTGGACTGACATAGGCTACACGAGAATCGATAGTAGTAACAAACGGAATATCAGGATTGTAGTCCTCATAGACTTCGTAGAACTGGCCTAGAATGTCATCTAGCGAATCCTTTTCGATCCTTTCTTCCACATAAGAAACCTCAGCCAGTACTTGCAGGTTTCTCAAGTCTAGAAGCTGAACGCTTTGTAACACCACGGCTCTCCTAACTCCAGCTGGTAACACGGACAATTTAAGCAATTTCTGTCTGTAGAGAGCGGATCTCCTTTCTACCTGGCATCTAAAAGTAACACTTGAAGAAAAATCTCATGCAAGGAAGTGCACGGATTATGTTCATCGAGGGTGTAAATGGGGACTCGGTTTTTTGTATTTGTATCTTAACAATTCATCTCAATCACTTAGAAACTCCAACCTCTCTTTCTGTCTACTACGTTCCAAATACACTTTGCAAGCCCTTTCGACATATTCACCGGGTAGTCATCCTCATGCAGGAATTTTCCCCGTGGAGCAGATGCTTCGGATGTATCATTGCACGTATGAATATCGATACCAACTTCCTTGAGAGCCGCTTCGACCTGACCGAATTCCTCTCGTGAACAGCGTGTTCCAAATCCAAGGGCATCCAGTACTCTGAATCCATAAGCTGTCAGCCAGAGGGTTTTGAGATTGATATCAGGACCAGCTGTGTAAACAACTACGCGTTCCATTTCTTGTCGACGTAGGTCGAGAATGGCATCGGCATGGCGTATGATATCCGGTCTATCCAACATTCTGTCAAGGTCAAATCTGATAGTTGTGCCACCATTTGCAATCTGTTTTCTCCACCAATTTAGCACTAGCTCCTTGATTCGGTTTTGTGACTCTCCAGACTGTATTCTGTCGAAGATGATATCCGGAGGAATATCGATGAGACCTATACCACCAATTCCCAGTATCTTGGGCACATGTTGCATAAGGCGATAGTATCTCCATGCGGGCTCGTAGTACCTTATCTTGGCAACCCGCTTTCGTAGGCGGTGAAGACTATAGAATGTACTCGAAGACGCTATTCTCATCTAGTGGTCATTCTTCAGACCTGATAATAAATTCCGCTCATTATTGTCATCTGTATCTTAGACACACTGCAACTATCATCTGTTATAGTCCGTGAAACATCGTAGGAAGAGATAGAAAATTCAACGAGTTGAAGCCTTTCAAAAACGGTTAGCAGGTTATGGAGCCGGCGTTGGGATTTGCACCCAAGTAGAACAGCTTTGCAGGCTGTCGCGTATGACTACTCCGCCACGCCGGCGTATCTATTGAACACAACCTCGAAGCGGACTGTTGATACTCCGATTTTAAGGATATCGGCAAAAATCACCGACATATGCCTTCCTCTTTCGGTCTGATAGATGGTTCTGATTTTGTGATTATTAGTGATACGCTAAGGCAATGGACTGAACTGCAACTCACTTCTTAATCTAATATCGCGGGATGATGGACCTACGATAATCTTGAAGGTTCCAGGTTCAATCACCCATCTTCCATTCTGAATGTCATAAAAAGCCAAATCTTGAGCTTCCACCGTAAGGTTAGCTATTTCTGTTTCACCAGCAGCCAAGCTAACTTTATCAAAACTAGCAAGTTCCTTTGGTGGTCGCTGAACGCCGGCATCCAAGTTAGAATAATAGAGCTGGACCACTTCGGCCCCGGCTCTCTGGCCAGTATTCTGTATTTCTACTTTGACATGAACCCTATCTTCTATGCTTGACAGGGTCTCCTTCTCGACGCCGAGATTTCTGTAAGCGAAATCAGTGTAAGAGAGACCAAATCCAAAGGGAAACAGCGGCTCAATTGCTTTCTCATCAAACCATCTATACCCTACGAATATACCCTCATCATAGTATACTCTTCGGTCGTTATCTCCCGGGTATGTTCGACGTGAACCAGTAGCATGGGCAGGAGAATCAACCAGCTGCTTTGGGAAGGTGATTGGGAGCTTGCCAGAGGGGTTGACATCGCCGAACAGAACGTTGGTTATTGCTCTCCCGCTTTCCATGCCTCCGTACCAGGCTTCAACCACAGCAGGCACATTCCCCAGCCACTCACTCATCGCAAGCGGGCTGCCAGATATGATAACAACTATAGTATTTGGATTTATTTCCGCAGTTTCAATAATCAAGTCAATCTGTTCATAGGGCAGCTTAATTGATACCCGATCACTTGATTCGGAATCTCCACCAGCACTGTGATCTAAACCTGCAAATATGATAGCAACGTCGGCTTCAGCCGGGTCAGATACAATATCGATACGCTCATCACATTTCTCTTTCATGCCTTCAAGAGGCGTTATCTCCCAAGGCGGAACGACAGCTGATGACCCGCCGTACAGAAATCGCCCAAATTCTTTGTCAAGGTTCGGACCCAGAAGGGCTATGCTGTCGATTTCGTTGGTATCAAGCGGCAGGATGTTTTTCTTATTCTTTAGAAGAACGATGGATTCCTCTGCTATTCTTCGAACCAGATTCTGATGTTGTCGAGTATTTCTCATTCCACGGGGCAGTGTTTCCTTGCTGTCGAATAGACCAGCGAGAAACATGACTCTGATAAATCGGCGTACGAGATCATCCAAGACAGCATCTGAAAACTTTCGCTTATTGTAGGCCTTCACAAGGGCTTTCATGCTGTATGCTCTTGGCAGAGGCATCTCAAGTGATAGTCCGGCATTGACGCAAGAGGCTGCAGATTCGACATTCTCGGTCGCAAACCAATCCGACATAACAAATCCTTTAAAGTTCCAGTCTTCCATCAGCGTTTTTCGGAGCAGTTTCTCATTCTCACAGCAGTATGTACCGTTAACTTTGTTGTAGGCTGCCATGACTGCCCACGGATCTGCTTCTTTCACGACTGCTTCAAATGCTCGCAGATAAATCTCATGCAGAGTTCGTTCATCAACTTCTGAGCTGCCGGACTGTCTGAAGGTTTCCTGGTTGTTTGCCACATAGTGCTTTATGCATGTTCCAACGCGGAGACTCTGAACAGACGTCACGAACGGAATTGCAATTTCTTTGGTGAGATAAGGATCTTCACTGAAGTATTCAAAGGTTCGACCGTTCAATGGCGTACGGTGGATATTGATGCCGGGCGCCAATATCATGTGTTTACCTATTGAACGGACTTCGCGACCAATGGCAAGTCCGAGTTCGCTAGATAACCCACGATTCCATGTTGCTGCAAGGGCAATGGGTGCAGGAAATCGAGTACATTTCTTGAAATTGCCAGAGTGTCGGGCCACTCCCAGAGGTCCATCGGTCATTCCGAATTGCGGTACCCCCAGACGTTTGATAGGCGTGGTTGAATAGAAAGACAGTATCGGACGGCTGGAAAGAAGACGAAGCTTCTCGTCGACTGTAAGAAGAGAAAGCAGTTCTTCTGTTCTAGTGTTGATGCTTAATTCTTCGTTCAGGTACCGAAACTCTGATGATAGGGGGTCCGACTTCATGCGAGGAGCATAGCCAACTATGCGATATAAGGCACATGGATAGGATTCGGGCTATGATTAGATTTTTCATTGGTATAGTATATCCAAGTTATATGACCCAAATGAGAACCAAAACAGTCCTTCGAGACAAAAAGATTCTCAGAATGGAAGCCGGCTCCACTAAGAGAATACGTGCAACCGCGCAGAAGAACGTAGGTAGACTTGTTGACATGGGAAAACTCCTGCGGATTATGGGTCTCGATAGAGAAAACAGACTCGATATGTTGGAAGGTCTCTGGGAAACAGAATATCATATCTGGCTCTGTTACGATGGCCATCAGCACCTTGTGTACCTGAGCGAGAATGAAAGCCGGCCCGAGGACTTGACGATTGATGCGTATCCTTGGCAGTAGGAGAAAACTGGGTTTATTACTTGGTTTCTTCTGTTCGTTTCTTAGCGCTGTCTACAACTGAAAGAATCTTCTGGCGAAAATCTTTCGGGAATTTCCATCCACGTCTTTCCATGGCTTCAAGCAAATGCTCCAATTCAGCTGTGATACGCCGAATCTCATGGCGTAGCTCTTCAGTACGATTGTCACTTTCAAGAAATTCAGATGGCAGAGCCTCAAACATGGCTTCAACGTACTTCATTTGAGATAGCAGATTGTTGGCCAGTTCCTCCGAAGAGTCGATATCATAACCTGCTGCAGCAGCCTTGTGATCTAAATTGACTTCTTGAATCATCAAGACACGACGGATAGCGTCATAGGCGTGCCACTCCTGCGGGAAACGATTTGCATGACGCTCAGCGATGGCCATTCCCTCTTCATTCCGATTCTCCTCCATCAGGATTCGGCATAGGTCTTCAGCTACTCGATGGCTCTTGGGTCTTTCTCTTATCTGTTTCTTGTAGAGTTTGATAGCTTCTCTGACCTGAAGAGAACTGTCCAGAAGACGGCCAAGTGATACAACTGCTTTTTCGTGGTAGGGGTGATTTCCCAGGACCTCTCTGAGCAACCGTTCAGCCTCTTCGTCTCTGGCCTCACCCATGAGAGCCTCGGCCAGCCCGGTTTTGATATCGGCATTATCCCCGAATCGCTCTAACGCCTGTTGGAATACCTCTACTGCTTCTTCTGGGTCACCTTCTTCTATGAGCCGGTAACCTTTGTCAATGACCTCTTTTGGTGAATCCATGTGTAATCACGTCAAACCGAGTGTTGCTATCGTCAAGAGCTTTCTAAGCAATTATTGCAGAGTCCTTTATATGACCTGTGTACTCAATACGCTCGGTTAGATGCGATGCTAAAAGTCTACAATACACTTTCCAGAGATAAGGAAGCATTCGAACCACTGGAAGATAACGAAGTACGCATGTATGTATGCGGTCCAACCGTGTATGATTACCCGCATATCGGAAATGCCAGATCATTTGTGGTCTTTGACACAATCCGTCGGTACTTGGATTTCAAGGGCTACAGAGTCTTCTATGTCACAAATTTTACGGACATCGACGACAAGATGATTAATCGTGCCAACGAAGAAGGCATCGCTGTTCCGGAGTTAGCCGAACGATTCATTACGGAGTACAGGAAAATAGAACGGGAACTCAACGTAAAGCCTGCAGATAGAAATCCTCGTGCAACTGAGCACATCCAAGACATGATTGAAATGGTCGAAAACATCCTAGAGAATGGTAAAGCATACGAAGTCGATGGTGATGTGTACTTCAATGTGAGCGAATTTGAAAACTACGGAACGCTCTCGAAGATATCCCCTGAAGAGCTGGACTCGGGCGCGAGGGTTGAAATAGATGCAAAGAAGAAGGATGCTAGAGACTTCGCCTTGTGGAAAGCCCAGAAACCCGGTGAACCGGCATGGGACAGCCCGTGGGGTAAAGGCAGACCCGGTTGGCACCTTGAATGTTCCGTTATGGGAAAACACTTCTTAGGCGTACCATTTGATATCCATGGCGGAGGGCAGGATCTTATTTTCCCTCATCACGAGAACGAAATCGCACAGACAGCAGCAGCATACGATGTGGGGCAACCCATCAAGTACTGGCTTCATAATGGCATGCTAACGATCGATGAGGAAAAGATGAGCAAATCAGAGGGCAACTTTTTCACCAGCCGCGAGGTACTTGATGCCTACGATGCTCAAGCTGTGCGACTGTTCTTGGTCTCAGGTCACTATCGCCACCCACTTGACTACAACCAAGAAGCTCTTGAGCAGGCTACTACATCCATTGAGAGATTGAGAAATGTCGCAGAACGATTGCGGGGAAGAATGCAAATAATCCGACAAAAAGATTTCAAACCAAGTGAAGCAGATGCCACTCTGGAAGAATCTATAGATCAGGTGAGGGAAGGCTTCGAACGAGAGATGGATGATGATTTCAATACTCCTGGTGCCCTAGCAGAGATATTCTCTTTCGTGAAGGAGATAAATACCGTCATTGACGATGTGGGCAACCCTGCGACCCTCAGGGATGCACTGGGTGTATTGAAGGAACGACTCATGGTTCTTGGAATTGATTTGGAGAGGGGTAAGACTGAACTCTCAGTCACTGGACAATCTGAATTGGTTGGAAAACTAATCGACTTTGTCCTCAGCATTAGAGAGAAAGCACGAGAAGAACAAGACTATGAGACCGCGGACAAGATAAGGGACGGACTGGCTGATTTAGGAATCGAAGTCAAAGACACCAAAGATGGACCTACGTGGAGGATGAATTAGCCCCAAATTCTCCTGACTTCAAAGGCAAATCAAAGGAATGGTTTACCTCTGACGATAGAATCTACAGACTCTCAACAATCATCGTATCGGTTCTTGACATTAACCAAGAGACCTGGGTCATTGAGCACATACACTGTTGGTTCTGGATGCTCCTTCAGGAACGCGTCCATGATGTCTCTTAGAACATTTTGAGCGTCTTCGAAGCTTCTTGGATTCCGGCCATCCATCCGATAGACTTCGCTCAGGATCTCTGGGTCTAACTCGGTTACCAGTTTGATATTGCGCTCGGCCACATCTAGGAGTATTCGGAACAAATCAGGGGGTTTCTGGTTGCCTATCTTGAAGGTCTCTTCTGTGCAATAGGTTTTGATGACGTGTTTCAGGGCATCCTTCACAACCATGTCTTTCGTTTGCTGCATTGCTTCTTCGTATCCCATACTTCCAATACCTTCTTCACATGGAGCCAGCAGCACAATCCAGCCATTGAGATCATGCCTAACAGCGTTCCAAGAAGCATGGATGCCTTTACCTGCTTGGTAGAGATTAAGTCCTAGTTCTCCCACCGAAGTGAACACGATGTCAGCAGGTTCTTCTACATCAACCACTCTGAGCCGGCGGAGAGGTTCAGCTGCAGCCTCATGGCAGGCAATCAAATCACCAGCTTGCAGGTACACAATTTCATCATTGTGGACTATCGTGTCAATACAGAACATAGGAAGATCCTTACCCACCCGTTCGGCAATATCAATCATATCTTGAATGACAGGATTACCTTTGGTATTGCCCAGTCTACATCCATCAACAAATCCTTTCTCAAGGTCGAACATGCGTGGATGGTTCACGCGTATGGTTTCTCGTCCAGCAACACCAGGGCAGAATAACTTGACAGTACCGGCCTGTCCGGCGAAGTAATGATATTCAGAATCACTGAGTGGGATTACAAGGCATGCATCTAAGACGCGTTCATCGATATAGATTGGAGTCCCTCTGGGGCTGTTTCCAACATGTTTGTTACCCGAATCACAATCGTGGATTAGTATGTTGTCTTTCCATTCATTGTACAATTCTGTATGGAGTATCTTCTTCTCGATGCTTTCTGGTGTTGGTTGCGTATGAGAACCACTAGCGATGATGATTTTGATATCCTTTTTCTGTACGTCATAGTCAAGCAACCTACTAGTTAGACGGCCAAGGAGTGCCCGGGTGTGAATGTTTGGGCGAGTATTGTCATCAACAATCATCATAATCGTTTCGCCATGGTCATAGACCTCATCCAAAAGGTCTTCCAGAGGCGGCGATTCTATTGGATTAGCTAGAACTTCATCCAGTTTCACAGTGAGGTCGTCAAAGGGGGGCTCGTATTCCTCCACGTCGAGCACACTGACGTTTTGAACTGATTTTGGGATAAAGCGGTCAACAACAGTAGAGCCATACTTGAGTGGAGTTTCGTAATATTTCATGCTAGCCCACTGTCTTGAAAGAACGGTTTTCAATATGTAATGATTTTGGTTGAGGACAACAGGTAATGATAGTATTTAGGTGTAAATGTCGTTAGTCAATTATAAATCTCTAATCGCCTGAGTTAGTGTATACAAGCCAACTTACGTGATTCTCTCATCACTGCCTTCCGCCCGAACTTTGACAGTTCCATCTTGAATCTACACAAACAAGCGTACGAAACCTTGGAAATGACTGTTCCAACAAATGACAAGTACCACAAACACCAAACCAATGACAACAATGATTGGAACTAAAGTGTCCAAAGCGTAATACGGCCAAGCAATCATTCGGCAGACTTGTATAGCCAAAAATAAGAAAACGAGTATAGCAAAACATAGAACAACATAGTGGCAGGCCGATCTCCAAACCCTTTCCAACACAATTTGCCTATCCCTCTGTTCCTTAATGTCGTATGGCCTTTCTGTTTCGTGATGTCTCCATTCACTGATGCGTTCATGAACTTCTTCCGTATCAGCGTCCTCGGGTAGCTTGATTGTGTCCTCTCCAACATACGACACTGTGCCAAACCTCTATACCTACAACAGCCCACGTATCAGTAAATCATCATAGATATGTTGGCTCTGCCATACTAATCGGATATTGACAGCCGGATATGAATGCGAAGCACAAATGGATGATGAATCTTGGCCGACTTGATAAAGCTTATAACTTAGATGCATCTAACTTTTCTCGGTCGACATAGGTCGGGAATTTTCAATCTCAGTTGTGCCAACATTAGGTGATTTGCAGCGATGCCATTAGGACCAAGTAAACAGGGGGCAACTTCACAGCCGAGACTCCTAAATAGTATGCCCGCTGGAAGCCGCTGCGTTTTTGTGGACATCATCAGCAGAAATCCGAGAAGAAGACCTATGGCTAGAGGAAAGAGACGCGGAGTTTTTGGTCGAGGTCGCCGAGGGCATCGAAGTGGACGAAGAGCATTCAGGAAAATTCAGAATCGGATCGTGGACCTGGGATTGACCCGAGGTGTTACGATGAAAGTTTTGCAAGGAGGGTGTCAAGGGCCCGTCCTCATCGAGGTAAGAGGGACCCGACTTGCATTGGGACAAGAACTTGCTAGTAGAATTCTGGTCCAGGCGGTTTGATGAAGCATGATACGAGTCGCTCTGATAGGCAACCCAAATGTCGGTAAGAGCGTTATCTTCAACAATCTGACAGGAAGCAAACAGCATACTGGAAATTGGCCGGGAAAGACAGTCGAGCGAAAAGAGGGGTATTTCGAACACAAGGGACAGAAGTTCGAAGTAATCGACCTACCAGGCGTGTACAGTCTGAGCGCTCGGTCTGAAGACGAAAAAGTAGCTCGTCAATATCTCATCGATTACCGACCAGAAGTAGTGGTCGACATTGTAAACGCGGCTCAATTGGAGAGAAATCTCTACCTAACGTTACTCCTTATAGAGCTGCAGCTCAATCTGGTTGTGGTTCTCAATATGGGAGATATCATTGAAGCTAGAGGAGACAGGATAGACGTTGAAGCACTTTCTGATAGATTAGATGCTCCTGTTGTCGTAACCACTGCGACGAAAAAAACAGGAATGGAAAAGCTCAAAGATGCGATTCTGAAGGCTGTCCCCGAAGGTCTCCGTGAAGAACCAACTGCTCATCACGGAAACTCAGAGGAACACGTACCGGGTGATATCGACAGGAATGACCACCTGCACTATCATCCACGGTATCATCATCACGGAGAGTACGAACGCCTTTCTCCACCACCTCTTAAGTATAGCACCGAAGTTGAACGGAAGCTCAAGAAGATAGTCATGCTGATAGAAGACAAACAAGAACTGCGCGAGCGGTTCCCGCCGCGATGGCTGGCACTGAGGCTTTTCGAGCGCGATCAAGAGATTCTGGATATGATTGAAGATTCTGAACTGAGGAATAAGATTCTGGAGATAACGCCATGACGGAATCAACGGAACAGCAGGAAAGCAAAGACCCCAGATACGAGGAGGAAATCAATCCCCGGGTCATTCTTGCCGATGAGCGATATGAGCTAATCTCCGACATTCTAAATGAGGTATATCAGCCCGGAGAGCAGAAGTGGATGCTCAGCGACATGCTTGACGAGGTCTTTCTCCACAAGTACCTTGGGTTACCGATCTTCTTCCTCATAATGTGGGCCATGTTCGAGTTCACTTTCCAAGCCTCCGAAGTATTCATGGCCTTGATAGAAGTCGGCTTTGCGTACCTAGGAGGTTTCACTAGTCAGATACCGATCACTTGGGTCGCTTCGCTTGTGACTGATGGAATCATCGGTGGCGTAGGATTCATCCTGGTGTTTTTGCCCCCGATACTTTTCATGTATTTCGCAATAGCTCTTCTGGAGAACAGTGGCTACCTGGCACGAGCAGCATTCGTCATGGATAGACTGATGGTTAAAATGGGCCTTCATGGAAAATCATTCATACCATTGCTACTCGGCTTTGGCTGTACTGTTCCAGCAGTAATGGCAACACGAACAATCGAGGGCAAGTCGAACAGACTTACAACCATTCTGATTAGTCCGCTTATGTCGTGTGCAGCAAGACTGCCTGTGTATGTATTGGTAGCCGGTGTCTTCTTCCCGATGATTTCTGGTACAATTGTCTTCTCGATGTACACGATTGGTATTGCTATGGCAGTAGTTATGGCGCTCATTTTCAAGAAGACACTTTTCCAAGGGAAGGCTTCACCGCTTCTGATGGAGCTACCTATGTATCAGATGCCCACATTACGAGACACCTCCATCCAAACCTGGGAACGAACAGTTTTGTTCCTCAAGAAAGCCGGCACCTATCTCCTCACAGGATCTGTAGTCCTCTGGTTTGCATCATCTTTTGGTCCGGCTGGATTTGGAATTCCAACAACTGAATCATACGTGAGTATTCTGGGGAAATTTGCCGAACCCATCTTCAGACCATTGGGTTTCACATGGGAAATCGTAGCAGCACTGATCTTTGGACTTCTGGCAAAAGAAGTCGTCGTGGGTTTCCTAGGAGTTATATTCGCAGTCCAGGGTGAAGGCGCAATTGCAGCCGCTCTACAAGCAGTGATGAGCCCTGTATCGGCATTTGCTTTCATGATTTTCGTACTCATCTATACTCCCTGCATAGCTACTATCGGTGTCATCAAGAAAGAAACCGGATCTACAAAGTGGGCCGCCTTCTCGGTACTCTATCAATTTCTATTGGCCTATGCCTTGGCATTCATTACGGTGTTTATTGGAGGTTTATTCTTCTGAAAATTAACGAACAAAGACTTACCTTCATGGCGCTTTCTTCATTGTCAGGGGGGGTATACACAGCCGTCGGAGTACTCATACTACTCTCTACTGTGGGTATTGTGCCTTTTGCAGTTGGTTCTGGCGATATTCTAACGGGTCTGATGATACTGGTTGTGGGTGCCGTCTTCTTGGAAGGAGTGAAGAATCTGAGAGACACAGTATCTGAAGCTGCCCCCTTTCTCATAGTGGGAATATTGCTGTCCAGTATAGTTGCAGGGCTGCAGGTAGCCATTCTCCTCTCGAACGCACTTGGCTGGATTATCGGACTCGAAGAATGGACAGAATGGAACATCGCTAGTGACCTAACTCCTGCAATTTGGCTCTTCCCAGTTGCGATTCCGTTGCTCGTTGCCATGCACCCGTTTTCAAAGCACGTAGTGAGGAAGCCAGAGGAAGTGACCTGAGTGCTCAAACGGATACTACACATTATTCTTGAAGAGAAAATCGCTCACAAGAAAGAGATTGCCAAGGAACTAGGAGTGCAGATGTCCACTCTGGATGATATGTTGAATATACTTTTGGAGAACGGATATCTCAGACTGGGAAAATGTGATTATGATTCTGAAGTGACTTGCCCATCATGCCCAATGGCCGACACCTGCCGAGAAAAAGCAATGATTTCTAACGAATACTATGTCACGGATAGAGGAGCAGATTTTGTCCAACCGGCCGCCACGAAATCGTAAACTAGTATATTTATTGGGGTAACAGATATCTTTCTCACAAGCTTATCTAATTCATAACACATAGTGGTTACCACACCCTGGGAGCCTATCTAAAATGGGCCACAAGAAGAAGAACGGCAAGAAAAAGTCTGACAAAGATGAGGAGTTCACATGTCCGGAATGTGGAGGACATAAGCTCATAGAAGATCTAGAAAAGGGCGAGAAAATCTGTGCATCCTGTGGACTGGTAATAAGCGAAAGGCACATGGATACTGGCCCAGAGTGGCGAGCGTTTACTTCAGAAGAACGGAAAACCCGTGCGAGAGCAGGGGCACCGGCTGATTATACAAAGCATGACAAAGGTCTCTCCACTATGATTGATTGGCGCGATCGTGATGCTCAGGGGAAAGGCTTCTCGGCGAAAAGACGTTCTGAAATCTACAGACTTCGAAGATGGCAAATTCGGACGAGAGTTCACAGCTCAGTAGAACGAAATCTAGCTCAAGCAATGAGCGAGCTCGATAGACTCGCATCCCAATTGAAGCTAAGCAAGGGTATAAAGGAACTGGCGGCTCTTCTATATAGGAAACTCATTGTGGAGAAGCTGATTCGTAGCAGGTCTATTGAGGCCATGGTAGCCGCAGCAGCCTATGCTGCGTGTAGACTCAGAGAGGCTCCGCGATCGCTTGATGAAATTGCGAGAGAATCACGAATAAGCAGAAAGAAAATCGGACGCCATTATAGGCTCTTGGTTGAAAAACTGAACCTGCGAATGCCCATATCGGATCCTGTGAACTATGTGCCTCGATTGATAGCCGAATTGAATCTTCCAAGCACAGTTCACGAGAAGGTCATGGAAATCCTCGAGGCGGCAAAGAAGAAACACAGCCTTGTAACAGGAAAAGACCCGAGGGGGCTGGCTGCTGCAGCAATCTACATAGCTTCCATTATTGTGGATCACAAGGCTACACAGCGAGAAATTGCTGCTGCCGCAGGAGTTACAGAGGTCACGGTCCGCAATAGATACAAAGAACTTGTAGAGAAGCTGAATATCTCGCTGAACCCTTAGCAGGAACCGGAACTACTCGTCATTGAGTTCGTCCAAGGTTTCAAAGAAATTGCGCGTAAGGAAGGAACGGTACTCGAAACCACCCCATCCACTTTCCACCATCAGCTGGTCAACTGAACCAAGCATTTCTTCTCGTGACATCAGGCGTACGTTATAGATTTCGTAGTCATCGATGATTTCCATATTGCCATCAGTGGCCTCTGCCAAGAAGACCAGAGAACGCCAAGGGATTGTCTCATCGGGGCATTTCACTTCAAGCCGGACGTCCATGACAAATCTTGTGAGATCCACCTTGAGCCCGGTTTCTTCATGCATCTCTCTCTCTGCTGCCTCTTCCAAGTCCTCATCTGGATGAGCTCCACCGGAAGGGGCACGATAGATACCGGTTTGGGCGTATTGATGCTTCTGAATTACAACGTATTGGTCATCTTTCTGGATGAAACACGTGATGTCATGGTTGCGTCCTTTTGCGGCACTCCGTCGTACTAGCTCGCATTCGAAATCCAGAAAATCAGCAGAGAAGACGAATACCTGTGGATTACCGTATTTCGATATCATCTCCTTGACCTGATCATCGAACGTTCGGTTGGGTAGATGTTCCATATGCATCATGTTAGAATTGATGGTACAAAGAGCTTAGGGTAAGGAAACAGAATTCATGAAGATGTTTAACCTCGTTTGCATCATTGTACTAGAGACCAGTCAGCGATAATCTTAAATTGGATTATTCGTATAATTATAGCACAGGAAAAGAAAAACTCTAGATGAGTCTCCAGATGCCTACTTTTCATCGAAAAATTTATTAGTGCAGATTCTAGACTAATAAATATAACGGAAGTCTGAGGGTCTGCTTCAACCGTTCTATCACACTGGCGCCACTACTAACTGGATTTCTACTGTGCTGGAGCTATTTGGAGATAGGATACCGGACGTACCGACAACGGAGAGATAATAGGAGATGGCAGCTAACACAAAATCGGTAGAGAAGAAAAGAAAAGGGTCAGCTGAATTCACGTGCCCAGAGTGTGGTGGGCATGATGTAGTGCAGGACCTAGAGAAAGGGGAGAAGATTTGCGCGACATGTGGCCTTGTAGTCAGCGATCACAGAATCGACAAGGGGCCGGACTGGCGAGCTTTCACTACAGAAGAAAGAAATGCCAGAGCAAGAGCAGGAGCTCCCACTAACTACACTATCCACGATAAGGGACTCAGTACAATGATTGACTGGAGAGATCTTGACTCCTCTGGGAAGCGATTCTCAGCTAAAAAGCGCGCACAGATTTACAGACTTAGAAAATGGCAGATTCGAACACGGGTACATAGCTCCGTTGACCGAAACCTTGCACAGGCTATGACCGAACTAGACCGGTTAACCTCACAGCTTGGCTTGAAGAAGAGCATCAAGGAGCTTGCGGCGCTCCTATATAGAAAACTCATCGTAAAACGGCTCGTGAGGAGCAGATCCATCGATGCCATGGTTGGAGCTGCAATCTATGCAGCGTGCAGGTTGAGAGAAGCTCCGCGGTCTCTTGAAGAAATCGCAGATCATTCACGTGTCAGCAAGAAGAAGATCGGCAAGCACTATCGTCTATTGGTACGCAAGCTTAAACTCAAGATGCCGATTTCAACGCCCTCAAATTATGTTCCGCGTTTTATCACCGAGCTTGACTTGCCCGGACATGTGCAGGAGAAGGTTCTTGAAATCCTTGACGCGGCACAGCAGAAAAAGCGGTTGATTACTGGTCGTGACCCACGAGGGCTTGCGGCTGCTGCGATCTATATCGCTTCGATTGTCACCGACCATCGTGTGACACAACGCGATATCGCCTCTGCTGCTGGCGTGACTGAAGTGACTGTTCGGAATAGGTACAAAGAGCTCGTTGACGAACTGAACATCAGGATGACCCCGTAATAGTATAGCAATTGGTTGCAGCAGCATTGCGACCAATTCCCCTCTTTCTTATTTTTCGAGTAATCTCAGCATACCAATTATGTGATTTGATTCTATAGGTCTAATCTTGATGAAGAGTGTCCCGCATCGAGAGCTGATTTGTCCTCAGGCGATAGCTAGCTCCTTAGACACAAGCGAAATTCAAAACCGGACTAGTTGATGAGCTAAATATACGGATGAACGGCTAATTGAGTAATGTGCGTTAGAATCCCTAGAACAGTATCTTTGTTTTTCTTGAGAGTGGAATAACTCGGCAAGGTTACGGTTCGATTTTCTTGCAACAGTCATGATACGGGAGAAACTCTTTCAGAAGAACAACTCTATCAGTATCGAGAATGACATCAGTTTCGAGATTCTCGCTGTTGATCTGATACATGAACTCTCGGCACCGGCCACATGGCGAAAGTATGTAGATATCGCCTTGCTCATCCTGATACACCGCCACGAATTTGTAGATTCGAGATTCGCCTGCCGTAATCATGGACCCGATGGTGTTATGTTTAGCACAGAATCCCATGCTGGAGCTGGTGTCAATGCAAACGCCGCGGTATATGGTCCCGGTCTCAGTAACGAGAGCGCTCCCCACATTTCCTATTGTGAATTCTCCACTCTGTCCAGGATTGATAACAGAAACTGCTTCTTCAATGAGCTCTGAGTTGGTTGCCATGAGATGATTTCCCGTCTTCATCTATTTAACAGCGTCTGTTTGCAAAGTTCAGGCATAGGTCACCAAATCCCAGTTGCATTAGGGACTGCATGGTTTCCATACCCTTTTACGTAATAACATCCAAGTGTATCCAATGTTGTCGAGGTCATAATCTTGAAGAGAATACTGGGTTCGCTCGAGATCAGCGTAGTGAAGGGAGACATCAGTGAATCTGATGCTGATGCTATTGTGAATGCTGCAAACTCACGCTTATGGATGGGTGCAGGAGTTGCCGGGGCTATCAAGCGCCGCGGTGGAACGATAATAGAAGAGGAAGCCATGGTAAAGGGGCCAATAAACCCGGGAGAAGCAGTCATAACAAGTGGGGGCAAGCTCAAAGCGAAGAATGTCGTTCACTGTGCCGGAATGGCTCCAAATAGGAAAGCAACAACGGAATATGTTGCTGATTCGGTTAAAGCAGGTTTGGAACTTGCAGACACAAAGGGAGCACAGACGATAGCAATTCCAGCAATTGGAGCAGGGGTAGGCGGACTGGACTATGAGCAATCGGCTTCTGCAATACTAGAAGGAATTTCAGAATTCGCGAGTGAAGCCGAGTCACTCAAGAAGATTATCCTAGTAGCGTACAGTGACGATGCCAAGGAAGTTTTCGAACAGCAAATCGAACATTTGGAACAATGAACAATTGGAGTCATAGAGCATCGAGTCGATAGAGGTCACTATAGGCATATCACAACCTGAAGATGCCAAATTCCACTTGGCAGTCAATGTCACAAGAAACACGCAATTGAGCATTTAGATGAGCTGACTGAAGACACAGGTGAGCTTGAAGTGCTGCCCGATTAATCTGCAGTTGCTTTACTCAGCATGGAGCGACCCCCTCCCAGCCATTGCTGCAAAAGCAAAGGGCGTTGCTTCTACATTCTCAATCTACGCCTAGCGACGCTAGCAGATTTGACCAGCGGATCCCAAGTATCGCAGATTGCAGGAGCATAGCAGTTCTCAAAATCAAACAGCTCCACAGCATTGATTTCCTGCTGGATTCCGAGGGTAATCACATTGAGTCTCATTGCAGCGTCTTCTAATCCGACCAGCTGGCCGCCCACAAGCTTGCCTTCCGATTTGGTGTAGTAAGTCTTGACTTTGATATCCTTGCCACCAACATAGTAAGGAGGTTTGGTTTCACCTTTGATAGAACCCTTCTTGACTTTCACATCGAACTCATCAGCAAGATGTTCAGTCAGACCGGTACTCGCTATCTCCATGCCGAAAAGTTTAGTCACCTTTGCACCGACAATACCCGGAAAGATTGCATCGCCACCCGCTGCATTGATGCCAGCCACCCGACCTTGTCGAACAGCAACGGTCCCAAGCCCACCAACCATGGGATTACCAGTAATGAATTCCTTGTGTTCAACACAATCGCCGCAAGCGTAGACATCCTCGATACTAGTCATCATCGTTTCGTCTGCAACAATACCCCCGGTGGGGCCAATCTCAACATCAATTGTTTCCGCCAGATCAGTGGTTGCGCGCACTCCTGTAGCGACAACAACTATATCGGCATCGATTTCTGTCGTTTGTTCAGTTTCTCTATCCTGCACGAGTACCGTCTCAGGTTCATCAGCACCTGTAATCTCTTGGGCAGCTGTATTGCAAAGAATCTTCAGTCCGTGTTCCTTGCATTGTTCTTCGACTATTTCTGCCATATCGGGGTCAACCATGGCGAGAAGGATGTTCGGAAGGAACTCTACCACAGTCACATCCAAGCCTCGTTCAAGGAAGGCTTCAGCAGTTTCCATGCCAACCAAGCCTCCGCCAATGACAACCACCTTCTCAGCTTTATCTGCTTCCTCGACTAACTGCTTGGCATCATCCATCGTCCTAAGACCATAAACACGACTTTTGTCCAACCCTTTGATAGGCGGATCTGCATTCGCAGCTCCTGTAGCAAGGATTAATTTGCTGAACTCTAACGAGCCATGTCCATCCTCGCTCTCATACTCTAGAGTCTTGGTTTCAATATCGACAGATGTAACATCAGTTCCGAGTTTCACATCTACTTTCAGAGCAGACCAATTGTCTTCTTTCATCAGGATGAGGTCTTCGAACTCTCTCACCTTGCCTGAAATGGTGTATGGAAGGCCACATCTAGAATACTGAGAGTAGGGCTCTCTGTTGAATATCGTAATTGGTACCTTGCGGTTCGCCTTTCGAGCTTGCATAGCTGCAGTAGCTCCAGCCGCACCACAACCGATTATTGCAATATGATCGTCCGTCATATCAGGAATTCTCCACTGCAGAATTGAATCTCTGCAGTACGCATTCAGCGAGCAAACTATAACTTCAATCTTTGGGACGGTGAACAGACAGATTTTCTGAACCCACTTACATAATCAGCTACCCAGGTCAGAGCGTCAGTAAATAGGTAAGTTTAGAACACGTGTTCCAAATTCCATTGGAGCATAAAGTAAACCAGAACTGGACGAACCAATCTAGTCAGAACGTAACACGGATTCAAGGGAATTAGTACTTGCATTTTTTGCAAGTTTGGCTAAGATATGCACCATTCCGTAACTTTCGCATTTTATCACAGAATTGACAATGCTCTATCCCATGACATGTAACTCGTGAAGAGTTAATTCGAATTTCGCTCCTCCACGCTCTCTGCAACTTACTTCCAAGGTTCTCCTCTGCACGGGAATTCTATACACGGATAACCCAGAACCGTACATATATCGATGACGAACTATGCCTCAGGTTTCTGAAAGCGATAAGTCGTATGGAGGGCAATCAATTACTTTTTCTCTGTCTCCAGCTCTTCCGGGGTCAATGAATCAGTCTCATCTGTACCTTCCTTTGGAGATTCGACTTCTGCACCCATATCAACCGATTTGTATTCAGTTTCCCCTTCCTTAGTCGCTGGTTTATCCTCTTCTTCATCCTCTGTATCTACCTCAGCTGCTGGTTCAGCTTCCTCCATACCTTCTTCTGTTCCAGTACTGGGGAGGAGAGCTTCAGCATCAGAACCCTTCTCTTGTAGTTCCTCTATCTGTGTCCTCCGTTTGACATAGAGAGCTATCACAACACCAACAGACAGTGCTGCACCGATAAGAGTAAGTGCCGTCTGCCAGTCACTCGCTGAAGATCCGAAAAGCTGTTGCCAAGTCAAGAAGAGAAAAGCAATTCCTGCCAGATTCATGACAAAACTTCGCAGTGGTGTTTCAATCTTCTCAATCTCTGTTACCTCCGTATCAACAAGTGCCGCAGCTACGACGCCGGCATTGTAATTATTCGAATCAGTCTTCTTCGCCAGTTTCCGCACGGATACAGATTTGTGCTTATCCAGAACTTTCAGAGACGGTTCAACCTTGTCCACCAATACATCTGCATATTTCATTCGTGCTTGGGCTTTTGACATGTTACATTTCTTGCAAGAATCTCTCTTTTCATCCCAGTCCTTCAAGCAATATGGACATTTCCGCATTGGCCAAGCATCTGGAGCCACTTCCCTGAGCCTTTGTTTCACGACGAACTCATTGACGGCGCTTCCAGTTCCATCTTGATATTCATCGTCATCTTTCTTTCGTATTTTGGATGTCATACCAGCAACCATAGCGAAGAGTGCAGGTAAAGCCCCCAGTACAGCCAGATTCGGGAGTGACTTAATCTGAGACATCTTGTTATGAATACCCCGAAGCTTGGCCGCTGTCTTAATACCATCAATTATAGTACCGATACCGCTGCCTATTCCGTAAACAGCACCAACCGTGGCTACTGATGCAGCAATTCCTGCAGCCGAAGTAATTACGTTGACGGGTTCTGCTGGGATGTTGAGATAGAATACTGCTCCAATTGAACGCATCTCGGGTTCGCCCAGTACGTTGTAGGTAAAATTCAGTGATGCGCGGAAGAGGCCAGTCGCCAAGTCCACAGGCCCCACATCGATCATGGAGTCAAAATCCATTTCAACTTCGACCGGGTCAATTGGTGCGTCGTGAGGCAACACGACCCAGCTGCCGTTGCTCGTAGGATTGCGTACTTCAACGGGGAAGAGAGCTATGTCCATGTAATAGAACCAGATGGTTCCGCTCATATTCAACGACTTGTCACTAGTGACATTCACCTGCAGAAAAAGACGCATGGGTTCATCCAAGTTAACTTCGATTGGATTCTCCTCTGTTGCTTCTGTTATTGATGTGCCATCGAGCTTGAGAAGAATGTGCAGACGATCATCGCCAATGAACGAATCAGCAAAGTTTTGAGCTTGTGCTACGGGTGCTGAAAATGAAACAATAGCTAAGGCCAGTATTGTGGTTACAACTATTACCTGTAATGAAGGATGTCTCATCTACAAATCCTCTCATCTATCAAAGGTCATCAGACAACCACCTAATCTGCACTGGTTGAAAAGCCTTTGCCCTCTTAACTCAATGAGTGCGAACAGTAGCTAGCTACGCACAATATCTGCAGCCCTACATGCGATATCTCGATACCCATCCGCCTTGTTCATGATACCCTTGGCTCCTGCAGATAGAGCCTCAGAAATCATATCAGAGTCAATATACGCTGTAAGAATGTATATGTCTTCAATCCCTTTTTCTACAAGCGCTTCAGTACACTCAATGCCATCCATGGGATGCATTTTCAAGTCCATAAGCACAACATCAGGTGAAGACCCTTCTTCCAATAGTCTTTCAGTTACTTCAATAGCCTGACGACCATCAGTAGCAGAGATAAGCTGAAAGTCATCAAGATAGGTGCGTAGATATGTTTCCATGACTGATGACACGTCAGAATCATCATCTACTACTATGACGCGCTTTACCATAACACATGTCTCCCGAACAGCAGGGCTAACCCTTAAGAAAGTAAGGGAATTCTCGCTTATGAATGTCACCACCCTTCATACACGAGATATGGCAGGAATCTATTCTATCTTTGAAAGATGACATGAACAGCTAATGCAGGGATCATATGCCCGGATAAGTCGATTCAGCATGAATTCGATACCAGACTTATCCTGATTGCTAATTCCCGGATAGAGCTCACGCACGTCCTCCTCCAAATTAGTGTAGTTCATAGCAGTTGGAGTGATGATGTCCGCGTACGTCAATAGGCCGTCCGCATCGAACTCGTATGAATGTACCAAAGTCCCTCTAGGAGCCTCAGTAATATGAGTTCCACTACCAGCTCTCGGTTCTACCTCGGGTTCGAACCATTCCAAATCGCTTGCCAGAAGCCTGTCAATGGTGTTCTCTGCCATCTCGAACACTTGTGCAGTTTCGACCAATTGAGCCGCGTTGTTGAGGAATGTATTGTAGCTTGGCAACTCGATTCCTAGGGTGTCCAAAGCAGACTTGGCAAATGGTAGCAGATGATCTTCATTTATGTTCAATCTGGCAAGAGCACCAACAAGGAATCCATGTCCGTTATGAGTTCCAGCTTTTGCATAGCTGTATTGAGGGATACGCTCTTGGATATGCTTCTTGTAGTCCTCCACGGGTGCTCTCAGTCCATTCAGGGTTGCTAATTCGCCATCGACCAGAGCATATTCATCATCTCTTCGGAGAGCCAAGTAATCAGTTTCTCGCTCGAATTCTGGCTCATCCAGCGTAGCCCACAAGTCTATACATGCCTGCAAGTCTTGCCGCGCATCAAGGATTTCTTCCTTCAGTTCCCTGAGACGTGCTTTCTTCGGATAACTACTGAAACCTCCAACCATCGGCGTAACCTGGTGAACTTCACGACCGCCTGTCAGAATCTGGAGATCGTTGCCCAGCTTCTTCAGCTTGAGTGCAATCTTAACAACATCAGGATATTCACCAGCAGCTGAAATCACACTTTCATGACCAATGTAGTCAGGTAGCGCCAAGTAGAGTGCATGAAGGATGTGACTTTCAATATATTCTCCCCAAACCAGAAGCCGTCGAATATCTACAACGTCTTCGTTGACTTCTATGCCCATCGCTTTCTCTACAGCTTTGGTTGAAACTACCCTATGCGATGCACTACAAATAGCACATATTCTACAGGCCATCTCCGGCACTTCTCGGTAGTCTCGGCCTTTCAAGAACGCCTCGAAAAGCCTAGCTCCTTCGTCCACTGACATCTTCACATCAACGAGTTCTTTACCTTTGGTAGTCACATACAACGAACCGTGCCCTTCTACTCGGGCAATATGCTTGATATCAATACTCTCTGTTGTCATCACAAAGTCAACTCCTGAAATTCTGGCATGTCCGCAGTCGAGGGGCAATACTTTAGGAACTTCCTACGTATGTCGTCAGCAGTGGCCCCCATTTCTTTCAGAATCTTCACCTCTGCAGCCCAGTTCACCTGAGCGATAGGTCCTCTACAACCTTCACAAGCTGCACCGTGGGAGGGGCATAGAGAATCACATCCTGCTTGAGTAACAGGGCCCATGCAGAATTTACCTTCATCTAGAAGGCACGGATTTTCGTTAACCCTACACTCATAGCACACTGAGTAATTGGGTACCTGTGGTGTCTTCTGCATCGCCAGTGCCATCACTGCTCGGATGAATTCGGTTTTGTCCATTGGACAACCCGGTAGTTCTACGTCAACATCTACGTAGTCAGAAACCGGTTTGATTGGTATGACATCCAGATGTGATGTCTGATTACCGTAAACGGTTTCTTTCATCTCGTCAATATCTCGCAAGTTGCGAATTGCTGGAAGTCCACCATGAGTAGCACATGCACCGATGGCAACAAGGACATCAGAGTTCTCGCGTATTTTCTTAACCCGCTCAACTTCCGATTCCTTTGCAACTGACCCTTCGACAAAAGCGATATCCCAAGGGCCGTCAGAATTGTCTTGCTTAGCCATAACCCAGGTTGTAATGTCTACGAGACCGAGAATGTCTAAGAGATGATCTTCTATGTTCAAAATGTTTAGCTGACATCCAGCACACCCTGTGAGACCAAATATACCAACTTTCGGCTTGCCATTATTAGACATCTTGCACTCCTCCTAGATACTCTCCTGAAGTCGACACACTTCGAAATAGGTAAATACTGGGCCGTCTTTACACACCAATTTGTGGCCAACCTGACAGTGAGCACACTTGCCAACACCGCACTTCATCCGCCGCTCCAGTGACATGTATATCTCATCTCTTCCGAAGTCTAAATTTAGCAGCTCTTTCACGACGAAGCGATACATTACTGGTGGCCCACATATCAGAGCCACAGTATCTTCTGAATCAACTTCGTACTTGTCAAAGAGCGTAGTTACCACTCCAACATTGCCCGTCCATGTGTCATTACCTTCGTCAACCGTCTGAAGTACATCAACATCGGGTTCAGATGACCACTCATTCTCCACTTCATCAACGAAAATCCGTTCTTCGGGGATACGAGCACCATAGAACAACGTCATATGTCCAAAGTCATCACGTTTGTCTATCACATAATTGATGACCGACCGAAGTGGTACAAGCCCAATTCCACCCGCAACGATGAGAATGTCCTTCCCTTTCATGTCTTCGAGAGGAAAACCATTTCCGTAAGGTCCGCGGATACCCACGACATCACCGATTTCTAATCTGTGAATAGCCTTTGTTACATCGCCAGCTTTGCGAATACCCAGTTCGACTGTCCCAGGTCGGGTAGGTGCAGAACTGATTGAAAATGGAGCCTCGCCGATACCAAACATACTTAGCTGGATGAATTGACCGGGTTTGTAGCTGAAGTAGTTTCGGATATCTGGATTTTTGAACTCAAATTCAAAAAGGGTCTCCAATTCAGTCATATCTGTCCTGTTTTTCAGAACAGCAAGATTAGGTACGTATTCGTTTTCGTTCTTCACTTGTACTTGCATCTAGTTCCCTCCCTCGATAGCAGGCACACTTGCCCAGTTCTTCTGTAATCTAGACAATACGTCTAAGAAGCTGATACCTGCTGGGCAGGCATCTATGCATCTTCCACAACCAGTACATGCAATCATGCCCTGGTCGTGTACAGCTCCTCTCATCTTATGATAAAACCGGTACTTGAGTCGCGCTTCTGGCTCTTCCCGGAAATTATGATTGCCAGCAACAAGAGCGAAGTCATAATACAGACACGTGTCCCATTTCCTCTTCCGAGTGCTTTCCTTGAGATCCAAACCCACCTCATCAGCCACATCGAAGCAGTAGCATGTTGGGCATACTAACGCACAGGAGCCGCAGTTCATGCAGTCTTCCCCAATTTCCTCCCAGATTGGGTCATCCCATGCCACATCAAGTGTTTCTGTGAGGTTGTCAAGGTGAAATTCTACTGGCAGTGATTTGTGTTTCTTCTGGAGTGCTTTGCGGAATGCATCAACATCTTCTTTGGTTGCTTCTTGGAAAAGGTCAGGGGCAAGAGTGATGAGATGATCTCCCTTTGGAGACCCTACATTAACGTAGTATTTCTCACCATCTAGGGGAGTCAAAAAGAGATCATACCCTTCAAGGACTATGTGAGTGTTTATAGACCTACAGAATCCATTTTCACATGGTTCTAGGCAATTTAGGCCGATTATTGTTGTTTTTTCTCTTCGTTTTTTGTAGTAAAGGTCTTCATACTCTCCACCATACACACGGTCAAGAAACAGTAGACCGTTTATGTCGCAAGCATGTAGCCCCACAATCAGTGACTGTTCGTTGGGTATGGTATCCTCAAGCTTATCCTTAACTCTCTTTTCTTCAAAGTCGAAAGTCATCATATTTTCAACAGGTGGATTGAAAAACTTCTTAGCAGAAGTCATCGTTTGACCATAGTCCAAATCCAGTGACTCAGGATCTGAAATCTTGTCGTAGACATGAATGCCTTTCTTGAATACGGGGCCATAAACATCATAATTGGCCAAGGCCCTATCAATAAGCTGATTCAGGTCCTCCCTTTGCATGACATAGTTTTGCATAATCACCATTCCAGCACTTTATGGTTACAAGATGCAATCTCTGTTCGAACATTATATACTTTCAGGCACGAAAACCGCCGAAAAAGTTCGGAAAAGCGTCGAAATCCTAAGTTAACCGTCAAAAAAACTTTCCCAAAACAACACCCAACTTGGGATGTGCCGGTCTGAAAAGCCTTTTATCGTGGACAGACACTTCCGCCCTCAATATCTGAAGGATGTGTATTCTATGACTTTTCAACGCATGCCACTAGAACATTGGTTTGACAAATGGCAGTATGAGGTTGACTATGACATCGGCGAGAGCGGTATGAAATTCTTGAAGCTTGGAGAGCTGGACATGAACCTAGAGGATGTTGATCTCCGGTACGGGTATCATCTCGGATGCCCGGAATTGCGGGAACTAATAGCCGAGCAATACCAAGGCATCTCGATGGAAAATGTGGCAGTAACAACCGGAGCTAGTGAAGCCAACTTCGCAATTATCTCGCATCTTGTAGGCAAAGAGGATAATGTGGTGGTTGAGCACCCCACCTATCCCTCGCTGTATCAGGTTCCTCGATCACTGGAACGTGATTTGAGTCTCTTTCACCTGAAACGAGAAAATGAATTCAAGCCAGATTTGGGCGAGCTTGAAAAACTTGTCAAGCCTGAAACAACCCTTATTTCTCTAACACATCCGAACAATCCAACAGGTTCAATGATCAGCGAAAATGAAATCAAAAAGGCAATAGAAGTAGCCGAGAATGTTGATGCATACCTTCTGATGGATGAAACCTATCGGGATCTTACTTTCAAAGAGGCACCACCACAAGCAGCCACGCTGAGTTCTAAAGCTATCAGCATAACGAGCATGTCCAAGGTATATGGTTTACCAGGAATTCGAATCGGCTGGGCGATTGCAGAGAAGCCAGTCATCCAAGCAATACGAGCAGTCCGCGAGCAAATCACCATATGCAATTCTGCCCTTGGTGAAGCGATTGCAATTGAGGTGTTGAAGAGAAGATATGCCATAATCAACGATATGAAGGATATGCTTTCTGATAACTATACTATCCTTAAGGAATGGATGGAAGGTCAAGACTGGCTTGAATGGATTGAACCGGAAGGTGGTATGGTGTGTGCGCCGTGGCTCGCGAATGGAAAATCAACTAAGAATCTATGTCGGTTGCTTGCTGAGAAGTACCGCACATTCACAGTACCGGGCTATGGCCTTGAGATGGATAACCATCTGAGAATTGGCTTTGGGGGCGAAAAGGAAGAGCTCATTGAAGGACTTGACCGCCTAGAAAGAGCACTGAAAAATCTCTATGAGTAGACTAGAGAAAAATGACATTCATTCCTCTGCTTAGGGAAGCGGCTATATTTGTGGCGCTTATTATGCGGAGTACGGGATAAGCCTTGGATGGCATGACTTGGAAGTCTCCAGTAGTCTACCGAATTGCAGCATGAAAGACTTGACCTCAATAGATCAACTCCAACCCCATTCTCGTAATGTCAATGTTCTTTTCCGCGTGTTGAAAATTCTCCCCAAAAGGAAGATTATCTCTACTCGGACTAGACGCTACCATCACCCTACCGAGATCATCATTGGGGATCCAACTGCTAAGATTCTGTTTGTTCTATGGGATCCTGTACAAGATTTGGGATGCGGAGGTGTCTTTCTTCTTCATGATGCAAGAATTCGTATGTACGATTGCTCAATGAGACTTCTTGAAACTATGAAGAGCACATTGAGGAAATGCCCAGAGATGAATATCCGTGTTGACACTAATCGGGACATGAGCAAGCCATTTGCCTGGAAGCAGAGGAAAGAACAAGGAATAGAATCTATAGCTCGCTCATTTTCAGGTAAAGAATCTCCGGAAGACAAAGGGTACTGTTCGTGGAAAGAATTCTGAAGATAAGCGTCTCAATTAGAATGCCTTTTGAGGATGTATGAATACGATAATCAGGGTGGAAATACTGAGAATCAAAATCAAGGGTAAACCTACTCTCTATCCAGAAGCCGCAATTAGAGGAAGATTGAGACTTAGTGGATTGGATCATAAGGCAACCGAACAAGTGCTGACGCAGATTCTCAGAAAGCTTCCCGAAGAAAAGCATCTCACTGAACAGAGACTTTTCGAAATTCTTCGGGACAAGCTTGCAGGTGAAGCCAAGAAACGCTTCGATACAGTAACCAAGTACTACAGTATCAGACGGAATGAGCCTCAGGTACCACCCCTGTTCGTGGCTGTCGAGGGGGCATCTGCGACAGGGAAATCAATGCTGGCATTAGAACTCGCTTCAATCTTGGTTACTACAAGGATTATTGGTACCGATACTATTCGGCTGTTGATGCGACAGCAGACTGACGAAAAGAAACATCCTGAGTTGTTCTGTCATACATATCAAGCGCATGCGTACAAACGGGCAGGTCCAGACTCGCTCGATAGAATCGTACGGGGATATTTGGGTCAATGCAATTTGATGAAACCGGTAATCTTCGGGTTGACACAGCGAATCATCAAAGAAGGAGCCTCGGGTCTGATTGAGGGGGTTCATATCATACCTGGCCAGTTAGAAAAGCTGTCCGATAGTATCATCGAGGTTGTCATCAATCCTCAAATCAAAGTGCATAAGCAGATGTTCTTCAGCAAAGGCATTACAGAGAAGATTACCACCGTAGATACAGACACCAGCAAGCGCGAACGTGAATTCCACGCTACCAGAAAGATACAGGAATTCATGCTAGAACGAGCAAAGCAAAACGGTGTATCCATTATTGGCCTAAAGAATTTCGAAGACGCTACTGAAAACCTCATTGATCTTCTCTATGATAGAGTAGAGAACATAATCGGGAAATACGGTACAGCAGGACCTAGAACAGGATAGAGCGGCTCAGGTTGGAGCTCCCTGCTGGAGATTTCCCGAGCCGCTTGCTTGCGTGGTTTTTGTACTTTGAATAGCGATTCGTGCTTTCTAGCACGAACTATGTGTTATCGCCATTTCTGGGCAATTTTCAACACAGGCACAGCACTCAATGCATTCATCTACAAGTGGTGCAGTTGCCTTTTCATCAACGAGCTCAAAGACTGCTGTGGGACATACGTCAACACAGACAGCTGCCCCCACGCACTTGTCATGATCGATTTCGATTTCTATACCAAGTTCTTCTGATTCATAGACCGGCATTTTTTTACACATCCGAGTCATTTTTTGAGTTTCAGGGTATCTTATAAGCATGGAGTATCCGGCTACTATTGCGAAGACGCCAAGAGAGTGAATGGATGACGCATTAACCAAGATGAGTTGCAAAGAGGTAACTACACTTGAGCTGGAAGAAAGCATCAATTCATAAGCTTTTCAATCCCGAAAGCATCGCTGTGATTGGAGCCTCACCAAGGCCTGAAAGCCTAGGTGCTTTGACCTTCACAGCTTTGACCAAGTATAGCGGCAAGAAGTATCTCGTAAACCCACGGTATCAGCAGATTGGTGATATGAGATGCTATAAGTCAGTTCTTGATGTGCCAGACGAAATTGACCTTGCCATTCTGGCACTTGGGGCGTCTCATGTTCTAGATGTGGTGAGAGAATGTGCTGAGAAGCAAGCTCAATCAGCAATCATTTTTGCTGCTGGTTTCAAAGAACTGGGTGGAAGGGGCAAAAAACTACAGACGGAACTCAAAAGGGTTGCCAATGATGGAGAGATAGCAGTCATAGGACCCAATTGCCTTGGTGCGGGCAATGTCCGCTTGGACCTCAACGCTACATTCTTTCCACATCCGGCCCCACTCGAAAACGGTAGCGTGTCTGTCATAAGCCAGTCAGGAGGTGTTTCTGGTTTGATGCTGTACAGGGCATCCGAAGCAGGCGTGGGCATTTCCAAGTTTGCAAGTATTGGGAACAGAGTGAATGTCGATTTCAATGACCTTCTTAGATACTTCAGAACTGACCCCGAGACAAAAGTTGTCTGCCTGTTTGTTGAAGGTACTGGCGATGCCCGACTCATGTATGAAGAAATGCGGAAGACAACCAATGAGAAAGACGTAGTTGTTTACAAAGTTGGCAAAACTCCTGCATCCAAGAAAGCTGCATTGAGTCACACGGGTAGCCTTGCTGGAAACGCTACGCTCTATTCCGCGGCTTTCAGACAGGCTCGCGCCGTTGAAGTTGACAGCATACAAGAGATGATGGATTCAGCAAAGGTTTTGTCTGTACAAATGGCCAGTGAAAGAGGAAAGAAAGTAGCAGTCATAACCCATAGCCTAGGTATTGCACTGATAGCAGCACAGAAGCTTGAACAACATGGTATGCATCTTCCCGAACCTTCACCAGGAACAGTAACTGCAATCAGAAATCTTCTGGACATGAATGTCGAGATTCCGGTGTCCAATCCGGTGGACTTGCTGGCTAAAGGATGGGCAGAGCCAGATGTGTTCGCAAAAGCATTCGATGTCGTTCTCAATGACAATACCTATGATGCGATACTAACTGTATTCAGCCCCAACTTCCAAGAGGGAATTGGAGGGGGGATGCCCGCCCAAGCAGTAGTTGATGCAAAGAGGGGCAGCAACAAGCCTGTGGTCAGCGTCCTCAATGCTCCACGGAGTCATGTTCCACATGGAAAAAATGTACTCGAAGATGGCGGTATTCCCACCTTTGCAAGCCCTGAGAGGGCGGCAATTGCTCTATCAACACTCCTTGCAGGAAAGACCAGATAGTGTGCGCATTGTATTCAAAACAAAAGAATATGTCACCACTCATTGGAGAAGAATACAAGCCAAGCTACAACGGCTTCGAGGACATCCGTGGGGGCTCTATCAAGCCTGAATATGGTCGATCCCGATGGAGTCATAATGGAAGAGCTGCTTAGCCGGAATTTTGTAGACCCAGAAGAAGTCATGACGGTTGAATCATCGTATCTGGCTAAGGTACTACCAGATGAATCGAGAATGCTTCCGCCTTGAATGCTTCCCAGAGTCCTCCCTGCATCATCAAGAACACAATCTGAGAGAAATTCGCATAGAATACGTCGTGAGGAATCACGGACCTCCTCATCTTCAATGTATGCAAGAGTTGAACCGCTGATGTTCCGAAGAATCATAGACCCATCACAAGGTTTCATCAGACGCATACAATTTTAGTGTATTCTTAGAAAAACCTTCATGACGCGACAATGGGAAGATACTAAATGGGGAAGGTCATGGTGAAGTTGAATGGGGATGACGATTGTCGGACTCTGAAAATGAAGGAAAAAGGGATATTGACCTCATATCTAATGATAGTGATACCACATTTTTTGAGAGTATTATGCATCAGCTAGAAATAACTGGGGGTACCCAAATTGCTAGGCGATACCTGGCTATGAACGCTTTTGACGGGATTTTACCCGTGGTTGGAATCATTATGGGCGGTTTCATATCGCTCGCAAATCAAAATTCTCAACTCGTTTTCGAGACAATTTTGCTGAGCTCAATAGGAACAGCCATAGCGATGTTCGTATCAGGTATAACGAGCTCGTACTTGACTGAGCAAGCTGAAAGGAAACGAGATGTGAAGGAACTCGAAAAATCTATGCTCTCAGACATGGGTCATACTGTCTATGCAAAGGCCAGCAGGACAACAACTATCGTAGTCTCAATCATTAACGGTATATCGCCTACCTTTGCAGCTCTCGGAACTATCACACCTATGTTCATCGCGCTTACAGGCCTCCTAGACTATGTAGTTTCAATGTATGCCTCAATTGTCGCTGGACTGATTCTTCTTTACGCGTTGGGCATGTTTTTGGGAAAAATATCCAAGGTGAATCTTTGGATTGCAGGTCTCAAGACTCTGGCTGCCGGATTCCTGACAGTAATCCTCATGATAATAATCTCCATACTTACTTCCACTTGAAGTGCCTGCCATGTGATGATATTGTGAGAAAAGAAGCCCCGCTGTTTCGGTTGTGACGATGGTAAGAGCAACTTCACTGAACGAATCGACGATGAGCTTGAGCTAACCAGTTGGATTGAAGTACCATGAAGACATGTCGCCCTTGAGGTATTTGAAGGTGTATTGCCTATACTGGAACTGAGTACGGCAAGCGTCATATCATTATATGTTGAGCCTGAATTTTTCGGCTTCGAGCCGATTCTTTTGGCGTCACTTGATACAAGTGTGATAACGTTCCTCGCAGGTTTCAGTACATTGTATCTCACCGAAGAGGCAAAATGAAAAATCATACTGGTGGAACTCGAATTTTTTAGATAAGGAGAACACAACCACAGCACCCTAATGAATAGGAAAGGACACTGGTCGTTTCCCCGCATTGATGGACTAACATCTTAATGCAATACCCATCTTCATAACCCCGCTTTTCTTCGTTTTCTCCCGCTGGTTGCAACCATTACACATTTTCTATCGCTCGTTCATTATGCGACTCATTCTGTTGATTATATACATCATCTCTACGGCGACTGATGCTCCGCAACACTGAACCCAAAACCTATTTCTTGCAAACCACGAACCCCAGAGGTGGAGACCTATCTTGAATAAACTCACTCCGATGCAAAGCCAATATTTAGAGCTCAAAAGGCAGCACCAAGACTGCCTTCTGTTATTCAGGCTAGGTGATTTCTATGAGCTCTTCAATGAAGATGCAGAGATAGCGTCCCAAATTTTGGATATCGTCCTCACTTCTCGGGGCGAAGGGGTGGATAGCTGGCCGATGTGCGGTGTGCCCTATCATTCAGTAGAACAGTATATAGCAGAATTGCTTGAGGCTGGACATACTGTTGCTTTGGCGGACCAAGTAGAAGATTCGTCAGAAGCAAAGGGGCTTGTTCGAAGAGAAGTCGTACGTGTAATCACTCCAGGCACTGTATTAGAGAGTTCCATGCTCGAAAGCAGCGCCAACAATTACTTAACAGCCATGGTTGTCCATGAAGAGATGGTGGGGCTTGCTGCTGTTGACATATCCACAGGCGAATTCATAGCAACCCAATTCAAAGCCCTCCCTGAAAGCGAGGTATTGATGAGTGAGCTTGCAAGATTAAATCCATCCGAGCTCCTCCTTCCCGAGTCTATGGCCGGGAAAAAAGTGGTCAAAGAGTTGCGGGAAGGAGTGAAAAAGGTTGACTTTAGAAAGGATCTTGATTTTTCATCTAAGACAGCCGAAAGAACAGTCAAGGAGCAGTTTGGTGTGACCACACTGGATGGCTATGGTCTCGCCGACAAACCTGTTGCCTTGGGTGCAGTGGGTGCAGTTCTGGCCTATCTCTCTGAAGTGCACAGAGGACAGAAAGCCGCTTTGACAGGAATAAGAACCTATTCGATTAAGGATCATATGACGATTGATGCCATTACTCAGCGTAATCTGGAACTTGTAAAAAATGCAAGAGATGGTTCTACCCGCGGCACATTGCTTTCAGTTCTGTCTGAGACTAGTACGCCCATGGGTCGAAGAAAACTCAAACAGTGGATGCTTCAGCCTCTCATGGACACGGAGAAAATCAACAATCGACTTGACGCTGTTGAAGAAATGGCGAGGTCAGCCATCGCCAGAAAGAACATTTCGGACAAGCTTGACAAAATCGGTGATTTTGAACGTCTCGTCAGTAGGATTGCCTTCGGTACAGCAAATGGACGGGACCTAGTTTCTCTCAGAGCCATTCTTGCCAGAATCCCTGACATTGAAGAAACCCTTCAGGGCTGTGATTGTTCGCTTTTTGAGTCAGCAGCTGATTCCATAGAATCGCTAGATGATTTGAGAACCACACTTGTACAAGCAATTGTTGATGACCCGCCAGCAACTGTGAAGGAAGGAGGGATAATCAAAGAGGGGTATGACGACCAGCTGGACTCCATGAAAGCTGAGATAGCAGCTGACAAAGAATGGATCAGAGACCTACAGGGTAAAGAGAGAAAACGAACAGGCATAAAGTCGCTGAAAGTTGGCTATAACAAGGTCTTTGGCTACTACTTGGAAGTAACCAACGCCAATACTGACAAGGTTCCACCGGAGTATGAACGGAAGCAAACGTTAACCAATTCCGAGAGATACATTACGCCGGAGCTAAAGGAAAAAGAAGCAACTGTTCTCGCCGGGGAGGAGAAAATCAACCAGCTCGAGTACGAATTATATGAACAGCTGCGGTCAAACGTGAAGGAAAGGGTCAAGCCATTGCGAAGGAATTCTCAAGCTATCGCCTTGGCGGATGTAATTGTGTCCTTAGCAGAAGTAGCGGTGAAGAGAGGATACAACCGGCCAAAGGTAGTAGAAGATAAGATCATCCGTGTGGTAGAAGGACGGCATCCTGCAATGGAAGTGGCTCTGGGCAGAAATGAGTTCGTGCCAAACAGCCTGAGTATGGGAGAAGACGGTACCACATTACTGATTCTAACTGGCCCAAACATGGGCGGCAAAAGCACCTATATGCGCCAAAACGCATTGATTGTTCTACTTGCTCAGATGGGGTCGTTTGTACCTGCTAAGAAAGCAACCATCGGCTTGTGCGACCGTATTTTCACGCGTGTTGGTGCCTTTGATGATTTGACTGCCAGTCAATCAACCTTCATGGTTGAGATGATTGAGACTGCCAATATCCTGAACAACGCTACTGAACGAAGTTTGGTCATACTTGACGAAGTTGGTAGAGGAACAAGTACCTATGATGGTATGGCTCTGGCATGGGCAGTAGCGGAAGAGATTGCCAAAATGAAGACACGGACCCTCTTCGCCACGCATTATCACCATTTAACAGAAATGGCCGAAGATTACCACGGGGTCAAAAACGTCCATACTCTGGCGAAAGAAGCAGGTGATGATATCGTATTTCTCTACAAAGTTGTCGCCGGTGCCACCGATGAAAGCTATGGTGTTCATGTGGCATCATTGGCCGGGGTACCAGACCCAGTAGTGACCAGAGCTGCGGAAATGCTAAGGAAATTCGAAAACGAGAAACCAGCGGCAGCCAATCTTGATACAAGTGAAGAAGCTGTTGTCCAGCAGATGAGTTTGGAACCGCTGACAGTGGAAGATCCTATTCTCGAAGAAATCAAGAATATGGACTTGGACAGAACAACACCGATAGACTCTCTTCTTGCATTGAGAGAGTTCCAAGAACGGATTCGTGATAGGGAATAGTGCCACATAACTGAATTCCGCATGGACGATGAGCCAAGGCTTTAATCACCGCCGAATCATATATACGGGGGAATCCTGTAGTCTCACATAGAGAGGTTTGAAAAACATTGGATGTTCTCATTTCTCCATCGATACTCTCAGCTGATTTCGCCCGGCTTCAAGAAGACATTCGAAAAGCCGAAGCAGGAAATCCAGACTATTTTCACCTTGATATTATGGACGGCCATTTCGTGCCGAATATCTCGTACGGTCCGATTATGGCCGAGACAATGAAGAGAATAACAGACAAACCGCTCGACGCACATCTAATGATAACCAATCCTGACAAGTACATCCCCGACTTTGTGGACGCGGGTGTCGAAATCATCTACCCGCAAATTGAAGCAACCTACGACATATTCAGGACTGTTCAGTTGATACGAGACCTTGGAGCCACGGCAGGAATCACTTTGAATCCTGGAACTCCAGTAGATCAGGTAATTCCTTTGCTTGAGTTGGTGGACTACATCATGATCATGAGCGTCTGCCCGGGCTTTGGAGGGCAAGAGTTCATTGAATTGTCGATACCCCGCATCACAAAACTCAGAGGTATTCTTGATGAATACAAACCGGAAATCAAGATAGCAGTTGATGGAGGAATTGGAGTCTCAAACATTGGTCGGCTTCACGAGGCGGGGGCAGAATTTTTCATCGCTGGTTCAGCCATATTCAAAGCGGGAGACATAGGACAGGCAGTTGAGGATTTGAGGAACACAGCTAAGAATCATTGAGTATGGTCATATCATACCAGGAACCAAAACGAATATCATCAAGCTTTGTGTTTGGAGAAGACAAGAAGATATAACCGACAACCTGAAGCGTAATCAAGAGCTGATAAAGATGAAATTCTTCATAGATACCGCTAACGTAGAAGCAATCAGGAAGGCCCATGAACGAGGCATGGTTGATGGAGTCACAACGAACCCAACGCTCGTATCAAGGGAGGGTAGAGACTTCAGAGAACTCGTTGACGAAATAGCCTCTTTTGTAGACGGGCCAATAAGCTTGGAAGTCATCAGTGAAGATGCTGAAGGGATGATTGAAGAAGCACGTGACCTTAACACATGGATTGATAATGCTGCAATCAAGATACCCATGACGTGGGAAGGCTTGAAGGCCGTTAGAGTCCTCTCTAGGGAAGGAATTGCTACTAACGTGACATTGTGCTTCAGTCCAAATCAAGCACTTCTCGCTGCCAAGGCAGGTGCATCATTCGTTTCACCGTTTATAGGACGGTTGGACGATGTTGGCCACACAGGGATGCAGATTGTTGTCGATATCAAGGAAATCTATGATAATTTCGATTTTGATACCGAGATTATCGTAGCGAGTATTAGGCATCCACTTCATGTCTATGAATCTGCTGTCGTTGGCGCTGACATAGCCACTATCCCTCCAGCAGTCCTTGACAAAATGGTGAATCACCCGCTCACAGATGTCGGAATCGAACGCTTCCTTGATGACTGGAAGAGCATGAAGGAATAATCCCAAGCTGTGGTTAAGATGGAAATCAAAGCAGACCTTGTTGCCTTCAATGGCAATATCATTACTATGAACCCTGAACAACCGACTGCAACATCTGTGGCAGTCAAGAGTTACAAGGTTCTGGCTGTAGGAAGCGATGATATGGTCATGGATCTGAGTTCTACGGCTAACAGGGTCATAGACCTTGGGGGTAAGACTGTTATCCCGGGTTTCGTTGATGCCCATTGCCATCTCACATCCAAAGGCATCCGGTCATCCTATGTCCATCTACAGGATACCACTTCACCCCAAGAGGTCATGAAGCGGTTGAAGGCGGAGATTCCCAATTACGACAAGGGTGAGTGGATAAGAGGCTACGGCTGGGATGAAAGCAATTGGGATGAAAAGCGTTATCTCACCAGAAAAGACTTGGATGAGGTCAGCAAAGAAAATCCCATAGCAATAGACCGTGTTGATTTACATCTTGCATCAGTGAATAGCATGGCCCTCGAAGAACTAGGAATCAACCTCAACCAAGAAGGTGTAGAGAAGAACAAGAAAGGCAAACCTACTGGTGTGCTTAAAGACATAGAAGGGCTTTATGATAATATCAGACCTAGCGATGATGATATCTACGAGGGGGTTATTGCCGGCAATAGACTAGCAAATGAAGTGGGTATAACTACTGCAATTGATAACGCTCCCGCAGGATACCTTCGAGAACTGCGTAGAGCAGAAAGAGCCAACAAACTCACTGCAAGAATGATTGTGAATCCTCCAGTAGCCCAGATAGATCATCTTACTGAGCTGGGTATAACATCAGGAATGGGAGGTGGCATGGTTCGGATTGGTGGCGTCAAAATCTTCACCGACGGTTCGATTGGTGCCCGAACAGCAGCAGTTTCCGAGCCATATGCTGATGACAAAGGCAACACCGGTAAACTGTTCATGGAAAAAGAGGAATTCTCAAGCATCATCGAAAAAGCTATGGAGAACGATGTTCAGACAGTTACACATGCAATTGGTGATCGTGCTATCGAGATGGTGATTTCCGCCTTTGAAAATTCAAGTTATCCTGACAGAATACGGAATCAACGCCATAGGATTGAACATGTCGAGATGATAAGCCTAGAACAGATCCGACGTGCCGCTAGTCTGGGACTGATACTTTCAATGCAACCCAACTTCGTCGGCAGGTGGCAGCAGAAGGCGGGGTTGTATATGGATAGACTAGGTGAAGATAGGGTTGCTACCATGAATATGTTCAAGGCAGCTATAGACAATAGTGCGCGGGTATGCTTTGGGTCAGACGGAATGCCCCTAGGTCCAATATACGGAATATGGTCTGCAATATCCCACTACAACCCCAAAGTAAGGCTTGATGTTGAGGAGGCCCTTCGGTGCTATACCATGGAAGGGGCATATTCATCATTTGCCGAGAACATTGTTGGCAGCCTGAAAGAAGGAAAAAGAGCCGATTTTGTGATCCTCTCTGACAATATTCTTGAAGTACCGCCCGAAGACGTGCGTGATATTGAAGTGGAAATGACCATCGTCGGCGGCAATGTGGAATATACTGCAACGCAAACTTGAAGGAAGGAATTGAAATGGGGGAAGTCCAGGTCCTAAGCTCGGACACGGTATCTCTCATTTCTGCAGGCGAGGTTATCGAGAGTCCTGCTTCAGTGGTAAAGGAGCTTATCGAAAATTCCCTTGACGCACAAGCTGACAGGATAACAGTACAAATAGATAGCGGCGGAATCAATCGCATCAGTGTTTCTGACAATGGCGTAGGTATTCTTAGAGATGATTTGCACTGCTGTCTTGAACGATATTCTACCAGTAAAATTCGAGATAAAGAAGACTTGCAGTCGATATCCACATACGGATTTCGTGGAGAGGCACTCTCAAGTATCGTTGCTGTTGCGGATGTGAGAATCAAGACAAGACGTGCTGGAGAAGACCTCGCCTATGAGATTGCAGCTAGTGATAATGACATCTCACAAGTACGAACAACAAGTAGACCTACAGGGACAACGGTAACTGTTACCGATATTTTTCAAAGAGTGCCGGCGAGAAGAAAACACCTTGACGGAATCCGTGCTGAAAGTCGTAAGGTAACTGATGTAGTAAGGCAACATGCCATCATAAGAAATGACGTGGGATTCAAACTAGTCAGAGACAATAGCGTCGTTATGGATTGTCCGAAGGGTCAAAGCACAATAGATCGGGTATTGTGTGTTCTTGGATCAGAAATAGCAGCTGCAAGCACCACGATTGATTATACAGAGAATGGCATCGAAGTTACTGGCTTTGTAGCCCATCCCCTGCACTCAAGAGGAAATAGGGGCAGGGAATACATATCCGTAAGACGTAGACCAATATATAGCCAGAAGCTTGCCACTGCTATCGAAGCAGCCTATGGAACCCAGCTCATGAAAGGCCAATATCCCATTTGCTGCATAAATATAGAATTGGACCCACAGCAAGTTGACGAGAATGTTCATCCAAACAAACGGGAAGTGAAGATTTGGAACGTAGCAGAAGTTCTCAAGACCGTTCGACTGGCTGTCGAGATTGCTCTCGACAAAAGAGAAACGGCTACTGTTCCAACAGCACAGGACAGGATAAAGATTCCACAATCAGGCCAAACAGAGATTGAATCCTCTGTTGAAACTGCCGAAGGAAGCAGCAGACAGGAGGAGCTTGCCCAGGGAGCGCCGCTACTTGAACAGGTATCGCTTCAGCCTCTTGGCGATTCCACGATGGAACCTGAAGAAGTGGTATCCGGCCTGTTCAGAGTACTCGGTCAAATCCACAAACTCTACATCCTTCTTGAGGTTGAAGAGGGGCTGCTCATTGTTGATCAACATGCTGCTCATGAACGAATTCTATACGAACAATTACGAGAAGAAGTAGATATGGGACCTAGTTCGGTCCAAGAACTCCTTGAGCCTATCGTCCTGAATATGAACAAGGAAGATATCGAGGAAATAATGAAACGAAAAGACGCCCTTCAGACCTTGGGTTATTCCTTAGAACGCTTCGGGGATAGAGAGATTCTTGTTTCTACGATTCCCGACGTGCTTGGTAATAGGGGATCAAAGGATGAACTGGTTTCCCTGATTGATAGAATCCTTGATATCAACGAGAAATACGGAACAGAGAAATTCGAAGACGCATTGCTCAAGGTGACGACGTGTCACTCAGCAATTCGTGCGGGAGAATACCTCAGTAAGAAGGAATCCAAGGAATTGGTGCTAAATCTTCTCCACACAAAGAACAGATTCAATTGCTGTCACGGAAGGCCTTCTATGATGCTTCTTTCAAAGGATACGCTTGACAAGGCAATTGGGAGAAAAGGCCCTAAAGCAATTTTGCGATACATGGCACGACATCGAGTAGAGCCTGAATAGAATCAGTCCTTTATCAAGATTCCCAAAAAAAAGCGAAGATTTTTACTAGATAAAGTAGTATATTTTTACCAGAATACTCGTGGCTGAACTACAAGTTTCTTGTGTGACATGTATCAGGCCAGCGGGGACGGAATAATATGGCTGGCACGACCTGGTGGATAGCTAAAGAGTATCTTAAGAGGTTGGAAATCAACTTTGAGGAACACGGGAAAAAGACATTCAGCCTGTTTCCAACTACTCGCACGAAAACAGAAGAAATAGAGGTCTTTCCCGGCAAACAGTGGATAACGTTGACAACTAGATTGGCTGACCTTTCATCTCTTCAAGAGAGCAATCGACTTGAGTTCTATGAGCGCATTCTGAAAGCAAATGCCAAACTAGCAGAAGTCAATTTTGGGGTCGATAAGAGGGGTTATCTCATAATACGCAATGTTATACCCGTTACAGGCATAAGTTTCGATTCATTCAACTCCATTTACAAGGCGCATTTGGTGGGAGCAGAATTTTTCAAAGAAAAGCTTCTGCCGGAGATTGAAACACAGTAGATTAAAAAAAGAGAAGAGGGGGAAACCCCCCTACGTTTATTCTATCCCTGTCGGCGCTTGATAAGCACAACGATTACTATTACCGCAAGTGCACCTCCAGCAATCAAGACCAAGACATCAGGTCCGAGTCCGCCACCAGGTCCAGTAGGTTGAGAAGTCGTGGTTGTAGTCGTTACTAATCCTTGTCCAACGATATACGATAGGACAGCAGATGTTGCTTCTCCTGCAGAGGTGTAGACGACAATCTGGAAAAAGACCTCTGTGTCTTCGGGATAGCCCTGAATGTCACCCACATAATGATTGGTAGCGTCGCACCACATGCCGGAAACTGAGCTCAAATCATCTGAGCTCGTGCCATAATGGATTTCGACATTATCTATCTGCTCCTCACTGTAGATGTCCACACCAACCGATACAGGTTCATTTGGTTGTGGTACTTGAGGATCTATCGTCAAAGATCCAAATTGGACACCACCCGGCTGAGCAGACGTTCCAGAATTGGATACATAGCTGACGAAAACAGGGTCTTGGTAGACACTGTATCCCTGCCACTCAGGGAATCCGATGGTCACATAGTACATGTTCGAGCTGAATGTCCAAGCCGTGGCTGAACGACCCGAGCTCGATTCGTATGCCGATCGGAATGTTCCAAGCGGAGTGGTATGACTGACTACGTCATACGGAGCACTTGTGTTCTTGCTCCAATCATAGGTGACCCCGCCCATAATCATTTCCGCAAAGCGGGCACCCGAAGTCTCAAACTCGAAGGTTTCAGAGCTCACTGTCTGCTCGTTGTCGGACAGGGTTCCGTTTGCCTTGAATGCGAAATCGGACATCGATACTTCGGCGAAGTAGTTCAAACCAAGAGACTTGTTCTCTAGATTGTCCCGACCGCCTATCATGTCGACTGACCAGTCACCAACAGTATTGTCAACTTTGAGATCTGCCCAGTTGTTGGTAGCATCGGCTGTCTCGTTGACGTGACCTTGGAAGTGAACCAAGAAGGACAGTTCATCGACGGTCACCTTGGTTGGTCTCTCATCGAAGGTTCTATAATCTGAACCCTCCTGGACACCGTCGTACCAGCCCCAGTACCCTTCCATCGTGCAAGGATAGACCGTTCCGTTGATGTCCTCGAAGGTCACACCCCATGTCACCTCATCGGTAAGGTTCACACGAATGTCACCAGAGTCATCAGTGTTGCCGAATCTCTCACCAGGCTTCACAAAGGATACGTTGGCAACGGACTTGGGCATCAAATAGTGGCTCAATTCACCACTCCCTGGATTTGTAAGGTCGACATCCATCTCACTGTTGTTGTTCATGTCCTCCCATATTAGGAGACCACTGTATTCGTAGTGCATGCCGATATTGAGGTAATGCTCCACATCGTCCTCGACTGTCGAGACTCCGTAGTCTTGACCAACTCCAAAGGATAGCCAAGTCCATGTTTGTTCGTTTGACGTAATCCAATCATAGCCCTTCTCTTCGGCTTCAGCAACGATATCAGTCCAGGTAACGTTCTTTGCCATCCAAGCAATGTCCCAGTATCCAGGCTCGGGCTTACCTTCTTCGGTTCGAACTGTGCTGTTAATCTCGCTCCACTCAGTCTGATTGACGAGTTCCATTGTTTGAGCATCATACCAATAGAAGGTTTGGTTCCACTCGTAACTCCAAGTGAAGGTATCCAAACCCATCCACGATTGTAGATGCATCTCGTCACCGTATAGGGTGCCATTGGGATCCCAGTCAACACCAACCCACATCTTCTCCCACTCATGAGTCCATGAGTCAGTGGAAGAATACGCCTCTCGGATGTAGTATTGGTCATCGGTGGTGTCAAGATTTCCGTCGAGGTCAAGAGCGCCATTCTCCGGATTTGTGGTCCATTTCTTGACTCCCCACATACCCCACTCAGGAGTGCCCAGGACAATGTCGTAGACATTCCTATACACAGCGCTTTGGATTGGCTGAGGACCGTACACTAAGTCGTAACCCCAGCGTTCCCGCATCCTGTATATGTTCTCCTTGGAGGCATAAGCAGTCACATTCGAACCCTCATACGAGAAGCTGTAAATCTCGTGTGACTCCTGAATATCCACAAATAGGTCTCCACTGTATGTAGCATTGTGGACATACCAAGTATCTTTCCAATAACCTTCCCACTCCCACAGGTACGTCTCAGCCATGAAATCAAAATAGTTCATGCCTGTGGTCTCATTGTAATAGACCATAACACTGTGAGTATCAAGTACTGGTAGATCCTGATAGCCAGTCATGTTGATCATTGTACCATTCAATGCTTCATAGTAGTGGAAACTCTCATTATCACTGTCAAACCATAAAGGCCACTCATTCAGAGAGTAGAACACGTCTCCAGAGTACTCGTACTCGTAGAGGCGAAGCAGCTGAGTAGAATTGACTATCCAAGTAGTCCCATTTGTGAGGGTGATGTAGTCATAGGCCCCATCAGGACCACTGCCCTCACTAGGCCAAGAGTCACCATATTCGGTCGTATAATTGACCAAACCGATTTGAGTAAACAAAAGGCTATCATCGTAAGTACCCATTGGAGCACTCCACCCAGCGCTAGTCGGATTCCAGATGTGAGTGCCGTTCGCTGTAGTATGCAGTGGAAGTGGATCCAGCAGAATCAATGAGTATGTCTCTCCACCTATGTCTGTGAAATAGTCGTAAGACAAATTGTAAACAGGATACCAGGTTCCATTGACGGAGACTGATTTGGTTGTAGGTACCAATCCACCTTCGTTCTGCTTGTTGTTCAAATCGGAATGCCAATCTGCATTAGCACCAGGATAAGGCATCTCGTGTTTGACACCATTGATTTCGGTGAACCAGAACTTGTGTGTTTCCCAAGTGAAAAGCTTGACAGTTGAACTGTCATATTCGGCTTCAAAGTAGTGCTTGGGCCATGACACTCGATACCAGTGTCCGTCTATAGTTGTATAGTACCACCCGTCAGTTTCGTTATATTGTAGGTTATACAAGTTGCCATCAATGTCAGTCATGTAGTAAGAACTTGTTCTGCTATCCCATCTCCAATCCTCAGCCAGCTCGAGCGTATTGCTTTCGCCGTATCGAACGATCCACCCTTCATTTTGCCAGCCAAAATCAACATTGTCGTAGTACTCGATGTTGACGTTGCTGCTGTAATCTGCATAATCATCCCAACTCGTTCCTTGGTGTAGTACTCCGTCAAGGTCTAACCAGCTGTAGTAGGACTCGCCCCCGTAGTTCCAATGATGATGGTATTTCATTGCAGTAAGGAAGGATTCACCAGTGCCAAGTGTGACATTGTAGATATGGACTGTTTCTTCAAAGGTCACATAGACCATAGTTCCGTTGACAAGCTCGTATGTATAGACATCGGTGTCTGTTTCAGGGTCGTAGTGGTCATACATGAGCATGTTCTCATACGTCTCTCCGTTCCATGAATCATAGGTCTCGTGGACCTCGATTGGTAGATTCTCACCGTCAATCTCGATGTATGGTGAGCTTCTCCCAAGCAGGATTTCATCACCAGTTTGAGCACACAGAACATCATTCTTGAAAGCTAGTTGAGGCTGAGCTGTTTCCATGAATACCTCCTTACCTTCGTGTTCAAACGAGTAAATCCACTCACGATCCCAGCTCTTGACTTCGTGTTGACCATAATCACTGGAGTAATCCTCGTACCATGTATCATTCATGAATGCGAAGTTCCACCAGTAATTGGTTTCAGGAACAACTTCAGACATGTTCACCAACCATGAGACATAGAGATCGCCCCCATTTGTCCATGTGGAGAAGTTCGAAGTCGTGCAGAAAGTTGAGTTCACCTTTGTGTACGCACTTCGGCGGTTAATCCACTCTTCTTGCCACTGTTCGGTCTTTTGGTTATAGAACCACGAGGCCCAGTGCCATCCCTCAACTTCTTTCCACTGCCATTCAGTGTAGTTACCATACACCCAGTCCCATGTGTCGGTTGTCGTGTTGTAGACATAGTGCCATCCTGTGACATTCACCTTGACATAATCGTGGTAACTGCCGTATGTGTAATTCTGCTTCTCAGTGAAATTGAAAGCGCTAAATGTCGGAGTACCATTAATATCATAGTCGACGGTATAAATCAGCTGTGACCAGCGCGACTCGTTTTCAGTCCAGTAGCCATCGCTTGTCTCTAGACTGAATTGTGCACCATCAATGTCATCTGCAATGGCGCCACCTCCCTGAAGTCGGCCCTTAACCATGAAATCTTCACTCTTCTCTACCGCAAACATCCAGCTGTCAGGTGATTGACCGTCGGCGGTGAGAATCTTAGCAAGTGTCACTGGGCTCTCAATGGTAATCTCCTTGGCCATCTGATATTCCTGATCGGTTTGACGAGCAGTCTCACCATAGGTATCAGCCCAATAACGATTGTTTTCAGGTCCCATAACCAAGTCTTTGAATCGGAAACCTGAGTATTGGTCCGTCTTAGGCATCTCTTCAGTGAAGTGACCAACGAAATCCACACTAAATGCAGTATCGGTTTCCCGTGTGGTGCAAAGCGGCTCATTCAGTTCGTAGAAATTCGGTAGATCTTCTGGGAGAGGTTCATAGACGGTTATCTCTCGGTTCCATTCATCCTCAACGAGGTGATCGTATGGATAACCCCAGTAGGTGTAACCATAATATCTATCCCAAGTACCACCAGCAGTTACGTTGTAAACATAGAACAGCTGTCTATCTACCCATCGAGTCTCATTGACGACTTCCTTAGTCCAAGTTCCAGTATCTTCGTCCCATGTCTCGTTAAGCCAGTATATGTCTACTTCGTCTGAAGTGCCAAGATCAACCCACTTCCTTTGCTGGTGCTCACCATACACTTCATCCATGTAGGTGACTTCTAGGCTCTCATTCCAGATATATGTGTCTAATGAGTCATCATATGTCCAGCCACCATAGTCTGTAATGTCTTCTGTGTGCCAGCCAGTAGTATTTACCCATGTCTCAATACCATCAGGCATATTGAATCCAAGTTGAACATAGCTGGGAGTATCGCCTGTGATATTGTATCGCATAATGAAGTCTGTTCCTCGACTCACAGAATATAGTGAATCGCCCTCCAAATCGACTTTCTCGAGGGTATAGGAACCACCTTTAGACCAGCTCCAAGCTTCCGAAGGCGACATGCCAACAGAAACTCCTTGGAATTCGTAGCCCGAAGCATATCCATAAGAACTGATACTATTGTAATCAGTATCCATGACGTCCATGTGCAATTCATAAAGACCCAAAGGTGCATCAGTAGTGAACTTCACAGCGAAATTCACGTAAAAGGCGCTTGAGTCACTGTGATTCGAACAATCATCAACAACGGCTCTGTAAAATAATTCATCGTGCAGCACACTCCAGGAAATTCACCTGTTGGATGTTGTGGAGGAGGACTTTGATCAACAGCTCTCGTCGCCGCTCTTTGTACCCCCTCGAGCTCAGACTTCCACCGAATCGTACCTTCAGCATGCTGAACACTGTTTCTGCAAGGCTTCGCTGGCCGTACTCATGTGTCCGTTTCCACTCATCCGGGTTCGCTTTATACTCCCGCAGCAACCGCCCGTATCCTCTGTGACCCCGGGATCGAGCTCGTAGGTTCTGTTTGGGTTCGATAGCCGGGTAGGCACCCAGCTCGGTTACGAACTGAGCGTTCTTTCTGGAGATGTAGGCCTTGTCACCGTAGACCGTTGCAAGATGGCTAGCTGGCACCCGTCGCAACAGGGAAACCAGGTGCTTGGCATCTCCTCCGGGTCGAACTCGAACCCGGGCGGCATGAACCAGTAAGCTATCAGTGTCCACGGCCGCGTGAAGGGCATGGAACCGTCGTCTCCGCGTCGTGTTGAACCGCACAGACGACCACTCACCACCAGTCCCATGGGAGAAGCCAGTGGCGTCCACGGCGACCCGTCTGGGTGGAGGGCGCCTCCTGGCAACAATCTCGTACAGCCGGTGAAGGCGCCGGGTATCCAGTCGTTTGAGAGCTCCGTTGAGGAGGGTGTGGCTGGGTGGACGTTGAAGACCCAGTCGATTGAGGAGCTCTGGCTGGAGGGCAAGCCAGGCTACGAAATCACGGTACCCCAGGCCTGCATCGAATTTGAGGCCGAGGAGAACAAACAGCACCGGGAGCGGGAACTCCACCGGTCGGCCACAGTGAGACCGGACATCCGGGATGGTATTGCAAAGGCTCATAAGCTCTTGAAGGAGATAGTGAAAACGGCGAGCTTTGGCCGCGTTGTATGACCTATCGTAAGCCATAAATCATACGCCGTGGGCGACTCGCCTCTTAATCCTTGTATTATTTTACAGAGCCATCAACAACCAAATCAATAAATGAAGGCAGCATTTCACCTTCTTCTTCACTTTCATTCCACTGGCTGCTATATGCAGACCAAACGTCTCCCCAGCCTTCAGACCGAAAAGTCATACCAAAGTCCGCTGAGAAGTTCCAATCTGGGGTCATATACCAACCATTGATTCTTACTTCGCTGAGGCTCGCATCTTCTGTGAAGATGCTCTTGGGAATAGTTGTTTGAAAAGTGAGAATCTCCCCTATCTCAGCATAGCTGTCATCAGCAACTTCGCTTCCGTTCTCGTGAAAAATTTTGAACTCCGGACTTGGTCCGAAAAGCCAGTTCTGATGCTCCCAGGTCCATTCGTCGCTTGTGCTATTCTTGTCTGAATCCCAGTGGACGTAAGTACCATTCTGTGGCTCTTCCGAATAAGTCTCATTTTCGCCAGGATCCTCCTGAGAAAATGTGTACATTATCGGAGTATCTTGCTGACCAGATGAAATTCTAGCCATGTTAGAACCGGCATAAGCAAATGATACCATGAACAAGAGAATAGCGATTGTAGAAAATAGTATGTGTTGTCTATCTGTGTGTCGCATGTTAATCTAAATCCCCTACGCTTTCCCAGCAGCATTCAATCTTTCTGAGCTTGCATACGTTCAAGCATAAGGTAGCAAAAGCATAGATTGATGCATGGGGAGCGCGGCATTAATCATACTATGAAGGGCTTCTTTACGATGAGATATAAAATAAGCTTGCATGAATTGAAACAAACTAATTCCACGTAAGGGAACCGAGTTCTTGCCAACTCTGGGGCACCAAACACATCCTAAGTTTCGGGCACCAATCTATTTGCTAATAGATTCAGGCCGCTCTAGCCATTAGCTGTATGATGGGAGTGACATAGGCTTCAATGACAGATGCTAACAACAAGAAGAAGATAATCAAAGCATAGCTGCGCCACGTCCGCATATCGGCCAGCAATTCACGAGTTTTCGAAGGAAACTCAGCCCAATTCTCCTGCATAATGAGAGGAGACAGGTTCCTAGCAATGCGAATAGAAATGGCTGCAGAGAGTAAGAAAGCAGGAATCTCTATTATGGCATGAGGAAGGGTACCAGCTAGAAATACAATCAAACCACCATCTGGAGCATTGAGATAAATCGCGCTCAGACCACCTAAGATAAGTGCTGTTGAGAGTACCTCGGAAATGGCCAAGGACATCAAGCTAAATCGAATATAGTTCAAAAGTGGGTCACCAGAATCCTTGGTGACGAGTGAATATCCAGCGGTCAGTATCAGTGGGAGAACAATGAGGGCGATAAGGACAAATTGATCATCGTAGATAAAATACTCCATCGCAATCAACGTGGCAGCAACCGGTACCCACCATATCTTACCTTTAACTCCATAGACTCCTTTGATGAAGAAAACAACCAAGTATATCGCCAGAAGAACACTATAGATTATAGCAGCTCTCAAACCAAGTTGCGCTGCAAAACCCCATGGCCAAGCGTTGGGTTGGAAGAATCCTAGGGTCATATCTCTAAAAGTCCATAGATAGGCTGCAATCGCTCCGGCAAAGATGCCAACTATACTGACGATTCCAATCTTTCGTTCATTCGATTCTTTCTCAAGAGCTAGAAGCCATAGAATGGCCGACCAGAAGACTGGCCCGAGTAATAGCATGAGCAAAGTCCGAATCACGTTGTGTTCAGCTATAATTGGAAATATGCTGCCACCGCTGCGTAATACAAATGCTTCTAGAACAGCCTCCAATCCGTCAGGAGCCCCAATCTCGTTGAACAACGTGATAATGTACCCCTCGAGCAATCCGGGATCTAGTACTACCCCAGCCAAATACACACCAAACAACGAAGCACATACACCACCCAAGAACATGAGCACAGTATCTATCACATCTTTCTGATGAACGCTCAAAAGGGGACCGGTTTCTTCACCTTGTGAAATTCGCCACTTCTCACGAAAATCGAAGAAGTACAGGATAAAAAGCACAGTGACAATATAAATTGGAACAAATACAATGAACTGAAATGCTACTCTCAGTAAGTAGTCGGCTCGTATGGGGGGAGTAACTATTGGACGTAATCGATAGAAGATATATGGCCCAAGCGCTGTGGGGGTTGGTTTTACCGTTAATAGGAAATCCATCCCCGGTAGCAAGAACCATACAGCAACTGCAACAGTTAAAGCAGAAAAGAAAGCAAAGCCTTCCTTACCGCATTGAGTCCGTCGCAATACATAGTGTCCTAGAACACCAAGAAGAATCATACTTGCAAACGGAATCAGCAACATCATTAGGGCCCAAATCGTGGGCGCGATGAGTATTCCGTTGTTACGTGCGTTATTGAGCAGAGTAACCACTACTCTGTCGACCATACTGGGAAGGAGAGCGAACTCACCCATCTGAGTGAAGGAGAAATGGAGACAAACCATCATGACAGCCCCCACAAACGCCCCCGTCACCAAGACCCCACTGGCAAGAGCAGATAGAAAATTCGTAGCTGCATCGCTCCAGTCAAACGACTCTGCCTTTTCGCGAAATTTTCTTATTGAATCGAAAATGCGTTTGTAGAGAAAAACGGAAAAATCTTCTACTAAGGGGAATATTAGAATGACAAACAGAATGGGTGGAAAGGCGAAAGCTAATCCCATGCCATAATAACCAATTAGAGTACCGAGCGTACCGGTCTGGATTCCATGAACAATATGAATTCCAATACTAAATAGTGACCATAAGAGGTTAAGCCTGAAGAACCACCCGAGCACACCTTGCATCATCTCATCGCCTAGGTCTCTTTCACCAAGCTTCAAACCGGCTCCTTTGGCAATGCGATTAGAGCCAGGGTATCCAAATCTGTAAATCCACGTTAGGAAGATGAGTACTCCTTGGACATAGGGGCCAATTGCTGTACTCATGTATATAGGGATGGATGGTAGAATTGTAACAAGTCCAATGATGAGATAGTCTTTCCATGATTCGCTCCAAGCTTTTTCCTGTACTTTCGGGTCCAGAGGCTGAGGCTCAACATTTTCAAAACGAATGTGGTCAAGCCTGTCGCCAAGCCCAGAGTATTCATCTGTCTCTGGTTCGTTTCCTGTTAGTCTTTTGATAAGATTACTAAACTTGCGCTTCATGGGATCCTGTAGTGTAAGCTTGACTATCAACACGAGCTGCCCAAAAAGCACAGCTACAAATGATACCATGATCCATGTGAGATAATCCTGCAGCGCGTAAGTAAACTGAAAAACAAAGTCAGTGATTATCACCCAATATAGGTCCCCAGAACTCACAGTGGGATCAAAGAAGGATGGAAGTCCAGAATTAGGAGCAAACCATATATTGAGAAGGAAGAAGGTAGCTACCTTTACCGCCATCATTATGATAAATGCTTCAATTAGTCTGTTTCGTCTTTCTCTGAAAAAAATCAGATAGAAGAGGGCAACTACAAGCGCGGGAATGAATTCAACTAGAATAGTCAAAGGGGTGATACTTACCATTGGCAGATAACTCCATTCACTACTAGGACACTATTTTAAGAGCATCTTAGTGATAAAGGTTAGTTGGACAGACTCAGAAATATGGAGATCTGGGATATTTCATCAAGTCGGATTATAGCTATACCAAAACCCTTTAGAAGGGGATTAATTATTGTTAATTCAAACACAATTGGTGATGTTATGGAAATTAGCCAAAAACTAACAGATGCGCTAAATGGTCAAATCAACTATGAACTCTACAGTGGTTACATCTACTTGTCAATGGCAACGTGGATGGAAGAACAAAATCTCAATGGTATGGCCCATTGGCTCAAGGTTCAGGCTGAGGAAGAATATGAACACGCTATGAAATTCTGGAATCATGTGGCAGACCGAGGAGGCAAAGTCACGCTCTCAGCCATCGAGAAACCAAAGACAGAGTGGGTGTCCGCCCTCGAGGTTTTCCAAGATGCATACGAACACGAGATGAAAGTGACAAAGCGAATCTTCAATATCGGAAAGATAGCAGATGAGCTAGGCGATCGAAGTATTGAGCCTCTACTGGCTTGGTTCTATGATGAGCAGGTAGAAGAAGAAGAGCAGACCATGCGAATCAGAGATCTCCTTGAGATGATTGGTGATTCGACAAACGCACTCTTCATGCTGGACCAGAAGCTTGGAGCCAGAGAGGACTAGCAAACCGAATATACCAGAGCAGCAAGTATTTTGGGGTGCCAGTTTTTGGCACCTCTAACCTACTTTTTCGTACCTTTTGTTCACTAGCAACAATGAAAAGGGGGCATTTCACGCAATATGATGTACTAGATTTGGTTCACATCTGGCCGGAGGTCTTTAATGAAAGTCCCGAATGGTTTGTTCCTACCCGATTTGGATGATGCAAAAAAGGACATCTGTAATTTCATCAGTCAATACTTGCAAGAAGCAGGTCTAGAAGGTGTTGTTCTGGGCTTGTCCGGGGGTATCGATTCTGCTCTCACAGCAGCTCTAGCATGCGAAGCGCTGGGTTCTGAATCAGTAAAAACCTTCATGATGCCAGTATCTGCAGAAAAGGATCAACGGAATATCAACGACGCAAAATCAGTTGCAGAAAATATTGGTATTACTACTCAGCTCTTCGAAATTGGACCAGCTGTTGATTTCTACAAATCCAAGATGTCTCTAGATAGGCTTTCTGAAGCCAATCTCACGGCACGACTGCGCATGGTAGTACTGTACGCCGAAGCGAATCAGAATGACCTACTCGTCTTGGGAACAGGCAACAAATCCGAAATCATGGCCGGTTACTTCACAAAATACGGTGATGGGGCAGCAGATATCTTGCCCATCGGCGATTTGTACAAAACGAATATATTCAATTTAACAGAATTCATGAGACTCCCCAAATTCTTGCTCACCAAGGCTCCATCGGCAGGTTTGTGGCCAGGACAGACGGATGAAGGTGAACTCGGTGTCACATTTGATGTCTTAGATACAGTACTGTTCATGTTGTATGAGCAAAATGCAGAGGAAAAAGAGATACTGGAATACGGTGTTTCAGAACAAGACCTCAACCGTGTTAAACAGTTGGTACGCCAATCAGAACACAAAAGAGCGAGGGTACCACTCAAAAATATCAAAAGAAGCAAATAGCAGTAGAGCTATTTGTTGAATTGCGATCAACTGGATGGTCAGATTGATGTTACCGAAAGAAGTTGTAAGGGAAGTAAGGGAAACCGTTTCCGGTTTTAGCGCTAAGGACTTTGTTACTGGAATTTCGCAGTTCCATAGAATTCAGGCGAGCCCTGGATTTGATGATGCTGTTGATTATCTAATAAAGCAAATAAATCACGCTTCTGATGCTAAGGTTGAGGTCTTCGATTATCTAGCGAATGGTAGAGGGAAAATCGGGACTTGGGAAACACCATATGGGTGGTCAGCTGAATCAGCAACACTGGAGATGATAGAACCTGAGAAGAAAGTGCTCGCGGATTTCCAGGCAGAGCCTATTTCTCTAGTAGCACACTCCACCTCAGCTGATGGCGCATTTGAAGTAGTCTTTGTTGGTGAAGGATTGGAGGCGTCTGACTATGAGGGAAAAGATATCGAGGGTAAGCTTGTTCTTACAACAAGCAAGGCATCCCGGGTACACAGAATCGCATGTATAGAAAGGAATGCAGCAGGGGTCCTTACGTTTGTTCCCCCCGAGGGAAAAAATGAGATAGCTAGTATGAGAAGGTATGAAGCAGCTTGGCCTGCGCCCGGAGAAGACAAGAAGACCAAATTCGGGTTTTCACTAACACAGGCAGACGGACTCAAGCTAAAGAATTTACTTGAAGATGGCAAAGACGTACTCGTTCAAGCTAGTATTGAAGCTGAGATTGAAGATAGAAACCTAGAGGTTGTTTCTGCACTCCTTGAGGGGGAAGAAGCAGACAAAGAGGTTTGGTTCATATCACATATCTGTCATCCCCATCCTGGGGCCAACGACAATGCATCAGGTAGCGGAGCCCTTCTTGAAACATTGAGGTCCATCCACAGGCTAATTGAAAGAGAAGATATCAAGCAACCAAGCTATTCAATAAGATTTGTCTGGGTACCTGAATGGCACGGGACCATCAAGTTCCTAGATAACAATAAGGATCTTCTTGAGAGAATCACGAGTGTAATAAACGCAGACATGGTGGGCTCTGATCCATGTGAATCTGGTGCAGTCACCAACCTTTTCAGAACACCGTATTCTCTCCCGACAACACTCAACAATGTAGTGAGGTATTGGTTAGAGGAGGAAGCCGAAGTAGATAGAAAACCGGAGCATGGTGGAACCGAAGCTCCGTTTCGATTCAATTATAGTACCTACTCGGCCGGCAGCGACCATTTCATGTTCACTGATTCCAATATTGCAATTCCCGCAGTGATGATAAACCAGTACCCTGACAAATCCTATCACACAAGCACTGACACTATCGACAAGATTGACCCAGCACAAATGGCTTTTGTAACAAGAGCTCTAGTGCTTTCAGCGATTTCATTAGCGCATCCCAACTATGTCTCTAAGGAAACCTTGCTGACTCTCTGTCGAAACGAGTGCATAGAAATCATGCAGAGAATCACAAACAGGGGAGTGAACGAACTCGCAAGATGCCTTGGGGATCCCGAAGACATCTATCCTCGAATTCTCAGATGGCTCGATTATGCAAAGGAGTTAGGAATGGCTACATTAGATGAAGCCGAAAAAGAGTGGCATCTGATAAGAGAACAGGAAGCGGTCAGAAAATCTCTGAAGGCAAGTATACAAATGACATATACAACGGAGATGATGATTGCAAGAAAGGCCTACGAAGGCGCTTGTGTTGAGATTGGGATGGAGGCCAAGGATGAGGATCATCTTGAGATAGACCTAGAGCAGTTCGATGAAGAGGTTAGAAGAAAGACCGAATACGCGCTCTACCCAGCTTATATTGCTAGACATCTAAAGGAGAAGCGGGTCAAGTATTTCCGGATTCGAGAAGAAGACAAGCAGTTCTACAATAGAATCGATGAATTGCTGAATCTCGCTCACGGGGGGATAAGCCTGAACGAAGCATATGACAGGCTCTCTTTCCAGTTTGGTGAGTGGGAGTCGAGTGAGATTTGGTCGCTTGTCAAGGATCTTGAGAAGTTAGGTCTGGTCGAAATCAGCGATGCTCAGTAGGACGCGAACAGCATGCCTCCATTCAAGAAAGTAGTTTACGCTGGTACCTTCGATAGGCTCCATGAAGGACACAAGAGGCTTATTCGGAAGGCATTTGAACTCGGGGACCATGTCGGCCTCGGACTCAGTAGTGATGAGATGGCTACGAGGACCAGAGCTGGGGAGAATATTCTTCCTTTCGAAACAAGAAAGCAAGCTCTGATGGACTTCATCAGAGAAGAAGGGGAACCAGATAGATGTCAAATCTTCAAAATTGAAACTGTTGTCGGGGGTGGAGATAGAATGGAGGATCTCGAAGCACTACTAGTTAGTGACGAAATCAAGGTAGTCGAGAATGCATTCCGAATTAATAGAATGCGAATTAAGAACGGACTCAAGAGATTCGCAATTGTCATTATACCAAGAGTTTTGACCAAAGACAAGGAACCAGTCTCATCTTCAAGAAAACGTCTCGGTGAAAGCTTCGCTGATAAAGAGCTCATTTATTGAAGGGATGTGTATTCGTTTGGCAAAGGGTGATGAATTACCTTCCGCTTATGGAGGCAAAGGTTGGTCGCAAAGAGAGAAGACACATAGAGAAGAAATAGGTGAGATTTGGACACTATGTGGTGTTAACACTGAATGGAGAAAGCTGAAAAGCGTTTTACTTCATAAACCAGGAAAAGAACTGCAGGTGGATAAGCCGGAATCAGCCCAGATGCTTGAACAAGTTGATTTTCATCAAGCTCAGCAGGAATATCAAAACCTTATTGACGCTTACGAAGAAGAGGGTATTGAAGTTCACCTAGTCAAACCTCAAACCACTCCACCACCGAATCTAGTGTTCATGGCGGACTTGTTCTTTATGACTCCAGAGGGGGCAATACTTGCACGACCCGCAAGCACCGTTAGGGCCGGAGAGGAGCGTATAGTACTGCGAGAACTGGCAAATATTGGAATTCCTATGCTTGGACAAATCCGGGCCAACGGAACCTTTGAAGCAGCGGACGCAACATGGTTGGAAAAGAATTCAGCTCTTGTGGCCGATGGCCTTCGAACCAACGTGAGCGGTGCTCAACAGCTGAAGGGAATCCTCGAAGAAATAGGAGTAGAAGTCATCAGAGTAGGTCTCCCCATTGGTTCCATGCATCTGATGGGAGTATTACGTTTTCTGAGTAAGGAGAAGGCAATCGTCTGGCCCGGCCGAACACCCTATCGTGCTGTTGAAGCGTTGAAAAACTCAGGATATGATGTATTATTTGCACCTGATTTGCGAGAGGCAAAGAACGGAATGGCACTCAATTTCGTTACACTTGATTCTAACAAGATTTTGATGCCTAAGGGGAACCCTGTAACTAAGAAGTTCCTCGAGGATATAGGAGTTGATTGCCTTACGGTTAGTATAACCGAACTCAGCAAGGCCGCTGGAGGAATCGGTTGTATGACAGGCATCCTTGAACGAGAATTAAAATAATCAGCGGAGGGGCATCGTCATCCTTGAAAACTCGCGTTGAGATATCATTGGGGTCTTTTCAGGGAAGAATGATCCGATGACTTCCTCCGCCATGTTATCATGAATTAGATGAATTAAATAGTGGTGTATCACCCACAGAATGTACGAAATAGATTTTTACAATTTCTTGTCCTGCACTATCTTTAATCCCAACAGAATTGAAGACTCATGCGGTACAACTTGCATGTAAAGCGCTAGTCTCCGTAAGGCAAAGTTTCACCCATAACCTAGTATGTTGGCATAAGATTATGTCTTCTTAACGTAGATTCTCCTTACTAAGTGGTAATGACTCAATATCTTTTGGAAAAAGAGATAGAATCGGAAGGAGGTGTCTCAGATGTTGTTTTCACTAGTTTCGCAATCTACCATGGTGGGTCAGTCAGCCTGTGCGGAATCATCATCCTTCACCTTCAACCTACTCCCATGATTTTGTATCATCGGAAGTCTATCAAATTCTGCATCTCTTGACGTGAAGGGAATATGAGCCTAAGTCTTCAAAAGGAAGCTAGTGAAGAGTCTGAGTAATGTAATCATAGGCCCGAAAATTGTATTGTGCAATGAAGAATTGCACTGTCTACTTGTTTGCAGGAAAGGCGAAATATCACGATGGGCAGGACGTTTCTTCAATATTGTGTGCATTGCTTACCGTTTCTGTTTTCGTCTATCCCTTCCACCATAAATCACCTATCGGGATTATCCCTGCTTGTGTTGAACGCCAACTGATGTTTTTCCAAACCAAGGATTCGTCAGTGCAGTGGTAGCAACCAGAGTTGCACCAACATTGAGCCCGTCGGATATGAACCCCATACCGAGGTCCAACAATGGAAGTCTGAGTAATTGGCTTATCAGGGCCAGTAATATGGAGAAAAGTAAGAGGTCGCTTCGAACTTCCTTCAACCTCTTTGTTCTCCAAGTAATGAAGAATGTAGCAGCCAGACCAATCATTAAGACGATAAGAATAGGGATAAGCAATACCATGATCATGTTCTGTGATGGAGCAAAAAGGGTTATAGCTGCCCAGTATGCCACAAGGATACCCATGATTTTAACATGATGCTGTTTGAATTTTGAGAGCCAGATATTGAGTAATGCACCCAGAAGAGGGAATGCTGTGGCACATATAATCAGGGCCCGAATACGAAATAATGTCATGGTGGATGTCATGAAACCAGAAAGAGAAAGGCCTTGGATAAGAGTATTCAAAGATTGACCCAAAAATGTAAATCCAAACATGAGAGGTAGGTCGGTATACAGCCTGCCGGGTTGATCATACCAGACCTTGAAAAGATATGTGGAGAGAAGAATAGAAATCACCGCGGCAATAATACTTGAGACCGATACCAAATCAAAAGGAATTTGCATTCTAGCATACACCAACCATACCATCGTCAATGAGGATATCTAGACGGCAACTTATAACCTCGTAAATAATTGCAGGAAGATGACTGAATGGGTAGAGTAGCTCAGATTTTTAAACTCACAAATGCTCTCTTTGAATTCAAATTGGCAATATAGTTTGGCTGAAAGGGCCAGAGGATGAGGTCCTAGCCCTATTCATCTACATATGACCTGTTTCTTACAGTTGTAGCAACTGCATGAAACTTCTGTGTTCCACCCTTCCCCTGCCAGCGTCGCCGCCCCCAAGGTTACCCAGTGGCTCCGTGAGTCAGCAGGGGCTTTGTCCGCGTTCACTGGAACAGGGTTCCTCCCGCGGTCTTGGCTTCTGTCTCCTGTCGTTGTCCCGGGTCATCACTCCCGGCAACAGCGAGGTCTTCCACAGTTCTTCCCACGGCGTGGTCATGATCACCCACCTCAGCTTTGTCGCCGTAGCTGAGAAGGTCCATTACAGACAAGGTGAACAGCCGCGGACTCTCCGGAACCTGATGGAGTTCCTTTAGTGGAGAGTGGGGACTTCTGTTTAGAAGAGCCTGTCTTCCTTGCAGCTTTCGGCCGCGTGCGTCGTGTTACACCACTAGCCCACTTGCCTAGTCCTACTGGACCGGGATCCCGTACCAGGCCTAAAAAACTCCTCCCGCCTCGCGTCACAATAGTGTTTGCAGGAAATTTTATAGTTATCTTACACTTTTCCACCCGGATCTTTGAGGTTTTTGTAAGATTTCTATCCCTCCAGAAATACCGCTTTTATGATGTCAATATCGAGTTTCTTGATTATGAGAAACAGGAGTGAGAAAATACCCGCGAACATCAGCATCGTGATTATCATAAGATTGGGATCAACAAAGGAAAAATCCGGACCTTGAGTCTCAGGTTCTAGGCCAAGCTTGAACCCTTCATTCACGAAATTGAGTATTGTGTGTGCAGAGATTGTCCCCAAGAGTGTTCTTCCCTTGGAAAACTTGTGGTAATAGAGCCCGAAGAAACCACCAATAACAGCGGAAAACAGCACAAGCTTTACTATCTCGATTATCAAAACTAATCCTTCTAGCCCATTTGCAAACGGCCAGCAGGCATGCCACACCCCGAAAATCAGAGACGAGAGCAAAATCGCCCGCCCGGGAGAAAGTATCTCCATGAAAGAATTCTGTAATAAGCCCCTGAAAAGGACCTCTTCAAAGACAGCATTAACGGAGAAGAACAAAACCGAATACATGAGTAATGGATAAGGAGCAATGTGAATGTTGAGGGGATACGTAGGATTGAGGAATACGGCATACAAAACAACACTCAACATGTCTATACCAAGAACAATAACAAGACCTATGATGGTTCCAGTGAGTAATTGAATTTTCCAATCATGCCTTGAAATCCCCAGAACTGAACTTAAATCGGATTTCCTATAGAACCAGAAATAGCCTAGAATAATGATGAGTGGCCCAAGCTTTGATGGCATCACATTGAACGTACTGCCACCAAGACCAAACACGAAAATATCCGCCAGTCTCCATATTGTGCCTATAGCTAGCATCATCCCAGCTACTCGGACAAGACCAGGGTTAAGATGATCAGCTGGAGTGGTGTTTTCAACTGGACTGTTTCCGATAGTATTTGATTTCATTATTTCAACAACCTTGCACTCAGTTCTGTACATTCTGAGATTCTAAAGATGCAATTTAAACCGCTACATAGTAAGAAATGGGCTGATGCGTGCATAGACGATTGCCAATTTCATCATTATTAGCACAGGTAGTTTGATTTCGAATGATAGGTTGAGACGGCCTCTTGCACCTAATCAGTGCAGTGACTAACTGTTTTTCCTACGAGTTCCGGTGGATTACGTGAAACGCTTCAAATCTAGGAACAATTCTGGCCAACAAGTTACGAATAGATGAGAAAGAACCATATTGGACACAATCTTAGAGAACAACAGTGTGGATTAGCATTGTCAGAATACGAGTTGAGCATTACGAGAGGGACTTTAACGAAGGAATTGAGCATCATTCAACGGGCTGAACAGGTAAGAGCCATCATATTCGACCTTCATCATACCATAACTAAGACTCGAGAAAGCCCATCAGAACTCCTTCGGAGAATACTGTCCAAATTCGGCATAGAACCTTTTTCAATTTCAGACAGTGACCTGTATGAAGCTCTCAAGTATATGGATAGATGGATGGTTCAATACCAAATCAATGAGAATGTAGATCCATACTGGGGCGGCAAAGCCAAGGACTGGCTTCAAGCAGATAGGATTATGCTCCAGAGACTTGGATATGATTTTGGGAAAGAAAAGATTCTCCAAATAGAGCAAGAGTGGAAAAAGGAAACCAAGAGTACCGATTTCGAATGGGTGATAGATGAAGCAGTTGATACTATCCGCGAGCTTCATTCGAGGGGGTATATCTTGGCGGTTGCTACTCGAAGACATGATAACCCAACAGCGAAGATAGAACACGCGGGAATTGCTGATTACATATCCTGTATCGAGTGGAGTGGAGTCTCTGGCTATGCGAAACCTAATCCGTTCACTCTTCTTTCGGTGTCAAGGCAAATAGAAGTCAATCCTCGGCTCTGCGCGTATGTTGGCAACTGTGTTGACCTTGATGTTATCGCAGCTAAGCGAGCTGATATGGTGCCAATCCTGACCATCTGGAAAAATCCAAAAGAAAAAGCTAAAGCCCCGGAGAAAACGATAGTCGTTGATTCAATAGGAGAGCTTACGGATCTATTTGAGTGATGGTGATTCCTTTTCATCATCGTGTTGAGTATCATCGTTTGTTGGGGTCTTTACTTTTTGACGTATACCCCGAAAAACACCGAGAAGACTCTCTTTGAACGAACTTAGCAAACGTGTTGGCAGGACAATCAAGCCGAAGAGATTCCGTAGAATCTTATCCTTCATCGTTGCTCTTTCCGGATAAGCAATATACGCAAGAGTGTGTTCTTTCAGTATATCTTCAAGAGCTACAGCAAAAGCTTGTTTAGCGAGATTCGATAGATCCAATCCCTGGAAGATTCCCGAACGAGCAAACTCCTTTTTGTCGATAACGCTTTTCCACTTGAGATACTCAGCCTTCTCGATAAGATCATTAAGTGCTGCTTGAAGTTCCTCTACGTATGGTAGAAGGGCCTTTTCCAGAGCGGTCGGAGTTGGTTCAGTCTTGAGATCTTCATAGACGAACCTTATGGCTCTCCGTTGGCGCCAAGGAGGGGTGAACCACAGCTCGTGCAAAAGCCCTTCAACTCTTCTCAGTGTCTCTTCATTGCGCCGCTCTATATGATCTGGAATGCGGTCCATAATAGCCTCCTGTGCAACACCTGCCACACCAGTATTGAGTCCCTTCCATTTCCGCTCCAACTGAATAACCGCAGCTGCGTATCTGTTGAAATCGAAATCAAGAATTTGCTCAAGGTCTTCCATAGTGAGTAAATCAAATTCCTTCAGTCTGTACGTCTTGTGTCCTCCAGCTAGCCGCCATATGAACTGAACTAAAGCTAAAACGTCATCATCTGCTGATGGTAGCTCAAGACGTAATGCGTGATCACCGGGTTGAGCTACTAGATAGCACGACTCGAGAATCTCTCTTATACTGTTATAGCCACCCAAATCAGTAGGGAATAGGTCCACCATACCATGTCCTGTTGTAGACCAGACCTTGAGATGGTTAGTCTCTACATCTCTCTCGATGATTACTCTCTCCTTGTCTCCCAGATGGTCAAACTGCTCCGTCAAACCCTTGCTATATGCCATGACTGCATACACTACATAGCGTTCTTTTCCTTCCTCAATACCCGGAAGACGCAAAACCAAACCTATGGTGTCTAAAGGTTCCCCACTTGAGAGCCACTCACCTGTAGCCTGATCCCATTCCCACCTATCCCCTAGCTCATAGAAAACCTCCCGCAGCCGTGAAAGATCCTCAGCGGCTTTTGCCTTCTCGAGTGTGCGAGTCGCCCATGTCTCATAGTCCCGCTTCATCTTCTCCATGCTGCTTTGTTCCACAGATAGCCACTTTTGCTCTATTTTGAGCTTGACTTTCATTTTGGCACCTCTAGCTATTGAGCCATAAACAGTAGTGTTAGCCTTTTTTGGATTTTGGGTATCTTTTGAATAGCTTACGTTATGTGTCCATTATATCTCCTATGTTGCGGAAGGCATGATTTGATGAACAGGATTAGGCAGATTTGTACCTCGATAGGAGTTCGCCAAGTGTATGTTTAAGTAGCAACCGGTCATTATGAATTCTCTCTGGATCCACAGTGATTCTCCAAGAGTGTTTAATGCTAAAATCGCTCACTTCTCGGTGCAAATAAACCAAATCACATTCATCCGAATCAGAAATTTCGAGCCTCCACCCTTCATGGCGCATTCTGCTTGAAAGGTCATAATTGGCCAAACCAGAAGCATCTTCACATTGAAGCTCAAATGCTTCATCGGAATCTGTAGAGACGCCGAAATGATACATCCCTAGCAGCGAGTCACAGGGCTGTTGCTCAAAAACGTATCCAAAATCGTATATTAACCAATCATTGTTTTGCTGTATCCACGTCAGGATGGGAGAGCCGTTTAGAGAGAGTTCCATGTCTTCTAGATGTTCTATCGTAGCAGATACATAGTACTCCAGAGCAACCAAACCTTCTATCAGTTTAATACGAGGATGAGTAAGATAGCTCTTAGCATAGACCATTGCAAAAACTAAACCAAACACAAAGGGAGTCATAGCTATAACCCAATATCCAGCCCCGAATACAGAATCAATAATTAAAGACGAAACTGAGTACGTTATCACCACGAACCAAGCTACGTCTCTGTAATCATCTCTTTGGACAGAAGCCAGCGAGGCAACATGGTGATTAGCTTCTTCGAAAATCGTATGAATATCATTTAGAGTAGATTTCTCCATCTTCAATTGGGCACCAGTACTTCTTGGCCTTGGATCGACAAAGTGAAGGCTCTCACTACCTGTTTCACCCGCTAGGTGGTACGCTCTTGCCCCTATCAGACCAAATAGCAAATTGCAGGTCACGAGAATTATCAGCTCGAGCGAATTCTGCAATATAGATTGAATCCATGAGAGAATAAGGGTGTATATTGCCAAGACGAAAACTGTGATGATGGCAACTCGCAGATGATACTTACGTACATCCCGGAAATCAACTTGGATAGCTCCGCGGTATTCAAACTTAGGCTTCTCAACCCATTTCACATGAAGTTCTGCCACTCTTGCCATCTCCGGGAGCGATTAGATTCAAGTAAGATTCAAAATGATTCAAGCATATCAAGTTGTTCCAGCAGATATAATTCATATTGTTTAACTCCATTATTTTGGTAAGTTTCGGTTGGATTAAGCCTTGTATGAGAATGCCATCTTCCTTGAAGTTGCGGAACTTGTCATTGGGATATACTCCAAAGCAAAAACCAGTTCATCGAGAAGGCAAGGACCCTTGGCTATTGCGGTCTGTTCGTTTCTGATGGCAGGAAGAAGAGTGCTATACCCTTCACTTCAAGCCCATGACGAAAGATCCATACTGCATTGCAAACGGTTGACTACCTAGCTATTGCTGTAATCATACGGTAGGATATGAAGATGGTTCGTCCAAGTGTTGAAGCCCGTATTGAAATGGTGAAATCGGGGGTGTTGAAGCTTACCTATGCTCTTCCGTTTGTCTTACTTATGGGGAAGTCTCCTCGTCTTTCTTGCTGCTATGCGAATTTAGATGACAAATCTTCGCTGCACTGGGTACGAAGACAGCGAGTCAAGCGTCTAGCTGGATGAGTATTAGTCCAAGAAGAAAACTTCTGCGAGGCCCTCCCTTGCCACCACACGAATCCCCATGCCATTCTCCAGCACTTCGGTAGCGTCATCTACCTTCACCACAGCAATCGCTCCACGTGCATATCCACAGGCAGCGAATTCGCTTATTGGGCTTCCAAATTCTGCTAGAACTGCACCAACCCGAGAGAAGAGGCGATCAACGTCACCAGGACAATTTCTAAAATGAGTAGAAAGATCTAATGCAAGGACCGCTATTTCGTTGGATCCCCATTGTCTCCCCAGCTGATCCGGTTTTGTGGCGATTACTACCTGACCTGTCGTCATCCCATTCCTTCCGACGTTGGTTCCCTTGAGGATTGGAAACAATGCTTCTTTACCGTCACTGCTCTTCTTGGTGGGCAATATGTTGTCTCCTCAGAACTGTACAGTGTTTTGTATGTCAATATACCGGATGCCCTATAAGATTTGTTCGTTGAAGGACCAACCTGCAAGCTAATAACGAAGAGTCAATCTAAGAAATAGAGAGGCAATTGATTTGGCAATCTACCAGTTTGAGGACAGGAAACCCAAAATCGGAGAGAGTACTTACGTCAGCAAATCTGCATCAGTCATAGGCAAGGTGACACTTGGTGCACAATGCTACGTTGCTCCGGGAGCGATTGTTAAAGGCGATTATGGTGAAGTGGTAATCGGTTCAGGAACAAGTGTTCAGGACAACGTAGTAATTCATGCTAGACCGAATGAAGTGACTACAGTAGGTTCTCGCGTAACGCTGGGGCACAGCTGCATCATTCACAATGCAACAGTGGAAGATGAAGCAGTTATTGGGATGGGAGCTATAGTATCAGACTATGCTACAATTGGTCGTTGGGCAGTTGTGGCGGAGGGAGCAGTAGTGAAGGCGCGAGATAACGTACCAGCAGAAAAAGTTGTAGGTGGAATCCCAGCGAAAGTCATAGCTCACTTAAGGGAAAATCACAAGGAGGAACTCGATCACTTTAAGGACAAGTACATTGAGATGGCCAAGAGATATCATTCTGGGCTCACACTAATTGATTAAACCAGCAGTGGGTCATTGGGATATCATCTTATCCCGGTTGAATCTTCCAAGGGCCAAGAGCCAGCCAACCAGTAAGATAGCTACTGCCACCAGCAGCGTGATAATGTTAACCAACCATACGAATGCAGGTTGTGGAATTCCCTCGGTCAGGGTCGCCATTGGCAGCATCATTGGTAGCATGAAGAATAGAATGAGCGCAGATGACACTTGGTAAGCTTCATAGACCCGAGACACTCTCCCACTCACTATAATCATCACAGCAATCACTGCAAAAATCATCACCACACCAGAGGTTCCGATGAGAAAAAGGCCAGGTAAATCAGGAATAAATAGCAATGATTTACCAGCAATAAGCAATAGGATGTTCGGAACGGCAAGCGTAATTATGGTGGAACCAGCTAAGATGACCAGGCTAGGTACAGCCGAAGCAAGTATCTTGCCCCATAGCAGTTCCATATCCGTAAGGGGTGTACATAGAAGAGGTTCGAGTGTGTTTTGCTCACGTTCCCCAACAAGAGAATTTGCTGATATCAGAGTCGCAGGTACAATCGCAAAAAGGGCTAGAAAGGACGAAATGAAAGGAGACAACATAGCACTAACAAAAGGCACTTCTGATGCAGGGATTGCGAAGGCTAATCCTAGAATAGATGCTATGGTTATGATAGGACCAAATGCTGCACTCATTATGAGACCATATTTCACCATACCAACATTCATAGCCATCTTTAAATCAGTCGAAGCTATAATTAGTGGCTTGCTCCAGTTCATTGTGCCGAATCCTCCTTGAGAACACTGAGATATAGGTCTTCAAGCGTGGTTTCTTCTTCCGCTAGTTCAACCACTTCAATTCCCTCGTCCAAAAGAAAACGTAACAGAACGGGATTATTCTTTTGAGGAGTATCTATTTCTACTACAACGGAATTGCCTTGTTGTTCCACAGAATGAACGAAATCAAGCCGCCGCACAAGCTCATCTATACGCTGTGTTCCAGCAGCTACTATGCGGTATTTCTGTGTCCGTTGCAATCGCTTTCTAAGTTCCTTTGTCTTACCTGAGACCAGTATCTTACCTTCATCAATTATCGCAATATAATCACAAATCCTCTCAACTTCAGCAAGATTGTGCGAGTTTATGAGAAACGTTTGCCCATATTCGTTAGATAGATTTAGGATGAGTTTTCGAACACGCCTTGCTGCTATTGGGTCGAGAGAAGATGTCGGTTCATCGAGTAGGAGAACATCGGGCTCGTGTACAAGAGCCCGGCACAGGGCCAATCGCTGCCGATTTCCGGTACTCAATTTTCCAGCCGAGTCATCTTTTCGTTCCCAAAGCTCCATGAATTGAAGGAGCTCCTTTATCCGGTCATTAGCCTCATCCTCTTCAATTCCGTAGAGGCGAGCAAAATACATCAAATTGTCATATGCGGAAAGTGTTTCGTAATGTGTATGATTCGCTTCCTCGGGCAGTACACCGGTGATTTGACGCACATGTACCGGTTCTGATATGATATCATGGCCACATACGGAAGCAGAACCATTGTCGGGCTTCAACAATGTGCAGAGAAGTCGAACCGTTGTACTCTTTCCTGCACCATTGGGACCAAGCAGGCCAAACACACTCCCCTGTGGAATCTCGATGTTTACCGCATTGACAGCAACCAAGGCGCCAAATGTCTTTGTGAGGTCATCGGTTACGATATCATTCTCTTCAGGCATAGCAAAATCCCCCTTCACTTTTCTTGCGTTTATTCGGCCTTAATCCTTAGATATGACTTTCTCCACGACAGAAGTTGTAGTCTCTTTTATTCCGGGTATCTGAGCAATCTTGTGTACTGTAATCTCGTACAGCTCCTCCAAATCCTTTACATCCAACAGTAGCACAATGTCATATTCACCAGTTGTAACTGAAATGCGTCTTGCTTGATCTATTTCTCTAAGCTTCTCTACTACTTCATCAGTTTCACCGATTTCGATATCCATCAGGACGTATGCGCCAATTCCTTTCATCATGACTAAGCTCTCCTATTCACTTCTATTTAAACCCTAAAATCTCACTGGCGGGTGAATTCTTTGAATACAACCAGCGTTTCAGTATCCTGTATTCCTGGAATGCTCTGCACCCGTTTCAGTATTTTTGTCCTAGTTTTGCCAAGATTTCGAGTCCTGACGGCCAGCAGGTAATCATGTTTTCCCGCTAATGCAGAGACAGATTCCACACCGTTGATAGCCCACAATAACTCGATTATATCACCTGTTTGTGGTTTGACTTTCACCACTACAAGCGACCGAACATCAGAAGTCTCAAGAACGATGACACCGGAGATTACTAGCAGAACTCCAAACATCTTCAATATCCAGAATAAGCTTTCTTCTGCGATAGCACCAAATGAGCCCGGCAGAATCAGGTTTCCAATCAGGGTTATTGGAATTCCCAAAACTACGGAGATAGCACTCAATGAGTTTACAACAGCCATGCGACCCATCCCTAGCGCTCTCACATACATCACGACTGACAAAAAGATAGTTGCTGATGAACCAATTATGACATAAATCAGAGAATCTACAGTATTCATAACAGACTCCCAGTCGGTTTGCATCAGGAATGGAGTCATAGCGGTACTCAGTGATAAATTGAGAAATAGGAGTGTCCAAAGCCTCAGGTTCAACGAATCGAATCTTCTCCCCCGCTCCAATTTATATCGTTTGGCGTTTCGCATGCAATATGTATACCCAGCAGAAGTGAGATTCATTGGCCCCAATACTATCAACAAAGCAGGCAAATTGAAGCCGGTCGATTGAACACCTACAAGAATCGCACCTAACAGAACTGAAATAATGCACTGTATTTCGATGGCTGTTGGAGTGTCTTTCTCTGCAAGTAGATCGCCCATGAGCAGATAGAGGATTGTGAGCTGGCCATAGGGAAGTATAGCTGATGCATCCATACTGGATACCAGAACATAATAGAAAAATGATGAAACGCCAGCCAAGATACCACCAAGCGCAATATACTTTGTTGGTTCTCTTGGTGGAAGAGAGATTCCACTGAAATCTGGATCAAGTTTCGAGCCAATGGATCTCTTTCTGCCTTTCGACTTAATACGTATGCTTAGAATAGCTACAAGGATGATTGTGATGAGCCCGCTAATCCACTGTGACAGAAATCCATAAGCGATTGCATCAGAAATGAGGTTATTTATGGCAAAAACATCAAACGACACTGAGAAAGCGCGCATGACCCCTGAACCGATGGCCAGCACATAGAGTAATGTGATTGCAGAGCGACGACCAATATTCCTGTGCAGGGCAGGTCGCTTCAAGCATCCACCCCAAAGGCATTTCAGACACGCATACTAATCGTTGTCTTGTTTGTCCTTCTTTCGTTGGGCAAGGATAAACTCATCAAAAGTCATTCGCTCGCCGTCCTCCATCTTTTTCACAGCAGCGTCAACTCGCTCTTTCCGTCGTTCACGGCGCCTACTCTTACGCTCGTGAGCACGTATTTCACGCGATTCGGATTCCTGCTTTCTGAGCTTTTTGTATATATCATCAATCTCGGAGCGAATCTTCTTGAGCTTTTTCTCACCAGCTTTAACCTTTTTCAGCCATTCAACAAAATTTTGATGGGCCTTGTCCGCCTCATCTTTTTCCTCTTCAAGTTCGGGTCGAATCCGAACAACCTCTTTATGGTGAATCTGAGATTTCTCGGATAACTCGAGGACATGCTCATGCGCTTCGCCAGCATCTTCTTTGAGTTTTCGAGCTCGACGCCGCAATTCGCTTATCCGGTCCTGCTTCTCCTTTTCCTGGTTTATCTTGACCAGTTTTGCTTCAAGGCGGGCTATCTCTTCCACAATTTCACGTTCTTCTTCCATCGTCAGCTGTTCAGTCTGTTGACGCCATTCAAGCTCTTCAACACGACGCATCAATCTCCGCTGATCAGTTGATGGACTACCAACAAGATTGCTTCTGAGTTCCCGAATTTCATCATATACGCTTCTGAGCTGTTTATGGAGAGCGGTCCTCTTTTCCTTCCACTCAGCTATCTCAGCATTGATACGGTCTCGTTCTTCTCGCTCAGATTTGACTGATTCTATGAGTTTCCGAACTTCGGTGTTGTGTTCGTCTCTAATCTTCTTATACTCGCGCATCTTATCGCGGTTTCGTCTGAGCTTCTCGAGATACTCTCTTGCTTCTGTTTTGAGCTCTCTTAGTCTGGCTCTTAGATAGTCCACATCTTCATGCGCAGTTTCGGCGGCTTCTGTCAAAATTGGGTTACCTCAAAACTTCGTTTTGCGGTCCTGGATTCTCAGGACGGATTTCATCGGATTAGATAATTGTGAATGCTGTTTACCAGCGATTCGACCGAACGGCACCTTGTAAATCTTAAAAGTCTTCGCCTTTGTTCAGGCTTTTCGAACGAAGGTTTCTGCGATTCTTTCCGATATGCTTGTGTCTGTCACACTCTGCAGTCCTGCCCAGCCAGGGGTGGCATTGGCTTCAAGGACAAAACACTCCCCATCTTCGTCAGGAATGATATCAACACCAACAAGACGCCCCTTGACTGCTTTAGCTACTCTCTTTGAAAGATTTTCAATGTTCACTTCGTTGGGTCTCGCCCGGCCTCCAGCATGAATATTTGTAACTATTCCGTCCGTGCTCACACGCGCCATATCAGCAACAAATTCGTTATCAAGAACGAGAGCTCTGATATCGTAGCCTGGACTTTGTATGTATTCTTGTAGAAGGAAAGCCCCCTTGCCAAATTTCTGGCTGTGAAATTTCAGAATGTCTAGGACATTTTGGATATCGAACTCTTTTTTGATTAACCTAACACCAGTCCCACCGAAACCGAGAAGCGGCTTTAAGACACAAGGATGATTGGTTCGAACAAAATTAGCCGCATCACATATTGATTCTGTAATCAGCGTTCTAGGTATCGGAAGGTCATGGTGGACAAGGGCCCTAAGCATTTCGGCTTTATTCCGCATAATCCGTATGGATTCAATTGAGTTGATCAGATTTGTTCCACAATTGGCAAGAGCTGATAACAATTCCATCCGACTAAGATAACTACCAATATCAGATGCCCCTATATCTAGGACAATTACCGTATCTAAGCTCATCAAATCGTGCCCATCTTGAATTAGTCTATATTCTCCTTCTTGTGCTATCCGTCTGACTTTCCAAGGCAGAATATGAACTACTTCCACATTCAGTTCTGTCAAAGCAGTTTTCAACTCACAAACCCTACGAGAAAAGGGGTCTGATGATAACAATCCAAATCTTGATGTTCTTCCTGGCAATGTATGTCGCCTCTTCGAGTGCCAAGCTGACTATAACGTGTAGCTTTTAACCATACAGCATGTACATGTGTTTTTGAAGCCTATGAATCTGTTTTCGGAAGACCAAACCCGAATAATCAGGGAGAAACTGGAACAGAAGAAGGAGAATATTCTCATCACGTTCAGGAATCCTTACGGCCCTACTCGACTGAAAAGGCTCTGGGAGAGATTCCTTGCAGAGTTGGGGTATGACAATGAATGTATCAGTTGGTGGTCTAGTTCAGGAATCATCGGGCTTTTGGAATGCGAAACAGAGAATGGGAGAACAATCTATGGTCAATGGGCACTAGGTGATGAAGTTGAGCTCTACCAAGTACATGGTGTCAGCAACGAGGATATTGTTACTATCAAGGACGGATTAGGAGAAGGAAACATTGCATCTTCAGCAATGAGATCCATGAGAATAGGTGAGACTGGTGAGGGTTAGTAGCCGAAATTAGTTCAGACGGCTTAGAGAGTTCACAGCACATTCCACCCATAAAGCGAATAGCAAGCAGCGAGTTCTAAGGCTGCTCAGGGATAATCAGGGGACGAATTCGTTTTTCAAGAGACAGTGAGAGTCTTACTAAGATTCCGTGGCTTGTCAGGATTGATACCCTTGTCCACTGAAACGAAATAGCTCAATAATTGAAGCGGGATTACATCTAGAATTGGATTGAGAAGAATGTTGGACTCTGGAACAGCAAGATAGTCAGCTTCGTTTTCAACATACGGAGCGAGTTTTTCCTCTGTTTCACCAACTATGATGGTTCTGCCGCCTCGACAAGAAACCTCGTTAATATGATTGATTACCATCCAACTATCCTCGGTGGTCGTGACAAAAATCACAGGATAACCATCGGTAACAATACTGAGTGGGCCATGCTTGAACTCACTACTGTACATCCCCTCGCAGTGGTTGTAGCAGATTTCCTTAATCTTGAGAGCTCCTTCCCGTGCAACACCATCAGTAAGCCCATAGCCTAGGCAGTATAAATCTGGAACATCAAGCATGGTCCTAGCCAGATTTTTGGTAAGGATTCCTGTGCGATCGATAGTCACCTGAGTTAGGTGAGGTAAATCGTTTTTGAGATTCTTGATGATGGTCTCGCCTTCAGACTGATCCAGAGCTCCGTTCCTCATTCCCAAGCGAGTAGCGAGGTAGGCGAAGATAATCGTTTGAGAGAAGTAGGTCTTCGTTGCGGGCACACTTACTTCGTAGCCGCATGCCATTGGGATGTAATCATCAGCACCAAACATTAGACTACTGCCGATAACATTCAGTACGCCAAGAGTGCTTCCGCGTCCTTTCTGCTCCACCAAATCAAGGACATCCATGATGTCCTTCGTTTCTCCGCTTTGTGAGACCAGCATACACAACGTATCTTCGTCAATCGTATTGCTGTACATCGGTTTGAACTGACCACCGATTACAGGAATAACTGAAATCCCAGCAAGGCGGTTGAAATAGTATGTCCCGACAAGTCCTGCATTGAAGGACGAACCACACGCAACAAGATAATGCTGCGATGTTTCCTCTATCATCCTCAGCCAGCTTTCTGCCTTCTCGCCTTCAAGAACTCCAAGAACATTCCGAGCTATCTCAGGCTGTTCATTGATTTCTTTCAACATGAAATGGGGGTATCCTCCTTTCTCGGCAGCATGGGGACTTACATCAGATTTCTGAGGTTTTCGCTTCAATTGTTTCCCGTCTTCAATCCTATACACATCAATCGAACCCGGGCTAAGCTCGACCATTTCGCCGTCAGTAACGTAGACGACTTTATCAGTTAATGGCAAGACAGAAGGAAGATCGCTGGATACTATTGCCTCAGTGTTTGTTACACCTGCTACGAGAGAAGAGCCCATCTTGACAGCGTAAATCTGTTTTTCATCTGCTCGTCCCACAGCAAATGCATATGCACCCTCCAAGTCCTGAGTGGACAACCGTACAGCTTCACGCATATCTCCTGTTTCTTCATAGTACTTATCGACAGCATGAACACAGAGCTCTCCGTCATTGTCGGATCTAACCTTATGACCCGATTCGATTAGCTCTTGCTTGTATTCATGATAATTGTGCAGATTTCCATTGTGTGCACCGTAGAAAGACTTGGTGCACCCAAAATGGGGCTGAGCATTCGTTTTTGTCGGGGCCCCGTAAGTAGCCCATCGAAGCTGAGCGATTCCCCTATCGCCTTGCATCTCAGAAAGGTGAAGTCTCTTGTTGACATCTTCGATTGTGCCAACGTCCTTGCGAAGGTCTACCTGGTCATTTTTTACAGTGGCCACGCCAACCGAATCGTAGCCACGGTATGTCAGTTTCTTGCTGCACCTTACGAGGAGCTGACCGATGTTGTTTCTATCTTGGCTGACAATACCAGTTATACCGCACAAAGCACTCCCTCGTTATTTCACTCTAATTTGCCTTCTTCAGGTTTACAGGAGCTTACTGCGAGACATTCCGTAAAAAAGGCTTGTGGCAGTTGAAGGATTCGATTTGTCATATCATGACGAGTACGAAGACCTTTTATCATCTACCCGCCTGTTAGAAGATACAGTTGGTCGGGATAGAGATATGGGTGGTCACAAGAGACTTGCACTGTTACTTCATCCGCTAAGAAGAGACCTCTATGAAGTACTCTGTGAAAACCCGGGCACCTATCTCTTGGAACTTGTAAATATTCTGGAATCACCACTCGGCACCCTGAGCTGGCATCTTCGAGTACTTGAGAGGGAAGGTCTAATCAAGTCTATGAAGTTTGCCGGAAAACGGATATACTATCCAAAGATGTTGAGATCAACAGACGCTGAGAAGGCATATCTTACGCTGCGCAGTGATACAGCTCAAGAGATATTCGCACATATTGTAAACAAACCAGGTTGCTATCAAAAAGAGATGGCAGAAGCAATAGGCGTTCATCACGACACAATACGCTGGCATGTAGCAAGAATGCAAGAAGTGGGTTTAGTCAGAGTAGAAAAGAAAGGAAGGAGAAAGAATCACTATCTAGACGATTTGGGAAATGCGTTGCTAAGAGGTAGTCTCAATACCATAACTAAGGCCTTTGTTGTGTTCCTGATGGAAAAACTAGAAGACGGGTGTTTGAATCCAGAGGTTAGGGAATCATCCAAAGATCGCGTTACGATAAGGATAGACTGTCCGGACGAAGGAAAAGACTGTTTCTTGAGTATAGATTTGAACGAGTGGAATCTGGATCTCCTCGATGAGATACCTGAAGTGTATCACAAGCATACTGCTGAAGCGAAGGGTATGTGAATGGGAATTCCTGGGTAAACCAACCATTACCTGCTGAATATCAATGAAGTCTATTTTCTCTGAGCAATAGGTTTTTAATCAGCAGAGGGTTTTGACCTCAAGGACCCCGGAGGAAGAATCTTGAGCTCAAGGTCAGGAATAATCACAAGTGGAATAATCGTTGCGCTGGTATTCGCCTCTATTGGCGGGTTCCTGTACATGACCGATCCCTACGCACCTCGAACTGTTGCGGTTGTGGTCATGGAACCCGGGTTTGGTGACCTCAGCATGGCGGATCATCTGCAACAGGGACTTGAAAATCTTAGACGAGATATACCTGTAGAATATGTCATACCCGAGAATCTCCCCGCTACTCAAACGGAAGCACGAGAGATTTTGGCATCTCTTGCACAAAGCGAAGACCATTCACTGATTATTGCATCAGGTGAACGTCTTGAAAGCGCACTCGCGTCTGTTGCAGCAGACTATCCGTCTCAAAAATTCGCTATGATTGGTGGTGTTGTCAATGCAGATAATGTCGTCTCGGCTACTTTTGCCACAGAAGAAGCAGCATTCTTGGCTGGTGTTCTTGCCGCTTTCGTTGCTTCAGAACAAAGTTATACCGATGTAATCGGAATCCTTGCAGCTTCTGACGATGATGCGGTTATTACAAGAATGATAAATGGATTCATTCAGGGCGTAGAAAACGCAAACTCAACATACAACTTTAACATCGACTTGTTGGAGCCCGAATATTTGAATGGCTATAATGAAACTGCTCTCGCTGAATCAAAAACCCAGAGTATGTTCACCCAACAGAATGCATCTATAATATTTGCGCCGGTCCGTGCTGCCATTAAAGGCGTCAGGCAAGGAATGGACAATGTAAATGCAACATTGCGTCTCCAAGGGAGAAAGCCATTGGTAATAGGAGCTGAAGCAGACCAGGATTACTACGGTTGTGCCAATCCAGAGATTCCTCAGTCTCCGAGCTCAATAGCCACAAGCGTTGTACCTCGAACCGGAGAGGCGGTATATGATATCATCAACGCTACTATGTGGAAGGAGTTCCCAGGAGGAGAGAATTTCCACTACAATCTCTCAAATGGTGGTGTCAATATAACTGAATTCCAGTACAGCGCCACTTATCTTGATCCAATTGATGGATTGATGGACGCCTTACGAGACTATAGAGTCCAAATAATCAATGGAACTCTAGAAGTCAATCCATAGAAACAGATGGGAAACTCTCCCATCTTACTTCCTCCTTGGAGGGTTTTTCACATGCATTCCAAGGAAATCATGAACCTGCTTTTGAAACTCAACAATCTCAAGAATCTTAGTCGTTCAGGATGGTCTCTTGCGGGCATACAGAATCAGACAGCTGAGAGCGTAGCTGACCATTCGTGGGGTACTGCTGTGATTGCTCTACTCTTAGCTCTTTTGGAAAATGGGACAGGTAGTAATCTGAATATTTCAAGGATTCTTACCATGGCCATAATCCACGATTCACCAGAATCCATCTTATCTGATATCCCATCTTCAACAGTACTGAGGGAACATGAACAATTCCAACAGGTCAAATTGGATTTAGAAAACAGAGGCTTTGAGATTCTCTTTTCTGACTTGAGCGAAGAAAAGATTCAACAAAAACTTGCAATCTCATGGCAAGAGTACACCTCAGGGAAAACAAAAGAAGCCAAAATTGTGAAATCGGCCGATATACTTGACATGCTGATACAAGCTCGATCATTCGAGAACTCGGGAACACCTCCATATCTTTTGGACTCGTTTTTCACCACCAGCCAAGATATTTTGAGGGTTCTTGGAAGTGATTTTGCAATGGACATATTTGATGAATTGCTCAAGGATCATGAAACTATGATGAACAAGACCACCAGCTAGATGTCAACCGTATTCATCTAGAAAATGACAGCACATCATACACTTCAATAGCCGAACTAATTTTGGAGAACATGTGTCTGCATATGACCTGTTTCTTACAGTCGAGGTAACAGAGGAGATTTCTGTGTTCTACCCTTTCCTGCCAGCGTTGCCGCCCTCAAGGGGCCCTTAGCCCTTTGTGAAATCTTACACTTCAGCACCCAGATTATTTAGAAATCTGTATGATTCCCATTAACTCTTGATGTAACTAGATGTCATCAAGCTTATTCCTAAGCACTCCGGCAATCAGTCTAGCAACACGTATTGGTTCAGGAATTTTTCCTTCCAGTGTGAAAGTATTCAGAATATGCTTGCATTTCGACATATTCATACCCATAGTATTCACGAAGACTATATGCTCATTTCTAAGGATAATCTTCTTGCGTTCACCGGCTTTGTTTGCTAGCTCCATTCTACGCTCATGAGTTTCAGGAAAATACTCTTGTATATATTCCTCAATTCCTTCTGATTCTTCATAAGTTACACTGACAACAGGTAATTTAATCGCATCATAGACAGCCTCTAGGTCAATAATATTGAACCAAGATATGATGCTACCACCAAGCAATACAGCACGGATATCTGGGCGATTTAGTTCCTTATACATGGCTATTATCTCCGAAGTCGAGTCGAGGCCGCCCACGGTCGGGTGACAGAGTCCAAATCCATCAATACGCAAGTCCCCCCGCATAATTATCCCAACCACCGTGCTCCTTGGGTCGTCTCTGAAAAAACTCTCTGCAATTCCCAAAACTCGAGCTCCTAGCTTCCATGTACTACTTTTTTCTTCTCCCGCACCCATTATGAGCTTCCCTGTGCTATCTTTCAGAAGGATTCACCCGTTTTGAATTTACATGCTTCATCGAAAAAGGTATCGAAGATCGTTTCGGTCAGCGTACATTTATTAATGCGCAATTCCCAGAGCAGACAAAGTACCCTAAACGAAACTGGAGACGAGCCACCATGTTCGACCTAGATTTCGAACAATTGCAAGGAAAAATCAAAGAAATAATTGAAGAGTCCTTGGAGCTCGCTGCAGGTGTGAGAGCAGCTATGCTCTTGTCAAAAGAGGGTTTACCCATTGCTTCCGCAATCCCTACAGGTTTGGAGGAAGCGGAAATAGCGGCTATGGCCGCATCTATTCTAGGTGTTGCAGACATGGCGGCTGAGCGTATGGATCAAGGAGAACTGGAACAAGTTCTGTTAACCAACGAAGAGGGCTATATCATAATCAAGAGCGCTGGCGAAAAGGCGATTCTTGTTCTTGCTGCAGCTAAATCATTGAGGACGGGGCTTCTCGTATACGTGGCCAAAACAGCTTCCGAGAAAATTGCACCGTTACTGTAGCTAAGAAAGCCCGGTAAGCCAATACACTATTCTGTAGGCCAGTCTTTCATTGTCAGAAGACTTGTACATATCGTTTATCGCGTAATTGTCAATGAAGAAATTGCTGCCAACTACAATCATTCTGGCTCCATTGCTGCCCTCCAGACCCACCATCAGTGTTTTGTTCTCTCGATAGATACCACCCTGTTCATTCACCCTAGAAACCTCAGTGTATGCAATCTCGAAGGCACCGCCGCTGTAGGTCAATGAGCATCCAACATAGTCGAATTCGCCTATCCCCTCGGTAATGAAATGCTGATGAAGACCTGTAATGAGACGAGTTGATGGAATTCCATCAACCACTATTGTAGTTTCAGGAATGCGGTCGTACTTGAATGTAATATTGAACATTGATAAGAGCTCATTCGCAGCGCGAACATCGATACTAGAATTGCTCAAACCTACAACAAACAGGCTTCCACCGCTTTCCCAGTACTGTTTGTATATATCTAGCTCCTCTTCTGAGTAAGATAGGCTCGCGGTGGTTGGAATAAAGTCTGAATAGGACTGGTACCAAGCACAGGGATCCATGATAGCTATAGCATCCAAGCGTTTCAATCTGGGATAGGTTAACTCGCTTGAGTCTCGAATTTCTTCGACTGCAACACCCCGATCGCCAAGCGTTGCATAGAAGCTTCGAAACTGGCCATATATCGAGTCAATGGACCATGCTGTGTGTGTTAAATCAAAGCCAACTATGGCATGGGGAAGGGATGCATCAAAGTTGATTCTCACACGCATCGTAAGATAGTCGTGCGATGATATGCTAAGCAAAACCTCTAGATTCTCATGCACCTTAGAGCTTATTAAACGAATGCTGAATGAGAATTCTCCGCTCTGATTTATATGGACCATATCAAGCCCCCTCACCGAAGAAGCCGCAGACCCTGTGTAGGCAAGGTGGAAGGTTGCATTGGCGGTTGCAAAGATGGAGCATTTGATTGTAGAGGTTGCGTTCACAAACAGCCTTTCGAAATTGTAAGGAACCTCACTGGGCATTACATGTGCGACCATAGGGAACGAATTAATTTTGGGAACATTCTCCACATAAGCTATTGCGGTCTCCACATTCACCCGGCCAGATCCCACTTCCCATGATTCAGCTTCAAGATGGCTTGCGCTTGCAAGCAGTGTTGCTTTTATCATGCCAGGAGTCCATTTCCACCTGTTGGTATCACAGACAGTAATCAATGCCGCTGCTGCGGCAGAGACTCTCGGGGCGGCAAAACTTGTACCGAAGGCAACTTCTGTGCCGCTGGCATCACGGTACGATCCTAAGGCGGCAATGTCCGGTTTAATGATTCTGTTTCTCAGGGGACCACGGCCTGAGAAAGGATACGGCGCACCAGACCTATCGATAGCTGCTACAGCAATAACCTCTTGGAAAACAGCAGGTGATTCAATTGAAGTCCCTCTAAGCCCGTTCTGTCCTCCATTGCCAGCCGCTGCAACCACAACAACACCCTGAGCAAATGCCCACTCTATTACTTCCTCAAGCGGATCTCCATTTGGCGGCATCCTTCCTAAACTGAGATTAATAATTTTGGCATCGGTCTCATTCACCGTCCATACGATGGCCTGAGCAATGCCCTGGAAGGTGGCATCGTTCTCACCTGTGATGACCTTTGCATTCACGATTCGTATGTTAGGATTATTTCTGACTGTAATCTTGGCAACATAGCTGCCATGGGGAATGCCGTTAGGCTCGCTATCAGTCGTATCTTCATCAGTCATAGAGTAGCCATAAGAGACATTGATGAAGCTTCGTTCAGCCACAATACGACTGGAAAGACCCTTAGAAGGTGTTATGCCAGAATCAATGATTGCTATACAAGGAGCTGAAGAAACAGGAAAAAATCCCTCTGGTAAGAGATTTGAGATGGCAAATCCAGTAGCTATGAGGATGGTTGCTATCAGAATGGCTTTGCCTCTTCGAGGGACAAGGTCACCATCTGGCTGCATTATGTATTCTGCTCCATCCTGAATATCTGTGATTTGCCCATAAATGCTAAGCGATTGGCGTATTCAATCCGTCCGTCAAATTCCAACAACCAAATCCTTATCTCAGTCGAGAATAGCATTTCTATCAGGTGCCAAGCCATGGTCATGGAAGATCCGGACTATTATGCGATGCAAGAAACTCAAACAATTGGGATCTTCGAACCAGGAAAAAATATTGAGAGGGCTGTGGACTGGGACAGACTTTTCCATGTGTTGGTGCTAACCGGTGCAGCTTTCGCCTTTACCATCGCGTTGAGCCTGATTATGATAATTCCTCTTTTTCTTGTCGGTGCGATATCCATTAATATTGTTACTCTAGAAATCGAGATGGCGCCCTGGGCATTCTTAGTGATAACGCTTTCTGAACTTGGATTCATAATTCCTCCACTTAGATATATCAGGAAGCAAGACTTCGGCCTTGATGCCATTGGTCTCAAGGTCGAGTCTCCCGGCAGAGAAGTACTCTTTGGTTTAGGAATCGGAGCTATCATGCTGGCTTCTAATATAGCAATTACCTATATTGTGTATGAGCTGGTAGGCTATTCGGGCGAACAGACAGATATAATCTATGCACAAACAATTCCAGAGCTCATGACTTGGATTATTGTCATGTTCGTAGTTGTTGGGCTATCAGAGGAGCTACTCTTCAGAGGCTTCCTTCAACGAAGAATGGATATCTACTTCCGAGACAGGAAGAAACACTACAAACTTATTTCGCTCATGTTGACCTCATTCATCTTCGCTGCTATACATCTGGAACTCTATGGTATGCCTGCCCGTTTTGTACTTGGCATTTTCCTCGGCTGGCTTGCACAGAAGAGAGATTACTCGATAGTTGGTCCCACAGTAGCTCATGGAGTAAATAACTCAGTGGTTGTAATTCTTACATTTCTGGGAATTTGACACGAGTAGAAAAAAGATAAGGGAGGTTGATCGCAACCCCTCCTTAGTTTAGCAAGCTGTATCTACTTTATTAGCCCTCATATTCGAATGCAATCTTCACATTCGCACGATAACCAACGATTTTGCCGCCTTCCACCTTGGCAGTAAAATGGTCAACATCTAGACCAACGATGTTTCGAACCGTCTCGTCAGCCTTCTTTAAGGCATTCTCTGCGGCTTTTTCCCAAGACTCCTCAGATTCTCCGATTAGCTCTATTACTTTTACTACTGTATTCATTCGTATCTCTCCTTCAATGGGTAACATAATAGTGTAAAGATGACCTTAAGACTGTTACCCATAACCTATCACTAGATTCTCTCTATGCTAGTGTCTGCCTTTTCGAGAAAACAATATACCCCAGCAATAGCATAGTGAATGAAAAAATGAAAGCCCTTACTATCTCGGGAGTGAAATGTACAAGAGGTAATCCTTTGAAGGCGGTATCGAATAGCATCACTCGACCTAGATTTAGTGGATAGTACTCATCGATAATCCCAACATCCATGAAGCCGGTTCCAACTATGAATGATGAGAATAGAAGTAGTAAAAAGGATTGATTCGCCTGCAAACGCGTGTTGCATAAGGTAGAAATGAAAACACCCAATGCAGACCCCGAGAAAGCCATAAGGCCCAAAATAAAATTAAGAGTCAAGTAATCTGTATTCGGAACAATACCAAACAGGCCAATCCATAGAATCAAGAGAAATTGCGCCTGAATCAGACCCACTGTGAAATACGCAAAAGTTTTCGAAAGTATCGCTTCCATTTTCGTTGCAGGGGTAAGAAGCATCCTACTGAGTGGAACGTCACCAACAATTGCCTGAGCAGCTGTAGCTGCGGTTGCAATAAAGGAAGCAAAAACAAGGAGGAAAACACCAAAGGTAGCTGCAGCGTAATTTCCTTGAGGTTCAAATTCTCTGACATTCTTAATCCTTACTTCGCCCTTTATCCAACCATGATCGGACCGGAACGATACAACGGCTGAGCTGAAAGCTGAGAAGATGGCTGATTGTTTATCGAAATTGGTAGAGCTGATATGAATTTGTACAAACGCTGGAATATCCCCTGATATGTTCCCTTCAAACCCATATGGTATGACAGCATAGGCATCCACGGTGTCTTTGTAGAGAGCATCCAAAGCGTCTTCTTCAGTTTCATACATTATTACTATCAGACTGGAGCTCTCTTGCAGGTACCAAGTGAAATTCTCGGATAGGTCCTGTCCCGGATAGGTGTTGGTTGGGTCTGCGTCTACAACCCCCACCACCAGCGCATCACTCGAAGATTCATCAGACGTATCTCCCGTTCCTTGAATTGCTTCTCCTTGCTCGATGGCAAAATACATTGTACCCATGATCATGCCGGGCAGTACAAAAACGAGTAGCAGTGCATATTTATCGTTTTTAATCAGATTTAGTTCCTTAAGGAACATCGATCGAATCCGCCAAACCTTCGAGTTACTCCGTTCTGAAGACAAATACACCCACTTTCCGCATCACACCAGCCTCACTACCATTTATGGCTTTTTGGAACGTTCACTGCATTCCACAAGGCCCAACACATCAGCACACATCAAAAGATACAGCACAAGCGGGGCGGGTGAGCCCCACCGTGATATGAATTCCTCAACATCTCTTGTTTTCATTGGAGCATCCTCAGTATATAGTCTGCCAAGAAGGTTTCTTATACCTAAATCACCATAAGGAAAAACAGAGAAATCATGGAGCGATGAAATTGCAAATGCCTTGATGGTCCAATCGCCGATCCCACGGATAGAATGGAGACGCTCTACTACTTGGTTATGTTGCGCGTTCTTCAGTTCTTCTAGGTTCAATTCGCCTGACACAACAAGCGACGAAACCCCAAGAAGATAGTCTGTCTTGTAGCCCACACCTAATCTCCTGAGACCCTCCGAGCCAAGAGCGAGGATATCATGAGGAGCTGGAAAGCCATAGTAAGCAGTTCCCCATGCTTGAAGCGGTGAACAAGTTTCAAGTACGACACGTCGCGTTATCACGTTTGCAGCACGAAAAGAAATCTGCTGCTGAAGGATGGATTTTGCCAAGCCTTCGAACGGCGTATCAGCCGTATAGGGTCTTAGAGAGGCCATTTCTTCGGCAAGATAGCATATGTGATTGTCCTCCCTAATCCTCTCAATTGCATTGTTGGTATCAACATCAAAACCGAGTGTGAATCTTACCTTTTGTTGGATTTTCTGAGTATCTATATTGGTAGGAAATTGAATCTCTACATGAGAACCCGATTTAGCTTGAGAAATGGTCACGGGAACATTTATGCCATTCAAAGTCAAAATTCTGTGCAGTTTTCTATTCTCCGTCGCTTCAGGGACTGGCTGCACATCCGGGTATATCCAAGCGTGGATGGATTTCACAAGGTCATAGTGAGGAGGAGTATCTAAGATGAGTTTAGCATATTTTTCGTCCGGTTTCTCATTCTGAACCATTTTCATTCCATGAACAGCCTGTACTGTTAAGTGTTAGCAAATTGTGCCGTCACGCTTTCTCAGTCGTGATATCTACATGCTCGTGCGGTGAAGCGCAGATTACAGCAATGTTAAATCGCTCTTTGTAGGCAAGAGAGACACAATGGAAAACGGAAGCCTTGTCGACTCGATAGGAAGAGAAGATTCCATCGCAATTGTAGCAGTTGCTCTTGCGAATGTCGGTCTGTACTTCATTGCCTATGTTTTCACACCGATTCTAACTGGGACTCTTTCTGCCTATATGATTAGAATTAAGAGAAGATCTGCTTTTGTGGCATTCATCGGGTCCGCTATCGCGTATGTTCCCCTAGAGCTGATTGCTGCTCCACAAATAGCAGAGTATCTCGTTGAAACCGGGATGTTCACTAATAGCGAGTTGCAGTCCGCTATTGGCATGTTCTATCTGATTCTTGTTACAGCAGCCCTGCTACTATCATTCATAGCGGCAGCAGCTTCATTCATTGTTTTAACTGTTCTCAGGCGGACTTCAAGATAATGAAACAGGTTAGAATTTAATAGTCCCTCAAGGCGCCTCGACATGTTCCATGGTAAGCATAATCAACCTTATGAAGCCAACAGGAACCAGATATATACCGGAGCAATATAGTTTGCTAGAAGAAAACCTTGAGGTTGTAGCACTGGATTTGGATGGTGTTCTCTTTGATGGTGCTAGTGCAACACTCCCCATAGCCGAACGTGTAGGAATAGGTCATAAATTGAAGGAAGTATTGAAGAAATCGGCAGTAGGGAATCTATCACTTGAGGAATCAATAATCGAAGGAGCAAAGGTCTGGAAGAATGTCTCAACAGATACTCTTCAGCACCTTGTTCATGACCTTCCCCTTATGGAGGGCGCAGAAGAAACAGTAACCAAACTGAAAAGAGAAGGGTATCAAGTCGGTTGCGTATCAAGCGGAGTCAGTCAGTGGTTCATGGCACCCTTCTCGGATAGACTCAATCTAGATTTCGCATATTCTAATGTTCTTAGTGAGCATAATGGAAAGCATGATGGCAGAATCGAATACATCATGGGAGCTGAACAAAAGGCAGAACGGATTCTTGAATATCTTGTCTCAAACGGATTCAATCAGGACGATTTAGTGAGTGTAGGGAATGGCGAGAATGATATCGATATGTTCAGCATATCTGCTCTCAGTATTGCTTTTAACCCTGTTAGCGAGAAGGTCGCCAAGTCTGCAGATTACCGAATTGAATCAAGAGATCTACGTGACATATTGCCCTATATTCTTCCTTCTGACTAGGCAAGAATACTTTCAATAACTTCTCCAACGTGTTCGATGTCTGCTTTCTTGACACCCGGATGAATGGGTACCTCGAAATGGTCGTTACCTACCCCAACTGAATGAGGTAGATTAAAAGATTCATAGTCGGGGTAATCTACATACTCAGCCCAGCGCCAGTTATCTATTCTCCGATAGGTTCTTTGCAGATGACAGGGTAGTCCGTAAACAGACCTTGAAGCCACTCCTGCATTTTTTAGTTCAGTAATCATCTCATCCCGCGTCAGCTTCTCTGATTCAAGACATGGTGCATACACGTGATAAGCGGATTCAAAATTGTCTGGCTCTTTCTGGGGTGTAATTTCGTCGAATCCGGAGAAAACCTTGTGATACAGTTCTGCATTCTTTCGTCTTGACTTGAATATTCCAGGCAATCGTTTGAGTTGTTCTCTACCTATCGCAGATACTAAATCCATCATTCTGTGATTGTATCCAACTCTATAGTGACTGTAGCCACCCTCTTTTCCTCTGCCATGATTCTTTATCATGAGAACTCGGTCCATTAGGTCTTCGTTATCAGTCACAATCATGCCGCCCTCTCCAGTCATCATATTTTTCGTCGCATAAAAGCTGAATGCTGCTATATCTCCAAAGGCTCCTACCCGTTTACTGTCAATCGTAGCACCATGCGCCTGGCAAGCATCTTCAATGACCATCAAATCATAGTCCTCAGCGATAGCCAAGATTCTCTTCATATCACAAGGCATACCGAAAATATGGACAGGCATGATGGCCTTGGTTCTTTCAGTAATTGCATCTTCAATTAAGTCAGGGTCAAGGTTGTAGGTCGTTGGATCAATATCGACAAAGACAGGCACACCTCCAACTAGTGCAATAGAATTAGCAGACGCAATGAACGTAAAGGGTGTAGTTATCACTTCATCTCCAGGTTGTATGTCCATTGCTTCAAGTGCCGTTATCAGTGCTGCAGTACCATTTGTTGCAACAGATGCATGTTTCACGCCAATGTAGGAAGAAAACTCTTGCTCCAGCTTCCTAGATACATCACCTTCTGCTAGCATTCCAGATTCGAGCACCTCTCGAACCGCTTCGATTTCTTCTGTTCCCACAATCGGTTTAGCAATAGGAATCACAAGAGTACACCAAGTTGGGGAGAATACCAACCGCTTAAAATGCTAATGATTCGCCTTTCTCCTGTTCTCTACAATAGATACCCCGGCAATAGTAAGGCTCATCATAACCAAGGCAAAAATCATGTAGAAGAAATTGCCCAAATGAAATATGATGGAGAGACCAGTGCCACTGATAAAACCAGATACGGCACGGACGTCATTGGTCGTCTTCCTATAGGTCAGGCGTTGTGTCACCCAGTCAGTGACAGTGGCCATTCCTAAGCCAACAGCCAAAAGAAACCAAAACCATGGAGGAATCAATACGATAGGCATAAGGAACAAGAAGACAATACCGATTAGGAGGCCGCCGTATATACCCGAACATCTAGCACACAAGTAAAGAGAATGACCAAACAAGGACAAGCGCAGACAATGACTGTATAGTGAGGGAGGATGATGCGACAACATGATATGAACGCTTTGCTTGATTTCATCAATTCTGCTTGGTTTGGGCGCCTGTAATGATTTAGATCCTGTCTGAGTAATTTCGTTGCTATCCTCACTATCCAAGGGTACCACAAGGGCTCATTGGAAGCCTCTCTTATCTCTGTTGCCTTTAGGTATCATAGCTGGCCCGCGGTAAACTGAGGTTTTCCGGGTATAAAACTTCGTGTCACATAGCTCTATTTCGACCATACTCCTAATTTCTTCACCTTTTCCACTCTGTCGTATTCTAGCTATTACTTTGGAATCTGTCGTATATCAACTGGGTGGTAGGAAAACAATTTAATCCTATCTTGAACGCGCCTCGATAGTCTGGTGACTAATCATGAATGACAATCTTCTAAATCTCATGCGAGAAAGAATTGCCGACGGACTAGAACGTAAAGAAACTAAAGAGGCAATTGACGGATGGAACCGAACCGCTCTTCTGAAACTCAAAGATGGTGGGACCTATCATTTCGTTGTCGCTGATAATAACATCGAAGTCCATGATGGTCAAGTGGAGGAGCCTGATATGAAAATCGAGAGCGACAAGGAGACTATTCGGAAGCTCTTCTTGGAGGAGATGAGCGCCGCTTCTGCACTCCTCAGACGAAAACTAAAAGTCAAGGGATCAGCTCGCGACCTAATGAAAATACGGCATATTTTCTAGAGGGTTTGATGGTTGGACGAGAGCACTATTGAGAGAATCTCTCGGGTGGTCGGGAAGGACTACATTTCAACAAGAGAAGACGTACTTCTAAGTTACTCAGCCTCAGCATCTACAGGGTACGATTCTGTGAAACCAGGGGCAGTGGTTAGGCCTAGCTCAACAGAAGAGGTTTCAGAAATAGTGAAGATAGCCAATGAGGAAAGCATCAAGGTAACTCCTCGTTGTGGAGGTTCAAGTCTCCAGGGTGAAGTCATACCCTCGGAAGGGGGCTTGGTGATTGAGCTCATGCGACTGGATAGCTTCAAGCTGCATGAAGAGCTAAGGTCTGCTACTGTTGGTGCAGGTATCACCTTTGGCAAGCTTGACAAACTCCTGAAGCCCCATGGCCTCTGGCTGCCTGTATACCCAGAATCCTCCCTCGTTGCTACAGTTGCTGGAAATGTTGCAGTCAATGGAGCAGGACCTGGATCCACAGTTTATGGCTGTATCGCAGAGATGGTGTTAGGATTGGAAATTGTACTGCCTAACGGCCGAATAATCCAAACCGGCTCAGAAGGCAATCCAAACGCACCGGGTCCGTTTTTGAGATATGCGTTTGGGCCCGACCTGACCGGACTTTTCATTGGTTCGTTAGGAAGTCTCGGAATCATCACCAAGGTTTCTGTTAAGCTTTTCAAACGCATGGAAAAGTTTCACTACGAGACTTATGGATTTGAAGAAGCAGATCAGGCTGAGAGATTTGTGGTAGGCTTGAATGATAACAATGTGAATGCCGTTTTCTCATCAATTTACGAAGGGCGGATTCTCGATTTCTTCATGGACATGCTCGGCGAGGAATACGGTATACCTGATTATGACTGGCCACCATACACTGTATCTGTTACAATGGGTCGTTTACGAAAAGACCAGCTTGAGAGCGATGTGAATCATGCAGCTGAGATTTGCAGGAGCCTAGGTGGGCACGTCGTCGGTATATCTGAACTGCCACGCGGGGAGTGGGATGATCGTATGCGGACTTTTGCGAGATCATCATATGCTCACGGATGGCACTGGCGCATTCTCTATCATCATCAGACGGTATCTAACTGGCACAAATCAGTCGAAGCTATCTGGAATGTGATGGATGAATATGCTCTACTCGGACACACAGCGGGTTTTGCTACTGGTCACAGCAGTTACAACTTCTACCCGCACCTATACTATTTCCCAGAGGACGAGGACGAACAAAAGAGAGTAAGAGAAGCTCATATCGACCTTTCTAAGAGGCTCTTCGAGACTGGTGCAGTTCCCTTCAAGCTTGCGCCGTATTGGGTTGAGGGCGTTGATGAGATGGAAGACTACATGAATCTTTTGAAGAGTATTAAGGATGTAATAGATCCGAAGGGTATCATGCATCCCGGTGTCCTAGGAGGGCTTTGATTTCAATGGAGGTTAATATGGACGACCTCATGGATGCGTTGTCTCAGTGCAGGAGGTGCGGCATCTGCAGAAATGCGGTATATGACGCAAGGGGTTTCGATGGGGTATGTCCAGTATATGAGAACTCTACAGGTTTTGAGACATCATTCATGCGTGGCAAAATAATGGTAGCACTTGCTCTCCTGAAGGGTGAACTTGAAAGGACAACTCAAAATAGCGAGTCTCTGTTCGATTGTACTTTGTGTGGTAATTGTACCCAAATCTGCCCCTCAGAATTCGAGCCTGCCCATACGCTTGAATCTGTTCGTAGCGTTTTGGGTGAGATACCTAACCCAGTTCGAGAAGACATAGCTGCGAAAATAATTTCAAACAACAATCCATATGAAGGAGACAATTCTCAGAAAAGAGAATGGGTTTCTGAACTCGATTTTGATGTTTCTACCAAGGCGGACACATTATATTTTGTAGGCTGTACGACGGGAATGCGAATACCAGAAGTAGCGAAGAACACCGCCAAGGTGCTTGATGCTGCGGGCGAAGATTTTGCGGTACTGGAAGAGGAACCCTGTTGTGGCTCGGTGCTTTTGCGAACAGGAAAAGCAGACGAAGCCATTGAAACAGCCAGAAGATTATCCGAAGCAATCGAGAAATCAGAGGCAAAAAGGATAGTGGTTTCATGTGCAGGTTGTCTCAAGACTCTGAGAGAAGACTTTCCAGCGAAGTTCGGTACCGAACTGCCAGAAGTGTTGCACGTCCTACAACTCGTGGACGAACTGATTGCCAAGGGGGACTTGAAACTAAAGCCACGGCCAGGAAAGAATACCGTCACGTACCATGATCCTTGTCATATGGGTCGGGAGCTCGGAGTCTACGAGATTCCAAGACGGACCATCCAAGCTATTCCAAACGTCAATCTTGTAGAAATGGAAACAAATCGTGCTACTGCTATGTGTTGTGGAGCTGGTGGGGGCCTACGCTCGTATGATTCGGATTTGGCCAAGGAGATAGCATCTAAAAGGGTAGAGGATGCTGTCGAAACAGGAGCGAACATTTTGACCACCGCCTGCCCATTCTGTGAGCTCAATCTTCAATCTGGAGCGAAAATTCTCAGTAAGGATATGCCCGTTAGAGATGTCATCAGCCTGCTTGCAGAAAGTCTGGAATAGGAAAGAGGTGGACATCGGCTCGAGCACCTATTTCTAGGGCTTTTTGGGATCCACCCCTTGTAATCATGAAGGGGGCTCCATTTTTGTGCGGAATTAGCCTCTCTTTGAACCGAAGGGTAAGAGCCGGAAGCCTCTGTTGCGAGGATTCCTCTCAGCATTTCCTGCACTACCAAGCTAGGCATTCTGATAGCTTGTGGAGCTGATGCTCCAGTATCGATGTCCGCTAGAATTATAGCACATTTCTTCTCATAAGCATTGGGATACTATTCTATGGTCATAAAACTTTATAAGAAAGTCTAGAGGGGTATATCAAGATGGCCCGGAGGAAACAAGAAGAATGGATAGCAGCATTAAGGTAGCTCTGATCGGAATCGGTAACTGTGCATCAGCTCTCATCCAAGGTCTTGAGTACTACAAGGATGCGGGTTTCAATGGAGAACACATCGGTTTGGACCACTTGGATTTCGGAGGCTATCATGTTTCCGATATCGAGATTGTTGCAGCTTTCGACGTAACCGAAAGTAAAGTTGGAAAGGATCTTTCCGAGGCCATACTTGCGGAACCGAATAATGTCATGCGGTTTGCTGACGTAGACAATCTCAACGTCAATGTTCACATGGGCAAACCTCTAGATGGTGTAGATGAGAATCTCAAGAAGCTTGTTACGATATCTGATGAGAAGGAAGCAGACATAGTAGAAGTACTAAAGGACTCAGGAGCAGAAATCGTCCTAAACCTGTTGCCTGGTTCAGCCGAAGAAGCTACCGAGTTTTACGCCGAAGCAGCATTGGACGCAGGATGCGCTTTCATCAACGGTACGCCAATTCCTATAGCTTCTAATGAAGTATGGAGCAAGAAATTTGAAGCAGCGAAAATTCCGCTCGTCGGTGATGATATTCAGGATCAACTTGGTTCCACTATCTTGCATCGCAACATACTGCAACTTCTTGTAGCTCGTGGCGTCAAAGTGGACGAGAGCTATCAATTAGATGTTGGTGGTGGAGCAGAGTCTCTGGACTCGCATTATAGGGGAAGACTACGGAAAAGAAAGGTCAAAAGCTCAGCCGTGGGTCAAGATCTTCCTTACGACGCACCATTGGTTGCGGGTTCAAGTGACTATGTCCCGTTCATGGACAATAGCCGAGATTCATACTTCTATATCCATGGCAGGCAATTCGGTGGCGCACCTATCAAGGTGGATATCCGCATGGAAGTCACAGATGGACCTAATGCTGGCCCAATACTTCTCGATGCTATCAGGTGCACAAAACTTGCACTCAAGCGAGGGATAGGTGGGTCTCTGGAATCAATATCAGCGTATGGCTTCAAGTTACCACCCAAGCCAACCAAGATGTATAAAGCTGAACGCTGGGTTGAGGAGTTTTTGCTGGGAAAGCGTAAGCGTTAGCAAGACATAGTAATCAGGCGTTCAGTAAAATAGAAGATAGCTGGGCTCTAATCAGCCTAATCTTCTCATTTCTTCGGTTCATTTAAGGATTCATTATCTCCCTCAAGGACTGATTCGTCATCATAAGGGGCTTTCCTTGGATTCTGCTTTCGTTCTTCAAGAACCTCTTCCAAAACAGTGGGTTGCTTCGCTTTTTCTCTAGCAAGGAGATACAGCGTAATTATAATCGTAAGGCCAACAGACGCGATAGCCATGGGTATCGAAGAGAAGAACCCACCAACCGTATATCCTATGTACGCCCCCGCTAAGGTGACTAAGACCTTGCCTGTGAAGTAGCTAATGATAAACTTTGGAGCACTATATTCTGTAAACCCCACATACACGATTACTGGGTCATCGGGCATGGGAGAAGCAGCAGCCAAAAACAATGCAAACGCGCCCCATTTTTCCACGCGCTGTTTTTCTGCTTCCAACTGTTGAAGCCGCCTTTCAGATAGGACGATTCGTGAGCTTCGTATAAGCCAGTAATGAATACTCTTCGCAGTAGTCGACGCCGCTGCTACAATGAAACCGATTGAGATCCAATCAATCATAGGCAAAAGAACAGAAGCCACGCCAGCTACTACCATGTTGGAAGGAGCCACTGGGGAAAGATTCAGTAATAAGGAAGCCAGAAATAAACCTAGATGCCCTTGGACGATAAGGTCAATAATGAATTGCGTGACGTCCTGCATGGCCTAGCTTCCTCCGTACACCTTGATTCTACTGTCAATAACATCCTCTAATACACATTGTTGTGACGACTTCAGTATACATCCCCCCAATTCTCGAGACAAAAATGCTCAGGACGATATCAACCGAAAAGATCAAGATAGGCCTCAAGCAGTTGCCTGAGCTCACCTAGGTTAGAAATGATTCGGAAATCTACTTCCTTGCCTACTTCGGATAGTATCTCGTTATACTCGATTATATTGTTGTAACTTGATTTCAGTGATTCACGAAAATCACCGCTCTCTGCGCCCTTATCAAAAAGGACTATGCGGTTTTGCGGTTCGAAGTTGATAACGATACTACGGTCCAAGTCCATTTCCACCCCGCAACGAGGGCATTTTACACGATTCGCTGTACCACTGCGAATACTCCGAATCAGATGCTTGTCTTCTGATAAGTCAACATGGTCAATGACTTCCGCCTCAAACTCATGGCCGCATTTTTTGCAAGTTACTTCTGCCTTTTGCGTCATCATTTCACCTGAACCGGATATGTTTTCAAGCGATACCGCATGGTGGCATACTTAAGACTTATGACATTACAAAGAAGGCAAGTTTTACAAAAATCCTAACAAATTCTGGTATGAAAGGCTAGGATTCCTGGAAGATTTCCTGCAACTCCTCTCCTGACCACAGATGAAGGGAGTTTGTTAGGCTCAGTACGGGATCCAGAGAGTTAGAAATCTTACAAAATCCTAAATAAATCGGCACATAGAAGTGTAAAATATCTGTAAGATTTCCTGTATGCCTTCTTATGACCAAGGGCGAGGGGAGTTTATTAGGCCTAGTAAGAAATCCGAGTCTAGTAGGACTAGGGCGGTGGGCCACTCCCAGCGGGGTACGAGCCCAGCCCCGAA
>JAWOEX010000019.1:0-72242 GCA_046482545.1 Candidatus Thorarchaeota archaeon
CTCCTTCTGATACTCCAGCTTTGTCTCATTAATTTTTGTACCCGTTTCAGAGCCATTTACGGAGTTGGTCTCAATCACCGATAAGAGGTGATTAGAATATGATTGATTGGCGAATTTGAGAGAATAGTCGATAGTGTAATTGAGAGTCAAATCATCTACCGAATGTATTCTCTGAGTAGGGAGGTCCTCCATAAAGATGTCTGTATTGAGCACGCTCGGTTCGTAATTTACCAGGATAATATTAACGGTCCAATGGCGTCTAATTTGTTCATTGCCTTGTGCCAAATGATACCGGTTGGCGAGATTCGAGTTGTGGCTAGGACACGACGGCCACTGAATCAATGATATTGTCATTACTAAGAGGATTAGTAAGTCACGACGCATAGATACATTCACACCTCTTCGGATATTAACCCAGTGATAATTCAAGTACCCCCAACTGATACTGAAGCTAGGTTTGAACTTGTTTCCAGTTGAGAAACTCATGAGTAGATACGATAGTAACGTAAGTTATTCTAAGATTCAACGCCCAAAAAGAATTTCTGTTAACCCTCCAGAAGGTTCGGGAAGCGAGCAACTAATGCGCTAGCACTACAGTATTTATGGATTGATACAGTCTTTCTACTACCATGCCCAAGTGCTATGAAGACTACATCCTCCAAGTAGAGAATCTGAAAGCGTATTATACTTCGAAGAGAGGGCTTCTCAAAGCTGTCGACGATGTATCTTTCGGAATCAAACGTGGTGAGGCGGTCGGTCTGTTTGGCGAATCAGGTGCTGGGAAGACCTCTGTTGCCCTTGCCATTCTTGGTATTTTTGATAGGCTTTCTAGGTACTACGCGTCTACTTCTGGACATGAGGAGAACAAAGATCTATGGAAAATGAGGGACGAAGCAAGAGAGAAGGGACTCAATTCAAATGACCTGGGGCGCGAGCTTCCCGGAGTTGAAGGCCATATCTGGTTCAAGGGAGAAGACCTTGTGGGACTTGATGAGAAAGAATACCGGGAGATACGTGGGGATGACATCACATATGTGCCGCAGGGCACGAGAAAATCAATGAATCCATATACACAGATAGAGCTTCAGACAGCCGAAGCCCTTTGGGCTCATGATGAAGATGAGATTCTATTTGAATACGAAGTTGCCCGAAGAGTGCTGGAAGTTCTGGATCTCGTCGAGCTAGCAGACCCAGATATGCGTAAGAGTCTGAAGCCCAGTGAGTTTTCGGTAGGTGAAGACCAACGTATTCTAATAGCAATGGCACTTGTAACAAAACCCTTACTGCTTATCGCGGATGAACCGACTACTTCTGTGGACGTTGGGATTCAAAACCGTATACTTGAAGCCATTAGACTTGCACAGGAAAAGCTGGATCTCTCTATGCTGCTCATCAGCAACGATCAAGGGTTGATTGCTGACACCAGTGACAGGGTAGCCGTAATGTCAGCTGGGAGAATCATGGAGTTTGGAGATACAGAGAGAGTATTGAAAACACCAGGGCATCCGTTTACACGGGCGTTTATCATGAGCAATCCGCCATTAGAGATGATGAGGCGTATAAGAGAAAAAGGAATGCGTATACGAGGAATCCCCGGTAAACCCCCAGATATGACCAATCCCCCTTCGGGTTGTCCATTTCATCCTCGCTGTAAATACAGCAAGGACATATGCGAGGAACAAGTTCCAGAGTATAGGGAGGTGGAGCCGGGATATTGGATATTCTGCCACCGCTACGAGGAACTACCGGAGTTCTGAGTCGAGTCAATGGGCACCAGTTTAATCCTCAGATTCCGGTTTTTCTAGTGTCTCTAATTCATATTCTCTAGACCCAAGACCCATCTTCTCTGCATGAGAAAGCTGTATATCGGCAAGACGCAATAGTTCACCGGTGTCATCGTCTTTGCATTCGTGTACATGTGCAAACTTAGGCTCACCACATTCGAGGTCGGCCGCGTCAGACTCTGGGTTCGGTTCTGCGTCGTTTATGGCATCGAGACTCGCTTGGTCTACAGCTACGGGGTCCTTGGAGCCGAATATTCCAATATCGTGTACCAGAAGCGGCGCACCAACATTCCAACAGTCACATTTGTCGGAAATGTCAATTGCAAGATTGATATAGTAGAACCTGTCTCGCCCAATTGAATCTACAACACCAAGGGCATTTTCAACAAATCGAGGGGACTGTTCAGGATTTGGTCGCCATTTGACCTTGACTGCTTTGGCTTCAACCACATTCGAGCATACAGACCGGCAATGGCCACATGAAATGCATTCCGCAGTATCAATCACAGCTGTTTCTCCATCCATAGTGATACAACGTGGAGGACAGACTTCGATACACTCGCCACACTCAGGGCCCAAGCATTTCTCAGGGTCTATCGATACTTCGCCCATGTGGTGCATAGCCGCCTTACCCCTTTTGCCAACAAGACCAATTCCGAGGTTTTTCAGCGAACCACCTATGCCGCTGAGCCCATGCCCTTTGGCATGAGTTAGCATAATCACGATGTCGGTGTCAAACAATGCGGCTGCAACGTCTACTTCTTTGACAAATTCGCCATCTATTTCTACCGTGTGAACATCTGTTCCCCAATAGCCGTCGGCCATAATCATAGGAGCTCCTACTGTGGCTGGGCTATAACCGTTCTTGAGAGCCATCCCCAAATACTCTACTGCGGTTGTCCTTCCGCCATAGATTCCGGCTGTACCATATCCGAGTCCACAGGTCTCAGCCACGAAGGGGATACCACCGCTTTCCCGCACCAACTCCACAACCTTTCGGACGTAGGCTGGACGAATGTAGTTAGTATTGCCATATTGGCCGAAGTGTGTCTTCACCATGACTTTGCTTCCGTTTTCGATGGCATCATCAAGCCCTAAGAACCGGTATATCTGCTCAAGCTTATCGAGCATATTGTAGTCAGAAGTCGCTTTTCGATCAGTAAAGAGAACTTGAGATTTGGACAATCGCATTCCCACCTTGTTCGGTCTGAATTTTATCAACCCCTCATTAACTCATCGGTAAGCGATATGTTACCTTAGTCAATACCGTTTTAATGTCAGAGTAACCCATTCTGATGTTTATGGTGCATACCATGCCCAACGACGATGTGCTGCTTCGTGTTGAGAACCTTAGAGCCTACTATCCTTCGAAGAAGGGGCTCATTCGTGCGGTTGATGATGTCTCATTCGAAGTGAAAGAAGGTGAATGCCTTGGTCTATTGGGTGAGAGTGGATGTGGAAAATCGTCCCTCGCTCTAGCAGTCTTGGGGCTGTTTGAAAAGATAGCAAGATTCGAAGCTGGTGCATCGAACATTCCCGGGTTGCGAGAAAGATTTGATGAAGAAGGTAACGAGAGATCAGGAGTCCATGGGAAGGTATTCTTTAGGGGCAAGGAGCTAACAGCCCTCCCTGAAGATGAATTGGTCAAGATTCGTGGCGAAGAGATAACACTCATCCCTCAAGGTCTTGGTCATGCTCTTAATCCTCAATATAGCGTCGGCATGCAGGCAGGTGAACCAGTTGAAATCCATAAAGAAGACGTGAGACTTCCTGAGCTCAAGAAGCAGGTGCTTGAGTGTCTCGACTTGGTACAGCTCCCAGACTCAGGGACTCGATTCGTACTTGACCCAGGTAGCTTCAGTGGTGGAGAAGCTCAGAGAATACTTATCGCTATGTCCATAATTTCCGGTCCGTACCTTGTCATTGCAGACGAACCAACATCTGCACTCGATGTGACTATTCAGCGGCAGATTCTTGATGTTCTCGAGATGATTCGCGACGACTTTGATGTCTCCACCCTTCTGATTAGTCATGATGCCGGTGTGATAGCAGACTTGGCTGATCGGGTGGCCGTGATGTACGCAGGAAAGATTATGGAACTGGGTGATGCAGTTCAAATATATCATGAACCCGCCCATCCATATACGAGGGGGCTGATGGCGTCATATCCAAGAATAGCTATGATGCAGATGAAAGAGGGAAAAGAAAGGCCAAGGCTTCGTGGAATACAGGGGAATCCACCGGAACCAACCAACATACCTTCGGGTTGTCCCTTTCATCCGAGATGCGAATTTGCAATTGGCCAATGCAGCACAGATGTGCCAGAGTATCGTGAAGTAGAACAAGGACATTTTATTCGATGCATACGCTGGGAAGAACTGAATTGAAATGAAAAGGTGTGGGCGCCTGCCAAGCGCCCACGTTAGCACAAATAAGAGAGCCAGTTATCTAGCGGTTGGAGAATAGTGGACATCCACCTCTTGTAACATAGCCAAGACACGCTTCTAAAGCTGTGATAATCCAGCACTCCGTTGCGCCAACCAATTTCCGTCTCCCGGCGGTTCTCATAAATATCATATATTCAATATATACGTTTTACTCGCATATCATTGAAATTCTGTAAAACGCGCCAATCAGATTCTACAATGAATTCAAGTGCATCTAGTATTCCGCAGTAACGGACTTAAGGTCATCTTTTTGAGCCTACAAATATCCTCCGTATAGCATAAGACCGATTCAGAGTGTGGTACATTGTCAAGTGATTACCTATTCACAAAAAAGGCAATTCGTGAATTCGAAAAGGAACATGGCATAGAAATATCGCTGAAGGGTCAGAGGCTCCAGCAAATTCAGAAAGAAGACAAGACCTATCTGTCGGTAGGAGAACTGAGAAATTTACTCCATTACACCAATGAAAGACCCCTCAGCCGTTACGTCACTGAGATGTCAAAACTGCTACAGCCAATATCGCTATCTCTTTTTGTTGTCAATGACGCACTTTGGAAAATAATGGAAAAAAAGAAACAGCACGCAGACAGGATGAATCCGATGATAACATTCCCATGGTTCCACTGGGATATGGATTCGGGGGAAGGAGACAAACATACTCAAATCATCAGAAATGGTAAGTCCAGTGGAATAGAAGCCCTTACAGCAAAAGACAATGTGCTCACTATTGCGGGTATGGCGGGGGATTTTGCGGGCGTCTTGGAAGAACGTATAGTAAAAGAAAATAATCGAAGGCGGCCCATCTTGATGCCAACTGGCTTTGGTTCACGAGATTTGATATCGAAGTATAATCTCGAAGCAATTGAAATGACTGTGAACTTGAATCTCTGCGATGCACAGCTATATCCGACACCCGACCTGATTTTCGACTACCGATTCTCTGAAAACCCAGAAGATATTCACAACCATGGACTGAAGATATCTTCAATTGGCGAAGGGGTAACTCTAAGCACAGGAGGTAAAGCGCCCGTTTCCCTTCAAGGAGCGGTTACAATATTTCTGTGTAAGCCCATGAAAGATCTTCATGATTCATCAATTCCTCTGAAATACCATCTCTGGATGATGGGTTTGTATGAGATAATAGAAAGAGCAGCTGATTGACTCGGAGAGGTGAACGCAATTCTCAGGCTTGAGTTTGTATAATTTCGACAATCAAAGGTCCTTGTTGCGTTCCACATCTTTATAGGAATCTCTAAAGCATCAGACAGTAGAGAGATAGTAAGGTTTCTCCGGAAGGCAACAAGACAATGGAAGTTGCTCTGGCCCTATTCTTCACCGGGTGTTATGTACTTGTGCTTGCGATATGGAGATCAATGAAGCTCAACTCCTATTCCCAACTCCTCTCCCATTTTGAGGACCATTTCGATTTTGATAAGCTAAATACATCTGATAATGCCGAATATACAGAATGCTTCTCTCACAGATGGGTAATGAAAGAAATCATGACACCACATCCAGGTAGGCTTACCGGCCTATTCCAAGACTATGTAAGAGAAAACACGCTCTCAGCATCACTCGCAATTGGCTTCATTCTTGCTTCGAGTTCTATGATTCTTGTTCTAATCCTCCTGGGAGTTGTCAGGGCTCTCGGATTTGCACTTCCTGTCTTTGCGATTGGGATGGTATTATCCTTGGGCTCGACCAGTCTGAATGAATCGGAGCAGCTTTTGAACGAGGTTCAATCGGTTTTTCCATCAGATATTGTCGTGGAAGACTATCCTTATGTTAAAATCGCATATGATACTCTAAGAAGGTGGGTTATGCTATCCGCTGCTATAGGTGTAGGTCTGTTGGTGATTTCACCTTTTGGGGAGTATGTACCAACTGTCATGGCATACATTGTTGCTCAGGCCACTCGTTTCGTTTTATGGGAACCTGCTCTCTTCTTGCTTAAGTATTCAGTAGTCCTAGCAATACTTCACCTAGCTTGTGGGATAGTCATGATTTCGTATCTGATTGTCAGGATACTCCGAGTGATAGTGTCGTTATTTGCAGGGATTCATAAACTAGCAATCAGTAAACCAATACAAGACCTATCGGAACAGAATACCCAAGAGGTAGAAAACGCCAGCCAAGAGGGCAATGAATAGGGAAGCAATGAGAGCTTTTTTTCCAATAAGTGCCCGGCTCCAAGAATCAACGGGTTTCCCCTCGGAATCGTATCTGTCTTCCTCCCGCAGTGGTTGCCGCCCCATCAGACATCCGCCTACGACAAGCATGACACCGAATTCCAGCAATAGAAGATTTGAGACTCCGTAGAAGTATCCCTTCATCCCAATGAACAGGAACGGGAAGAGGGTGCAAAGGATTGTCGCAACAGACAAAAAGGAAGCCCAAGCTATCGCTTCCAAAAACTCTTCTTTCATCGCTGTATCTATCAAATTGCTACCCCGTGAAATGCTACGGAATTAAGGACACAAGACCAATGGCAACTAAAACTGTTACAAAAAGTGCAATGATAAGCGGGAGAAAAATCGTCTGCAAAGCTGCTATGAAGAGAGCCACATAATCCTTACCCTCCAAAGAGACATCTCTTTTTCGGTGTTCTTCTCTGCGTACGTAGTCGTCCCAGTCGATTTCGCGTTCCGACTCTTGCTTCTCATCGTCCATGCGGGCACAGCCTTTGTAATGTCGCCAAGAGTAACCCTAGTGTTCTGTTTGAGTAATGCATGAGCGCTCAAGAACTTTGCTCTGCCTTGGCAAATCTCTGTTGAGCGCTTACTCCAAATTCCAAATCTGGAGCAAAATGGCATTTAACGAGATGTCCGTCACCAACATCACGTAGCTCTGGCTCCTCCTCTTTACAAATATCCTTAGCGAATTCACAGCGTGGATGAAAACGACAGCCCTTCGGTGGACTGATAGGAGTCGGCACTTCTCCTTTGAGTATCTGAGCTCGACCTGCATATTCGGGGTTAGGTATAGGTACTGCTGACACTAGAGCAAACGAGTATGGATGCAAAGGATTTCTGAAGATGTCTCTGGGAGTCAGTTCCACTATCTGACCCAGATACATAACGGCGATTCTATCGCTCATATGTTTCACAACTGAAAGATCATGAGAGATGAACATATAGGTCAGATCAAACTCTTTCTGCAAATCTTTCATCAGATTCAAGGATTGCGCCTGAACAGATACGTCAGTGCTAGACGTTGGTTCATCCATGACAATGAAATCAGGATTCAGTGCAAGTGCCCTAGCTATACAAATCCTCTGACGCTGGCCACCACTAAACTCGTGAGGAAATCGATTCAGGTGGTCTTCTGTTAGACCCACCTTTCGGAGCAGCTCGAGCACCATGTCTCGCATCTTTGGTCCCCGTGCGATACCATTCACAACAAGAGGTTCACCAACGGAATTCTTTATGGTAACGCGGGGGTCAAGTGAAGCCATAGGATCTTGGAAGACAATACCCATCTTGCTTCTAAGCTTACGCAAATCTCTTCCGGAGATGTGAGTTATGTCTTCACCTTGAAATATGATTTTGCCTCCGGTCGGCTCAATGAGACGCAACATCGTTCTTCCAAGTGTGGTCTTTCCACAGCCTGATTCACCAACAAGACCCATGGTCTCTCCTTTCTTTATCTCAAAGGAAACACCATCGACCGCGTGAACTTGGCCTACAACAGAACGGAAAACACCGCCTGTTAGGGGGAAATACTTTTCGAGGTCTTCGACTTCAATGAGTGTTTCAGTCATTCTATTTCTCCTCCTGTTGGTCTTCCAAAGGATGATGACAAGCAACCCAGTGGTCAGGTCCAAGTTCCCGAAGCTCTGGTTTCTCTTGTCTACAAATTTCAGTAGCATAGTCACATCGAGGGTGAAAACGACATCCCGGCGGTGGCTCAATCAGATTTGGAACTGTTCCTGAAATCTGAGGTAGTCTTTCACGATCTTCGTGGAGCTTAGGAATCGCCTTCAGGAGCCCGGTTGTATAAGGATGAAGAGGATTCTCAAAAAGCTCTTTTGTGCTGGCGGTTTCAACGGTATTGCCAGCATACATAACGGTAACCCAGTCACAGGTTTCGGCCACGACACCCAAGTCGTGAGTTATTATGATGATGGAAGATCCAATCTCTTTCTTGAGATCATTGAGCAAATCGAGCACTTGAGCCTGAACCGTGACATCAAGCGCTGTAGTAGCTTCATCGGCAATGAGGATGCTCGGATTGCATGATATAGCCATAGCAATAAGTGCTCTCTGACGCATCCCACCAGAAAGCTCATGGGGGTATTGATTAGCCACTTTTTCAGGGCTCGGTATTCTTACTATCTCTAGTATCCTAATGGCTTCTCTCTTTGCAGCCTTCTTGGCATCCTTTTCATCCGGTTCTGGAGGGTCATCTAGCTGCGATTCATAATGTTCTATTTTCGCTTTGATTTCAGAGCGCCTCTCATCTGGAATGTCGCCCTCAAGAGCTTCCTCTAAATTCTCGATCTTCATTTCCAGAACATCGCGTGAAAGGTCCTGATGCAGGTTGACTACTTCGGCTATCTGGTCGCCTATTCGAAAGACTGGATTCGGAAAAGTTGCCGGGTCCTGAAATACAATAGCAATCCTTCTACCGCGGATTTTAAGCATTTCATCGCTAGCGAGGTCAAGAATAGGTATCTCTGTTATTTCTCCCGTTTCCTTATCTTTGTCGTAGAACCGCACTGAACCTTCTTCGATTACGCCAGGCGCTTCCACAATCCGGAGAATGGATCGTGCAGTAACCGATTTTCCACAGCCAGTTTCGCCCACAAGTCCCATGGTATCTCCCCTTCTCAGGAACATCTCAACACCATCTAGAGCTTTTACGACTCCTTCGTATGTATAGAAATTGGTCTTCAGATTACGAACTTCAAGTACTAGGTCATGAGGTGTCGTCATTGTCCTACCTCCGTCTCAGCTTAGGATCAAGAATGTCTCTAATACCGTCACCCACTAGATTGAAAGCTAATGACGTTATTAGGATGGCCATGCCTGGGAAGAAAACAGGCCATATATTCGAAGTGAAATACAATTGTCCAATCGAAATCATATATCCCCACTCAGCTACCCCAGCAGGTGGACCGAACCCAATAAACGAAAGACCAGCGGCTGTCAGAAGTACTGCACCAGTATCCATTGTAGCTTGCACAATCAGGGGTTGAATGGTATTTGGAATAATATGAAACAGTATGATTCTGGTGTCACGGGCACCCACAGACCTAGCCGCTTCGACATAGAGTTTTTCTCGTTCAGCTAGTACCTGACCCCGTACTAGGCGAGCGTAGGTGGGCCACCACGTAGCCATGAGAGCAATTGAGATATTGGTCATGCTCCGCTCTCCCATCGCCATGACGATTGCCATTGCGAGAACCAATCCAGGAAAAGCAAAGAAAATATCTGTTACTCTCATGATGACTTCGTCTATGGCTCCTCCGAAATAACCCGCAATTGCACCCAGACCAACACCAACAATTATAGCGACAAAGACCACAGTAATGCATATTGTAAGGTCCAGTTGCGCCGCCCAAAGAATCCGACTGAAGATGTCTCCTCCGGTATCGTCAGTTCCCCAGAAATGTACAGGTCGATTAGACAAAGTACTATCAGACATTGGAGGCAGATTGGTATCTGCCCAAATGCGCTCCTCAGGACCGTATGGTGCGAGCCAAGGAGCAGCTATAGCCCCAGAGACGATAATGATGATTACAACCAGGCCAATCAAAACAAGGGGGCTCTTTCTGATTAGGTGAAGACTGTAACGAAACTCTCTCAATCGAGGTTTCATATCTTCAACGAAGCTTGGAATCCAGAATCTCCTCACTTCAGGCTGGAATAACGAGAGGATAGAAACAGCTGCGAGGATAGCGAGATACGCACCTAATGGAAAAGGAAGTGTCAGAAAGATAACTACCAAGATGATGTTGACATATAGGCTAGTTGAAAATGGCCAAACCTCTTTTTCTAAGAGATTAACTGCTACGCTGGTACCCACGATGCCCAAACCAAGAGAAATCACTCCTTGGATTGCCCAAGCCGCAAACAACGGGTCACCTCTTTCAGTTACTAGTAGTCCCGTGAAATAGGCAGTTAGCTGCGTAACAACAATGATGCCACCGAGCATGAGAGCAGTAGACGCCAGAATCATCTCAAAGATACCAGCCAGCTGAAACTGCCTGCTAAGTTCACCAAACTTTACTTTCTCGAGTGGCTTATTCTGATTCTCATTCATTGATTCCATATTCTCAAAACCTATCCATATCTGATTCTAGGATCTAATGCACCATAGACCAAATCAACAATCAAATTAGCTGAGACGAAAATGAGGGCTACGAGCAGGGTGAAACCAGTAATAGCTGCCATATCCGAAGTAAGTATTGCACCCGTTGCCCACCGACCAAGACCAGGCCAGCTAAATATGCTTTCAGTCAATACTGCTCCGGTAATAAGGCTTCCAAATGCAAGACCTATGACAGTAACTGTTGGGATGAGGGCATTTCTCAATGCATGTTTATAGATGACAACCCTTTCAGACAAGCCCTTTGATCGTGCTAGAGTAATGTAGTCTTCTCTCAAAACCTCTAGCATACTTGACCGCATCATTCTTGTGATGATTGCTAAAGTAAGATAACCCAGGCAGAATGCAGGCATTATGAGATGAAGCAGTGCATCCACGAACAAGCGTATATTGTGAGCAAATAATAGGGAATCAATGAGCAAGAAGCGCGTGACATAATCGAAATCCCGAAAGACGACTGGATTATATCGCTTGTCACCCGGAAGATGGGGAAGACCATTAATAGCGAGCCAATAGAAGAATACATATTTTAACATCAGGGCAAACCAGAAGATAGGCATAGACACTCCTGCCAATGAAAAGACTCGGGTTGCGTGATCAACGGGTTCATCCTTTCTCGTCGCAGATACAATCCCTAAGGGGATTCCTAATGCAATTGCGATAATCATAGCAAAAATCGAGAGCTCGATAGTTGCGGGGAGTTTCTTAGCAATTACTTCTAGGACGGGATTGTAGCTTGCTGAGGTGCTAATGCCCCAGTCTCCTTTGAACAAGTTCAATATGTACAGAAAATACTGCACGTATAACGGGTCATTGAAGCCGTGTTGTTCCCTGATTCCCTCTATCGCGCTTGCAGGCGTATTATCATTGATGTACATCACTACGGGGTCTGCAATCACGTGGGATAGGAACCAAACGATTGTGATAACACCAAAGATTACTGGGATGGCAAGAATCACACGCCTTATGACAAAATCCCTTAGTTTCATTGTTGATTCCCTCTATATGATTTGTACATGTTCAAGTACATATTTATCTGACTACGTACGCATCATATATTCCAAATCATTTTGCCGTCTAATCTGATACTTAAGGGTTTGGTTCAATGGAGGGAATCTTTGTTCTACGAGAGACGTTTCGTTGTGATTCTCTGGTCGTACTTCCATCGAATATGTCATCGTACGTGAGAAAGTCCAATTCTAGCGGTATATCCTGCGAATTAATTTGATGCATAACTTATATTAGAGGCAATTCTGTTGTCATAACTATCGCGACTCCAAAATGGACATGAAGCGTAAACCACTTGTCCAAAACGCGAAAGAAGGAGGAAAAAATGGAGAGAAACTACATAATAGCAGTAGTAGTCATTGTTATTATTGCAGGTGCAGCAGGTGCGTATATCCTGATGCAACCAGCAGCTCCAACCGGACAGACTGTTGTGTGGGAAACAATTGGTAACCCCAATTATATGGACCCACATGTCAACTATGAGTCGTTCGGTTCTTGGATTCATTACAATGTCTATGAAACGCTATATACATACGAATGGGATAGTGTGGACACAGAGCCTACTCAACCGCTCTTGGCTACAGACTATACTGTATCAAGTGACGGCCTGAACTACACGTTTACACTGCGAGAAGGTGTGACATTTCATGATGGCACTCCGTTTAACGCCTCGTGTGTGAGATACAACTTTGAACGTGTACTGGCTGTATTTGACACTGGCGGTCCTGCATGGATGCTGGCTGAACCCATATTGGGTGGCCAAGCCATTGAAGATGCAGCATATGCTTATGGAGCTGGAAGTCCACAGCACGAAGGAAACTTCACCGAATGGCAGGAAGCCAATGAGGATGGTACAGGAGCCATCATCGTCATGGATGAGTACACTGTGAGAATCAGGCTCGCATATCCATACGCAGCATTTCTACCCGCAATCACCTACGAAGTTGGCGCAATGATCAGTCCGACTTTTGTTGAGAATAATGGCGGGATAGAAGTAGGTTCCCACAACGAAGTCCTTGACGAGGAGACCTGTGGTACCGGACCATACATGCTTGACGAATGGGAAATTGACGATCATATTACCCTCGTCCAGTATGACAACTACTGGAGACGATCTATTGCCAAGTCTCAGTTCCCGAATGCAGGTGCAGTTGAAACCATCATTATCAACACAGTTGATGATGTCAACAGCAGAATCCTGAATATCGAAGCGGGAGAGTCCGATGTCTGTTATTGGCCAACCAGCCATTCTGAGGACATATACCAAGAGGTAGATGATTTGCCTCCGTTCTCCGAGAACGATGGCACTCTTCAGAGTCAGGATGACAATCTCAAGGTATGGGCGAAGTACCCAGGATACAACTTAGCATCGATACACTTCCTCATGTCCGAGACCTATAATAAGTCAGGAGATGTCCTACTGAACCCATTCTACCTCAAGAATCTGAGACAAGCAGCCAGCTACGCCTTCGACTATCAAACCTTCATCGACACAGTGATTTATGGTCACGGCGTACAAGGGCGAGGCCCTGTTCCTATAGGGATGTTCGGTCACGATGACGATGCCTTCCAGTACAACTACAGTATCGATGATGCTGTAACAAAGTGGGACGCTGCCATGGCAGACGGTTTGGGTGATATCCTAGACAACTGCTCCTATACAATCGACCTCTACTACAACAGCGGTAACGAGGTTCGTAGGAAGGGTATGATGCTGCTCAGAGATGGCCTCTATGAAGTGCTAAATGAGACCACAGAAGCGCCTGCGGAAGATGTCAGTATCAACGTTCAGGGAGTTGAGTGGTCAACATACATTGGTCGGTTGATCAGTGGTGACATGCCCGCCTTCATGATTGGATGGGCGCCAGACTACGCTGACCCTGACAACTATGTCGTACCGTATGTCAGCAGCTGGGGCACCTATTCCGGTTTCCAGCGCATTGCGGACTCACCAGGCTGGGATGCCGAAAAAGTCGATGGCTGGATTACCGATGCAGCTCAGTCTCAGGATGATGAAGAGCGTATCGGGTTCTATGAGGACATTCAGGCAGAAATCATCGAGCATGCTGCCTATATCTGGGTATACCAGTCAACAGTATTCCATGTTGAGCGTGCTGAAATGAATGGGTACCAGTACAACCCAATGCATGACGCATATCTCTTCCACTACTGGAAGTCAGAGTGATTCATGCTCAGCAGTGACTTAGTTTAATACTGCAGAGGGTATTGCCCTCTGCTCCTTTTTTTTTGAACCGTTTTCGAGATTACTACAATACCGGAGGAACACTCACCGATTTTCATCCTGCGTAGTAGAGATGACTTAAAATCAGATATGATTAATTGGTTACGAAGAGATGGGGCTACAATGAAAATGAGCGAAAAGCCAAGCCTTGCTAATATGGACTTATTCGATATGTTTGGCCTTTGGTGGGATGTAGCATGGGTACGGTATCTCGTACTTTCGCTTATTCCGATCGGAGTTATCGATGGCATCTATACATCGCTTCTATTTGCAGCTCATGGGCCTGAACATGAATACAACCTGCTGGTTCGGTTGGCGTTCATGAATAATTTGGGTATGGTCTGGGTTATTGTGAACATCGTGTCATTTGCCATGTTCGCAATGCTCGCGGGATCATACTATTTGCACACACGAGAGAATGTTTTTGGAAATAAAACACGATGGCTTTCACTGCTGATCAGTATCAGGGTTGGCGGAGCACTCTACAACATATTCGTCTACTATTGGATATGGCAAGCAGGCTTCCTCGCTATGCTCGGAATGTTTCTAGTATGTATCGGGATGAACACTCTTTTGAGCCAAGATGGGGATGTATCAATGGAGAGATTCAAGAGATATTTCAGAGCAAGATATGATAGATTTCATGATGCTTTGTTAACGAGGGGCATCGATCAAACACCTGAAGAGAAGGTGCTTATTATGAATGAAGAAGACAGCAACAAGAAGACGGATAGGGCAAACACTTGGCCTAAGCGGACAGCATACATGCTCATCGCAGTTTTGGTTTTTGTTAGCATCCCATTCATCTTAACTGAGATTGCACGTCTAACCGGAGCGTTAGATTGGACTGGAGTGTTTGGAGGTACATTCTACTGGAATTACATTTCTGGCCCCACATTCATGATTGGGTTTATCATGGTTATCGGAGTGGTTGCTTTAGCAGTCTATCTCATGTTCAAAGCATTTGATACAAGTAAAGGCGCCTGGTAGATTCGGGCATTTTTTCAAATCTGATTTCGTGTGATTTCTTGTCTAGCTCAGGATATAACCTGTCTCTTACAGCTGTAGCAACTGCTTGAAACTTCTGTGTTCCGCCCTTCTTCTGCCAGCGTTACCGCCCCCAAGATACCCGTAGGCCCTTGAGTCAGCAGGGGCTTCGGCCGCGTGCTTCGTGACAGAACACTAGCCCCCTTCTCTAGTCCTGCTGGGACGAAGTTCCGTACTGAGCCTAACAAACTCCCCTCGTCTGTGGTCAGGAAAGGAGTTGCAGGAAATCTTACACTGCTCTACCCTGGTTGTTTAGGATTCTGTAAGCTCTTGGTTATTCAGGAAACCTACATTTAATATTGTTAAGGTGATAGCTCTGTGTTAGAATACCCAAATGTGAAGTAGGTATCTTGGTCGTAGAAACCTAACTTCACAGCAAGGGACAGAATAGAAGTTAACAAAAGTATTAGATTGTTCGAAGATGGAGGTTTACTATGCTCGACAGATACAGCAAATTAACTGATTTTGAGGTGTTCACTGAAGAAGAAAAACTAGGCGAAATCCACGATATCTATTTTGAGGACGGTGATTGGCAGGTGAGGTATGCTATCATCGAGTCGGGCGATTGGCTTCTCGGTGAAAGATTTATCATCGCAATGGAAGCCCTCGGTAAACCCAACTGGGAAAACAAACGGATTGTCGCTGACGTATCGAGGGAAGACATAGAAAGCAGACCCAAAATTGATTTTGCTAAACCTGTTTCACGGGACAGACTAAGTGAGCTACATCAGCATTACCAATGGGCACCAGTCATGCCATCTAGTGCACCACCAGGATCGCCAATCGTTGGACCATATCCGATTCTACCACCAACCGCTGATATAACAGAGCGGAGAAAGCTACTTGATGAGGCAGAGGAAGGAGAGAGCAGTCTTCGAAGTGCGCAAGAAGTGGGAGGATATGAAATCGAATGCGAGAATGACTGCATAGGCTCGGTAGAGGATTTCTTCATAGATGAAGATGGTTGGATAATTCGCTACCTTCTGATAGACATCCGAAGATGGATTAAAGAGAGAAGAGTAATAGTATCTCCGGACTGGGTTTCGGAAATCGATTGGCTGGGAGAAGAGATTGAAGTTGACCTCACAAAGAACCAAATCGAAAACAGCCCTGAATTTGACCCTTCAGAAGCACCTACAAGGAAATATGAAACAGCCCTCTATGATTTTTATCATCAGCCGGGCTACTGGCTCTGAAGACGGAACAAAAGCGAATTGAAAACCTGAGCGGAGGAAGAGGGTATTTCCCTCTTTCTCAGCAAACGTCAACTACTGAATGGCCATAGTAAGAGCCATCAATGCTTTCTGTACGTGCAGCCTGTTTTCAGCAACATCATAGACGATTGATTTAGCACCGTCAACCACTTCGTTGGTGACCTCTGAGTTCCTGTCGACTGGACCGCAGTGTGTGAAGAAGGCATCATTGGTTAGCTCCATTTTCTCACTATCGCAAATCCATGCATCATACTGAGCTGCTTGTTCTATTTCTAGTTGCTTTGCTTTTTCCACGCCATGTTTCTTTACGCGATCATAGAACTTGGGGGACATCCAATTCCGTGAATAAACAAAGTCTGCATCCTTGTAAGCCTCTTCCAAATCATCGGTAACTTCAAAATCGGAATCGGCTTCATCCGCATTCTCTTCGCACCACTTCATGACCTCGGGGTCAAGGTCATAGCCTTCCGGGCGAGCAAGAGTTACATCAAGCCCCAGTCTGCTGTTTATCAAAATGCTCTCCTGAACAGAACACCATGATCTGACAAGGGCACCCTTTCCCCAGACTTGCAGTATCTTCTTACCCTTCAAATCTTCGCCAGCATGTTCTCTCATACCCATAACATCTGCAAGTCCTTGACATGGGTGGAACCTATCATGAGCCATGCTTATGATTGGGACGTCTGCGTACTTCACATATTCCTCAAGTAAATCATGCCCCTGACCGTATTCTTCAATGGCAGTCTCAAGGATACGTATACCTATTCCAGCTGCGTATCTACTCATAACATTAGCTGCATCCTGAACCGTCTCCCCCGCAGATTTCTCAGTCTTGAGACGCATTGTCTTTGGTGTCAAGAATTGAGCATGTCCACCTAGTTCGGTAGCGGCGCATTCGAATGATTGCCGAGTTCGGACGCTGGGATTATAGAACATCATGAAAAATGACCTGTGGTCCAGACAGTTATTCAGCCTATGATCAAAACGTTTGGCTTTCAACTCCTTGGCCAATTCCAAGGTCTTCTCTATTTCATCAATACTCCAATCCTGCGTGCAAAGCAGGTCACGACCGTAGAGACTCATACTAATTTGGAAGGCTGCCTTGCCCTTAAATCTTCATGTCTTCGGACAAAAGAGCAAATTCTGTTTCAGTTGAATTCCACTTAGATTGCCTTTCACCAGTCATCTAGTACGAATAAGAACAGGCGCAAAAGAGCTCTCAAGCAGAAAATTCTATGAATAGTGTTCATTTATCTGTTAAACATGGAACAGAGTTTAGTTTTACATTAAACAATGGCAGAAATGAAGCCCTGTTATGAAGCAACTTGATGCACTAGAGATATACTAAACGCGCAAAAAAAAGAGGAGAAAGGGGGGTCGGGCATTGAATAGACCTGATAATGTTCTGACCCCGGAAATGACAGCCTTACATATGCTATCTCATGGTAAGAGACATGACGGCTTTCTGACCATGGAGCCTGTTCTCGGCCTGATCGAATACAACAGATTGTGGGCCATCAATAACGGAATTCGCAACTTCAAAGCCCCTGTCTGCAGGTAGGCAATGCATATACTTTGCCTGGGGTCCAGCAATTTCCATCATTTCGTCGTTGCAAATCCAATGCTTGTTCTTATCAAAGACTTCCTGCGACTTCTCCAGTTCGACCTTGTCATTGAATGGCGGGATGTACTCCTTGCAGGTCCAAGCCTTTGGATACACAACATCTGCTCCTTCAAAGGCCTCTTCCATGTCATACATGATTTCGAAGTTCGAATCATTTTCCTCAGCCATCACCTCGCATTCTTTGATCACGTTGTCATCGAGTTCCATTCCCTTCGGATGGGCCAGTACTGTATCCATTCCCATCTTTGTGGCTGCTATAACAGCGCTCTGAGGCACTGCCAATGGTTTGTGAACTGATGGAGAATAAGCCCAGCTCATCACGAACTTGACATCCTTGAAACTGCCAAACTTTTCCTTCACCGTCAGTATGTCAGCTAGACCTTGGCACGGATGATACACATCATCCTCCATGTTTATGATTGGACAGTCTGCCCAGTAAGCGAAGTTTTCAAGCATCTTGTTTGCTTTCCCATAATGCCAACCAACTGGATCTCCGTAACATCGGATTGCTATGGCTTCACCCATCCGCGAAAGCACACGGGCAACATCGGATACCCGTTCGGTTGAGTAAGCTTTCTCATCTCCCTCAAGTGCGGGGGCATAAATCTTGTCAGTGTCCAGAAAATGTGCGTGTCCGCCAAGCTGGGTCATTCCCGCTTCAAAAGAGTTTCTGGTACGAAGGCTGCTATTATAAAAAATCATGAATAGCGATTTTGCATCCAGAAGCTTGTGGGGTTCACCCATCGCATATCTTCGTTTCAAATCAAGTGCTACATCAAGAAGAGTTTCAATTTCTTCCTTCGAATAATCAAGCAAGGTTAGGTAATCCTTTCCTCGAAAGGTATCAGTTTTTACCATTGTCACTCACACTATTCAGATGGCTATTCAGCTATAGAAAAACCTTGCTAACGGGTCAATACGAACCAAAAACCACAAGACATCCTTGGTTCGGATGAAAATCTTTATTCCGAGTACTGCATTGGTGTCATCACACAGGGGAGAGCTTTTATCAGCCGGTTCCAGAGATTGTAAACATCAGCTTCAACAAGGTGGCCTTAGAGAGTGCATAAAGAAATTGTGGATGGAGTGCATTATGTTGGTGTGGATGACCATCACACAGAGCTATTTGAAAATATATGGCGTATTCCTTACGGCATCTCCTACAACAGCTATCTCATTGTAGACGAAAAAATTGCAATTATTGACCTGGTCAAGGAACCATGGGCCGAAAAGTGGCTCAACAATATTCGAGAGATTATTGACCCTTCGGAGATAGACTATATCATAATGAACCACATGGAGCCAGATCATACTGGAGCTTTGCCTGAACTTGCTAGGATAGCACAAAATGCAACAATGGTATATACTGATAGGGCAGCAGATATTCAGGAGTCGTTCTATAATGTGGAATTGGAGGAACATACCGTCGATGACCTAGAAGAGATATCTCTTGGAAACAAGACACTCCAGTTTGTACATGCACAATTTCTTCACTGGCCTGAAACCATGTTGACTTATTTGAAAGAAGACAGGGTTCTCTTCGCTTGTGATGCCTTCGGGTCATATGGCGCACTCAATGGAAAAATCTTCGATTCAGACTGGAACCTTAATGTGATAGAAGAAGAAAGCCGGAGATACCTATCATCAATTATCACAAGCTATCTGAGATTTATACAGCGAGGTATTGAGAAGGTCCGCGACCTAGGAATAGAAATCGATGTCATTGCACCGAGTCACGGTCCGATATACAATGAAAAACCAGAATGGATTATTCAGAAATACGATGAATGGAGTAGTCCAGAATTAGAAGACAACGTAGCTATTGTCTATGGCTCGATGTACGGATACACACAGAGATTGGCCGTCAATCTCAAGAAGCAGCTGCTCGAGCAAGATGTTGAAGTTAACATGCATAATGCCTCCTACTCAGACATGAGCAAAATTCTCGTAGATGCTATGAGAGCAGGTGTGCTTGTAATTGGTTTGCCAACCTACGACGCATTCCCGTTCCCACCAATATGGTCGTTCCTCAATGAGGTGGAAGGGAAGAGACTACCCAAGAGACCAATCGGGTTGTTCGGTACATATGGCTGGGGTGGAGGCGGAGTACGCAAAACTAAGAAGAAGCTTGAAGACATGAGGTTCAATATCCTGGAGCCCGTAATTCGAGTTCAAGGTTTACCATCCGACGCAGAGTCGGCTCAAACCAAGAAACTTGCAGACGCAATAAAAGCTCATCTAGAAAACAAGTAAGTCCTCGAATTACACACCAGTTTCAGGTGTCCGAGAAACTTCCGAGACTGCCAACCAGAGAATCCCATGATTGGAAAAGCCTCGCTACGGGAAAGGCTTCATTGAAGTATTTGTTATGCTCCAAATCAACATACTGTGCGTGCCGTGCTAACTGTTCGCATATCCGTCGTGTGTCACTTGAGCATAAAATCGCCGCTGCCCCCAAACTAGCTCCATGATCTCTCGCTACATGCTTCGTATTTTCGAAATCTGGGAGCATGCCTATCCTTCTTGCAGCTTCGATATCCAGCGAGGAGCCAAATGAACCTGTTGTGTGGACCTGACTAACTTGCGATTCAGTGATTTCAGCCTCTCTCAATAGGGCAACTACCCCGGCCGCCACTGCGGATTTGGCAAGCTGTAATGCTCGAATTTCGGGTTGAGTTATGTAGATTGCTTCACCCGTGAGAGTCTCTTCTTTGGTGGCAACGGTGTAGTAGTATATTGACCCTGACGCTTTGATTTGACCACTATCCGAATCACGGTTCAACGTACCTGTTCTATTGAGCAAACCTGTTTGCAGCATCTCTGAAAGTAAAGAGATTACCCCGGACCCGCAGATGCCCGAAGGTTTGTTCCCATCGATAACACTGCATTCCGTGCTGAGGGTGTCAGGTTCTATGTGAATTCCATCAATCGCACCGGGAGATGCCTCAGCTCCACATTCGAGTGACATGCTTTCGAAGGCGGGGCCAGATGCTACCGAAGCAGCCCATATCTTCGCTCCGTCCCACATCAGTAGCTCAGTATTTACTCCAATATCCATGATTAAAACTGGCTTCTTACGTTCCCAGACTCTCGCTGCAGCAACATTCGCACAGGAATCAGCTCCAACAAATGCGTCTATTAGTGGAGGAGAATAGAGCAATGTAGAAGATGCAGAGGTTAGCCCTGTATCTCGGGCAGTGGTTGCTATAGGGGCACATGAATAGGGGGTATAAGGAGTGTCAAGAAGCGAACCGAGTTCGAGACCATAGAAGAGGTGATGCATTACCGTGTTACCTACCAAAACTATCTCTCCTAGATCCTCTGTCTTGACTTGGTTGCGTTTCATTATGTCCTTTAATGTGAAATCAATAGTTGCGACTGTGACTAATCGCAATTTTTCTGTTTGCATTGGTGATGATACAGCATATCTGGCACGAGATATGATATCGAGGCCTGCAAATGATTGAGGATTAGGTACTACTCGCTCAGCAAGAGGGGTGCTATCACCACAACTAACAAGTCTGAAAACTATGTTAGATGTGCCAATGTCCACGGTCAATCCAAGCATTGCCAACGCAACCTTGTAATTCAGGGTGCTATCCAAAGCAAGACCAAATGAATATCTATCTCACAAGCATAACTGGACATTTTGCATGGTTGGTGACCTTATCGCTTATAGAACCAACAAAGAACCGCTTGATACCACTAAGGCCCCGTGAACCCATTATGATAATATCTGCGTCTTTCTCATCCGCAATTTCAATGATGCGGCTTGCGGGGTCACCATGATCAAGCAAATCAGTGACTTCACAACCAAGATTAGAAGCAAGCGTCTTAGCTTTTGTCAATATATCCTCACCTACCTTTTCGAGCGCAAGAAACGGCTGGTCTGACACAGTATCTTGATAGGGAGTTGCTGATACAAGCATCGGAACCACATGAAGGAGAATCACTTCTGCATCCATACTAGGTCCTATTGAGCAAGCATACTGCACCGCCTTGTCTGAGTGTTCTGATCCATCAACTGCGACAACTATTGTCTCTATATCAACTGGCTTTACTTCCTCACTCATCGGACATCCTCTGGCTCCTTTTTAGCTGCATACCTTATCTCTCTTTCCGATAGAGATAAGTTTGGATCTTCCCTATATTGTTATGTTGTTGGTGAAAGAAATTGAGAATAGCAGGAACTAGGTATTCCATGAGTCGGGAAGGAGATGCAATAGAGCTCAAAAAACAGGGACAAAGAGTTCAAACATTCGACGTCAAAGAAAAAACAGCTACAGAAATTGCTGAAAACATCCAGATGACATTACGAAGAAAAGGTGTCATTGTGCAGAAGTCACTGCTGGAGGATAATATCCGCGAATTTTTCCCGAATGCCCGTAAATACGGAGTCCTAAAATAGGAAATCAGTTCTCATTTTCAAGTAGTACTTGGAAATCCTTCTTCCCTTGAACCAAGTCAGTGAGTACCGAAACCAATTCATCTCTATGCCTGCGAATCTGTTTCATGCTTTCGATTTCGCGTATCGTAACAGTTCCGTCTTCAAGCGTATCATAGTCTATAGTTACACAGAATGGCGTACCAATCTCGTCTTGCCTTCGATATCTCCTGCCGATTGAACCACTATAGTCAAACTGGCAAATCAGACCGCTTTCAGAAATATCTTCATAAATCTCCTTGGCCGGTTTCATCAGTTTGTCTTTGCTCATCAGTGGAAATACAGCTACTTGGACAGGTGCAACCTCCGGCTTGAATTTCAACCACACACGCTTACCGTCCTTTCTATAAGCATTGTCGATAAGACAATACAACGGTCGTTCCACACCAAAAGCTATCTCAAGCACGTTCGGTACAACCTTCTTGTCACCGACATTCACAGTCATGGTTTCACCAGAATACTCTTGATGACGCTTCAAATCGTAGTCGCCACGATCATGGACGCCGCAACACTCAATCCAACCGAAGCTATCTGTATGAATCTCGACGTCCCATGCGTCCTTTGCATAGTGAGCCCGTTCATCAGGCAGATGCTGGCGCAATCTCATATTCGAATTGGTGAATCCCATACCGCTGAATATCTCATAGGCGAGGTAAACGCACCATGCATATGCTTGGGTTTCGAAATATCCGCTTTCTTTAGCTTCTGCAACCTTTGTCATCGATACCTCCGCGTTAGTATTCTCAAGCTGAGCTTCTGCAGGTAGCAAAGGAATCTCGATATCATCGATTTCTTCATAATCCGCCCAGTCCTTCTCATCTTCCTCAGTAATGAAAATCTGGCCCTCAACTTGAGTGAACTCTCTCAGTCTGAGAAGTCCCTGTCGAGGAGATATCTCGTTTCTGTAGGCCTTTCCTATCTGGAAGACTGAAGCTGGTAGTTTGTCCCGGAAGAAAGTCATCAGCCGTTTGAACAAGAGATATGTTGTTGTTGCTGTTTCCGGTCTCAAGTAAGCCTCTTGAGCCAGTCCAAGCCGCGTTTTGAGCATGAGATTGTACGATTCGACTTCTCCGAACGGACCAGAACATGACGGGCATTCGAGTTCAAGTTCTCGAATAGTATCCGACATCTCTTCAAGGCTCATACCCTCGACTTTGATATCTGGCGCTTCTTCTTTAATCAGAGAATCAGCTCGATAGGTTTGATCACACTTCTCGCAGGTGACTATAGGATCAATGAAACCTTCAAGATGACCAGAAGCCTCCCATACTTCTCGCGGGGCTACTGTTGGGCTTTCGATTTCCCAAAAATCAGCCTTGACAAATTCCTTACGAATTCCGCTCTCAAGACGATTCTTGAGAAGTTTGCCAAGGGGACCCAAGTCGTAAAAGCCGGAGCTTCCACCATAGATTTCGGGAGATGGACCCCAAAAAAATCCTCTCTTAATTGCTAGAGCGGAAATAACGTCGCTGAAATCTTTGTCTCCGGACATGAACAACTACCATTTCCCACGCAGTATTCTGATTGTCTTAAGTCTAACGAAGCATCATCTCTCATCTTTTATCATATGGGACATCCTTCCACCCCCAGCACTCTTATTAGGATAGAGACTTTGCGGAAATGTGCGGTGGTAATATGGTCGATGATTCAAGGTTATCTGGTTTCTACAATCTTCCCCGAGAAGAAAGAATCAACAAACTCATGAAATTAACCGGTCTAGATGGAGAAGCTCTTGGCCCACTGATAGATCCGGGTCGAGTTGAGATGGGTATTCTGGACCATATGATCGAGAATGTAATTGGTTCAATGACACTTCCACTTGGAATCGCAACCAACTTCAAAATCAACGGCTCTGACTACTTGGTTCCAATGGCAATAGAAGAACCTTCAGTAGTTGCCGCAGCAAGCCATGCAGCCAAGATTGCTAGGGTCCATGGTGGTTTTACGGCAATCCAAAGAGACTCAGTGATGATTGCTCAGATTCAAGCAGTTAACGTTCCATCACCCCATTCCGCAAGAGTTGATGTATTGAATTCTAAGGATGAAATACTTGAGCTTGCAAATGAACAAGACCCGATTCTTGTCAAATTGGGTGGAGGAGCCAAAGATTTGCGGACCCGTGTCATTCATACTTTCCGTGGGCCAATGATGATCACCGAGCTCCTAGTAGACACGAAGGATGCCATGGGAGCAAATGCAGTTAACACAATGGCTGAAGCAGTAGCTCCTCTCATCGAGAGGATTACAGGCGGAAGAATCCTTTTGCGCATACTTTCAAATCTTGCTGACAGAAGGTTGGTCCATGCTAGCGCCAAATTTGATGCAGAAGAATTGGGTGGAGAAGAAGTTGTTGATGGGATTCTTGATGCTTGGGCATTTGCAGAAGCAGATCCGTACAGATGTGCGACACATAACAAAGGAATCATGAATGGGATAGACGCAGTTGTAATCGCTACAGGCAACGATTTTCGAGCCATTGAGTCTGGAGCACATAGCTTCGCATCAATAGGGGGGTACAGTAGCCTCACAAAATACGAGAAAGCTGAAGATGGTAACTTAATTGGCTCTATAGAACTACCTCTGGCACTGGGTCTTGTTGGAGGAGCAACTAAAGTACACCCCGTTGCAAGAACATGCGTTGACATCTTAGGTGTCGAAAGCGCACGAGAGCTTGCAGAAGTAACCGCAAGCGTAGGATTAGCCCAAAATCTTGCTGCTCTACGAGCCTTGGCTTCTGAAGGTATACAGGAAGGTCACATGGCTTTGCACGCGAGAAATGTTGCAGCAACGGCTGGGGCGTCTGGTGAAGAAATTCAAAAAGTAGCGGATATTCTTGTAGAAGAAGAAAAAATCAACACTGAAAGAGCAACCGAGATTCTTCAAGAATTGCGCAAATCATAGAGCGTGACTAGATAAGCATTAGAAAGAGAAAACTCGTCAGTATGAAATCTCAAAATGCGGGGCCACCATAATCGTGTGTATCTGTCGAAATGGTTCATCAACACAACATATTTCTGTTACTCAAGCAACCATAATAACGAGTATGGGCTCTTGCCATAACCTAATGGAGCCCACCCAAACGGGGTTAGATTGAATATGGAACAGGATTGTAGCCAGTGGGAACGGCTAGCCGGTGAGTTTGCTGAAGTTGAGAAGTTCTATCAGGCAGCCAATCAGTATGAACAGGCCGCAGCATGCTATCTTGATAGGGTCGAGGAAATGACTCGAAATTCAGCTGAAAACTATCACATCTACGCAGAGGTAAGCCTAGAAAAAGATGATCATAAGTCTGCAGCTCAAGGATATTTCGAAGCAGCAACTCAATACAGGCAAATTAGCGAGCACGATACAGCCCTTACGCTTTTTGAGAATGCCGCCAAAGAAGCACTTCTGGAAAGAATGACTGAAACCGCTGCTCAGGCGTATCTATGGGCAGCATATGCCTGCCACAAGTTGGGCAACAAGGAATACTTCTTAACATGTGCCAAGAATATGGGTAATCTGTACAAGGAAGCGGCAAAGAAAGCACTTGACGCGGGTAAAGCGGAGAGAGCCGTCATTGATCTCTCGCTGGCGGCAATGGGATTTGCGACCATTGAGCGTATGGAAGACGCCCGCGAAGAAATAGAGAAAGCCCGTCGAATCATTGGCAAGACTAGATGGGTTTGGCTCAAGACACTATTGCAATTCAGCGATGCGCTAACTGAGAATAATCTGGATAAGGCAGATGAGCTTCTTGAAAATTTCGATGAAGAAAAGACAATTCAAGAGGTTATGGGCGCATGCCTGAACATCCGTGAAGAAATAGAAAGAAGAAGAAGGAGAGAAGAACTGGCTGCAGAGTCGTGATATCAGTCCACAAATACCTGCAGCGTTTCAGAGGCTAAGACTTCTCCTTCAGCATCTCGAACGAATACAGATGCTCTTTCTTGTCCCTCAGCTGCACCCCGCAGATAAAGCTGGAATCTCATTTGTTCACCTACTCCAACGAAATTGATTGATTTGCTGTTGCTCCCAACTGCAACTTCAATGCCAGGAGAGGTCTCGAAAACCAAATCAATATCGTTAGCCGGGCCAGAGCCTTCGTTACTAAGTGTGATATCGAACACTACTTCTTCGCCCAAACCACAAGAGACTTCTTCGGGGTGGATATCAATGTCTAGGCTCGGAGGCGCAGGTGCGATTCTGAAAGAAATCTTATTGCTCCGTTTATGAACCAAAACCTCTTCTCCTTCCAAAGTCATTCTCACTGGACCGAGAGAACCATCACCACTTAGAGTCGGCTCAACCCTTAGAAGCCAGGACTTCTGTTTCGAAGGTGGTCGTTCAATTTCGGGCTCGTTTGAGAGTCGGATACTATTGGACAACGAGAAGCGATAATCCGTTACCTTCACTGGCACAGGACAGGTGTAATGAATCTCAAATTCCAGTTCTTGCTTGGCTCTGACTTCTCTTTGTGCGGGACCTGCCCATTCTAATAACAAATCAGTATCGCTTGCGTACTTGAAGGAACTAGATAGAAAACTAATGGCTTCTTTTTCCTCTGAAGCCAATCCGGATTTCTTAAGAAATCGAGAAAATTCCTTCTGGTCAGCACTTTCACCTTCAAAAAGAACAGAAACGCACAGACGAGCCAATCTGAATGATGCCAAGTCAGAGGCTAAGTTCGGGGTAATTCTCTTTTCAGCCTTTCTAAGAAGATTGACAGCTGTATCGAAATTCCGGGACAAAAGGCGGCAAAGAATCGCCATGGATATCGTTCGACCAGAGCCTTTGGCATGCCCTCCACGGTTGAAATGATCGGACGTTTCCGAATAGAGAACAGCTGCTTCATCATATCTCTTATCACGAATAAGCGCTTTAGCCGCCGTCCGTTTAAGATGGCCAACCCGCTTGTGATTGTCCATTTCCAATGAACAATAAGCTGCTTCTCGGAAATACTTGATTGCAAAATCAATCTCATCTGCTTTAAGGAAAAGATTGGCTGCCTTCTCATATTCGGTGCTGGCATAATCGGGATAATTCTGCTCCCATTCTTCTATTGCCCGATCAATATGTTTCTTTGCTCGATCAACCGGGTCTCTATTCAGAATTTTGTCAAGGAAATCAAACATCGATTCTCTTCTCCGTGCCTTCCGTTACATTCGAATAGTCATACCGTTTTATGGATTACGCCTCAGGTGGATAAACATGAAGGAACTACCGCCGTATTGGACCGATCCGTATAAAGCTCATTTCGAAATAACTATTCTAGACGTACGAGAAACGAAAAGAGTCACTGAAATAACTATCAAGGAGCCAGTAGTACGATCTGCTGGGGGCGGCCAAGCTGGTGACAGGGGTATTTTGTATACTGAAGAACAGGACATCCAGTTTCTGGACACTAGAAAACATGGAGAAAATACTGTATTGATTGCAGATCAAGCTCCTCTAACGGGTCAGAAACACAACTTGGCGATTGACTGGGAGTGGAGATATGGGATGATGAAGAATCATACTGCAGAGCATCTTTTTGTCGCCCAGTTGCTAAAGATGCATCCAGATATTTTGGTCTCTGAACTATGGATTGATGGTGAGAACGGAAGCATTGTACTCGACGAAGCTGATTTTGAAATCAAGGATTTGCTGATAGCGGAAAATGAAGTTCAGAAGATGATTGAACGGAGTATTCCGATATCAACGGAATTGGTCGAATCCCAAGCGGTGGATGACGAAGTAAGAGTAAGGAAAGGAGCACTTGAAAGGCATGACGAACTACGCGTTGTCAGAATTGGTGAGCATGATAAGTCAGCCTGCTCAGGAACGCATGTGAAGAATACAGAGGAAATTCGAGCTTTCAAGATCGTTGATTATCAAATATCAGAAAGCTCTGTTCATGTAGAGTTTGTAACGGCCGCTAAGGCTATTGGCATTCTATCGAGAACCTACAACGCCGCACTGCGGAGGAAACACACCGTTCCATTTGAGATGGAACAACTGGGACACATCCTAGACAAGTATTGTGCTTTGCAATCTAATCACCAAAGAATGACGGAAAAAATCAAATCAGTAGTTCCGGACTTAGTTGAAACCGTTACAAGTGGAGAGACTAATATCCTTCATGATGTATTACCCGGATTTGATACCAAGGCATTAAGGGACGCTGCATTGAATCTTAATCCCGCTAAGCCAGCACTGATAATTCTTTTCTCACCAGGGGATACATCACATGTCGTTGTTCGATCAGTAGGATTAGAACGAGAAGCGAAATTCTATGTTGAAGGTATTGTTGAATCTTTAGGAGGTAAAGGTGGAGGTGGTGGAGATATTTATACCGGCGGCTTCAGCTCTTCTGAAGACCCCTATTCAGTCTATGACAATCTTGTTTCCAAAGCAATAAAGAAAATGCGAAAGAGTGCCAATTAATCTAGGTTATGCTTCTGAGCTATTTCAGCCCAGAATTTCTTCACAGCCCACGGCACAGCTAGGAACTCTGCTCTGAATGCATCGAAATTCAGTCCCTGCACCATCATTTCCTGCGATGTCCCTATAACCTCTTGATCCTCATCAAAATCAAAACAGACTTCTGCATACTTCCTGTTTGCTGCTAGAAGATCTTGTAATACTTCGCTTTTCTTATCATCTGAAATTTGGTCAAGCGGATATACGTCACAGTACACCTGAACCCATTTTTCGGTCAAGAGCACATTGATCTTGTAGCGGAAGTGATCCTCTTCCTCCGTGACCATAGGACTAGCTGGAATCTCATCCTTCCGTTCTTTGAAGACCAGCTCAAAGACATTTTTTTCTTCGTTCCAATAATGTTTCATATCAAGAAGGTCTAAGTAGGACTCGACCTGTTCTTTAACCCAGATAGCCTTCGACTTGTTTTCATTCATGAGTTGCCCGCCTGAGTCTTAATTAAGGTCTCTTATGATTAAAGGTTTCCGCGGTATATGCATGCATAATACTTTCGGTACACCCCCTCCACGCAGTCTTTGTAGGTTTACATAGAGAAAAAGGTTACAGAATCCAAATAGAAGATCTCGTTGGTGAATAGACGTAGATCCACCCCAGTAGGGACGAGTCTCTATGTCAACAGGTCAGACCCTTCAAACCCAGATTCATGTTGACCCGGTCCAAGGTAAGAAAGATATCAGGCTTTTTACCCCGCCGGGCATCCTTATCGAATCTCGTAGATATCCTACTGTTATAGCCAGCGTATTGGCATCATCATCCCCCTCCGAGCATATAGCTCTCTTTAATCATCCGGAGTCCTGGGAAGGACTCGACAAAACTACTATTCTCTCGATGAGGAGACGCTTGTATCGCTTGCAGATTCCCCTCAATGCCAGACGTATGGAACCATATGAAGCCGTGCACAAACTCCACCAGATAGCCCTGAGTGTCTCGCCTGTCGCAGTAGAGATAAGAAGTCAGGGCCTTCCTCATTCTAACTTAGTTACAAACCCGGGACAACTACCATGTGGGACAGAAGTTCCTGCTGAATCACTTGAAATCATATCAAATACAGAAACCAGCAGAGTCGCAAAAACAATAACCGAGAAAGATATTCCCGCTGCACAGGGAGTTTGGCAACTACTTGAATACGACTATTCACTTGATCAAGCGGCACGTCTCATGGCGGTAGGTCTTCTCGGGAAGATTGGAAACCGAAGAATCATCACAACCCGTGGGGCATACAAAGCGGCAATTGATGCTTTCATTGGCCGAACAATAATTGAGCTAGCTGAAAGACCGTTGGCAAATAGAAGAACAGTATTCTCTGCCAACTTGTTCAACGACGATTTCACTGTGTTCCTACAGCCAGGTGAGCCAGCAGTTGACTACGTGAGAATGGATATCAGGCCATCGGGCACAAGTCAAGGATATTCATTTGAGCGAGAAAATGGTTCCGCTTCTGATGCCAAGTCCTCACTTTACGCTGACCATGCCCGATACTCAGCTTACAGGCATCTCTTAGCAAATCAGCTGAAAGCACATATTACGATTTTTCACTGCTCCAAAACACCTAGGAATAATCTTCTGGGTCCATGGATTGCTAGAGCTGGTGTGGAGAAAGCGCTTTCATCAGGACCCAGACGTGTAGGTACGGGTCAATCGGATTCAGATCTTCTCAACGGAATCCTTTCACCAAACTTGAAAAAATGGACTCACTCGCTTCCGTTCAAGAATAGGCAAGTTTTACAAAAATCCTAAAGAATCCGAGTGGAAGAGTGTAAACTATCTGTAAGAGTTCCTGTAAGTGCTACTGTGACCGAGGGCGATAGGACTTTATTAGGCCCAGTAAGAAATTTCGTTTCAGTAGGACTAGGCAAGTGGGCTAGTGGTGTAACACGACGCACGCGGCCGAAAGCTGCAAGGAAGACTCGTTCTTCTAAACAGAAGTCCCCACTCTCCAAACAAGGGGCCTCATCGAGCTCTGGAGAGTCCGCGGCTGTTCACCTTGTCCGTAATGGACCTCCTCAGTTACGGCGACAAGGCTGAGGTGGGTGATCATGACCACGCCGTGGTAAGAACTGTGGAAGACCTCGCTGTCGCCGGGAGTGTGACCCGGACAACGACAGGAGACAGAAGCCAGGACCGCAGGAGGAATTCCATTCCGATGAACGCGGACAAAGCCCCTGCTGACTCACGGAGCCACTGGGTAACCTTGGGGGCGGCGACGCTGGCAGGGGAAGGGTGGAACACAGAAGTTTCATGCAGTTCCTAGAACTGTAAGAAATGGGTTATATCAAGAAAAGGAGGTAGTTGCCGATTCCATGAGAGGGTGCTCATTGTGATTGAGCACCCTTTCTATGGCGCCTAAGTAGAAGAACAGCTATCAAATAGTGAAAAAGAATCAATCAGTATCTTCTGCTTGCTCAGCGAAACTACGACATCTTTCCGCTTCTCTTTTCTCTCCTCGATTTTCATGGAGATTTGCGGCTATTCGATAGGACCTAGCAACCTCATCCCATTTTTGCTTCGCATCAAAGCAGAGAGCTAGCGCTTTCCAAGTGCTGGGATCAGAAGAATCAGATTTCAGAGCTTCTTTGTAGGCCTTTATCGCACCATCGATTTGCATCATGCTTTCGAGTGCCCCAGCTTTCTTCTTCCAGAGTAGAGCCGCATGACCATTATTTGATAGCCCTTCTTTGCTAGTCTTCAACGCATTTTCAAAATCACCAATGCTCAGATATGCTTCTGCTTTGTTTGCATGCGCATCTGGATTTTGAGGAGCTAGACCTATTGCCTTATCGAAGTCTCGGATAGCTTCATCTTGCCTGCCAATCAGTATCTTTAGGCGCCCCATCTCATTTAGTGCTTGGATGTCTTCAGGATTGCTCTCGAGATGTTGCTCATAGGCTTCAATGGCCTTTCGATTTTCACCCCGATTCTTAAGCTCCCGAGCTTCCCTTAGATGGGCTTTAGGCTTCGTATTCATAATGGTATTTCTCCATTTGGAGATTTAATGCTTATTCTTCCGTAATGGATTTCAAAAATCATCTTACGGACCAATCCAATATCACATTGATAACAAGTATTTTAACGGGCACGTAAACTAAAATTCACACCAATAGAGAGGAGAATCTAATGAGTTCAAAGCAAAATCCCCCTCAAGATAATAGTCAAATCGGGGATGACATCGAGTCCGAAGAGGAGAGAAATCACGATGAGTATGCTGGAATGGAGCCATCTTTCTTCAAAAATCCTTGGCCAAAAACGGTGCTTTTTGTAACATTGATTGGCCTTGGTATTGTTCTCCTGACACCAGTTGATGTGTGGTCAGTCTGGAATTACACCCTGCTGGGCACATACGGCTTGGTCATAATTGCCTCTGTTGGTACGATTATTGGCCTTCGAATATGGTTCACAACAGAGGGGTCTCGACTGAAATACGGTGGTATTGCAAATGCCATAGTTGTTATCATATGCGCTGTGGTGGGAACTCTAGATACTGCTTTCTGGGTGACCCTTGGCAGATCTTTCATCCCTCAGGTTTCAGATAGTCCCTTTCTATCATTTCTGCTAGTCATTCAGGTCTTTTGCCTATATAGCATCTGGCTGCTACGGCGTGTCATTCGTGGCGAAGATTAGGCTTCTAGGTGCTCTGTTTGCCTCAGAATGAGCCAACCCTGAGCGAAATCCTCAATATAATACGTGAATTTGTAAGAGAACGCGATTGGGAACAGTTTCACCAGCCACGTTCTCTTGCTATCTCAGCAGCTGTTGAGATGGGCGAGCTTCTGGAGCTGTTCCAGTGGCTCAGCAATGAGGAAGTAGAACAAGCTCTCAGTGAGGACAACTATCGGATAAAGATATCACATGAAATTGCCGATGCCATGATTTATCTCCTGCGGTTAGCTGATGTTGCCTCAATCGATCCGTCAAATGCTATTATCTCCAAAATGGCAGTTAACCGAGAGAAATATCCTTCCAACGAGGTAGAGGGAAGGCGGCCTAAAGATCCGCGTCATAAGCAGTGACTCTTGAATACAGGCTAGGTTTTCTGTCCTTAAGCACATGATTTCGGTCGGTAATCATTTTGTTATCAGCTTCAGTTGGATTTATGTCAATGAAAGCAACGCCTGTTTCCTTTTCTTCAAGAGACACAAGGACTTCTCCCTTGGGAGTGGTGATTTGTGATTGCCCTGAAAAAGACACCCCTCGCTCTTCACCGACACGATTTGCTGTTGCTGTAAAGACCCTATTCTCAATAGAACGCGTAATCATCGCCTTCTGACAAAATGGAAGCACCAAGTTAGCAGGGTGCAGAATGACCTGTGCATTCTTGAGTGCGAGTATCCTTGCAACCTCAGGGAATGCCCAGTCGAAGCAAATCATCATTCCATATCTGAAATCAAGATGATTGATAACAGGTGGTTCTTTGGCCCCTGCGGAGAAAATATCCAGTTCATTATCGAACAGGTGGATTTTTCTATACTTTCCGATCATTTTACCATTTCCAAAGCCTACAGCAGAATTGTAGAGGTCGTCACCATCTCGTTCACAAATACCGCATACTATCAGCCTATCTTTTCTGGACCACTCGCGAAGTATCTGCGAGGTCTCACCTCCGGGTATTTCTTCGCTACTTACCATTGCCTCTTGCCTATCATTGAATACGTAACCGGAGTTTGCCAGTTCAGGAAGAACCAAGATGTCTATGTTGACCGAGGCAGATGCATCCAGCGTCTTCTCGATTTTTTTCAGATTGGCCGTGGTTTTTGGTACAACTGGTTGAATTTGCCCAACACCTAGTCTGATACCATTTGTCTCTTTCATCGGAATTCGTCTCTCAGTAAGGGTATGCTATCTATGATACTGAGAGATTTCTTTCTTTTGTACTATTCGAGGGATGTATAGAAAAGACCATATCTGTCCGTTTCAAACATTCAATCAAGGGTGATTCTGAAATGTCGGAATCAGAAGAGTCCAATCCCAAAAAAACAAAATCCAAACCTGTGGTTGACGAGACTTGGGATGATGTTGAGCTTCCTGAAGAGTATTGGGATGATGAGTTCGAAGAAGATGAGTTTGAAGCGTGGTGAAATCTATCATTCAATTCATGTGGCGTTCTACAAATGAATCTTCAAGTGCACCCAGTTTGTTAGTTGCAGGTCTTTCTACCTGCTAGATTTGATATACTTCTTTACTCTGAGAAGCTTGTTGTAGCTGCTGTGGATTTCCTTCTTGGCATCTACTCCCCACATTCTGTGAAGGAGAGCATACTTCGTGCGCATCCGCTTTATCTGGTTTCGGAGGCCCGAATAGGTTGATTTCAAGCTCTCTATCTTGGTCCCAGAATTTTTGGAACGCTCACTTAACCGAGCGATTCTCTTGTTGAGTCTTTTCAGTTCAGCTCTTGATGCAGAAGCAATCAGCCTTTCAAGCACATCATTGCTCTTTGTCCCCAATGGTCGAAGTCTTGCCCAACGTGAAACGGGAACCCCTGCCTTGCTTATGCTCTCTGAGGTTCTCTTTGCATCTAGCAACCCAGTTTTGTTGCCCTCGGAATAGAAACGCTTGTGTTCTCGCTTTCGCAGGTGGGGAAATAGAAGTACACCTCTTTGGATTTTGAGCCCACCGGATTTCTCACAGAGTCTTTGAACCCTCTTTCTTTGTTGCACAGTTGATTTGGGGAGTGAGTAAGCCACGATTTTGTATGCTCGAAATTCCCCCTCTGAATCGTCATCGTTCTCCTTTGGTATTTGACGAGCCCCCGTCAAGATAATATGAGAAATGTCTGCTAGCAGATCCCTGAGTCTCCTTGGACTGCCACGTACAACATAGACTCCAGTTACCTGTTTCTTGAGGGCAAAGTTGGATTTCAGAAATTTCCCTATCTTTTTGTGATGTTCTTCTCGTTTCGGTAAAAGAAGGAGATAGCGTTTTCTCTTATGTTTGACCTTAGTGCCTTCGTCGCCCTCATCACTCATATTCAAATCGTGTACTGTCACGGCATATCCTCCTACCAGTTAGTGTTTAAACAGTTTCTCTTGGATATCTTTCTTCACGGTGTCAGTAGTGACAATTATGGGTCTTTCTCATATTCCTTTTTCTGGGTTATAATCGGCTTCTATGTTCTTCAGAGGCGATATCGACGTGGATAAACCCTTTTTTCCTTTGTTTTTCGAATTCTTATCCGTATTCTATTTTTACTGCACTCATAAAGTAGTTGGTCGCCGACCGTAAGCTTAACTCAATTATTGGACAGCAACTTCCTAGGTGAAACATCGTTGATGCGTTTCGATGAAGATTGGGACGAAGACGAAGACTGGGACGAAGACGACGATTGGGACGAAGACGAAGACTGGGACGAAGACGACGATTGGTAAACATCTCCCAGTAATGAATCTAAGTCTCGCGTCCAAGTGAGATATTGAAAAATGATTGTGAGCCTTGATTTTTTGGCTCACAATCCTCTGTTGTCTTTAGAATAGAGCATTAGACATCGCAGTCTGACAGTCACAACTAGCCTCTTCAGGGATCCTCGGTATCAATTCGTAGGTGAGTTTCCTGACTCGCTCAATGTTGTCAGACATCGTCTTGAGGACTTGCTCATGTGTTACATGACTCTCCCCGTAGACATCTTTGTCAGTGGGCATAGCAATGGACACAAAACAGATTCCAGCTTCCCGTGCCAGCGATGTCTCCGGATAGGCAGTCATACCAACAACATCAAAGCCTTGTTTGTGATAGAAAATCGATTCTGCGTAGGTTGAAAATCTTGGCCCATTGATGCAGACATAGGTTCCCTCTTCGTGCACCTTGTAGTCCAGGTGCTTGGCCGTCTCAATAGTCAACTCGCGCATTTCTGGACAGTATGGATTTCCGAATGGCAGGTGGGCAATGGTTCCTCCATCGAAGAAGGTGTCTTTTCTTTGACCGAACGTTCTGTCGAAAATCTGGTCTGCTATTACAAATTCGCCCAGATCGATTTTTTCGGGTTGTAGGCTACCGCATGCACAGGGGCTTATGATTCTCTTCACACCGAGGCTCTTCATTCCCCATACATTGGCTCGATAGTTTATCTTATGCGGTGGTAAATGGTGATTTCTTCCATGCCTTGCCAAGAATGCAAGACCTTTACCCTTTACCTCACCAACAATGAAATTGTCAGAAGGGGAACCATAGGGGGTGAAAACCTTGACTTCAATCGGGTTTTCTATGACTGCGGGGTCATAATTCCCGCTACCACCAAAAAGCCCGATTTCAATGGGCATTAGATTTTCCAAATCTTCTCTCTTATCCGCGTCCACCGGAACAAGTGACGGTTCAACTTCGAAGGCCATGTATAATCAACTCTTCTTTTCTATGACGGAAGCTCCGTTCATCCCATAAATAGATGACGAGTTTCATTCCTTGAGTCGCCATCTCTTGTCCAATGGGTATTCGATGATGTCAAGATCTCCCATGTGCTGTTTGACTTTGGAAAGGCGTTCATCGGAGAGAACAATGTTGTTGTACTCACGCAGTTGCTTCTTGAGCTGTTGAGTGCTTAATTCGTCGGTTCCTTCTCCATCAAATATCTTTTTAACCAATGAAGTTAAATCCTCAAAGAAGTTCCATGGAAAAATTTCCCAGGCCCAATTAATGGAAATTCCGTAAAAATCAGGCTCGAATTCTGAACCCTGGATATGCATGAGGGTTGCAGATTTGACGTCCTTAGCGTTGCCTTCTTCCTTGACGTGATTGACAGCCAATGTAAGGCTTTGCCCTGTATCAGTAATATCATCTACTACTAGAACTTGCTTGCCTTCGAGATCAACTTTTATTGGACAGGTTAGCTTGGCCTCGCCGTCCTTCGTGGCTGTAACTCCCCAATGATCGATTTTGACGCTGTAGAGTTCCTTCACTGCCAAGAAATCGCACTGTAACCTAGCGTGGACCCATCCCCCTCGTGCAACACCGACAACCGCATCTGGCCGCCATCCCGATTTCTTGATTTTTTGGCTTGTCTGATATGCGTATTGATATATATCATCAAAGTCAAGCAGATAGCAGAGTGGTCCTTTTAATTTCATTATGGATTACCGGGTATGGAATCACTAGCTGTCAGTTAAAAGCTTGATGTCCGCTCCATAACAGTATTGTGAAAGACTTGGGGAAATAATCCAAGTCTAGTATCCTTACTTGAGTTGCATTTCAAGTGTGTCGACATGACCCGGCATATATGAAATATGGACCCTCACCACATCCCCCTCAGAGACGCGTTTTGCAGTATCGAATGAAAGGAAAAGATGTCTCCACCCGTCATCCATGTGTAGAGTGACTTCCTCATCGACTGCGACCTCAAAATACCCCACTACCCCTGTTAGGGGGTCATCATCTTGGATGCGGAACTCGAGTATCTTGTCAACCCGCTCAGGAGGATCTTGTCTTGAGAAATCGAATTCAGCCAGGAGTTTGGGTTCGCTTAGTGGTGTAAATTTATCAGGTCCCACAGTCTGGGGAACTCTTGGAAAGCTAAGTTGATTCCATCTGAATCTCTCCAGCAAAGAAGGGCATGTTGCAGGGGCAATATAGACTCGAGCATTGTGTGGTAAAATCGTCCCTCCACTTCTCAACAAACTTGAAACAGCATGATAGCAGGCTGTCACTTGCTGTTCTACCAGAAGCATTGATGATAGCATCTCGCAGATAACCACATCAGCCTTCTGTTGTGGTTTGAAACTGAGGTAGTGCGATTCTACGAATTCAACTCTTTCCTCTAACCCATTGATCCTCGCTGCTTCTTTGGCGTAAGCAATAGAATCGGGGTTGATTTCCACACCTGTTACTTTCTTTGCTCCAGCTTTGGCCGCGATAAGTGAAAATAGCCCTGAACCCGATCCTAGTTCAACAACATAATCACCGTCAGCAACATGGGTTTTGATTGCACAAGCAAACTTGTTTATCCTTGCTTTTTGGGCTAGCAGGCTCGCAGCATGAAGTTTTTCAAACGGGGTAGCATACTCAAGGGGGGACATAAGATTCAAGCTGCCATAAACTAATCTCTTTATAATCCGATTGAACATTACACTTACAAGAAAAACCATCTGGATTCTCAGCCAGCATGGGAACTAGCAATTAGCGGGGCATTAGAACAAGTGACTTCCGAAACGATAGAGCATGCAAAGCACGCACTCGCTGAGTGTCGCTTTGAGGATGCTATAGCTCTTCTTGAGGAAAACCTTGAGAAAGATGATTCGGATCCTGATACACTTGTTCTTCTTGGAATTGCATACGTCCAGTCCGAGCAAGCTAAGAAAGCCGTCAATGTGTTGAGAAAGGCGGACGAACTGCTGGAAGAGCATTGTGTGGTTTCTCTTTTTCTTGGTCGAGCTCTTGAGGCTCTCGGTGAGCTTGAGGAGGCAGAAATACATTTGCGGCGCGCAATTCGCCTCGATCCAGATGAGCCAGAAGCCTGGAGAGATGTTGGCAGAATTCTGCTGTCACAGAAACGCTATACTGAACTGATTGAAACTGTTCGTGATGCTCTCAGCCGTTTTTCCGATAGTGCTTATTTGAGGAGTCTCTATGCTATTGGCCTTTACAGATTAGGAGATTGCACAGGCGCTTGTCGGCAGTGGTATGAAGTATACAAGCTACGACCTGAATCCCTCTTGGCCTTGTCGAATTTCACGTACATGCTCCTTAGGCAGGGTCGTGTTCGAAAGGCCGTAACATATGTGGAACAGGCTTCCAACCTTAATCCTCAGGATTCTCGGACGCTGTTCTTACAAGGAGAATTGCACCTCCATCAGGAAAATTACGAAAAAGCGCGATTCTTATTTGAGCAAGCACTAGCCGAGCAACCCACCAATCTAACGATTTTATCCCGATTAGCGGTCATAGCCCATCACGAGAATAAACCAGATGAGCGGAACGATTTGATCGATCAAATCCGTGATATGGGAAAGAATAACCCTCATTCATGGAAGGCACTCTCATACATCTACGAGAATCTTGGCCAATATGAAGAACTCATTGATTGTATGCTTGACTTTGTGACTGAATGCCAGTGTTCAGCTGCACTCTGGGTAAAACTGGCTACAGCATATGAGGCCTTAGGATTATCAGACGAAGCTGAACATGCTTGGACTATGTCTTTCAAGCTTCGGAGGTATGTTAAGATTCACTGCAGGCACTGCGGAACGTATCTTCGATTACCTTATGAAAAGCAGAATGGTTTCGATATTCACAGAGACAGAAACTGCCTGGAATGCAATTCTGTCATCCCGATGCCTGATTCCCTTGCTGAAATGTGATTCTTGGGGGTGACGATTATGGGGTCTCGAGAATATTCATCACAAGCACTTGTGGGGGTTGGAGCGATTGTGGTTGGTCAAAGAGGACTTTTACTCGTAAGGCGTGACAAGGATCCAGGTGAGGGACGCTGGAGCATCCCTGGAGGACTCATTGAACTGGGAGAAACACAAATAGAGGCTGTTAGTCGTGAAGTCCACGAAGAGACGGGTATTAGTGTTGACGTGCTGAATCTGCTAAGCACGGCAGACGTCATCATTCGCGATGATGACGACCGAATCAAGTTTCACTACGTTTTGAATCACTACCTTGCAAGAGCACTAGACGAAGATACTAGGCCAGAATACCCCAAAGCTGAAGTTGACTGGTTTTCCTTTTCGGACTTACAATCGCTGGATGTCCCTGAGATGATTCATCAGCTCCTTAGAAAGCATAGTTTAGCCATTGATACTACTTATGACAAATACTACTGAGAATCAGATTTGAGAATGCCTTAGCGGGTATCGAAAGCTCTGTGGAAAGTCATATCAAGATATCGGAGTGATTCATGTTTTTGTTTCTGCTTGTTAGTATCTGTGCATTTGAATAGCGAATTGACGACTCATTTGATTTTATAACAACAATATCGTCAACTTTTTCAATAGTGATGGTGCCGACTCAAGGTATATAAAAGTCTACAGAAGAATACCTATAGAACGATTCTAGAATACACGGAGATGTGAAGGAATAATGCCATTCAGAACAATCACGGCCTTGATAATCGCCCTCGTTGTGGCGATTATTATTGGTGCGTTTCAGATTCTTGGACTAAGTATTGAACAGATTCAGATAATTCTAAATTCGGGAAATATAACGGGTGAACTGGAGATATTGGGGGCTCTCCTGTTTGGTCAACTGGTGTTTCCTTATACATTCGCTACTGGTGGTGCATACGGACCTTTAGTTGCACTGGGCGTAGCAGGATTCATTGCTGGACTGATATCAAAGAGCGGTGTGAGGATGCTTTTCGTATCCATCATTTCGATGGTCCTCTTCTTTCTAGGTTACACCATTCTTACACTGGGCCTTGGCCCAAGTTCTGTTGAGCTGCTTATAGATATCGCGAGGAACATTCCAATAGATCTTGCTGTAGCCTTTGCTCTTCTATTCGTACCCGGTATAATTGGGGCAAGGTTGACAGCTGAGAAGTATTAGATTAGCAGTGGAGGGGTGTAACCCTCCTCCTCTTTCTCTTTTTTAGACTAGTTTTTTACTGAGGTTTCTGGACACCAAATCTAGATATTCCTCTAACCTATTTGGCTGAATAAATGCACCAGCCGCCATTGGATGGCCTCCTGCTTCAACAACAAGTGCATCGTATTTCGTGTTGAGGCATTCACCACAATGAACAAACGTCTCCTTTAGATTGATTCCTCGGTTTACCAGTCTTCTGCAAGTTCTCCCAGAAAGCTTTGCTAGGCTGCTCTTCTCTGAAGTATTGGTAGTGACGCCAATAACTGGCTTATCATCGGGCAAAATCCGGGATGACTGAGCCATACCAATGACAATACCAATGATGGTGTCTTGTATCTCAGAATCCTGCACTAGATACATCCCTTCTCTTTCGTCGAAACCGTGCGTCTCAATTCTTCGAAGGGCGGTAGCTAGGTTTCTTCTGTGCTCTCTCAGTAGAGTCCTTCCTTCTTGGTATGCCTCCTGATTTCCCAGACAGATTTTGACTCCAACTTTTGCTCTTCTGTTCCGTCCGCAGGCATTGAGCAGGGTTGAGAACTCCTTGGCACTTCGGAGTTCAGATCTCTCGGGTCTATTCAGTAATGTTATGACATCGCCAACTATCCCTTGCGCCTTTCGAGCATCTTGATAGGATTGAAGAATGAGACTCATCAGATGTTGAATTACAACTTGTTTTTCCTGTGTATTGAGATCCACCCATCGTCGCCATCTTTCGTTTACCTTCATTGGTATTCCGAGGGCTTCAAAGAACTCAAAGGATGCGTCCCGATTCCCAGTAATACCGGGAATGTATGGATCGGTTGCATATTCTAGAAGAAACGGTAGTGGTCTAGTATTGATTCCGAAGAATGTGAGGTCGCGGTCTAATCGAACCATTCCACTTTCCACCCCTGTTTCGAGTATTTGGCGGTTCACGCCAGAGAATCCTTTGCCATAATACCTTTGCAGGTCGCCTGTGGCACCAACTACAGCCAGCTCGCTCAAATCTGCATTCTTTCCGGATACCTCGTAGGCCAAGAGAAATGCAGTTCCTGCTCCGGAGAGGTCAGAGCTTCCACTTATGCCGTGGTGGCATGGATTAACTTCGATAATAGGACTGTTTGCATGCTTCTGCAAATACCCTTCCGTATTATTCTGGGGAAGATGGTGATCCAACACAATGATGCTTTCAAGAGATTCCTGCTTTCCGAGTGCCTCGATAATTAAAGGCATCTGCCCAGTTCCCAAATCACTGAAAATAACCGTATCTGGTCTCTTCTCAGAAACGAGCTTCCTTACATCTCGAATGGTCTCCGAATTAAGCTGATGGATGTTTCTCCACAAAGGGCTCTTTTTCAATCTTCTAAACATCCGGCATACGATAGCGAGTGCAGTGATACCATCCGTATCGATGTGAGAAATAGCGAGAGGGCGCCTTGCAGCTTTGACTCGATTTGCGGCTCGCTCGAGTTGATTTCTCATTTGTTCAGGTAAATCGAAGTGCAAGAACGTGTGACCTCATAATAATCTACAAGCTTGTGGAATATAAGTAGACACCTCTTCGGTGACGAGATATTCCTTAGTCTGAACCCCTTGCAACTCTGGACAAAGCTAGGAAGACAACCAGAAATACACTTGCTACTGCAGCCAATCCTTTTGCGATTTTCTGCCACATTGTCAGTGGTACTTCAATCTCTTTTAGCTCATTCTTGACTCTCTTCAGGTAGATTCGTTGTTCATTATAGAGAGAACTAGAATCATCGTATTGATCGGAAAATTCGGACCAGCTCGAATAGAAGGGCGGTTCAGGTTTGCTTGCTACCCACTCATCCCACAGAGCTAGTATATCTGACTTGTGAGGCTCTGGAAATTCTTGTATTGTTGCAATGATTTGTCTTTCCGTCTCTCTTGATAATCCCAATCTATGCACCCGCATCAATCAGTATCTGTTATTCTCTATACGTTGTAGCCTTCTTAAGGCTTGAGCTTGCATGTTGGTTAACCTTACTCTTGACTGGGAGTCTTATTCCTTTGCCTGTATTTCGTCAATCCAATCGCGTATATCTGCCTTCAATTTCCTAACATCGTTTGGGTTGACACTATCTACTCTGCTGTAGGTTTTCAGAATACGCCGCCACCTATCCATTTTAATCGTTAGAGACCCAGAGCCAATTGCTTTTTCCACGGTATCGGACGCCTCAGAAATACGCTCAGCTAGCTCACTGGCAATTGCTCCCTCCTTAACCTGTATTTGGAGATTCTCCAGAACTGACCTTGCATTAGATACTCCTTGTTTTCCTTTCACTTTTGTCTTCTCTTCGCCCACAGGTTTTTCTACCGGCTTTTGCGTGGCAGCGAGCTTGAGTTCATCCAGCTTCTCTCGGTTTGCTGCTACCTCAAGCCTTAGCTCCCCGATTTCATCCCGCACTTCCGAAATGATAGAAATGACATCCACCATTTTGTTCACGGTTTCAGTTAGGCGCTCTATGGACTTGTTTATTTCAGTGAATTTGGCTCGGATATATGTGCTGTCGTCATTCATTTAGTGCATTCTCCCTTACGGCTACTGGGAGTAAACCCCGGGATTCATACTCACATCTATTCGTTTCCGATTCAAGATTAAGCTTTTTGTCACCAATAGTTTTCTCAGAATATCATTCGATTGGCATATCCTACAGCTGAATCCTTTTATCGGAGGCCATTTATTCAATCCATTGAAAATCCACACTCCAGTGAGTCTTACGAGGTCGATTGAAGTTGTATATAACGAACTACAAGGAAAGGGAGAAAATCGAGGTTACTTTAGAAGGCAGCAAGAAGACCACCATGCGATGGCTCGTAGGAAGAAGAAGCGGTGCCAGAACTTACGCAATGCGTTGGTTCAAGATTGAGCCCGGTGGAATTATCCCCTCACATACTCATCCCGAAGAGCATGAGATTTTTGTACTCAGTGGTGAAGCCAAAATGCTCGGAGATCTTGAGGGTAAGACCGCTAAGAAGGATGACATCATTTTCATAGATCCAAACAAACCACATGGCTATGACAACACGGAGGGCACAGAGGACTTTCGCTTCATATGCGTCATACCGCTTCTTGATAAAGAAGATTAACCCTGCTTTCTCGGTTTACACCGGAAAGCTATCAAAGCAAAATTTTCACAAAGACGGTGTTAGTAATGGAGCTTAATGAGAAATCACTCTGGCTATTTGATGTTGACAATACACTGATACAAGACGTAGAGCATCCAACTCCCTTTCCAGGTGCTATAGAATGCTGCCGAACTCTCGAAGATGCTGGTAAACAAATTGGTATACTAACAAATGTTGGCCGACTTTCAGCTAGGCAAGTCCACTCAGCAGTAGAGGGGGCTGGTTTTCCATTTTCACGAGAGGCGGTATTCACTGCGGGGGCAGCCACGGCAGCCTATGTCTTCAACAGAAATCCTGATGCTAGATGCTTTGTAATAAGCGAAGGTGGAGCCACTGAAGATTTCATCGCAAAAGGTCTGAACGTAGTCAATAATCCCCCAATCGATTTTGTTGCTATTGGTGCGGATCGAGATTTGAGCTTTCAGCGTTTGAATTTCGCAACCAAATGTGTTAGGGATGGAGCCGAATTACTCTGCATTAGTGGTAGTAGAGATTATCCTGGCATCTATCTAGGAAAAGAGGATGTGTATCTGGGTGAGCGTTCCATAACTGCTGCAGTTGAGGATGCAACAGGAGAGAAGGCAACAATAGTCGGAAAGCCATTACCTGAGATTGTTGTTGAAACAGTGAAAACTATGGGCTATAATTGTGATGATGCCGTAATGATTGGCGATAATCCAGCTTCAGATATTGCAGGGGGAAATGCGGCGGGTTTGTATACTATTCTAGTTAAGCGAAATCCTGATGATATTGTCGCGTATGAAGCAGACGGGCTCGATACGAATCCAGATGTGATGATTAACAGCTTGGAAGAGCTCCAATTGCTTATCAGCGAATGGTAGATCTCTTTATTCTGCCTAGGTCTGTCCTCATTATTATTCACTAACATTTTTCCATATCCCGCACGGACGGGTTTACAGGGCAAACCAAATCTTACATGCTGGTCTAATAGTGCTGTAATGGCCATAACCTTGAAGACTCATGGTGTCATAGCTTAATTATGAATGCAGAGACTAGGTCATCAAACACTCCACTTGGTGAGATTGACGTATGCTTTGAAGTTCGGAGGACTAACGTATCCTTAGCGGTTATTGAGCTCTACAATGTGGAAGTTTCTCCTGTGCAGGATTCTTTTCTAGAGTACGAATCCGAGGTATTCAAGAAGATCAGAGAGCAGTATTCACGTGATGACTTGAAAAACGATGAAATCCTGAGTGCATTCCGTGACTTTTACTGGTCCTTTGGCATGGATCCTACCAAAACGAGGGTGTCCAGTGAGGCACTTCTCCGGCGAATTCTTCGCGGTCACGGTCTCTGGAGGATATCAAATGTTGTAGACATTGCCAATCTTGCTTCAGTTTCTCATAGATTTCCTATTGGTTTGGCTGATACTTCAGGAATTGAGGGGTCACTCCGTGTTAGGACTGCAAGGGACGGAGAGGTATTCGAGAGAATAGATGGTGAAGAGATAGAATGTAGAGAGCGTGATATTGTTGTTGCGGATGAACAGCGAATAATCTGCTTCGGATATGCAACACATGATTCAAAATATACTAGAATTCGTGACGATACAGAAACAGCACTTGTTATGGTCTATTGTGCACCGGAAATCAAGGCGAAACTCTTCTCTGAAGCAGCAAAGAGCACCCGTGACATGTATGACCGGTGGGTCAAATGTGAAGTTGGTGCCACTAAATTCTTCCACTCTTAGTCGATTTCAAACTCAAGAAAAGGCTTGCCGAGCGCAATCCTTTCAATCATATTGTTCTTCTTCGCTGTGTTGACCACGTGTAGGAATGTGTTTTCTAGCCTCTCCATATCGAGGTATTCGGGATTCTTTATGCCCATACTCTTGGCTACCTTCTCGACCGCTTGTTCAAAATCGAAGATAATGTGGGGTTCCATGCGTCCACCATGCCGCTCCACGGATTTCTTCTCTTTTCGCACAAATCCGTGTTTGATGACGCTACGGGTTTCGGTCAGGTAGTAGACGAGAGATTTTTCGTAATTGAGTTCTCCTCTTTTGATTAATTCACGTAGGAAGTTGAGGCCATGAGTTGTGCGTGCAACTTTTTCAATACGCGCAATGAGTCCGTTAATGATATCGTCGTAGGAGACCCTCTCCGTTTTTCCTTTCGTTTCAATTACCTTTTCATCATCATCTGCCTTGGCAAGCTTCGCTTTCTTAGCGGCAATTTCTTGCTGTTTTTTCTTGCGTTGTTCTTCCAGCTCTTTCTGACGTTCCCGTTCTTTCCTCCTTTTCTCAGCTTCCTTTCGCTTGGCCTCTTCCCGTTTCTTCCGTTCCTGTTCCATCTTCGCAAGGATTTTTTTCCTTCTCTCTACGAGTTCCTTCATATGCCTCTCGACGTCTTTCTCGGTCAATGTCACGTGCTTCGTAAGGAGCCATCTGACACCTATCTGATTGACCTTTGGTCTGAGGTCCGCCGAAGAGAAGACGAAATTTGCCGTCTGTTGTCCCGGTAGTGAATCTATGATTCTCTCAGCAGCTCGTTCTCCTGCAATAGGCTCAAGAATCCGTTCGAGGACTTTCAGAGACTGTTTGCTGCTGATTCTGCCCGAGGCGATGGTGTTGAATTGCTCAAACGCCTTGTAATCGATGTCTTTGGGGCTTTGCGTAGCAATCAAACATTCTACCCCGTACTTCCTGGCTTGTCGGAAGAGTAGGAGAAATGTTTCTTTTGGCCCGGGTGATTTCATCCCTGCAGGAATGAATGGGGCCGCCTCGTCTTGGAAAAGAATCATTCTGGGATCCTCACTGTATCCTTGCCTTAGCATCCAAGAATACAGTTGGTTTAACACGATAGAAATGAAGAAGTGTTTTTCCTCCTCGCTTCGTAGTGTCTTCAAGAAAAGAACATTGATTGGGGTCTTACCATCGACATCCTTGGTCATATAGTCAAAATCAATTTGACCTGCTTCTTTGAAGAGGAGTTGTGAAGAACCAACAGTCAAGCTTCTAATTGATGTAGCAAGCTTCTGTCGTTGTGAAGCTTTCATGTAAGGGTTCAAATCCACTCCTACCTCCTCTTTGTCCGCTTCAAGCATATCTGCCAATTCAGCTAGAGATCCAATCTCCTTTTCATCATCCTCCCAAACTGCACGCAGAAGCTCGTATACAGCAGCGAATGACTTGGCTTCCCACGAGCTAGATAGCCCAGCAACCTTGGCTAGGACTTTGACAAGGGTTCTTGCTGAGTTGTCCAGCAATCTGATAACATCATCTTGATCTGCTTTCTTGTCAGGCAATTTTAGTGGATTGATAGATACCGGCAAACCCTTGCTGCTCGCGGGGGTAAAGACACGGACGATTACTTTTTCCATGTATTGTTCCAGTCGTTCTGGGGGCACTCCTTTCTCTTCAAGCTCCTCTGGATCACCCGGAAGCATCAAGGATGCTATATCCCCTTGAGGATCGAAAGCCAGCACAGGAATTCCTTCGAGTGCGGCTTCTTCTATTATGGCCTTGCTCAATACGGTCTTTCCAGAACCTGTGGACCCGAAAACTCCCCCATGTCTGCGTAGAAGATCGACGCTTATCTCAAATCTCCTATCGGTTTTCTGCCCTTCATCATCTAGGTACCTTCCTAGCCATAACTTGTCGTCTGTCACTAGTTACACCACCTGCATAAACACAGAGGAGCTTGGGTCTTCACTGGTTGGGTGAAGTTCGGAAAAGGTGTTATGTATTTATCTCCTCTGTTATTTTCTGTAGACTCTCAAGTGCCTGAAGAATGATAGATACTTTCAAAGAAATCGAGAAGGGGGCTGCTAACCCCCGTATTCTTATGCTGTTATTCACCGACGGGTTCGTATCTTCTTCCAAGCGCGATACCCATTGTTAGGACAAGGCCCACTGCAAAGGCGCCTAGTGCAACTGCAGCCCACTCGTAGCTGCCTACTGAAATCCTAATCCAGTCCAAACCTACCATGAGGCCTGCCATTAGTGAACCAAGTAACAATGAAACGAGCATGAATCGCGAAGTCATCTCCTTTACTTGACTGATATCTGCTCCTTCAGTGATTGTAGTGCTGAAGTAGCTGAAAATGAATAGGAACACGTATGCAATGACTATCATCGATGCCATCTCGAAAACCGTATCTTGAACGGCAGTGTTGAATATACCGTAGATCAAAATTGTCGCGATTGCCATCAGGAACACGAATATGTTACTCATGAGCTTGTCTTCTGGATGCACAAAACCAGTTAGCTCAGTGAATGTGCTTATGAGCGAGAACACAACCACCAGAATCATGAGGGCCGCACCGACTACCCACGTGATAAAAGGCGTATTCTCCTGTGCGGGTACACCTTGAAGCAGGTATTTCAGGATTACAGAGAATCCTAAGATTGTAAGCCCGATTCCAGCGATTATATTGCTAAGCGTTGTCAATCTCACCATTATTAATCTCCCCTAACGGAGTTATTGTGTGAGTTTCGCAAGGCCGTTATTAACCTTTGCTGAGCACCCAATCACGGCAATTCGGTCTTTTCTTCATAGATTTCAGGCAGGAAATAGGTTCCAATAATGGCAACTGCTATCATTATGGCTATCACAACTGTAAGTCCCGGGAGATTATAGGGGGAAAGGCAAAACCCCCAACTGCTGGTCCAATTAGCATACCAGAGCCGAAGAAAATGCTATGCACTCCCATGGTAGCACCCCGTGTTTCTTCCTCAGACACATCGGTAAGATAAGCCATGGATGCTGGTGGTATATACCAGCGAGATATCCAAGAGCTGGTAGAAGCGGCCATTTCGACCAAAGTGCGCTGATATTATCAGAATTTGCTAGCAGCAGATATGCAAGCACACCAAAACCCAAGAGACCGCTAATAATGAATGGCCGACGTTTTTTCAAGCAATCGGATAGATACCCATGGCGATGATGCCCAGAAGCAAGGCTCTTCTAAGCATTCCGAACAGAATTATGAACTCGATGGCTGTGATGTAGAATTCGCTTTCGATAATACGCTGAGCATATCCAATGAGAAGACCGTACATTGAAATGATTGGCACGTAGAATAGTATCATCTTCTGAATTCTGCGGTCACTAGCTACTTCTTTTACAAGATCTGAAACACTCATTTGGACTTGAATATCCGTTCGGGTTTCCGAAAACCCGATATTTGCTATGAGTCCGCTAATAAGACAGGCTTAACCTGTAATTCCCAGAATGAGAACCGGCATGAAACCAAACTCCAGCAGAATGGCTCCCATTCCATAACCACTGATGAGCCCCATCAGTGTTGAAAGATTGTAATAGCTCATGAGATTTGCCCCATTGTCCTTCGCTGACATGTCTCGTATCATAGATAGGGCTGTTGACCCCTCCCAAGCGGCTCCTAAACCAAAGATGACTGATGCAATCAAAAGAATTGGGACGTTCGGAGTAAAAGCAAAGCTAAGTGCAGCAAATCCCGTTATGAAGAGGCTTGTAATCAGAATGGGGTTTCTTCCGATTTTGTCACTATATGATCCGAAGAATGAGACTGACGTCAATTCTGCTACGGGATAGACTAGCATTACTGCTGCTATCTCCAGCACATGTGTTCCTCCACCCATGTATGAAGAACTCTGGAGTGCTCGGAATTTTACAAAATCCTAAATAAATCGGCACATAGAAGTGTAAGATTTCTGTAAGATGTGACGTGAACCGATGGACCCGTCCAAAACGGTGTGTTTACCTTCTCTCTTCTCGAGCACTAGGGGGCTCTATTCCCTGCAGTACGAAACAACTCTACAGTAGGACTAGGCAAGTGGGCTAGTGCTCTGTCACGAAGCACGCGGCCGAAACCCTAAGAGAAGACTCTGCTTCTCGACGGAAGTCCTCACTCTCCATACAGGACCTTCATTCAAGGTCCGGAGAGTCCGCGGCTGTTCACCATGTCCAGACGGACCTCCTCAGCGGCGGCGACAAAGCTGAGTCGGGTGATCATGACCACGCCGTGGCAAGCACTGTGGAAGACCTCGCTGTTGCCGGGAGTGATGACCCGGGATGACGACAGGAGAAGGAAGCCAGGACCGCGGGAGGAATCCCATTCCGGTGAACCCGGACGAAGCCCGTGCTGACTCAAGGGTCTACGGGTATCTTGGGGGCGGCGGCGCTGGCAGGGGAAGGGTGGAACACAGAAATTTCATGCAGTGTACGCAACTGTAAGAAACAGGTAATGTGAATTACTGCGATACTGATGTAGAAGGATGCCCGTACTATGATAGTGAATGTGTAAAGTGCAATGAGATTCAGGGTATGTTCTGAGGATTTAAGGCCTCTTCATTTAATCTCCTGTTTCTGCTCGTGTGAATCACTCTCTTTTTATAAGCTCTGGTTAGACTACGCTTACCATGTCCACTGAGAAACCATCATCGGCTACGGGATCTCGGGAGTATGTCTATCTGACCCTGTACCGACTGAAAGATCTCACAGACAAAGAGAAGAGAGACTGGTTTGAGAAGTGGTCTGAAATCCGGAATTCTTTGCCTGAAGGAATCCGTATTGTCACAGAGGCGGGGAATGCTTTCGGTACTGATTTCACAGGCTTCACCGTTTTTGAAGGCCCATTTGAAGCATTTGGCCAGCTCATGTCTACCTTAGAAAGGCATGCAGGAGCGCTTGTTGAGAAAACATATACTATAATCGGTACCAAGGGCCTATTTGATCCCTATTATGGTATCAAGCAAATAATGGAGAAAAGACCAATTGACTGAACATTGTATCTCTTCTATCATTGCCGCAGTGCCCCCCTTTTTAGAGGGTTAATCTGCGAGAACACATAGGAATATACGCGCCGAGGGATGCATTTGTCGTACCGTATATCGAAAAAGACTGTCATCGTTTTGACAATCGCCCTTGTTGCTGGCGTTGTGAGTTATCATATTGCTCCCACTGACATACGCCCCGGCAATTACCAAGCTACTCTGACTATAGATTCGCCCGAAATCTCTCTTGAACACTCAATACCTATTGAAGTAGTTGAGAGTGGTGAGATTGAACAAAGCACAGTGTTCCTGATAGGGGATTCAACAAATGTGAGTATGACCGCCAGAACGGTTTTGCCAATCAACACGGATACGCCGTTCCGTTTTGTGGTTCAGTACGCAGGGGAGCCTTTGAAAGCAAGTGAAATCTTAGTTAGGATAACCAACAATGCAGGGTATAATCAAACGGTGAGACCAACACTACAACGTGATAACGAATTCATCATTGAGCATCAACCTCTCGTTCATTCAAAAGCCGCTGTTGCAATACTTACTGTCGTAGGGATATTGTGGTTTACTGAAGGTATTAGTCTCGTTGCTACTTCAATAATGATTCCAGTCATGGTTATCCTAGCCAACATCAGAACCCCTACAGAAGCACTGAATCCGTTTTTTGACCCTTCTGTGGCACTAATCCTTGGTGGATTCTTGATCGGGCGTGCACTTAGCAAATACGAATTAGACAAACGTCTTGCCTTAATGATCCTTTCTCGAAGTGCAGGCAGTGGCTCAAGTCTCGTACTGACTGTTATGGGTGTTAGTGCGTTCCTTTCTATGTGGATTAGCAATACTGCTTCTGCTGCAATCATGATTCCGATTGCGATTGCAATTATATCCAAAATTGAGAGCAAGGAAACCAGAAACATGTATGGAAAAGTACTGGTTTTGGCCGTAGCATATTCCGCCACGGTGGGTGGAGTAGGAACTCTTGTAGGCTCTCCTCCGAATCCACTTGCAGCAAAATATATCAACTCATTTCTTGGCATGGAATTCAGTTTCATTGACTGGATTCCTTACGGGCTACCAGTTGTTATTATCATGCTTCCAATCATCTGGCAATGGTTGATGTTTCGTTTCGACTTGCCAAAAGACATCGAAGAGATTCAGAACTTGAAGACGGTTTCTAAGGAAGAATACCTTCGACTAGGATCGATGTCTACACAACAGAAGCTTGTTGTAGCGGTTTTCTCGGGCGTAGTTGTTTTCTGGCTTACAGAACAGATTCCTGATGTGCTTGCTAATGCGATAGGTTGGTCAGGCCACGGAATATCGAGTTCGGTTACTGCCTTGGGCGGCGGCCTATTGCTACTGATTCTTGGTCTCTTGGATGAGAAAGATGTCTCCCACGAGATTAGCTGGTCGTCTCTTTTGATTCTGGGAAGTGGTATTGTACTTGGTGGTGCTATGATTGATACTGGTCTTTCAACCTACATCGCAACGCAGATGGATGCACTGGGAGCTTTGCCTCAATTGCTCGTGATTATCATAATAGGTGCCGTAGCCATTATCATCACCATGATTGCCTCCAATACGGGTTCTGCAGTTATTCTAATACCTATTGCAATACCCTTGGCCACAGGACTTGAGATTGACCCATTACTGATTACGATGGTAATCGCTATAGCCGTATCAATGGACTTCGCTCTACCTACAGGCACACCTCCGTCGACGATAGCTTACAGTACAGGGAAAGTAGAAATGCGAGAAATGGTGACAACCGGTGTCATTGTTGACCTGATTGCTTTGCTCATAGTTACCGTTGTAGTTGTCTATTTGTGGTCACTGGTAGGGTTAGTGGTATTATGACATCGCATCAGTTTTAAAGCATAGTTTCACCAGAATTGAAATAGGTGACAAATGATGAACTGGATTACCAAGATGGTGAAAGGCAACCCAGATGAATTTGCCCATGCGCAGTTGGTTAAGTACGGACTAGGGACTCACCCCGGCCCGAGAGCTGAACTCCGCTTTACCAGCAAGAAAATATGGTTCAAGGGTGATTTGGGCACGGAGAAGATATTTCTGAGAGCCTATCTGAAAGGTGTACCAGAGGGTAGTCAGAAGGTCAATGGCTATATTGTCACCTATGAGAACAGACAAGAAGATTTTGACCGGATAACTGCTCCACTCATTTTTAAGGAGAAGTCAGGCAAGACTGCAACCACTTACAAGGCTCCATTCAAAGAGGTTGTTCCTTTATCTCATCTGAAGGAGCTTATGGAGGTAGATGGTCCAACGACGTTCTTTATGCTTTCTATTAAACCCAAGAGCGGCGAGAAAGCTTGGAAGATCGACATTAAGAAACGGTTCCCTAAAGGAAGGAAGCGTACCGATGATGAGAAAGCTCCAAATTTTGTGAAAGGAAGTCTAAAGCACCTCCCTGAGCTTCGTGAACATCTGATTGAACAGCTATTTCCTGAGATGAAGGATGAAATTCCTGAAGATGTTGGGAAAATCGAGCTTGACACGGACCTAGTTATTGAAGACATAGAAATTCCCAAGGATCCAGATATGTCCTTTGCAGAAAAACGGAAGACTGCAAAGAAGTCTGGGAAACTTGTCAGGATCGTAACGATTGATGGTGAAGATCACGAGTTCGAGACTGAATTCTACGTCTAGTCTTCAACCGTGATGTTTAAATTCGCCTTACCGTGGAAGTGCATCAGAAAACAGCGAGGAAGCCAAAAGAAATGCAGGAATGGTTTGACTGGATTGAACAGATTACCTTAGAGGGGTCATTCATCTACATATCGATATTGTTCTTTGTGATGGGATTATTTGCTTTCGGATGGCTCGCTGTACACGTAGAGCATGGTCGACACTTCTCGAACTCTAGGGTGTTCTTTGCTACTGTTTTAGGTTCGCTTCTTCTTGGTTTCGCATTTCATTTTCTCTTGTTAGCCTATGGAATGTAGGTGGGCAGTCTGCCCATACTGGCTAGGAATCCATCATTTCGTTGAATATCGAAGAACCATTCGTTATTTCGTTAATTCTGAGTGATTTCGCCACACTATGAACGCACAACATCTATTTATCAAATAAGGAAGACGAGAGATGTCTTGGTTCCGATACCTCATGCTAGATGCCAAACAGGGGTCCTACAGTTGCTAATTGATTCCGAGATGGAGAAGGTTGCTCTTAAAAGCCGCAAGAGGCTGATCGACGAATTTCGGGAACGGTATACAACCCTTCAGAGAAATGTTGATAGAGTTCCAATGGACCGAGCTCGTCAGATTGCAGATGAGATGAATTGCCCGCTCCAAATTGCTATGGTTGCACTTTATCTCCATATGGAAGGAATCGTGTCGTGTAAGGAAGCTATTAGATTATTGAGCAACGAACTCAGTAGAAGAGCTGAGGTTGGCACTGAGGTTCCCAATCTACCTGGTAACGTGATGGACTTTGCCCTCTCTGAGGGACGCTGGATTCAACACATATATGACACATTCAATAATGAGATGGAGCGAAAAGTCCGGCAGATGGTCAACCTGGAGAATACACTGGAAGATGAATCTTTGACCGTGGAGAAAGTAATTTCGGTTCTGAAACGGAGGGCGGAAATAGCGGAAGCTTACGCCACACCTGTACTTGAGACATGGATTCAGGAGCATCCGCAATCGAACGCTTATGATGCGCTTATGGCTTTTGCTCCCGCAATCACGAAGTGGAAGCCAGCTACTATTGAAGGCAAGCTGAAATTCAAGCGTAGACAGACCCAAGCATTCTTCAGAAAACTCCATCATGCTCTTGCGCCGATTTCAGATTCAGCTACGATTGATATATCGGTTGATAAGATTCTAGAGCTGATAGAGAGTCTTGAGGTCGATTTTCGAGAAATGCAAGTTGTAGCTACTTGTCACTTGCTTTTGCATATGGCTCCACGTCCATCAACCCGTGGGGATCGTTCTAGCTATATTTCTAGAGGAACGTCCAGCACTAGAGGTGGGAAAAGCGAACCGGACATGGAAGGGCCCGTAGACTATCTTGAGCGTGATGTGAGACTTGCTAAGAGGCGCCCTTCTGATGAACGGAAGGAATACCTAGAGGAAAAAATTGACAGGGTCCTTCGTGTACTAACGCATCTTGGGAAATCGTCCTTCGGGGCTCTCAATGATTGTCTAATTGAATTGAACAGTAGACTGAATATCGATATGAATTTGGAACCCCTTCTCGATACTGCTAAAGAGAAATTGAATGGCGTATCTGGTGACCAACAGGAGGCAATTGCCGTTGAAACCGTGTTTAGATTTCTAGATGCCAATTTTTTGGGTGGAGATGAAAATTGAAAACTCCGACCCCTATGTACTGGCTGTTAGATGTGGAAGCCTACGATTTTGATATAGGCGTTTTTGATGGGTGTAAGATGAATGGCAAGGCTCTCATTGTATCTCGCCAGCTTTGGTCTATCATACGTGGAGAGGAGGTTTTCTCTGCACTTATTGGACCCGGCATATTCAAGGGGCAGGGTGTTGAAGGCAGGCGAACTGCAGAAATCCTTGAACCCCTTAGTGCTCTGATTTTTAATCCGTCTGAGCTTCGTCCTGACAAGCCAGTTCCTTTGGTTGACATAATCACCCCTGAAGTAATCGATCCTTTGGCCCAGTCGGAGAGCGAAGAAATCATGGCTATGATTAAGTCCCTGCTTGTTGAGAAAGGAAACATTCTACCTGTTGGAGCCATAGCAACTGTACGGACGCAAAGCAACATCCCTACAACTGTGCACTGGGATGAAGAGGTGAAGAAAATATCTATCACACACGTATCTGGAACAACACGTGCACGTTTCATACTCGGAGGCACTAATTCTCCTCTTTATAGACCATTTTCAGAGAGCTTTCGGAATCTACGGTTTAGCGATCCTGACAACTCTAGGATTCTTTCTACCACTTCTGGACAGTTTCTGGAATTTGAGAGAAATGATTTCCTAGATACATGGATAATTGTCGAAAAAGCTGACGAGGGCTCTGGCAGTGGATATGAGGACGTACGAGAGGAGTATCTAAAGGTATACACAGAAATGGTAAAGCATGAAGAATCGTTCATTCTCGAATAGCGACTAAACCACAAGAGTCTTTTCTGCAGCTCTCAGGTCTTCGTGTGAGGCACCTGTTCTGGAAGTTGCTGCTGCTGATATTCGCAATAGGCTCAAGAAGTCATATGCATTGGTTCTGCGAGCAACCAAGCAGGAGTGGACACTCCGTGTAGAAATATTTTCAGATGTGCTCAGAGATAGGCAACTTGCTTCTTTTTCGGGAAGGATAGAATTTGGGCATAAGCAATCGGGACTACTAGAAATACGCAAGTCTTGGTTCGTGAAATACAACAAGCCGGTATACATTCGACCCAAGAACTTTCGGGATATTCTTCGAAAAGCTGAGCATATTATTATTCCGCGCCAACAACAGCCTTCCTTTGTTTCTGAACTTGGGGGCTACCTTGAGCGGATAGAAGCACCTGCTCTAAAAACGCTGCCCGTTTGTGAAAGCTGTCTACGTGAAAAACGCCTTACAGTTTTGTCGAGACGGAATGCTGTGAAGACATCGTCTGAACAAGTCATGTGTTTGGCATGTGCAGGAAGGGAGTTGAAGCTCGATATCAGCAGCCTTGGGATTGACCTGTCAAAGGGGATGGAACAGTATCTCTTGAATCGCTTGGGAAAAACGAAATCGGTTCCAGACATAATGAGACTGATGTCTCCTGGTTTCGATCCAGCCAGTGATCCGAGTCTGACCAAGGTTGATGAATTGGAAGCTGGAGAAGTAGTTGAAGGAAGAGCGATTGACGAGCTACCGATTCCGGACGAGCTCAAAGCCGTATTGAAGAAGCAAGGATTGAACAATCTTCTACCTGTCCAAGAAATCGCAGTCAGGGCTGGTCTGTTTGAAGACGAAGACATGATGATTGTATCTTCCACCTCGTCGGGCAAGACTCTTATTGGGGAACTTGCAGGAATTCCAAAAGCTCTTACAGGAAAGAAGCTACTTTACCTTTCTCCCCTCGTTGCACTCACAAACGAAAAATATGAGCGATTCAAACACAGGTATCGCCAACTTGGCTTGCGAGTAGGCATACGAGTAGGCATGTCCAGAATCGAAGTTGGAGATGAGGGGAAGATTATAGTTGATACTGATATATCAAGATCAGACGTCATCTCTGCAACCTACGAAGCCTTAGACTTGATTTTTCGTTCTGGGAAAGCAGAAGAGCTAGGTGATATTGGTACAATCATCATAGACGAGATACAAAATCTTGCCGAACCGGAGCGCGGGCCAGAGCTTGATGGTCTCTTAAATCGTCTAGAGATGTATGCCCCCAAAGCCCAGAAATTAGCCCTTTCAGCAACTGTAGGAGCACCGTCGTCACTCGCAGATGAGCTTAGACTGAAGTTAGTAGAGTACACCGGCCGGCCAGTTCCTTTGGAAAGACATCTTGTGTTCGCAAGGGATGATAAAGACAAATGGCGAATCGTGAGAAGGCTTGTCAGCAGCGAATTCAGGACTACCAGTAGCGCAGGCAAGAAAGGACAATCAATTGTGTTCACATTCTCCCGCAAAAGGTGTCATAGGATATCCGATTGGCTTAATGAGCATGGGGTTTCTTCAGCAGTATATCACGGCGGGCTATCCTACTACGAACGACGGCGAATCGAGAAATCATACACCAAGCAGCGCTATGCATGTGTTGTGACAACAGCGGCACTTGGTGCGGGGGTAGACTTACCTGCGTCTCAGGTGATTTTCGAATCTCTAGCTATGGGAGCTAGATGGCTATCGACTGCTGATTTTGAACAGATGCTGGGAAGGGCTGGCAGGCTTGGCAAACACGATAGAGGAAAGGTGTACTTGGTAGTGCAGCCGGAACGCAAGTACCACGGGGGCCAGGAGCTAACAGAGGATGAAATTGCATCGGATTTGTTTCGGGGAGAAATAGAGGAAGTAGAACCTTTTGCCAATATGGAGCGGAGCGCTGAGCAGATTCTTGCAACGATTTGTTCTTCAGGGGGTATGGAACTGAAGACCGCGGCGAAGCACTACAGCCAGCTTCTTTCTGCGTCAGTTCCCCCGTCCGATGCTCTCAAGCATCTAGTAAAGAAGCGCATGATACGTGTGAGTGAAGGGAAAGCGATTCCGACCGACTTGGGAATGGCAACTTCTGTGTCCTTCTTAACCCCGAGCGAAGGGATAGAAGTGCTAAGGATGTCCGAAAGGATGGAACCCTTGGAAATTGCTGTATCGTTGGAACCTTTCGAAAACATCTATTTCAGCAAGAAGGTACAGAAGGAGATTAATTCAGCTTTTAGAACTCATATGCCCACGAGATTCTTTTCAGGCGTCTTTCTCGACATCAGCGATGTTGGCGCAGAACATGGTGGTGCAAGTCGCCTTTCGCGATGGATGTTTGAACTGTTCGGACGATGGACTAGAGATTTCTTCAAGTGCAAGTGTCCTGACGCTCCAGAATGTGGCCATCCCAAGATAGAATTTGGCAAGTGGGTTGTAGAAAAAAGGAAGAAGGGGCTGAACCCCTCAGATATTACGCGAAAGCTTCTGAAAGAATATGAGTTATGGGTCTATCCTGGCGATATGCTTTCTTGGCTTGATACAGTAATTCATAATCTGAAAGCCGTACAGCGTATTTCCAAGGTCGCTGGTAAGACAGACTTGGAGTCTGCCATCCAAGATCAAATTGCTCGGATAGAACAGCCCTTGGAAGAGGATGACACCAGCTAGCGTATCACGGATTGGCTAAATTGGTCTAATCCATGCATTCCATTGACACTCTAAGATTCTGCATATCATTCTCGGTTAGGCTGTCGATATTCAGGTCAAGCCAGCGGTGGAGTTGCTTGCGGAGTTCCTCTTTCGCCGAAAGGTTGCTCATTACGTCTGTTGCATCCTGAGACACAAGCTGGAAGTGGGTGCTTCCACAACTGCATGCGCCATCCAGGACCATGTCGATGTCAGTTGATGTTTTCCCGCAGTTACGACATTTGAAAATCATTGAAAATCCTCTACCATCATCTACCTCGTTATATCTATAGGGATTGGTAACGCCACGGTATTACTCACTAGGTATTACCCATCAAGTAATGAATAGCAGTTTTGAGGAGCTTCCAATGGAAGGGGGGCTAGATTTATTTGAATCAAAATAACCGATTGTAGACGGGGCTTATGTGAATGCCCAAGTCTTGTTCACTCTGTAGCAAAAAGACAAGTCTTCGATGTGACCGTTGCGGAAATGAATTCTGCATTGACCATGCGGTGAAATGCCGTTCGTGCGGCATGATAATATGCATCAGAGGCCTGCGCCATAGAATCAGCTGTCCTACCTGTGGAGAACCACTAGATATCTGTCCTGAGTGTCTAATCAACGGAAAGGTTGTCCGAACCATTCCTGGAACGAAAGTATGTGCCGAGTGTGGCTGGAATGGAGGAGAATCAAAAGAACATCAGCAAATACAACAGAATAGCCGCGATGGCTAATATCACTGCTATTGTTTTACCCTTTTCTCCAAAGCCCCAGACAATTGGAATTGGGCCAAGGAGCAGGATCCCTTTGCTCTTGACTTCGCTTTCACTTTGCTGAGTTTTCGAACGCCAGATAAGTCCCAGAATCATTAGTGCAATTCCCGTTACGATAAGGGAAATCGCTATGAGATAGTAGTCAGGAGCAATTTGCATCATGATACTCACCTATCACTCTTGGCGGTGGTATCGAATCTCTCGCTTGGCAACTCAAATTCCATTCGTTCGTAGCCTCCAACTTCCTGTCCATCCAAGGCCCAGAGGACGATTTTGTCGTTATATATCTCATAATCAAGCAAAGTATCGACATCAACTACTTGAGTCCCTACTGGGAAGCGCCAAATAATCTCGAAATCATAGGGCGCTGTTTCTTCTTCAATCCATGTTTCAATTCGATTAAGCCCAGTCTCCAAGTGACCCGCAAAATCTATGAGATATACTACGCTGACGACTTCGGTATCCCCCTTGGTGAAGATATCAACGTAATTTACGACTGACTTCACCTTCTGTCCGTTTATCTCCACTCTTTCTTTATCGAGGAAGTACTGCATATTTCCTCCAAGTTTCTCAGCTTCGCTTCTAAGCAAATCATCATCTCTAAGCACTCCTTTGTAGTAGCCTTCTGGATCATCGTACTCGTAGGTAAGCATCTCATGTACTTCTCCCGAGGTGGAGACAGAGAAGAAGGAAAAAGCATGAACTGGTCTTACCATTTCAGATCTTATTCTTTCCAATTCTTTCATTGCTACCACCTATTCAAGCGGAACTGCTTCAACACCATTTTTGCTAAGGTGGTCCGCAAGAGTTTTTCCGTTTTCAGTAAAACAGTATGTAAGTCTAGGATTTACATTCTTGGCAAAGCGAATCAACCCAGGGAAATCTGTATGAGCACTGAGAGGAAATCCCTTCTCTCGGTATTTCCCAAGGGTCCAACCCGAAAGGGAAAGCACAGCCATCTTCTTACGTAATTCTCTGCCTACGTTGTGATCTATTCTTTTTCTCACATTGCCTAGCGTATACCGGACGGATGAGCTTACGACAACGCTCTCTCGCGTGAGTAGTTCCGGTGTCTTTTCGTCATTGAGTCTGAAATGCTGAAGCTTCTTTCCGTGCCTAGCATACATGTCGCAAACAGCATCTATGCTATAATTACCAGTGATGACATCTATACCCGCCCTGTTAAGAAGCGCTATGGCTTCCTGCGCCTTACCGAGTGAATATGCTTTGAGGACAGGTATCTTTCCTTTTTCCTGTAATCTATTCACCTCTAAGATGATATCGTCGTACACCCGTTCTCTATCCGGGAAAACCCAGGTTGGTTCGCCGTATGTTGCTTCTGTTACGAGAACATCAGCGTCGGTTGTATCTGCACCCACATGAACCAAGCTATCAACAGTATTGAAGTCCCCCGTGTATAGAATTGATGGTCCATTTCCAACTTCAATCTTGAACATACTTGAGCCAAGGACGTGGCCTGCGTTCAGAGCTGTGATTCTGAGTTGATCAATTGCATATGATTCACCATAGCCTATGGTCAATTTTCTTCCGCGAACAGTCCCTCCTCTTGCCTTTAGTGTATCGAATGTCCCAGCAGTAGCAACCACGAATCGCGCAGATTTGAGACCTCCGACATGGTCCATGTGCGAATGCGAGAGTAGCGTTGTTCCACCTTCGAAGCCTGTATCAAGTCCTAGCTTCCTTCTTCCATAGCGTAAGAGAAATCCATCCCCATGCTTTCTAACGCTGACGCTTGACATCCGTTGCCCTATCTCCTATCAGGTTGGACTTAAGAAAAGGATTTCCACATACCCTTTCATAGGATTTTGCGAAAGACTGTATATTCATTCACCTCTGGTTGAACCCCCAAACTCCTTTTGATTGCTTCAACGAATTCCTTCTGTTCGGGTGGAATCATTGCTAATTCTAGATTTCTGAGTTCTCGTCTAGAGAGATATGCCAAGAAATCTTGAGCAAGTACATCGATGTTAATTTCATCCACTTTCCACTCTATTGGTCCAAGTATGATCCGTTCTTCTATACGCATGATTTGCCCAACTGCAACAACTTCTGAATCTTGGGATAGGGCATGGACTGTTGTTACATCCGGTGATAGCGATATCATTGGTACAAAATGGGTGTGAATAAGATGTCGATCTTGCTTCGAACCCGGGTCAAATGTTCGGCCATGAGATCGACTTGTGGTGACTTCATATTCGCTGCTTTTGGAATCATTTTGTATTTCCAAACCGGGGAAGACGTAATGATTTATTCCTGATGCAGTTTTGAAACCCAGCTGTTTCAAAGAGTTGTTCACCCATGACGGAATGCCGCTTCGCAGAGGAAATGGCAAAATATGTTCACTTGCTTCAGGATTAACCAAAGCGGTTACAGACTCTATGGATTGGCTGCGAAACCATGGCAAAGAAGACTTGATAAGCTGAAAAAGAAGGTGCCCACGAAATTCACGGTCCAGTCTTACAGATACAAGAGCTAGGTCATGCAGGAGATTGTTGTGGTATACAATGGTTCCTCCTACTCTCTGATCTGCTATTGATGAAACATAGCTAATTGATTTAGGAAGACGTAAGAACCAAGTTAAACGGGCATCATCTCCCGCCACCTTTGGATTGTCATGGGGTAAGCTAAGCCAGTCCGCCACTTCGGCTTGTCCTAGTCTCCTACATAGAACTGTTCTATCCTGCATTGCTTCTACCTCAAATGGAAGGAATCTCTTTAAGTAATCTGTGGGATGATTTCCTCTCCTATTCTTCCTATCGTTTCTTGTTTTTTTGTTCCTATTGGTGAACCGACGACGAACTGGTCGATTCCAACTTTTGCCAGCTCTCTTATTCGCGATATACATTCGTCAGGAGACCCTACAACAGCAAATGACTCAATCATATCTCCGGTGACAGCTTTCGTGGCAGAGGCATAATCGCCCTTTTGCAGGTTGGTTTTGATAGCCTTTTTCTTCCCAACATCTATTCCATGTCGTTCTAAAACCCGTTCTGAACTACCGGCTACAATATACGCTACAACAACTCTTGTTTCCAATGGTATCTGCTCTTCTTCATTCAGCAGGCAAAAAGATGAATAACAAACAAATTTGAGAGATTCCGAATCGCGGTTGCCTTCTTGTAGAACTGCAGTTATTATTTTTCTAGCAGCTTCCACATCACGAGGATGACTGGCATTCAGTAAAATACCGTCTGCAATCATAGACGCGGTCTTCAGCATCTGAGGGCCTTGAGCACCCACATAGATATCTATACCACCATCCCCGATTGTCTTGAGTTCAAGATTCAATCCTGCATTGTTGGTGGAAAATACAGAGCCTTCTTTGGTAACCCTTTCTCCACTAAGAAGATGTCTGATTATTTCTACTGCTTCCCTGATTGCCGTTACGGGTCTCCGTCTTGTAATGCCTATGGATTCAAGAGTAGATTTGTCACCTGCACCAAGACCTAAGATAGCTCTTTCTTGGCTCATTTCTTGAATAGTGGCAATCGATGATGAAATAGCACACGGATTCATTGTATAGGGGTTGGTCACACCAGGCCCCAGTAGTATATTACTAGTTCTCAAAGCGATAGCACTCAATATAGGCCACACTCCATGGTGGTTGTAGTGATCGGTAATCCATACGTTGCTGAATCCATTTTGCTCTGCTACTAGAGCCAGCTGAACTGCTTTGTCAGCTTGCTTGTCTGGTACGATTTCAAGCGCCATCTCTTCCATATCAAGACCTCGTAGATAGTAGTGTGAGTTCCGTGCTGACCTCTACGCTCTTATCATGCTATATGTCCTTGGAATTCGTTAATCGATTTTTCATGTCTTTCATGCTCGTATAGTACTATCGAAGGATTTATGCTTCTGTGGAACGATTGATTATAGCAAGGAAAGGGTGTGTTTAGTGCAATCACTTGTCTTAACACAGGACGGGCTGCAACTTGCCGATGTTCCGAGCCCTCCGGTCATGCCGGGTGAAGTGAGGATTGAGGTTCGTGCCGTTGGCATTTGTGGGACTGACATCGAGATTTGGCGAGGGGACAAGGATGTTTCGTTGCCCTTGGTACTTGGCCACGAGATTAGTGGTGTTGTTCACAAGAGCTCGGTCGATGAAATTGAAAAGGGCACGATGGTGACAACTGAAGTTGATTTGTCTTGTGGTCGATGCTGGTACTGCAAGCATGATCTTACTCGTATGTGTTCAAAAAGGAAGACTCTAGGAATCGATGTAGATGGGGGCTTGGCTGAATATGTAAGCGTGCCAGCATCGTTGATACACCCATTGCCAGAAGACGTAAGCATACAGAAAGGTATTTTTACGGAACCACTTGCATCAGCAATAGCGACTGTTAGAGCCACTGGTATTGAAGCCGAAGAACCTATAGCTATTATCGGTAGTGGACGATTAGGACTGTTGATTGCTCAAGTTTACGATGCATACGGTGCCGAAGTCTATCTCGTTGGTAGGAATAAATGGCAGCTTGGTCTTGCGAGGCGATTGGGACTCAGGAATACGTTGCTTACATCAGAGAACAATTGGAGAGAAACTATCGCTGATGTAACTCAAGGGGCAGGACCTCGGGTTGTTGTGGAATGTACCGGAAATTCTCTTGGCCTCCAAATGGCTCTTGAGATAGTCCGAAGCCGCGGCATGGTCGCTCTGAAAAGCTTGCATGGAAAGAAGGTAGGTATAGATACAGATCAAGTGGTGGCGAATGAATTGAAAATCGTTGGGTCAAGTCATGGGCCATTTGATGAAGCACTTGATATGCTCCAAAAAGGGAGAATTGAGGTAAAGAGACTGATATCGAAAGAGTTTCCGCTGGAAGAGGGCGAAGAGGCATTTCGCTATTCAAACAAGCCCGAGGCCACGAAGGTCATAGTGAGGATATGAAATTCTAAATGACGAGCTTATTTGACACTGATTTGCATCTCCATTCTTCTCATTCAATCGGTGTGAGTCCGCGAATGTCAATTCCTAACATGGCACTCGCAGCCCAGAAAAAGGGTCTAAACATTCTAGGAACGGGCGATGTTACTCAACCGGATTGGAAGGAGCACTTGCAAAAGAATCTCACTTATGAATCTGGGGCCTTCAGACATGAACAAATCGCGTTTGTTCTAACCACTGAGCTCGAAGATGAGAACTCTGTACACCATCTTGTGCTCCTACCTGATTTTGATGCTGTAGATGAACTCGTTGGTCTTATTCAACCTCACACTCCAAATATTAATGATGAATGGACCGGTCGCCCCCGAGTCAATTCCAGTGCTGAAAGGCTGGCGGGAATTGTACGAGATGTTGGAGGAATGATTGGCCCTGCCCACGCCTTTACGCCTTTCCGGTCAATCTTCAGACAAGGTCAGAATGAAAACCTTCGTGATTGCTACGGTGCTGAAAGTGATAACATCAAGTTCTTGGAGCTCGGGCTCTCTGCCGATACAGCTTTAGCTGACCACATACCGGAGCTAAGGTCACTGACTTACGTGACTTCGAGTGATGCTCATTCTCCTTCTCCCGACAAAATCGGGCGCGAGTTTCTGCGGTTGAAGCTGGAGAACCCCTCTTATCACGAGATTTCGTTTGCACTCCGTAGAAAACAAGGTAGAAGACCCGTGGCAAACTACGGCCTGAATCCACGATTGGGGAAATACTACCTATCTTTCTGTCCCACCTGCAGAAGGACATTGGTTATGGTCCAAGATTCAACTTTCTCAAGTTATGATGATCTTAACATCTACATTCCCTGTATTTCTTCAGGTGAGCGGAAAGGAATAGTGGAGAATATTGCCAAGAAAAAGCTGAAGTGCCCTGCTGATGGGGCTGCTATTCGCCTTGGTGTAAGAGATCGGGCTATGGCAATTGGTGAGGCCAAATCAGTTTCTCCCACTCATCGACCACCATATCACCATATTCCTCCTCTTCTCGATTTGGTTGCTGATGCGCTGGAAATTAAATCGCGAACCTCCAAAACAGTTAGGTCACTCTACTCCAAATTGAGAGAACATTTCGGAGACGAAATAGAAATATTAACACAAACTGATACTGAATTGATTCACAAAATTGATGTCAAAATTTCTTGGATGATTGACTCCTTTAGGAAAGGTAATATCGAATATCAGGCAGGTGGTGGTGGCCGATATGGAAAGCTCATAGGTCCATGGATGGAATGAATTGCTATGACTGTTGTAAAAGGAACAATTCGTGAAATACTGAAAAGTGACAGTCGACGGGTTGCTACGCATCGTTGGTATGCATATACTGATTTTGTGCTTCAGAATGGAGGAGGTAAAACATACAGGGTGCGACTGTCTTCGAAAACAATGAAGCGCTGTAATTTTCTTCCAAGAGCAGGAATAGACGTAATCTTGGATGGCTATGTTGAGACAGCTGAATATGGGCTTTCCGATTATTTTGTATCCCGTGTTAAGCACATTAGAAGGAAGGATTCTGACATTAGGAGTGTCCATAAACCAGACTAGTTCCTCTAGCGATCCTTTTCAACTATGGTATACGCCGGCATCCGAATCCACTCAGAGTTGCACTCAGGGCATTTGGAAGGTGTGTCTGGTCTCCTGCGACTGCGAAAAACGAATCCGCAATCACTGCAACTGGCGGGCCGCATGAGCAGTTCCTTCCCCTCATTTTGAACACTTTTTGCTATGTGAGTGAGATCCTCATAGATTCTTGAAAGACTTTCCAGTTCAAGAATATCACGTATATCGGATGCTGTAAGTGGTTGATCTATCTCTTCGAGGAGACCTGCGATTCGTTGACGACGGGTAGGCATTTGATTGATTACCTCTTGACCGGATGGATGGTATGTCTCCGGGGATAGTGATAATTTAAAAATCGCAAAATAAACGTATTGTGATGAGTAGGTGAGTACCAAGGAATGCCGCAAGTGCAGTTTGACCATAGTGGTAACGGGATTGCATTTGACGAGAGGGTATGTTCACGCTGCATGGGACATCGCCATCTTTGCGGCATCAATCCATGCCCTCTTCTCTTACGTGCAAAGGCCCTAGTAGACATCGATGAATCTGTAAGGGGCATGAATCTGACTGGCTCATCTCCCCCTTCTGTATTCGTTGGAGAACACGGATATCCAAAGGTAAGAATGGGCCCTCTGATTCCTCCGCTGGTGGGAAGACGGGCTGCAATAATGGAACGGCCTGATTTGTGGCTAGACAAGAGCATAGACGAAATCATTGGGTTGAGGTTTAGTCTGGTGCGTACCAAGAGACCGTTTCCTGTTGATGCAGCAGTAGACCCCCCACGTGTTCTCAATGAAACTCAAGTTATGGCTCTTTCCGATTCTCCTGCTGATTCGGAGGCACAACTTCTTCGGAAACCTCAATTTAACAGAATCACAACAGGTCGGACGCTTCCGGTTGGCCCCTCAGCACCATTGGATTCATTCCGATTAGAAGAGAATCCGAGTGTTCCTCGAAAAGTCGACTATATCACATCAGACACAGATTTCAGGGCTGATCGGGGCATTATGACACTTTTTGATGAAGGTATAAGACAGGAGCACCTTACCCGCCTTTTGTCAGTGGGTCTGTTGGGTCAGAAGAAGAAAAGACGACTTGTTCCAACGAAATGGAGTATCACAGCCGTAGATGATATAGTTGGGAAGAATCTCCACAAGGAAATCATAGATTACCCATGGATAAACGATTACATGGTATTCTCTGATTACGCTCTTGGAAATCGGGTTGTCCTTATGTTCCTTCCCAGCGCATGGCAGTTTGAAGCTCTTGAATGCTGGCTAACTGATGAGCAGCCACCCATTCTTTCTGATTATGAGTGGTTCAAGGGTCGGACTGATTATGCCAATGATGTAGTTGGCGCGTATTATGCGACAAGATTACCGGCTTTGGAACATCTGAGTGATATGAGGAAACAAGCTGGAGTGCTTGTCTTTATGGAGATAGATCCGGCGAAATGGGTACCCCTTGGTGTCTGGAGATTTAGAGAAATAGCCAGACGAGCACTTACAGAATCACAACCTGAAACATACTCGACTTATCAGGAAGCCACACAGGCCATAGCCAAATACCTGTATACTCCATTAGAGAGGTGGCTTGAAGCGAGTTACATCCACGAGAATCATCAGTGTCAGAAGAAGATTACGGATTTCTTCTGATAGTGTCCTTTATCATTATGTTAGCAGAATGAATTCCCAGAGGGACGCCGATTGGTCTTTGAGAGCCTGTGTCAATTTGCATCGAGAATTCCCCCCTTCTCCACTATAGCACAAATTAGAGAAAATGAGGATATGGAGCGAGCGCTAGCTTTCCTATCTCCTCTGCTTTCATTAAGTGTGCTCTCCGTATATTCCGCGGCATATCTTGTTTCGACAGTTGCTTTCACAGGTATTGCTCTCCTTCTCTTTGCAAGTCAGAATTCACCGTTTCTACTGGCACCAATATCATTACTGGGCGGTGTGCTTTCTTACTACCTCATTGTCACACATCCGGAGCGAATCATGGATGGTTACAAGGTCACACTTTCTGAACATGCTGATATGATATTCGAGCAGTTCGTCTTGGTCTATGCATCCGGAGGAACAGTGTTCGATGCTATTGAGATGATAGCTCAATCGGGTTATCCCTACTTATCAAGGGCCTTTGCAGATATGCTTCTCCAGATACAGGATGGGGTTCCTCCTGAACACTGTCTCAGCGAATTCGCGAAGAACCAACCTTCGAAAGACCTTCGTCGATACATCACGGCTATTCTCTCTTCGTCTGAGCGTGAGACTGTCCTGCTAGATTCGCTTTCTGGCAAATCATTCGAAGCCGATATGGCACTTCGTAAGAAGAATCTTGAGCTGGAAAGCCGACTCCTCATCGTATCAGCACTATCAACCTACTTGCCCATCGTCATAACATTGGCGATCTCATTGTCGGGGTTTGCTCAGAACTGGGTAGTGCTGCTAATGGCTCCGTTGCTGATAGGAATTCACTACTCACTGAAGTCAAGATTTGCTGATGATTTTTCAGTATATTTTGATATGCCGAATCCGCATAGTGAAGAAAGCTACTCCCAACAACTGGCAATTGATGAATATGATGAATTTCTGAATCTGCTCATGCTTTTGGGCGAGCGGTTGTCTTCTGGTGATACCTGTGAGATTGCCCTTGTAGAAATCAGGGATAAAGTGAACCCGCCAGTGGAATCTCTCCTCGATATCATCCTTGCGTCTATCTACCATCGAGAAGAAAGCCTGTCCGATGCCTTTCATGAAGCAAGGAAACATGCCATAGGGTTGCGGGTGGCAAGATTGTTTCGTATTATTCCGCTCATGTGCGAACGGTCGGCTAAAGCGGCTGGTGAAAGAATTTCCATGATCGCCTCAAGACTTGTTGAACGATCCGCAACTGCAAAAGAAAGGGATTCCATAATAGAAGCGCAAAAGCTTAAGGTGCTGCTACTGAGCATTACAAGCTCCATCGTATTGGGACTGATAACCTCCCTGTCTCCCTTCTTAAACATAGGAGCGCTATTGGGTGAGGGACCGTTTTCTGTATCTGAACCAGCTGGGCTAACTGATGTGCTACCTCTTACTCTTACATTGGCACTTGTTACAGGTTCTGCGGGGTACCAAAATGCCCAGATGATTGGCTTTTCCCATCCGAAAGCAATTGGAGTGGTTTCAGTGTTCGCTTTCTGGGTAACTCTTGCACTTTCTGGAATGCTTTTGGGAACAAACAATATTTGAGAATAGTTTTTTAGCAACGGTGTTCAAGAACCAATAGAAAGAGGCTGGGTGTACTAAGATGCTTCAATTTGAGATATTTAATCAAAGTCTGGGAGATATAATGGCCTTCTTCCATGATCCATGGATAGTTGGCTGGGTGCTCGTTGGCACTGGAATCATTGCAGCTGCGTGGTTGCTTGAACGAATAGTCGATCCTATACCGCTATTAGGTAGTATCCTGAAATACATCATCAAGTTCGCATCGTATTTCGGTTTCTTCGTCGGTATTCTTGACATTCTCGTAGGATATGTTGTCTATGAGCGTTATGTCCCGGCGGATACGACAGGATTGGCAATCGTTGTGGCCGCAGCATTCATCATAGCAGGCTTCTCACTGACTATGAGAATCTTGACGAAAATGCCCTTAGCTATTGTCTTTGCTTTGGCAGTATCTGCTTTTGGCACATTTACGCTATACGGTATATTATCAAACTACGCTACTGATCAGCTTATCGGCGAATACGTGACCCAAATCATGCAGTTGAAGTGGATGATATTAATCGGAATTGTAATCTTCTCTGTGGTCTATGTATTAGGCGGACTCATACTCGGGTTGGTTGAGCTGATTGGTCGCGTTTTTGCAGCTAGACCAGTTAGCATTTTGATTGGATTGGGCTGTATAGCGCTCGGTATCATTGTTCTGGTCAGTCCTGCAACGGTAGGGATTGTAGAAGCAACGATGTTACCGTGACAGTTTGCGAGAGGGGGATTCTTCCTCCTTTCATCTTACTTTTTTCGGTATCAGAATAGTGTGAGAGCGCGTAGTTAGCAAGGCCGCGGATCTATTCTAAGAACTGAACATTCTATGAAACAGTAGCAGCGCAACAACAAGCTGATGGTATCATGCACAGAAAACTAGATTTCTTTGGGTGGCCTAATTTCTCGAAAGAATAGAAACTTGATTTTTCGCTCGGTGTAGAAACTTGCAGCTCCCTCAGCTGCTCTTTTTGCTTTTACTATTCCAAGATGCCAGTCAGTTACATACAGGCTACTTGTGGAATTATCGGTCTGGATTTCAGAGAGATGGAAATCATCGGGATACTCGTGTCCCTCTGGGACAAGGAGAGCCGCACGGTATTTTTTTCCCGCTGCAGCCATTTCAAGCCAAACTTCAGCATATGGAGTCTTTGCAGGCATGAGTACCCATACTCCTTGGCACGATTAAGTCTTCGCCTTATGAACTACAAAAGAAGCCTGTCACTAGATATTGAGGAAAATAGTTTCATTTAGGGTCGTGGAGTCTCACTGGGTGTCTCATTTTCAGAAGACTTCTGCTTCCCAAAGAACTCAAATAGTAGCTATGCACGTGAAATAGTTGAAATCCATAGCCCTCATTACATTCTAGTTGAAAGCTTGAGCCTTTCGAATGGGGCATGGCCACAGACTGAGGAGGAAAAAGCTCTTTGTCAAATGGATCAGATGATTCGGACAAGAAGAAAATAATCAGTGTGACTATGAGTCAATCGTTGGTGAAACGCATTGATAGATTGGTGAAGGAGCGTGTAGCTCGATCAAGAGCTCAAATGATTGAGGACGCCGTACGATGGTTTCTGGACTTTACTGTTCACAAATGGACCGAACGAGGACTTTACGTAAACACATTCCGATTTGCTTTAGAGTCTGAGAGCCAAGTATCCTTGTTCTTTAGCACCTTAACTCCTGATGAGCAGTACGAGCTAGGGCGGACAGCAGGCAAACAAGCGCCAATATCGGATATTGTAAAGATTTTTCATGGAACGGATATTAAAGAAGAAGAGGAGGGATTAGAACTTGCAATGGAGCGGCTTGAAGAATATGGTTGGGGTTCTATCGGTCTCCATGATGACCTTATTGTTATCAGTAGCCCATTCTATCCTGCGCATTTCTTGAAGGGCTATTTTGAATCGCTTCTGGGAATCGATTTAGAGCTGATGGAGACGAACGTGAAAGAGAATGTGGCACTGAAGATGGGGTCTTCTTAGTCCTCTATTCCACGAACCAAAACAGTCTCGTTGGCAAGAACTAAGAATACGCTACCACTCTACTCCAATCGTAAGAATCTCAAACTCGCTATTATAGAGACCCGGAATTTTCTCTATGGTGTTCCGAATATCCTCTTCCTTTTCTGTGAGTGAATCAGCTGCAAAATAGACTTCGTAGATGCATCTATTCTGTTCATAGCAAAATCCTGTAGTGAACAACACCTTGAGATTATGCTGCTTGAATAGTCGCGTCATGGTTTGCATTAAAACCGGATTGACCTTCTCAACTTCCAGTCGCACTCTCGCCCCGCTATCCTTCATCATTGGAATGAGACGGATTTCACCTGACTTCTCGAAGTAGATAACCATAGCTGCCTTCATTCCCTCAAGACTCGGATTATCGAACAGCTCGTCTGGCAATCTAATTTGCTGTTTGTTTTTAACATCAGCAATCATGCCTTTCGTAAGCCCAGCCACAAATATCGCCTCTCGCCTTCAAACATGTCGGTGCACGTATAAGTATATATCTTATGTGCGTCTCCACAGCTAGAATGTCCAGCACATGTCTTTTTTCCGTTTTATTGTATCAATCACGAAGATTGAAACGCGTTTTCTGTCAACTGGCTCAATGGATGACTGTCGAAGCAAAAGAGCTGGATATTCATCCAATTACAAAGTAATAAAAGCGATTCTCATACTGAGGACCGTGAAATACACTGGAGGAAAATGTAAATGGCCAAAGAAGGAGCAACGTACGTCTGTGATATCTGTCAACAAGTTATTGTAGTGAAGAAATCGGGCGCTGGGACTCTGGTCTGCTGCGATCAGCCCATGAGGTTGTACAAGGAAGACTGAGAAGAAGCTAGTTTGATGAACTTTCAGTGCCTAAATTCGGCACTGAACATCTGCTTAATCATTGTGGTTGATTTAGACTGGACTTCACCAATATGACGATTTCATTCAAACGGGAAGTATGTAGTATGTCAATTGGGAAAACTTTTATCCCCACCACAAATTTTCTCCATGAAACCGGGTGTTTTTGAGTTGGACGAATTTCCCACGCTAGTTATGAAAACAAGAGAACTCCTCCACCTTCGGGGGTACGAGACTGAAGAGCTGTTGGAATATGATGATTGGTATGCCATGATATGCCGGAAAGAAGAAGGTGAAGATATCATCAAGAAACTAGTCTGGGTTTTCAAGGAACCAAAGCTAGTTGGTATTGCAGTTGTCAGAGATATAGTGCGCTACATGGAGGACTTCAATGCCCAGCGAGGAATGCTGGTTGGCGGTAAACGGTTTACTCCAGCTGCAAAGAAACACGCTCGCAAAACCCGTGTTGAACTTGTAGAGGGCGGATATGCATCCTTCGACTTGTTCGACCATGATCTTGTCACACCACACACGATAGCGAGCGAAGAAGAAGTCCAATTGGTCATGGACCATTATGGTATCGATAAGCGCAAACTTCCTCGAATCTTTCGTGAGGATCCAGCTGTGAAACTCTTGGGTGCTCGTCCTGGTCAAGTTATTCGGATTGAGCGGGACAGTCCAACTGCTGGTAAGACCTACTACTATCGTCTGGTTGTTGAACCCGGGCAGTAGCAGAAATGTTCAGATAATCCCTATCGCTATTGCAACAATCCACATTATAGTTGTCGAAAGCATCGGTACTGTGACATTGTCACTTCCCTTAGGACTAACCAGCTCGATGAGAGTTGCTGATATCGCACCGATGATTGCCAGCAATACCATCGGAATCCATTGTATAAACCCGCTTTCAACATAAATAATATGGCAACATTAAATTTAGATACAAACGAATTTGCTGATATTGCAATTATATGGTTGTTCGATCAAATTATGAATCCTGAACAGGTTCAAAGTGAAAAATTATTAAATTTCATTGAAGACCATAGATCAAAAATTCGAACACCATTAATGAAATATTATCTTGATTCA
>JAWOEX010000031.1:0-33560 GCA_046482545.1 Candidatus Thorarchaeota archaeon
GACGAAATGGCAGCTAGGTGGAAGACAAAATCGATGCTGTCATCTATGACTTCTTCCAGATTCTCATTGCAGATATCCACCTCCAAGAAGTGAAAATCAGAGTTTTTGATGAAGTTGGACATGTTACCTTCTTTGCCTGTTCGAAGGTTGTCAATACCAATCACTTTGTAGCCACGACTAAGGAGTTCTTCAGCTATGTGACTACCGATGAAACCCGCACATCCTGTGACAAGACTAGAATTTTGAACCATTCTTTCTCAAACTGCTCAGTGACTGAAGTACTATAATCCTTCTGTTGCTATTCGTTCGACAAGTTCGCTGATATGGCTTCAGACAGTTCTTTTCAGTTTCACCTTGCCTTATCTGCGATTGGAAACTCACCGGATAATCGAGTATATTATGCCCAAACCTGATGTTCTTCCTTGAGACTGTCCGCCTTTCTCACATACTAAATTTCTTTTCCAACACGTCTCTTGATAACATTGTACGAAGCCACACCAAACAGAACTACTCCAGTTGGAATCAAGCCGAGATAGATGAGTGTAGCAAGTAGACCTCCTACTGGTGGGAACAAACACCAGAGAGCAGAAAGGCCTACAAAGATGGCAAAAAACCAAGTTAATCTGCTCTTGCTGATATAATTCTCTTCCACGACAAGTGAATCTAGACGGTTTTCGTTCTTCGGGCTTATATACAGGAGGCCAATCACAAGTCCGTAGAAACCAATAGTAAGAAAGATGGTGAAGGGTGAAGCCCAGCGGTCTGGCACAAACAATATTGACAGCACCACATAGATGATTCCAAGGACAATGGAATTCGCTATCAATCCTCGTTTTCCCAGCTCCAGTTGGCTCATAGAAATGCTATTGCTTATACTGGTTGCTGATTTGAGAACCAGAAACACAATCAAGGAGTTGGTTATGCTTGCCAGCAAAGTGGTTCTGAGATCCATCTTCAGCCCCATAGGCAAGAACAACGAACCGATTACGAAGAGTAGCAGCAGCACGGCTACATTTTTCTTTGTTTCCCGGAGATAACGGTTGTGTCCTTTCAGCACCTCGGGGTTTGATGACCTCCTATCTGATATGACTGCCAACTCGAAGATCAGAATCGGGAGAATAAATGCAAATACAGCATGCCAGAACAAGCCGATAATAGAGAATTCCACGACTGCAAAACCTAGGAATGTTCCAAGGAATGGCTCTTCTCCCATGTACCCTGCCCAGAGGACTTTCGTTATCCACGATTCATAGAGCGCAAAGAGGACACCCCAAAAATACAACTGGCTCACTGATGTTCTCTTGTATTTGAGCGCCAAATTGAATAGAAGCAAGGCATGCATCCAGTAAAGCGGGAGAACGACGACGATGCCCCAAGGGTCCATGAACCAGAGTGGAGCTGACCCCGAGAAGACCTCTGCAAAGACCACAGAGAGAATTCCAAAAGCGAGAAGTCTGATATATCTGGAGTTGCTTTCACTGTTCAACAGTAATCCCCAACATCGATTCTTGGAATGGCGAGCGCAGGCAGAAAGTCAGACCGTCTATCGGTCATTATATCACCGTATCTGGGGTGCTCCTAGTGACTATAATCTTGCCTATCCTTTTTGTATTCCAAACCCATTTATCTTGTGATCCAGTTCGAGTATGTGGGGATGGCCTTAGTGTACTACGTGTACATCATAGAGACGCAAGATGGCACATACTATACTGGACAAACGAATGACCTGATTCGCCGCCTCGATGAGCACGCATCAGGCAACTCTCATTCAGCCAAGTATCTACGTATGCATCCTCCCAAGTATCTGGTTCATTATGAGCGGTTCGAATCTCGGAGCGATGCCATGCGTCGGGAGACAGAAATCAAGCAAAGCAGGAGCCTCAAGGAGAGCCTCATAGGAGAGCGGAGAGACATAGAGGGCATTCTCGAATCCTACCGAGAATCAATCTCATAGAGGGCTCGAAGCGTTCTTATCATAGTTTCTCGTCACTTTATTGGGGAACACAAATGAGCGAGATTGTAGCTGCCATTGACGCCGGAACATCTGGAGTTCGATCAGTTCTCTTTCGTACCGACGGCAAAGAAATCCATAGGGAATATGAGGAGTTTGAAAGCATCTACCCACGACCGTCATGGGTTGAGCAGGATGCTGATGACTGGTGGAACGCAGCATCATCCACACTGAAGGCATGCATAGACAAGTCTCGTATCAGTGCTGAGAAAATAACCGGAGTCGCTGTTACAAACCAGCGAGAAACAATAGTTCCCGTTGATGAGTCTGGTAATCCCTTACGTAATGCCATTGTCTGGCAGGACCGTAGAACGGGGCCTCAGTGTGAGCAACTTCGCGACAAGCTTTCTGAAAGGAAGATCTATTCGATAACTGGTCTATCGGTGGACCCCTACTTTTCTGCACCAAAGATTCTCTATCTCAAAGAGCATGAACCCGAGACATTCTCCAAAGCATACAAATTTCTCTTGGTTCATGATTTCATTGTTAACCGGCTTTGCGGTTCCATGGTAACAGACTTCTCCAATGCGAGTAGAACCATGCTTTTTGATATTGAGGCTGCAGAGTGGTCTGAGGAGATTCTTAATACACTTGAAATCTCACCCGGAATGCTCCCCCGGCCTATAGAATCAGGTACGGTGGTTGGCGAGGTAATGGACGAAGCTTCGAAGCAGACCGGTTTGCGTGTTGGTACTCCTGTCGTTGCAGGCGGTGGAGATCAGCAATGTGCCGCATTAGGAGTCGGAGTGGTGAGAGAAGGTCGAACAAAGGCAACCACAGGCACTGGTACTTTCATGCTGGCCCATGTGGACGTTCCGAAGTTTGACCCAGAGCGGAGGGTTCTCTGCAGTCGACATGTTGTTCCTGATGCGTTTGTAGTTGAGGCCAGCATGTTCACAACTGGTGCCGCTCTACGTTGGTTCAGAGATAATTTGGGATACGAAGAACGTGTGACGGCTGAGGAAGTGGAACTCGACCCGTATGATATCATCACGGAAGAAGCATCCCAAGTACCGGCAGGTTCGGAGGGTATTATCCATATTCCCCACTTCACTGGTGCTGGTGCCCCTCATTGGAATCCTGATGCTCGAGCTATGTTTGCTGGTATGGCCTTGGGACACAGCAAAGAACACTTAATCCGAGCAATCTTGGAAGGTGTCTCATATGAACTGCGAAGCAATCAGGAGGTAATGCGGACTCTTGGCATACCGATATCCGAACTGAGGGTAACAGGCGGAGCTGCAAGAAGTGACATCTGGATGCAGATACAGAGCGATGTCTTGGGAATACCCGTTATTCGTACTGAGCTGGAGGAGGCAACCTCCCTTGGGGCTGCAATACTTGCTTGCCGTGGGGTTGGCATATTCGATTCAATATCTGAGGCGGCTGAAGAGATGGTTCAACCTTTGGAACCTCTACAACCAAGAACAGAGAACCAGGAAATTTACGACCGGGGGTTCCGTCGGTTCAAGAGTCTCTACAGTGCAGTTTCGAAGATTAAATATGATGCCGACTAGCCCTTATACACGGCCAGTTTGTTGCCTTTGTTCAGTGCCATGATTCTGCAATCAGGGTTCTCCGAAAGCCATTCATCAATGACCTCTTGCGGATTGCCCACATTCTCAAGATGTGCTGATTGTACCTGCTCCTCATCTAACTCGGTAAACATGCGTACCCTTACCTCCTGAAGGAGCTTGGCGAACTTGTAGGCTTTGTGTTCATAGAGGTGATAGTTAGTGCTTATCGATTTGAGAACCTCATCTAGAGGAGCGGTCAGCTTGTTGTAGAAATTATCCATTGCTTCCTTTGGAGCTACACCATCTCGGCATTCAGCCAGAAACAGTATTTCTCCACCATCTTTGACGGCATTCTTTGTCAGCTCAAGTCCACGTTGGGCATGATAGAGACTCTTGTCTTGCGGATACCCGCCCGGTGACACTATGATTTTGTCGGTCGGAGATACCGTGAAGCTTGTCGTTTCATCCAGAACCTCTATTCCGTTCATTATCACTGGTTCCAGTTTTCCTGCTTCTGCCCACACTAGTCCTTCGCTACTCGATATAACCGACAAAGTGAACACTTCTGCTTCCTCGGTAATCATCTCATATGCCTCTTTCATGTCATCGGCAAGAGGATTGTCACGGCGTTCTGGGTTTGGATGAAACGGATGCCTACCAAATGTAGACTTTGGGTGCACAGCCATGGAATGGTTAGCTTCTACGCTTTCGAAAGCACAAATGCCCGGGAGGAAATCTTTCACTGCACTGGAATAGCCCGCGAAATAATGCGCTTTCATATCTGCCAACGCCACATACAGATCATGATTTGCAGCATCAGAATTGATAACCACTGGTGTTCTCCTACTTGTCTCTCCTACCACTATCATGGGATCCTCATGGCAGTCGTGTATGCTAACGCTGTAATCCTGAATTTTGGCTTCTTTTGCTACTGCTTTCACGTGTTCTACAATCTTTAGGTTCTCAGGGTGTTCCACTTCGTGTGAACCTGTTGCTATTATGAAGGTGACACTGCGAGCATCGCTCAAAAATGGAGCAACTGCACGGAGCAGTTCTTTGTGCGGCTCATCTCTGGTGTGGTCCTCAACCAAAACACAGACACTACTGTTTTGGGCCAATTCATCAAGCAGGGGTCCATGTGGATTGTACAGTGCTCCCTTCAGTTCAGCAGATATATCCTCAGCTGTTTCGGTTTCGCTTGGTTCAATAAGGCCAGCGAAATTTTCCTCTGGGATATTGAGCGTAAGTTTGCGCTTTCCGTAGTTCAGTGATACTTTCATAGACAGCTCCCTTGAATATTATCTTCTTTTCCACTAGAAAAGGTTGATGTCCATGCAATATTTCGTCCTGTGATGGTCCACAGGTGATATTGGAATACTGATTGAGGATTCTCATGAACCAAGGTACTGGTAGCACCAGTTGGGGACCTGCCGGCGTTGATAGATGGATAGCGCGATAGGCTCTCAAATTCCTTGTAGTATTATCGTGATGCTTTTTGCTGAGCTTGGTTCGGTGAGACTCGTATCCATTGGGATGCTCTTACTGGTTTTCCTTTGGGCTTTTCTTTCGATTGCACAGCTTCTACATGACGATTCAATACTGCGATAATCTCGAAAAGCGAGCCCACTCATGGGAACAATGTATGCCGCCGAAAGAGGAAATCTATGAGGACTATGGTCTTGATACAGTTGATGATAAGGAGGAATTCTAATCGAGAAACTCCCTGTCATCTGCATCAAGGACACGTACTATGACTTTTGTTGCACTTCGTCCCATCATTGCCACGATTATCTGGATAAGCATTGCAACGAAGAACGCTCCGAGTGCTAGGCCGAAGATTCTCAGTGAAATCGAGTTCAGGGATTCTGCCCAAATGGATAGTATCCGCTGGTCTACAAGATACCAAACATAGACTCCTGTTACTCCCATGAGCGCTATCAACATTCCGTAAAGGACTAGAATTGGTTTCACTCTAGGAGCGTCAAGGCTGACTTTTGTTATACTATGTCCCACAACAGCATCACTAACTCGCCTTGAGAATCGAATGAACAGACCGATTGCACCGAGGAATACCATAAGCGTAATCATGCTCCCCACCAACAGAAGAAGAATCTGGATGTCAACGGGCAAATCATATACTGTATATCCTATCAAGTACGCAGCAAGTGATCCTATCATTATGATGATTGCTGCTATCTGCACCACAAACGTGACGGTAGCTGATGCCCTGAAGGTCGACTTGATATTGACCTGATTCTCGGGTTTCTGTTCTGAACTCTTCTCCTTCGCCATAATTCCCACTTCTTAATTGTACGTTATTGGATTATTTGAACGTAACGTATCGAAATTCAATGAGGTTTCTAGTACCGGATATGACCAGTGCAACGAGAAACACCTGTGCACGCAGTCCACTTGGAAAATCGATGGATACTCACACATTGCTTCCATAGCAGCAAAACGATGAACTCTTGTCAACTTAAGGATTCACGCGACATACTCCGTAGAGCTGGTGATTATGACTGAATAGTGCAGTTACGAAGACATTCTGAGTTCATTGGCTTCCCCCAGACTACTGACTACGAATACATCGCGTAGCGGGATTCGAAAACAATCAAACCATAACTTGAAGACTTGACTGATATCCTGTCGAAAGTTTCTGCTGAGGTTATCGAAATTCTCTTACATTCACTGGGCGGCCTTATCAGAGAATTCACTGAAATCTGGCTGGGGATGTTACACGCCAAGGTAAGGCTATTGTTCTACTCTTTTGGCAATCCTTGATAGAGTGCTATCAATTCATCTTGGCTCTTGTAATTGGGCTCTTGGTCTCTACCGATTCTTTGCTTGTTATCCCACACACCTCGTGCTAGAAGGTCGGCAATTTTTGCTCTGCCCTCCACGTTCTGAACCGCTTGCTTGTCCCCAATTTTTTGGAATACCTGAACTGCGTCAGAATATTCTCCCACTGCATTTCTTAGCTGGTCACTAGCATCTGCATAGAATCGTTTTGCTTCCCTTGAATCGCCCATTTTTGATGAAATTTCCGCCACGAAGTCATTCTTGGCAGCCTTGATTCTGGCCAGGTCACCATTGAGTTTCATGACGACCCCGCGGAGCTGCTGCACCTGTATCTTGACATTGTTCTTTTCGCGAATCTGCCTATCTTTAACATCATCCAATTCACTTACAGCCACCTCAAACGCAGCTTTGGCGCATCTGATTCTGTTCAATGTCACATCATGTGATTTTATGCCTTTTTCAAGAATGTGTTCCTTCTTCAGTTCTGCAATCTCGTCTTCAATCTCTCCTGACAGATTGATTCTGTGCAATTGCGTTTTGAAGGCGAGCTGTTCTGACTGTTTAGAATAGATTTGAGCTTCTGAAGCATATGCTGTTGCTATAGCAAGTCTACCGCGATCCATCAGTTCCGCGGCCACATCTTGTTCACCAATGAGTTTGTAATATGATGCGGCCTCTTCTGCATGCAAATTCTCAAGAATCCTCGATTGTATGAATCGAAGCCCACCTTCAAGTTGAGAACTCAAGCTGAACTGAATTAAGTATTTGATGTGTCCGAGAAATGCAAGCGTCTTGTTCCTAAGGGTTCTCACTTCCTTATCTTCATCTTCTAGATTCAGCAGTATGCCCAAAATCACTAACCCCTCACGAATCTCTTCTAAGGCATCTGCAGGGTTCTTTTTCATCTGCACACTTGCTTCATCCAAATGCTTGTTCACATCTTGAATCAAGCCGGTTCTTCTCAAGTCCTTGGCAAACTTGATGTGTTCTACAATGTTCTTCAAATTCTTTTCTTGCTTTCCTAGCAAATCCTCAACAAAAGAGAATGTACGAAGATTCTCTTGTATTGCTGCCGTCAGCTCGCGTCTCATGGAGAGTTTCTCAGCCTTTTGCAGATCTCTGAAAATATCCTTCAAAATCTTCACCGATCCCTCACGATTATCTACGGTCAACAAATCGGAAAGGGTTTTCACATTATTTTCAGTACGGCAAAATAGAGATTGGGCCTTTCGATGCTTTTTGTCTTTCTGTGATTGTTTGGCATTGTTATACAACTTGGGTACTTCTTTGAAACACTTCTCAGCTCGCCCAAAAGCCTCAGAAGACTTCATATAAAGCTTTGACGCGTCTTCCAGATTTCCATTCCGCATCTGGGCATCAGCGATGTCGTTGTAAATCATCGCGAAATAAACTTCGCTCAGTCCGGCCGTGTTCTTCTTCCAATCTTTCAGCTTATCAATCTCATATTCTTCTTTGTTTTCCACATCCTGCAGAAGCGGCATGACCTCATTATACAGCTCTGTTGCCTCTTCAAAAATAAACGAACTTAGCAAGTCTCTCCAAAGGAGTTCATCAAAGGGATTGAAAGCTTGTCTGAAGGTACTCTCCTTCCCAATCAACTCATTGAGAAATTCATCATAGAATTCTGCCTCGCTGATTTTGGTATTGGCAATGATGCGGGATTTTCCATGGTTTTCACCCTTGGCTTTCTTCTGAAGACTGTGAGCCTTGTCACCGAGAGCCACACTTCTCAGTTTCTGTGTTCCATCAACTTTTGAGGGAACAGCTGAGAATGGCTTCTCCAGTAGTGTATAAATATCCGCCATCAACAGTAATGCCTTTCTCTTGCTATCTTGATTTGTCTCCGCTACAAAAGGGCTCGAAGCTGCTGCTGATTGATGCATCCAAGCTAAGACCTTAGACATCCATATTTCTGCGAGTTGGGATTTTTCTTGTTGTACCAAATCCTCAAGCGCCGCCTGCATTTGTTCCTTGACCTCGGGATGAGCCTGTCCGATTGCTTTTCTGAGGAATTCCGTGTCAAAGGATTCAGCTATGACCTCTTGTCCAAAGCGGGCCATCTCCTGATAGAGATTAGTGAACGCGTTATGCATCTGAATGCGTTTGTGTTCAACCCCCTCTATGTCATCGATATCATGTAGGATGAAATCTCGTACAGCGTCCTGGATTTCAAGATTCAATTCAAAGAAAATGTTAGAATATACCGTAACATCACTGTCTTGGTTATTCTTGGAACTTGACGAAGAGTGATTCATCCTACACTACCTCTAGGAACAGGGCTTTATAGTGACGGTATATGAGCTCTACTTAAGCCTATTCTGGGTAGTGGTTTTTCTTACCCATACAAGCCACAAAAATCAGCAGACACTACGGCTCATCATCTGGAACTATGAACCTCATGTGTCGTCCATCTCTCATTTTCACCAATCTGCCCTCATCTACCAGTGTGTTCAGAACTTCACTAGTGCGCGAGCGCGACCTCCCCCATTTCTTGGCAAGTTGCTGAGCTGTCAACCCTCTCTCAGTATCCTCTAATAACCCAATCAATCGTTCCCAGCTCAGGTCTCCTTCTATGACGCTTTGCTGGTTGGCAAAAACGTTGTACTGGCCCTCTCGCCCTTTCTGTTCTGCTGGAAGATTCCCGTCTACTTTCGACTTGAGCTCACCAATAGTCTGCTCAAGATTCGAGACAGTCTGATTCAGCTGTTCTATTTTCTTTCTGAGCCTTTTCATCTCTTCTTCACTATTCATGAATTTCCCTCCTACTACCTCTAGCATTGGTCTCTGAATTCTATGTAGTCCCTTCCTTTCCTTTTCTTTTCGAAGGCCCGTTTTGGTTCTTCAGGATCGAAATTGATTTCATCATTGTATTGTTCTGCTTTGCCTTCGTCTGTTTCCAAGGCAGTCTTCCCTGGGACTAGCGTGTTACCAATCTCGGTTATTATGATATCAGCTACTTTTGGAAGGTGGTTGGTATTCTTTTTTCTTGCTTCGTCTTGCTCATTGGACTGTTCACGTGTGATAGGTATGATGTCAAGTTCGTATTCCTCTTCCCCCGTCTGCATAATATTCGCCAGAATGCTTTTGGGATTTCGGCTTGATAGCTTGCTCTTGTGCTCATAGCTCATAGACACATCGCCGTCAACAACAATCAACAAGAACTAGGATATACTTGTGCATATAAACGTTTGTCATTCACTTGCCAGAAGCCAATTTTCTGCCAAAGGTTAGATAGCCTGTATGACCTACCATCCATGTTTTTGGCCGTGTCTTGCCTTCTCGAACCAGTAGCTCGCGCTGCATCACTTCAAGGGTTTTGATCATTCCCCAACTGGCACTTTGCCCCATGACTTTGCATGTCTTCATCGTCTGTTCTATCGTAGGACTGTAACTAGCGAGGTAACAGCTAGGTTTCAGTGCATCATGAACCAAATCCACGATTTTCCAAGGCGTGGCCAAATCAAGAACTACGGCGTCAACATCGTTTTCTTCAATACCCTCTACAATGTCTTTGTTATACATAGTGACGTTATCCAGTGCACCGTATTTCTTCAGATTCTTTCGCGCTCCGTTGTACATATCTTTGCGGACTTCGTAGGTGTAGATGTGTCCGGAGGATCCTACGGCGTTAGACAAAATGAAGGTGAGTGCACCTGACCCAGTTCCAGCTTCAACAACTCTGGAACCTGCTCTGATTCCAGCTTCAACAAGTATTGTTCCCGCATCTTTAGGATAGACGATTTGAGTATGGCGACCCATCGCTATCTGAATGTCTGTCTGGCTTGGCTTATGAACCTGAAAATCAATACCCGAATGGCTCTCCACGCGTATACCGAACGGGCGCCCAATCATATCATCATATTCAATCATGCCCTTATTGGAATGGAATGCCTTGCCTTCCTGAACCTTTCGTATCCAATTACGTTTGCCATCCAAGAATATGTATACTAAGTCGCCATCCTGTATCAAGTTCTGCATACCTCTAATGCTCCTTCCCTAGTTTTGAGTGTTCCTGATTATGTTCAACGTGTTATGCTCGTATGGGTATGCGCTTATAAGGTGAATATGTTGACAATCGAACCGGTGTACTATATTGAGCAAAGCAGATATACGGCCTCCCGTGAACCTAAAATTAGCATCAATGACAGATCTTGCCAGAATGCTCGTTTCTTGGTCTCAGAGGGAACGGACGGCGAGTATGCTCTATTTCCAGCATAATGACACACACATCTATGGCACACTGATTTCAAATCATGGTTACTATGAATACCACGGCATGCCTCTCTGGGTTTACACTGAGGGTGATGAGCCACCTGCTGGTAGCTTTCTTGCGTACAAGTCGCGTCCCGAGGAGAGTGTGAAGTTTGTCAATAATGTGGATAGCGAGCCCATGATCGTTCACTTGCCTGTAATCAGGCTGGCAGAGAAACTGGAAATCCTGGACTTGTAATCGGAACTATCCCTCCACATCGTTCACTCGCGGTCCTTTGTTGACCAGAAACTGCTTTTCCGGGTCAGCCAGTTTCTCAGGTCTCTCAGGATGAGATCATGATCGAACGCTAGGTCTCCTGACTGCAGCGAGTCGATTCCACGCCATTTAGCTTCAGCTGCATCGTCACCACCTTGAGGTGTCCCCTTCACAGGGCGTGCTACAAATACTGTGGTGATGTTGTGCCCTCGTGGATCCCGGTCTGGAGCACTGTATACCCCAAGTATGCCCTGCAGTTCAATCTCGATCGCTGTTTCTTCTTTTGCTTCGCGAACTGCCGTTTCTTCTACAGTTTCCCCGTATTCAACAAAACCACCTGGCAAAACCCAGCACCCTTTAAACGGGTCATTTTTCCTTTTCACAACAACAACTCTTTTTCCATCCGTAATCGCGATATCGACAGTCGGCTTTGGGTTCCTATACATCAGTACAACCCCTGTGCACATCGAACATGCAGCAAAGAATATCACTACTTTGCAAATGAAGATCTCCCTGATTTGTGCAAAGATACTCTCAGCATCTCCATAGTGAGTAGCTGTAAGATGAGATTAACACTGTGAAGAATGTATATGTTTTCACTCGATTGTATGAAACGGGTTATCAGTACATCTCCCTTGGGGACGCGCTAGCATAAGCGACAGCAGAAAGTGCAGCGAATATGATAAAGGCCAACCATATGACCAGAGTCACAACCAATAGGTCCGTCTTGAAAAAAATCTCAACAATGAGAAACACACCGACAACAAGGATATTCCCTGGCCCTCCAAGTGTTTGCTCCTCACCAACATCCAGTCTCCATTTGATGAGTGTCATAATTCCAACTATCCCCATTGATATCCAGTTTATGTACTGCTTGAACAACCAAGACATGTCAAGAAAAGGTATTGTCCCCAATGAGGTGGGAATCGGAGGTAGATACAGCAGGAGAAAGAGCAAGTAAAGGAGGGTTTCGCCTACACGGATTTTGTTTGTTGGGGTGCGGATGTAGCTCCGACCGTATACCCCCTTATCATATTCATTTGCTGCGAAGTAGATGAAATGAAATGGTGAGCCGAAACTAAGGACATTAACAAGGCATTGAGCTATACCATACACAACTCCGAACCAGAAACTGCTCCATGCACCGAGGATGGCTTCCCAGACCTCCAAGTATCTTGGGGCAAAGAGCATGAATACGTGGATGGGTAATATCGATAGTAAGATACCTAGGATTATTGCAACAAGTTTGGCTAGCCCCCCTCCCCCCAGCTTTCCTTTTGCAACCTTGTAGATGACTTCGGCGGCAACAAGCAACCCACCTACAACTGCTAAGGGGGCAGCTACCATTGGAAAAATAAAAAACATCAGTACGAAGGCGGCATTCATACCGTAGAAGATGCGCCATCTAAGCGGGACAGATGTGGTTGTTTCGTGCATCATGTGAATGGTATTGGCGAGCCGATATCTGTTGAAATAGAGAAATGATACCCATGGTGTGCAGAAGAGAGCAGGAACAAGCAAATGATGAAACAACCAGCTCAGAAGGGGGTTCGGAAGTGGCTGTAACTGAAATGGCAGGACGAACATGAGGAGGAAGAAGTAGACGGGTAGGAAGATTCCCATTGCTGCCACCGTGACCCGGGTTTTCAGCCAGTCTGGAGACACTTCATCCACCTTGAGAATTGCCTGCCATCATGGATATAAGTGTTGAACTCCATAGGTGCACTGGAGGTCTTGGAAATTCCCGACGGGTCCTTGAAACGCAAGCTGTCTGCTGCCGCCTATGTACGAAAAACGAGATTGGTTATTGGCCTAGACTTGACTCCCAAGCTACCCCTCACAAGTGAAGCAGCTCGGGGAACCGAAAAAGCACGTTTGGAGAGCGAAGCGCGAAGAATCATAGAATTGACTTCTGACTACGCTGTCGCTTACAAAATCAACCGTCACCTGATGTTACCACTCGGTCTCTTCGATAGGATACCAGGTATCGTCGACGCCATCCATGACGAAGCTCTGATTGCGATTATGGACTGCAAACTGAATGATATCGGACATAGCAATGAGTGGATTGCCAACCACTACTTCGATGCTGGTTTTGATGCTATTATCGCTAATCCGATAGTAGGCTGGGACAGCGGTCTTAAGCCTGTTTTTGAAACCGCGGAAAAGAAGAAACGAGGAGTCATCACTCTTTGCTACATGTCACATCCTGCTGCTGATGAGGGATATGGTCTAATGGTTGCTACGGAAAACAAGAAGAAGAATCTTGAGCCCCTCTACGTGACTTTTGCACGAAGGTCGAGACGATGGGGCGCAGATGGTACGATAGTAGGGGCCACGTACCCTAACAAGATACGGGAGATACGAGAGGTGCTCGGTGATGAGATTCCTATATTCAGCCCCGGAGTAGGAGCTCAGGGCGGAGACGCAGAAACAGCAATCGAAGCAGGAGCATCCTACGTAATTGTTGCTAGATCGATAATCAATGCTGATGACCCCGCTGCAGTAGCCAAGAGAATCGCGGCCGAAACTTGGAAGGATTCTCACCCATGGCTTTCCTAGGCGCAGTTCGATATTGAACAGAAATGTACATCAGCGAACGAAGATTATCTTTGGACATCACTCGCTATCAGAAACAGATAAAGGCAATATTGCTCTTCTCTTATGCGTGTCATGTACACTTCTGTACATGCAACAAATGACAGGGGCTAACAGCTCAACAGATTATCTATCTGGAGCGAATTGATATGGATAATAAGGAAGGCTTTGGTTTTGCGGCATGGACTGAATTCATTCCTGCCAGCCAGATTCGGACGCTTCTCAAGTACGATGTAGAATACTACTTCGCAGGTGGAAAGCCGGGTATCATTCCAACTGATACCTTTGCGAAGATTCTCCAAGAACTTGGCAAAGAGTACTCCGAGAAGCCCAGGCTGGCATTGGAAGACCTGAACTACGGAACCACAGGTGGACAGAAGTGGTTCCGACAGACTCTCGCAAGGAGGCTCTGTGACAAGAGAGATATCAATATTGACTGCGAGAGCGAATGGGAGAGCGTATCAATAACAACTGGCTCACAACAGGCACTATATGCCTTGCTGGATATTCTTATCGACCCGGGCGATGTCATCATCACTCCTTCACCGGCATACCTTGGTTTCCTTGGTCCAGCGGTCAAATTAGGAGCACGAGTAATCACCGTGCCAACTGATTTGGATGGTATCATTCCCGAATACGTGGAGAAGGCCATAAATCTCTCGAACGCGAAGTTTGGTAAGAATCCTGACATAGTTTACGTAGTTCCTGATTCTGATAACCCCAAGGGCACTACCTTGCCAATGAAACGAAGGCAGGAACTCTTTGACATCTGTGAGAACCACAATATCATCCTCTTGGAGGACTCAGCATACGCTGAGATTCAGTTCAAGGAAACACATTTGAAGCCTATCAAGAGCTTTGACAAGGACAACAATCGAGTCGCATATCTTGGTACCACAAGCAAGGAAGCAGCAGTTCTACGAGTCGGTTATTCAGTGATGCCTGACTCTGTGAGAGATCAAGTTCTCAAATCCAAGGGCTATCTTGACTTGTGTACATCCACTTTAATCCAGCGTATACTTGATGTATACTATCGTGAGTACATTGATGACGTGCTGGAAGAGGGAGTCAAGGGATACAGGAAACGCTATGAGGCCATGGCCGAAGCTATTGATGAATCATTTCCGCCTGGAAAGCGCACAGATCCTACAGGTGGCTTTTTCATTTGGTGGCAGAGTGAAGAGGAATTTGATGCGCGCGACTTCCTGAAAGAGGTTGCGATTCCAGCCGATGTTCTATATGTACCAGGAACTGCATTCTATCCAATCACCGGATACAGCCTAGGAAATGACCAGGATGAATTGGTACGGAGCAAGCCTGAACATAACACGATGAGGCTTGGATACTCTTACGCCGAGCCAGAGGTGATATCTACGGGAATTCGAAGACTTGGCGATTTGCTAAGTGAGCACCTTCAGTAGTACACTCATGGTGCCGGGGACAATCCCGGTGCCTTTCTCATTTATACCATGAAGTTGACAAACAGAGTCGAGCCATTTTTCAGTTCAGGAACGTAGGCTCGTTCGTATGGCCCGAACAAATCGGTGAAACCTGAGTTAATAACCCACTCTATCCACGACCATGTAGCCTCCTGTCCAATTTTTCCCTTGGTGTACTGACCATATACCCAGCTGAGATATCGTTCCATTTCAAGGCGGGTTATCTGAAGCTGTTGGTTGTTCTTGCCGCTTGCTTTTTTTCGTTCCTTTTCCAACTGCTCAATGCCTTGGTTGATTTTCTTATGAGAACTATGCAAAAGGGACCTGAAATCTTGTGCTGCGCTGTTCATTTCAGAATAGTCTTCTGATTGACGGGCCCTCGTAATGCGCCCGATGGTATTGAACATGTCACCTCCATGGAGTGTAGGTTTGTCCTTTTGCTTCAGTGTTCTTGACAGACCCTCAGCCCATGGCGTATTGAAGTAGACACGAGGATACTTCAGGAATGACGGGAATGGAACTCCAAGTTCTTCTGCTACCGGGATGACCTGCGCGTAGTAGGCAGTCTCACCTCCCCCTCCAATGTGAACTACGATTGGTAAAATCGTATCAATGACGAACTGCCTTGAATCAACTCTGGGTGATATATTCTCAGCAATTTCGCTCAAGTCTGGTTTCTCTGCATCAAATTCCAGTTTAACAGGCCTTCCACAAGATGGACATCGTCCTGTGAGAATTGCTCTTGCGCCTTCTTGCCTGTAATGCATTTCAACTCTGCTAGAATGACATCCCTTTTCCTGACACTCGTAGAAAAAGGGGACATAATCAGGCGACCTTTCGCCTGCTCCCGTATCGAATCCATTTTCCTCGATAAGTCTTGTTGCACGTGTCTGGGCTTCAACAAACTTCTTCCGGTTTTGAGCAGCGAGAAGATACTCAAAACCCTCAGTCATGAGCTTTCTTATCTCAGGATTGGATGAGGGAAGCACAGGCAGTCCGAGATCACCTTCTACGTTGAGTAGTCTTCCAATGATTCTCTGGGCCCATTCTCCAAGAGTTTCCGAGTTGTAGAATGACCATCGAGTAACTGCAAGGGCCGCTTCAAGGCGTTCTTCCAACAACTTGGTGCCTGTACCTGATAGGGGTTTGAACAAATCATTGTAGTTCTTGCGGATACTATTCTCAACTTCGGAATACCATGTGGAATCAGGGAGCGGCAATATACTTACCGGAGAATGTTCATATCCTTCGGGTACTGGCAGGCTGATTAGATTGCCTGATTGTCCCATAAGAGGGGTCCTAATATTGACAAGCTCGGCTTGAACCTCATCATAATCGCCTACAAAGAAGAACGCCGACAGGTTGTTTTCTTTCGAGAAGCTTGATACTATCTTCGCTGAGGCCGCCTTGTTCAGGATGTAACATGGCCCTCCCATCACCACACTTTGATGAGCAGCTTCAACTGCTCCATTTGATAGATTGTCAATGCTATCTTCGACAGCGGGTGTCAGGCAACCTAATCTTGAATTCGTTTCAAGAAGCACGGACTTGAGGGAGTCAAGTCGTTTCTCTGGGACAAAGTTGGTTTCCTGATATGCCTCAAGAATTCTAGGTGCCCGTTGAGCAGCTTCACCCATTGTCTGCGGTGGATTGCCATACAAAAAATCCGCCAAGTCTTTTTTCTCTGATTTCCATATGTAGTCGTAATAGATTTTAGTCGCAATTGGTGTCAACGCCACTACACTCCACTACTCTAGTATCGATTCGAGCATGTTTTCATAAATTGGAACGATTCTTTCTGCAGAGAAATCCTCTTCTACCCGCTTTCGGGCAGCCTTGCCCATTTTTTCACGAAGGCTCCTATCAGCTACCAGTTGAATAATAGTATTGGCATATTCTTCCTGTTCGAATCCCTCTGTCACCATTCCATCTTTCCCCTTTCTAACGAGTTCAGGAATACCTCCTGCAGGAGTTGTTACTACCGGTACTCCACTGGACATGGCCTCAAGGAGAACAAGTGGCATTCCTTCCATGGTTGAATTCTGTAGAAAGATATCTGCGGCCGACATTATCTGGTTCATATTACTTCTGATTCCCAAAAGATGGACGTTGTGGCAGAGATCAAGTTCCTCAATTTTCCTTTCGACCTCAGTCCGGGCTGGTCCATCGCCCACTATTACGAGTCTAGTGTTAGGATGATGATCGACCACCTTCCGCATTATTTCAATGAGCTGAGGAACCCGCTTGACTTTCCTGAAGTTTGAGGCATGTAGTAAAACCAACTCGTCCGGTTTTATCTCCGTTGCGTCCTCTTCGCGTCTAACCGAAACACAACCGCTCTTGACCACTAGCCTGAAACCCTCGCTAGGAGCGAATCGGTCAGTATCTATGAAATTGGGGATTACTCTGATGTCTCGTTCTATGCCAAGCCCCTCATGTGCTTCTCTTCTCAAGAAATCCGAGACAGAATTCACAGCGTTAGCATTCTCTACTGTGTGCTCAACTACAGGACGATATGCAGGATCTTGACCCAATGTGTGCACATCTGAACCGTGAAGGGTCACTGCATATGGAATATCAATAATTTCGCGGGCCATGTATGCAGCCATAGCATGGGGAATTGCATAATGGCAATGTATCAACTCGAGGTTCGAATCTCTTGCCACTTTCACTATTTTGGATGTTAAGGCCATTGCATAAGGTGGACCGATAGCTTCGAAGAGAGGATAATCAAATCTATCAACCAGATCTACGTAGACGCTTCCTGCTTCTTCCCACATTAGGGCGAACGGCTCTTCATATGTGATGAAATGCACTTCGTGCCCTCTATCGGCTAGATGCTGTCCTAGCCGAGTTCCAAGATAGCCCGAACCACCGACGGTCGGATAAAGACAGACTCCAATTCTCATCAACATTGACCCAAGGTACAAACCTCTGAATGACCTTTAAGCAAACTGGTTTAGCATTCAAGCTCTGGCAAACCTTGATTAACAAGTTAAAGGAATTCTAATCTATGACCCAACATTCTGACCCTTCAATTCTTGCCGTCGTTGCGCATCCGGATGACGAGTGCTTGGGAGCAGGAGGAACTATCTCTGTTCATACTCGGCGAGGATTTCCGGTTGATGTCCTATGCATGACTGGAACCGAAGAGCGCAATGAGGAACTCAAATCGGCATGTTCCACGCTAGGGGTTCGACATGTCCTGACGAACATACGAGATGATTTTGACATCAAGCTTTCTATGAAGGATGAAGTTGCTGATGCCATACTTAGGACGAAGCCGACAATTATCATCACGCACTCCGAACGGGATTACAATGATACTCATGTCACATGCTCACAAGTAGTTGATCAGGCTGCTGAATGGGCTTCGCACAAGACCATATTCGATAACGCCCACAGAGTTAGGCGAATTCTCAATATGGAAATAAATTCGCTGATTGCAATCCCTAATCTGGTAATGGATATCTCTGAGGGCTATGAATCCGCAATGAAGGCATTACGGCAGCATGAATCACAAATCGGGAAGGCGGAAGGATATTACGAGAAACTCTACGACTACAGAACAAAGCTACGTGGTCTTCAAGGTGGATGTAGTAGAGGCGAAGCATTCACAGTCAAGAGTCCGATACAGGCAGGCCCCTTCTACCCCGAAAATAGCGTTAAGACCCTGCTCTGACAAGGTATGTTTGAATAGAGCGAATCATTCACCCTGATCTATTTTCTTTCTTCTTGCAGCAAGCAATCCTTTGAGTTCACCCATTAGTCCCCCTCGTCCGCCACCTGGAGGCCCTGACGAAGGTTCAGTTTCTGCTGAGGCCGTTGCAGGTTCTGCTTCAGCAGGTGCCCCTGCTGGAGGTGCGGAGGGAGCTGGTGCTTCTGCATCGTCTCCAGAGGACGGGCTTGCTACACCGCCGCTAGAAATCCTGCTATCCATACTATTAACTTTGGATTCAAGATTTCCGATTCTCTTTTCCATTCCGTCAATAGTTACCTGAAGCTCTCCTATAGCATCCACTAGCTTTTTCGTTATTGCATTAACTACTTCTCCCAACCCTCTTAGCTTCTCTTCAGTGGGGTCTTTCAGCGCCCATTCAAATTCCTCGGCTATGAAATCATCGTCGTTTTCTTCTGCCATAAGCAGCGGCCCCTTCATCCAGTTTGATGTAAAGTGTTTGTGCTATAAAGCTTCTTTGCATAATGGTTTTCACATAGGTCACCATTAATCTATGTGTCCTCTACAGTTTCACTTACAATATCTTTGGCTTTGGCAAGCAGGCTGTTGACTCTATCTTCTGAGAACGCTTCACAGGTCACTCTGATTACCGGTTCTGTCCCTGAGGGCCTTACTAAAATCCAGCCATCATCAAGGAACAAACCAATACCATCCACCTTCACTATCTCCCGTATTTTGCCTAGATTCTGGGGGAGAAGGTCTTGTAACTTCTTCATGACTCCTGCTTTCATGCTATTATCACAATGCACTTTCCCTTTTGTAAGTGGATACTCTGGAATCTCAGATATGAGCTCAGCAAAGCTTTGCTTCTTCTCTGCGATTAATTCTAGAATCATACAGGATGCCAAAAACGGTTCTGGAGCAAGGTGAAACCATGGAAGTATGTAGACTCCACAAGCCTCCCCTCCAATGGCAGCTCTCGCCTCTTTGATTTTCAGGGCGACCTCAATATCGCCTACGGGGGTTCTAATCGTGTTTCCTCCTGCTTTTTCTACTGTTTCATCAAGAACTAAGGAGCTATCGACGGTTGTCACGACAGTTTTGTTCTCAGACCGCTTGATCATTTCTCTTGCGAGTAATGCAATCACCCTGTCGCCGCGGATAAACTCTCCTTTACTTGTCACAAAGGTAACCCTGTCAGCATCCCCATCATGAGCAATCCCGATGTCAGCTTGAGCCTCTTTGGTGATGTTTATCAAATCACTGAGGTTCTCTTCTTCAGGTTCTGATGGCCTTCCTGGGAAATGGCCGTCGAGTTGCGCGTTGAGAGTGATTACCTTACATCCTAGCTTTCTCAGAAGATATGGTGTCATTACACAGGCAGCACCATTTCCAGGGTCTACTGCTATCTTGAATCTCTGCTCGGCGATGGCTTTTGAGTTGACTTGGTCCAAGATAGCCTCAATATGTGTTCTAACATCAACATCTGATACTGATTCTGTCCCCAGCCGATCCCACGAGGCAATCTGAAACTCTCCTGTCTCATAGATTGCTTCGAGCTCGCGCTCTTCTTCCTTGGTATAGCCCATACTATCTGCACGCCAGAATTTGATTCCAGTATACTCTGGCGGATTGTGGGAAGCTGTTACCATAACTCCAGTATCAAAGCCTCTTACCATAGTATTGTATGCCAAAGTAGGAGTAGGAATAATACCTGCTCTTACAACATTGACACCTGTCGACATCACTCCTGAGGAGAATGCATCAGCAATCATGCTTCCCGTCGTTCTAGCATCTCTTGCTAGTAATATTGTTCCTTTATCCAGATATGTTCCAAGTGCCTTACCAAGTTCTAATGCCATGATCGGGTCAAATTCGGAACCGTACACCTTCCGAACGCCTGTTGTCCCAAAGAGATTACCAGTCATCCTCAGTCACGCTGTGTGCGTTACAATACTAGGACAAAAACCTATGGCAATAGATTCCCTTACCTGACGTACAAGAGAGCACGAGTTGTCGTATTAGGATAGTTTTTTCATGTTATTCTGTTTCTTTGTTATTGATTGACTTATGAGTAATCTCGCGACGAAACAAGTACCTTCAGATTTCGGAGACGTAGTCTACTATTCGTATTATAATCCCAAGGCCCCAGAAGTAAACCTATACATCCACGGATTAGGTTACTGTCGCTCTTGGTTTCCTAGACATTTCGATGCTTATGATTTGAACCGCTATTCATGGATAGTCCCAGATCTCATTGGTCACGGTGATTCTGCCAGACCGGATGATCCTTCTGCCTACACCATGGAGAGTCAAGCGGAATATCTTCTGGATATCCTACTGGAAGAGAATGTAAATCGAATTCGAATCTTAGCTCACTCAATGGGGGGTCCCATAGCCATCTCTCTTTTGGAGCAGCTTGAAAATAATGGTAGTATCAAGCCAATGTTGCTACTGTATCTGGAAGGTAATCTGGACGCAGGAGATACATTCTTTTCCTCTAAAGTGGTTTCGATGCCATTGGAGAAGTATAGACAGAAATTCGAGCATTGGTGCCAGAAGATCCAAGATGAGACTGAAGACGAGTCAATGAAATCATGGGTTCGTGCGCTGGAATCTGCGGGGCCTTTTACTATATGGGCATCAAGCAATGATTTGGTTACCGTTTCCAAGACAGATAATCTACTGCCTCGCCTTTTTGATGTATTCGATGGACCCATGTACTTCGTTTTTGGTGGTGAGAACGCGGGAAAGTATACCTCAGAAAAACTGGTCAAAGAATCCGGTGAACAAATTCTATATGTTCCTAATGCAGGACATGCAATGCATGAGGATAACCCTACGGGTTTTTGGAGCATTGTGTTCCGGCTTATTGAGAAGCATTCCTGATCATGTAGATTCTACAGGATGGTTCTTTTGTGACATAATTACGAACTATTTTGTATGAAATAGTGCAAAAATAATGAGAAAATGATTTATATGGATAATCTCCGTAGATATGTGTATGACTGATGTAACTACGCCCTTTGAGAAAATGGTTCGCCTGCTGATGGACAAATACGGCATGAACCGTCCTGGAGCAGAGAAGCTAGTTGCCCGAAGCTCTGAGGCTATTCTGACTGTCAGGGAACAGACCCAGTTCGAGGATACTTTCAAAGAGTTCTCTGAGCAAATCGAGTCTAATGAGGCAAGGATTGAAGCCCTGAAACACATAGTCAACAGTAATGGAGCTTGGCATGCTCTGGCCGATGAAGCACACAGATATCAGTTAAGTCATCGCTTTGTCATGTAGCCCATCATGATTCTTAGTGCTTCCTTGTCTGAAAAGAGTGCTCATAGGTTGAACTCTGTCTGTGGCTTCCTTTTAGGGTTCAATCTATTGTATAGTAGAACTACTCCATCACGAATAGGGCTAAATGAGAATGGCCTGACACCTCACTAGGTACGTGCGCTGAGATGCCTTTCTTTCACCATAACGGAGTTCGGTTGCGATACAAGGATACTAACCCAGTTGCGGCGACAAACTCATGTGCACTTCTCTTTGTTCATGGAGCGGGATCCTCCTCGGAGATTTGGGAGTTTCAGATGGAAGAATTCTCATCCACGCACCGAGTAATCGCGATAGACCTTTCTGGGCATGGTGCATCAGAGGCTGGAAAGACGCCCGTTTCAATCCAAGGATTTAGCGAGGAGATTTCAGCACTTGTGGGTCATTTGAGCATCGAGAAGTATGTTCTAATTGGTCATTCAATGGGCGGCGCAGTTGTCATGACTTACGTTCTACAGCCCTCTGCTGTTTTGCCAGATGGCTTGGTTCTGGTGGGGACTTCTCCAGACCTCGATTTCAGCAGGATTGCCCCCGGTCTAGCCATAGAATCTCTTGAATACCAATTTGGTCTCTTTCGTTCCTCAAACGAGGAGAAAGAAAGCCTGGAATACCGGATAAAGAAGCGGGAAGTCGAAGCCCGCCGAAAAAGACCGTTTGTGTTTCGAGGGGATTTACGAGCCTGTGATGATTTTAACATAAGCCAACGAGTTAGTGAGATTCGTATTCCAACCTTCTGCATAGTGGGACAAGATGATGACATAATCAAGCCTGCTGTTATGGCTGAATTTGAAAAGAAACTTGTCCGTGCTGATTTAGCGGTTATACGCGATTCGGATCATTGCCCCATGTTGGAGAATGCATCTCATTTCAACATGGTACTACACGATTTCCTTGAGTGTATTGGGTGTGCTGCCTGATAGTGACCTTTCATGAGCGAAACCTGTCTCCCTGGTTTATCCATAGAGTATATTTCACTAAACCTTATTAGGTGGATAAGCCTTTCTCGCGTAATAATGCCACCCACTGAAACCTATGAGACGGTTTGTCGGTGGTATTCACACTAACTGAACACCATAAATGGAGCTGAAAAGATGAGCTCATCGTACGACTACCTCTTCAAAGTGGTAATTCTTGGCGAAGGAGCCGTGGGAAAAACAGCGATCGTGACCCGCTTCAGCCACGGATTCTTCCGAACTGACTATAAAACAACAATTGGTTCTCAGTTTGCGGTGAAGAATGTATCTATCCCTTCTTCGCATGGTGACAATCTAGAGGTAAAGTTGCAGATCTGGGACGTTGCAGGCCAATCCCGTTTTCAGATTCTCCGTCCGATGTACTATCGTGGAGCCAGCGGTGGTGTACTTGTCTTTGATGTTACTCGCCGTCGCACTTTCATTGTTTTGGAAGAATGGCTGGAAGAGCTGGAAAACGCTATCAACAAGAAAATCCCCCTTGTTCTTGTCGGCAACAAAATCGATTTGCCTGATAGGGTGGTTAACCCGAAGGAAGGTCACGAATTTGCCGAAGCCCACGGTATGCCATATATCGAATCGTCTGCAAAGACAGGTGAGAGCATCGTGGACATTTTTGAGGAGCTAGCAAAGGTACTGGTCAACCAACGAAAGGGCAGCACATTCTAACCCTATATGCAGGTCACCTAATTTCGTCATGTTGTTTGTTTTTGTGCAAAACCGAACTCATATCAAGGCATACATTTCCTCTAAATCTATCATGACTGATCCTGACCAAATGTACGCTGTGAATATTCTTCCAGCTTTGGCCTATGCCTTTGATGTCTATTCCAAAACGGATGCTCCCTACAAGGATTCGGGTGCAGTAGAGATGGTTCTTCAGGCTGGAGAGCACAAAAAACTCCTTGAGAAGAAAGGAGAGCACCAAGTGATTGTATGGTTTGCAGATGGGAAGATATTTGCCAGAGCCAGATGCACGTACGAGAAGGAATGTGACTTCAACAAGCCGCGGGTGAGCGCCAAGGACCGTGAAGGTTTGAAGACTCTACCCTGGGATAAGACCAACGAAAAGCGATTTTTCATTCTCACTTCGAAGTGGCTCATGAAACTCGGTTATGATTATTCCACACTAATCAAGGCGCTTGTTGCGGTTTGTGACAAGAAAGTACAAACCCCGCTCACTACCAAGTACGATAAGACCTTCAACAAATTCAACGAATACCGGAAGACCCAATGGCCTGATGATGTTGATTTGAGTGACAAACAACGCTTTCTGGAGGAGGTGCTCGTGAGAGTCTCATTCTGGTTCAAGGCAGCTGCAGAAGTGGATGCGCTAAAATGACACTATCTACCTTTTTGTCGGTAGAAGATGTATGTGGTCGATATCACTTGTTTCCGACTGCTCAACTATCACTTTGAATGCCTTGGCAACATCTTCCGCTGAAAGCATTCTTGACCGATTAACGTCCTTGCCGTCAAACCACGGTGTGGATACCGATCCAGGATTGACCGTCGCAGCTTTCACATTGGTGTCCTTGAGTTCTTTACGAAGGCAACCAACCATTGCCTGCACAGCATGTTTAGTTGCCGCGTAAATGCTTGCTCTTGCTGATGTCTCCAGTCCAAGGTTTGAAGAGGTGACGATAATCTGCCCGGTATCTCTTTCTTTCATACTTGGAAGGACTTGCTTAATCCAGAGGAAAACACCTCTAACATTGGTATCAAATTGTTCATCATATTCATTGATTGTCAATTGCTCCAATTCCCCGAAATAGCCGACACCTGCATTTGCTATCAAGACATCGACTGGCCCAAATTCCTCATTCACTTTCTTGTAGTGTTCTTCAACATTATCTGGCGAAGCAACGTCTCCTACGGCAGCCAGTGCTTTACCTCCAAGTTCCTCTACTCTTCCAATTGTCTCCTCAAGTCGATTTTTGTCTCTTCCGACGAGTAGAAATGAATGGCCATCGCGAGCAAGTTCTTGAGCGACTGCTCGTCCTATTCCACTTGATCCACCCGTGATTACTATTACTTTCGACTGCAAGCCATTACTTGTCATGATTCGTTCCCATACAACCAAATTATCCCTCTGCAGAAAGAGCTTTTGCCACGGTGTGCGGAAAATTCAGGTAAATTTATAAATTACCTTTCGTTTTCCCTATATTATCTCGATGGCTGTTTATTATAAGACAGCCACAAGGGAGAGAGATTAGGTGAGAGAAGGAAAATACAGACTCGCCGCCTACTGTTTCGTGTTCTTGTTTACGGCAGTGATATTCAGCAGCTTTTCTGTTACTACCGTTTCCGAGAACACCACTACGACTGCTAGTTGGGATCAGAACTCCAACAGCATCGTAGATGACTTCGAAACGAAATTGGCAGGCGTCGAGGCAAACGAGCGTGTCTCTGTCCTAGTAACTACCAGTGGAAGCATCGAAGACTTGCTTCCTGCACTGGGTGCTACGGTCAGATACAGGTATGATGCAATCGGGGTACTTTCTGTTGAGTTGCCCGCAAAGAATGTGAAAACACTAGCCAGTGCAGCTGATGTACTGCGGATATCCGATGCGGAAACCAAAGTCGAAGCAACACTTGATAGTGGTTTGCCGGTCGTTCAGGTTCCGGAAGCTTACGATAGCTACTCCTATCGTGGAGAAGGTACGGTAATCTGTGTGCTTGATACCGGAATCGACAACACACATGTCGATTTGGATGATGATGACCCTTACAATGATTACAAGGTTGTCGCGTTCAAAGATATCATCAATGGCCAAGACGACTTCAGTACGCCAGTAAGTGCGTATGATGACAATGGTCATGGCACACATTGCTCTAGCATCGCCGCCGGCACCGGTGAAGGCGATTCACGCTATCGTGGAGTTGCCTATGCTGCGCAGTTGGTTGGTGTGAAAGTACTGGATCAAGATGGTGGCGGTACCATGGAAGGACTGCTGGCAGGCATGCAGTGGGTGATTGATAACAACGATGTGTACGGAATCAACATCGCATCCATGAGCCTTTCGACAAACCCATCCAGCTCCACTGACGGAAGCTGTGAAGTCTGTCAGATGGCGGATGCTATGATGTCTGATGACATTACCCTCTTTATAGCGGCTGGCAATCACGGTACTCCAGCACAACTTTATGGTTACAACACAATCGGATGTCCATCCGCTTCAGAATATGCTATTACAGTTGGTTCAGTTGATGATGACGGAAGTCATTCGAGCTTCAGTAATGAAGGGCCTACTGCCGATGGTAGAATCAAGCCGGAGATATGTGCGGCTGGAAATAGTATCACAGCGGCTGAAGCCAATAGCGGTAGCGGCTATGTAACGTACAGCGGCACTTCAATGGCGACCCCTATGGCAGCTGGGATTGGTGCTCTTATTCGTCAAGCAGATACATCCCTCACATCCTTTGATGTGAAAAATGTGCTCAAGACCACCGCCCTGGATAAGGGCGAGGAAGGTGCGGATAATACCTATGGCTGGGGGATAGCACAGGCGAAGGACGCACTTGACTACGTCACAGGTGGAAGTACCGACAATCCACCAAGCGCTTCTATTGCAGCTCCAACTGAAGGCGAAACTGTCAGCGGAACCTACAGGATAAAGGTCTCTGCTAGTGATGACAACGGTGTCTCGACTGTTGAGGTCAATATCGATTCAGGTTCGTGGATTGACATCACCAACAATGTTGACAGTGATGGCTACTACTATTATGACTGGGACACTACTGCTTACGCTGATGACAGTCATACAGTTAATGCGAGAGTCACTGATACTGCTGATCAGACAGCAACTGATAGTGTTGGAGTGACAGTCGACAACGGTGGAACAACAGATGATCCTCCAACTTGCTCGATTGTAGCCCCCACTGATGGTGAGACGGTTAGCGATACATACAGAATCCTCGTGTCAGCCAGCGATGATGATAGTGTCAGTACAGTCGAAATCAGTATCGATTCTGGCACATGGATTGACATAACTGACAACGTGGACAGTGATGGCTACTACTACTATGACTGGGATACAACGGCGTATGCTGACGGTTCTCATACCATAGATGCAAGAGCAACGGACTCAGCAGGTCAGACAGCCTCTGATAGCGTTGGTGTGACGGTTGACAATAGCGGGGGCGAGGAAGCAACTATGCATGTTGCAGATATATCATATTCCTCATCGTCCCGTGGTCCTCACACTTGGCTAACGATAGAGGTTGCAATCGTTGATAGCAATGGTAATCCTGTGAGTGGCGCTGATGTTACAATCGATTTAGAATATCCGGATGGAAGCATCAACACCTATACTGCCACTACAGGCAGCGATGGTGTAGCGACCTTCGAGTTCAAGAAGGTGCCGCAAGGTACGTACACAGTGACGGTTACCGATGTGACTCATACCGACTACACATACGATGCTACTGCAAACGTTGTGACAAGCAAAACGTTCACAATATGAAGGAGGATATCCTCCTTCCCTCTTTTTTTTGAACTAAAATGGGGAGATTTTTGGTAACGTATATAAGAGTAGTTGATTTTCTCCATGTTTATGATTCATGGACGTAAGACTGTCTTTGCAGTCCTGTTCATTAGCGCAGTTCTGTTCACCTCCATGGCTCAGAATTGCTTTGCCATGAGTGATAGACTGAAGGTTTCTGTGGACCACGCATACTACTACGACCTTGATGGTGATGGTCTTGAAGATGATGTCCTGATAGATTTGATTTGCGAGGTTCCCGAAGGGGCGGCTCCACCGAGGAAGTCTGAGTTTTACCTAGCACTCGGTCTACCATCCGGTATAGAGCATCGTGCAACAATTATGTTGGTTGGGAAATACTCAGAACTTCATATGCGCATACTCTGGTATGATTCAGCTTGGGAATCCGGTTGGTACACTATTAAAGTCGATGTGATAGCGTTCGGTGGTTCGGTTTTTGGCTGCTGCACGACAAGTTATGAATTCGATCCCCCAACCGGTTCAGGGACTGGAGATCCACATATAGACGTGCTGTTGTGATTGTACTTTAGATTGAAAAATGCGCTTGAACGGGTTCAGAAGAATAGGCAGGGGTAAGGTCAAGGATGACCCAAAGACTCAGTGGTAACTATCTCAGTTTGCTTATCGCTCTTCAGGAGGGCCCAATGGACACTCTGGAGGAGCTTGCAGAAAAAGTAGGCTATTCTCGCACAACCGTATCAAAGTATCTGCAGGAGCTCCAAGGTAAAACGAGTGAAAACGGTCGGCAGTATTTTCGAGTCATTCCAAATTTGGATGAAGATGCTCTGGGCCTGCAGACCGTGGATGTCTTCATGGAGACATCTAAATTACCTATCATGCGGACTATAGAACATCTTTGTGATGAACATCCCTACACCAAGTATCGATCCCGCTGCTACGGCCACTATTCAGGTGTATTTGCTCAGTTCCGGGTACCAATTAGCGGAAGTGAGAAAATCAGAACGCTACTGGAACAACAACAGCAAGAACTGGGTCTTGATAGCTTTGTCATTCTTCCTACGATGAATACTCAGCCGGTCTTTACAGTATCGAGGCTTGAGCACTGGAATGTAGACTCATTCACCTGGGAGTTTGACTGGCAGAACTGGGCCGCACGCAGTCTTGTGGAGACTTCACAACCTAGAAAGAATCCAACAAAAGTACGTCTTGACCTCCTCAATAAGAAGGACCTCTATGTTCTTACCAAGCTGGGAATGGGAGCTAGACGAAAACAGATAGAAATCATAAGGGACCTGAAGGAAGAAGGAGTCGAATTCCGCTCGCAAGAATTTTCGCGGAGATATTCATTGCTCAAAGAATACTTCATCGAGGGTTATCATGTTTTCGTAAATCGCGAGACCTTTGATTTGTATAGCAATGTTATACTCACCGCACAGTGTTCTAACGAATTTGGAAGAGAATTGCTGGCACGGGTTCAATCATATCCTATTCCTTTCCGTTCCACTCTGAAGGTCAAAGATGACTTCATATTCTGGTATCTGAGGCTACCACAGAGTCATCTTTCAAGTCTTCTGAATTACCTACAGCAGAATGTTGACAAACTGACCGTATCTCTTGTAGACTACATTCAGTCTGAAGTCTACGCTTTGTGGGCAGAAACCTTTGACGAAGACAAGCATCAATGGAAGACTGACGACGAGTTCATGATGGTTGCATAGATGCGTTTTCGTAACCCAATCTCGGCATAGCGTAACTACTATAGCCTAGTCTTAGCTTCTTGTTATACGGCATGGTGATTCTTACAGTGATTATCGGATTGCTTGTGAATCCAATAGCAGGTATGGGAGGACGGGTAGGGCTGAAAGGGACCGACGGTGTGGTTGAAGAAGCATTGGAGCGAGGAGCTGACCCGGTGGCTCCGGGTCGCGCACTGGAATTCTTAGAAGCTTTCCGAGAAAACCTATGGAGCAACTCTTCCGATGACATTGAAGTTTGGGCCTGCCCTGGAAAAATGGGTGGCGATATGATATCAGAGGTTGGTATTGACCACAACACTATCGACATACAGATACCAGATGATACGACGGCACAAGATACCAAACGTTGTGTGCCCAAACTCTATGATGTCGGAGTACGATTGCTCGTTTTCGTTGGAGGAGATGGCACCGCTAGGGATATTCTCGACTCAGTAAAAGAATACGAACTCGATGACCTCCGAGTCCTTGGTATTCCATCGGGGGTGAAGATGTATAGTGGGGTCTTTGTTGTGAATCCGCGAGAGGCTGTTGAGGTAATCCGACTCGTTATTGAAGGAACTGGGGGAACAACAGACTTCGAGATAATGGATGCGGATGAAGAAGCTTTCAGAGAAGACGAATTCAACATCAATCTATACGGCTATCTATCAGGTCCATCAGTGCCCGCGAAATTCCAAGGGTCAAAGCAAGCAAGTGCTGAAACAGTCAATGAACAAGAAGCAAAGGAAGCAATAGCCCGGTATGTTGTCGAGACCATGGAAAAGGATGCAACGTATATACTCGGACCCGGTACAACGGTAAAGACGGTCGCGGATTTGCTGGATATCAAAAAGACTGTTCTTGGCGTTGACATCTATAAGGATGGCAAGATTTACAATGATGTAAACGAATCCAAAATCCTTGCTATCATAGATGATTTTGATAAGTCATGGATAATCGTATCTCCTATCGGCAATCAGGGTATGCTGTTTGGTCGAGGAAACCAACAGATTAGCCCGGAAATCATCAAACGCGTTGGAAAAGAGCATATAATCGCAATCAGTACCACCTCGAAACTGAAAGGTATTGAGGGTGAAGTCCTCAGAGTTGATACTGGCGACAGAGAAGTGGACAAAATGCTACATGGATATATCCGCGTCATCACCGATTACAGAGAGATTCGTCTCGTTGAAGTAGAATAGGAAAACAAAAGGCTGAAAGAATACTATCAAGAAGAGAACGAGGTATCAATATTGATTGTACTATTATCTGATTTCGGTGGCTCACAATATGCAGGAATGATGAAAGGAGTAATTCATACGATTTGCACACAAGCTGAGATTGTGGATTTTACGCATGACATAAGGCCACATTCCGTACGCGAAGGTGCATGGGTGCTACTCAATGGGTATCACTATTTTCCGCCCCGATCGATTTTTGTCTGTGTTGTCGACCCTGGCGTCGGTACTGAGCGTGATGCCGTTTTTGTCAAAACAACGAACTATGTGTTCATTGGTCCAGATAATGGGTTAATGTATCCTGCAGCCCATCATGATATCATTACCCAAATCTTTCCTATCATTGTTGAAGATGTGCCATCCAGTACATTTCATGGCCGAGACATCTTCGCAAAAATGGGCGCCTATCTGGAAAAGGGGCTCGCTGGCCGCCACTTAGGCCCACTCAAGGATGATTTCAGCGTTCCCCTCGAATTCTATCTTGAGGGGCGAACAGGGGAAGTAACTCAAATTGACCACTTCGGCAATGTGGTGACGAACCTACTGCCCGGCGAGAAGAAAGATATGAGGGTCACTGCTGACGGTGTAGACGAGGAAATGAAGTGGGTGCGGACTTTTGAAGAGGGCCCAGATGATGACCTCTTCCTTGTTACTGGAAGCTGCAACACATTGGAAATCTGTGCGAAGCGTGACAGCGCGTCGGACTCAATTGACTTGGAAGTTGGAGATCGGCTTACCATAGAATGAGCTGTTTTGTCTTGAGTTTCCTATTGCTAGGATGGGAAACCATTCTTTCAAGGGGTCTGCAGGATACCAAAGAGTTATTCTTATCGCTAGTTTCATCTCCAACAAACTCAGGTATGGTCAGTCCTGCCAGAAAGTAAATAAGCCCTGTAAAACGTGCGTGAGACTGAGAATAGCCTGAGAGGTTGAGGTGACCAATGACATTTGATTTTGCTAAAGGCATACAAGAATTCCGCTGGCACGGCAGAGGTGGTCAGGGGGTAGTAACCTCCAACCAGATGCTTGGAAAAGCAGCTCTGGAAGAAGGTAACTACATTCAGGCCTTTCCGGAATTTGGTCCGGAGCGTACTGGCGCGCCTGTGAGAGCATATTTACGAATTAGTGAGAAACCCATCCAGATTTACGCTCAAGTATACACACCTAGTGCTGTGGTCTGCATCGATCCGACTCTTCTACAGGTTCTGAATCCCACAGAGGGTTTAGATGAAGATGGCACCCTTGTTTTGAACACAGATATGAACCCGGCAGAAGTACGGGACAGATTCGATTTTAGAAAGGGTACTGTAACCACTGTTGATGCAAGCACAATTGCTATGGATATCATGGGCCGTCCATTTTACAACATGCCTACGATGGCAGCAGCGATACAGGCTACTGGTGTAGTCAAACTTGAGACTGCGATTAAGACGGTTATGGAACGTTATCCAGGAAAGGTGGGCGAACTCAACAAGGCTGCAATGGAAAGGGCGGTTGAGGAGGCTGAAACGGAATGAGCGAGAAATATGACGAAATACCTATGGCAGGAATTGTAGTTCGACCAGGCAATGCGAAAGAATACAAGACTGGTGGTTGGAGAGCCGAGCGACCTGTTCACATTCCGGAGAAGTGTCTCTGGGTGAAGAACGGTACCTGTGGTCTCTGCTGGATATTCTGTCCAGATGATGCCATCCGCCTTGAGGAACAAGATGGTGAATATGTCCACATCTATGATTATGACTACTGCAAGGGCTGTGGTATCTGTGCAGAACAATGCCCAGTTGATGCGATAAAGATGGAGAGTGAGTAGAGTGGCAAGTGTTAAGAGAATACCTGATAATCAGATTACGATCGAAGGTCTTACTGGTGATTCAGCAATTGCTCAGGCGCTGAAGCAGTGTGACCTCGATGTTCTCGCTGCATATCCAATCACACCTCAGACCATCATCGTAGAAGACTTCCAGAAGTTTGTTGCGAATGGCGAGGTTAATACACGAGTCATTCCGGTTGAATCAGAACATAGCGCTATGTCCGCATGTATTGGCGCTTCTTCAGTGGGTGGCAGAGTGGGAACAGCTACCGCATCTGCCGGCTTGGCGCTGATGTGGGAGATACTCTACTGTGCAGCATCAATGAGGATGCCTATCGTGCTGAATGTTGCAAACCGAGCTTTGTCGGCTCCCATCAACATCCATAACGACTGGAGCGACAGCTATGGAGCCCGTGACAGCGGTTTCATTCAGATATACACGAAGAGCTGTCAGGAAGCCTACGATACGACAATTATGGCTTTCAAGCTTGCAGAGGATCACGGTGTGCTTCTACCTGCAATGGTGTGCATTGATGGGTTCATTCTGAGCCACAATGTGGAGCGTGTGGAGATGCTGCCAACTGAGGCTGTTCATGATTTTCTTGGTACAAGAGAACCAGTTCTACCACTAGATCCAGACGACCCAATCACAATGGGGCCTCTGGCTTTGACCGACTATTACTTCGAGTTCAAGGAACAGCAGGATGAAGCCATGAAGAATGTCCCCAAGGTGTTCAAGAAGGTTGAAGAAGAATTTGAAGAAATGACGGGGCGTTCTTACGGCATGTTCGAGGAATATCGGACCGAGGATGCCGATATCGTCATCTTCACTCACAGCACAACTGGCGGTACCGCTAGGGCTGTTGTAGATACTCTCCGAGAGAAGGGTGAAAAAGTGGGTATGCTTCGACTACGGATGTTCAGGCCATTCCCAACCGAAGAAATTCGAGAAATCCTAACTGGTGCGCAGGCGGTAGCGGTATTTGAGAAGTGTCGTTCGTTCGGTGCGCCGAGCAATCCTCTGGCTCTTGAAGTGAGGACAGCGCTCTATGACCTCGACGAGAGGCCGATGGTTTGTGACTTCGTTGTCGGATTGGGCGGGCGAGATGTACCACCAACCACTATTGTTGAGGGACTGCGAAAGACAGAGGAGTATCTGGAAAAAGGTGAGGCTCCACTTTATGAAACACTGGGGGTGCGTAAGTAAATGGCTACGAAACTGAAAGATATGTTGAAGACTGATGAGATACTTTCATCTGGGCACAGGATGTGCGCAGGGTGTGCAGCACCGGTTATAGTGAGATTGATGGGACAAGCACTTCGAGGCCCGACTATTGTCTGTGAAGCAACAGGGTGTCTTGAGGTTGCAACCACAATCTACCCGTACACCGCATGGAAGATTCCTTGGATACATGTGGCATTCGAGAATGCGTCTGCTGTTGCATCTGGCGCCTTCGAAGCTATCGAGGTTATGAGAGA
>JAWOEX010000039.1:0-200897 GCA_046482545.1 Candidatus Thorarchaeota archaeon
ATTTCATTACCGCTTGAAGAGATGTAGAGTGCCGTACCAGAGATCTGGCCAAATATGTTGTCTTCGATAATATTGCTGCTCGATGCGTCATCAATGGACAGCCCGTAGTCATTGCATCCCGTGAAGTCGTTCATGGAGACTGTGCAATCGCTAGACGAATTCAGCTGCAAACCGCTGTCAACATTGCTGAAAGTAAGACCACTGATGTTACAAGAAGAACATTCCCTGACGAGAAGGCCTACTCCGCAATCCGTGAATCTAACATTCGAAACATTCAGGCTTATTTGGTAGAGCTCCATTCCGATGCTGGAATCTCCTACCCTCAAGTTGTTGAATGAGACCGTAGTGATGTTGACAAGGAATCCTGGATTCCCCGCTCCGTAGCCGCATCGATAGATCGAGGCATTGTCCATTACTAGTCTGGCGCCACTTCTGAGACCAAACCCATAGGTTGCTTGAGTGTTGTTGGCTGTAATGGTCGCTCCACCTATTAGTCTAAACTCACATCCGTCTTCTACGACTACGTATTGTATCGTGGATGAATCAGACTGAAACTCAACTGTGGTGCCTACCAGGGTAAGATTCCCGTTCTCCCACAGATACATGTGCTTTTGTGGGAATAAAGTTGTGTTGAGGACGATGAGCCGAAAGTTGATTGCAAATATGTCATTGCTAGTATTGGGCTCGTTCAGGAACAACGGTTGGTTGTGTAGAAGCGGGTAATTATCATAATTCCCAGGAGCTACTTCGTAAGGAACATCGCCAATCCAAGGATTGCCAGTCCCATCATCATAGCCATGATAGTAATCATTGCCATCGGGTCCTGATGGACCCCAGAAATTCCCAAGGGTGCCATTATCGAAATGCATCCCTCCGGCACCATCTATGTTGCCAGCATCGTTTTCATAGAGTATGTTCATCCAGAAAGCCGCGTCACCACACCTAGTAGGCACAACACCAAAACCACCATTCATGGTGAGTGTGTTGTTGAAAATCATGCTGTCGTAGAGTTCAGTAATCTCTAATCCATTGCCATTACAGGATTTCACCACATTGTGGGTAACGTTGCTGAAGTAACCATGGACTCCGACGCCATAATCAGCGTTGATTCTGATGCCATAGCTTCCTGCCAATTCCACGTAGTTTTTACTCACAATGGAATGATTGCTTACGTGCCGAGCTCGAATTCCAAAACCTGAGCAATTGAATATCCGGTTCCAACTCAGTTGCACTTGCGAAGCCTCTGTTAGAATATCAATTCCATTTCCAGTGATATTCACTATCTCATTCTCATTGACCACCGGGGTATAGGCATTAGAACTAGCGCCAATGACTATGGCGTTAGTGGAATTGACGATGTAGTTTCCGGTTACTGTAGCATTATCACCCTCGATACCAATAGCCGTTCCTCCATTCAGGTAGAATTCATTGTTTAGTACACTCACATTGTGTACGGCCTGCAGAGTTGCATCAAAACCGCTGTAGAATGTGCTTTTCTTCACGGTAATGAACTTGCAGTCAGCAAATAGAGCCCAAGAGACACCATCAAATGTACAGTTATCGAAGGTGATATAGTGGACATCACGATTAGCTGTTGTCGCACTGGTGATGGTCAGTGAATCAAAAGTGGAATCCTGGAATGTTAAATGGTTCGAAGGGCCATCTATTCCCAAATCACCTTTGAGACTCGCGTTGGAGAATGTGCAATCAATCGAATCATCAATCAATAGCTGATCATTGAAGGTATTGTTGTCTGCGATACAATTCGAAATATACTGCAAATCGGTGGTACCATTCAGGTAGTTGTCATTCATCATGAAATCATCGATATGGTGGATAATGGAATTACCCGTTACGGTGGAGCCTTCGATCTGCTGGGTGATATCATGTCCATTGAAGGTCAAGTCACCTTGAATCAGGGAAATCTGCAACGTAGTGCTAACATAAGTATCGATAGAAAGCCCCTTCGTGAATGTTGCATTCAGGAACCCAGCTACAGTATTGTTTTCAATTGTCACCTGGGTTGGGTTATTGGCAAGATTTACAGTCGTGTTGAGAACACCAAAAGCACCGAAAGTAGAGTTGACTACAGCAATATCCGCAGGTACTGATATGCTGTTCCACTGAAATACGGTCGGTATTTCGATTTCCCAGACTCCACTTGACGGCGGTAGTTCTCCTATTCTGAAAACAGGGTGGTTGTCGGTAATGTTCTCGTCATAATTGAATGGTGTTGTATCGCCTAACCAATCGTTGTTGGAGTCTTCTTCTTGGTAATCATTAAACCACAGGTTGCCATAGGCTGAATTGTTCCAATCGTTGCGCGTATGATTGTAATCCCTCGCAGCTAAATCATTATTGATGAATGCGTTCTGGTAAAACGTGTTATCCGAGCCATTCTGGATAAAAATGCCTATGGAATTCTCAAAGAACAAGTTTCCGTAGGTCTTCCCAAAAGAGCCATAGTCAATACTTCCCTCATCGCCAAATCTTAGCGCGGAACCATTACAGTACGAGAAGGTGTTGTATCTGACCGTGATGTTGTTTGACTTTTCTTGGAAAATCCCGGCACCAGCTACATTGTCTATCCGATTGTGTTCGATTATGATTCCAGTTCCGTTGTAATAATCAGTTATTCTAACCAGAATTGCCCCGCTTGACTCATATTCATTTTGCGACGTCTCTGTAATTCCGGTCATATTTCTGAAGAGGTTGCCTGTAACATTGAGGTGCTCTGTCCCATAGATTTTGATGCCAAAACCCCGTATATTGGAAAAGACATTGGAATCTATTGTGAGATTATCACTATTAGCGTTAATGCAGTAGAAACCCCCACTGCCAACTCTACCGAGGTTTTCGAAAGTATTGTTCGCAATAATAGCTCCGTCATCAGCATCTATGAGTCCTCTGTACCAGTCGGCCCAAGCTGTGCCTCGCTCTTTAATTCCAAAATCGTGAAAGCTGTTGTCAACAATAGTTGCGTTTGGAGAGTCAATTAGATAGATAAGATTGTAAAGTCGTTCATCGCCAATATTGGTAAATTCATTTGCCGATATATTTACCTCTGCTGTACCCTGCACCTCAATCGGTTGCAGCGCACTCCAATCATCAAACTCGTTGCCATGCAATGTGAAGCCATCTGAAGCCAGATTGCCGATATCAAGTTTCGTGAAGTTGAGTATCTTCGAATTGATGATGCCTCCGTCCGATCCGTCGAGATACCTTATGCCGAAAGCAGTATCATCAGGATAATGCCAGAGTGTGCAGTTATCGAATACAAGGGTGGATCCTGACTCTACATTGACCCATGCTGAGTCATGGTCCCCATCATTCAACAATATGCTACAGTTTCTGAATACAACATCTGCTCCGCCGGAGACATTAATCCCCCTCTGAGAGTTCCAACTATCATCATCCTCGATGGTTCCACTAGTAGTAATGTTTACATCTCCAGATGAACTAAGTTTGGATCTTCCAATGGGGCCAGCATCTGTATCATTAACGTCTAATGAATCATGCTCAAAATGGTCTTGGGAATCCATCGTTACTCCGTTATTAGAAATAGAAATAACTAACAGAATTCCAATTGCTACAATCAACAAGATTCTCAAATGTGATGCGCGGCTACTCAAAAGGCGTTTCGACTCCTTACACCCCTCAATGGTCGGAGTCATAAAAGGATAGTGTTTCTCTGATAAAGACTTGATAAAATATATGCATATGCTAGAATATTGGAAAGGTGATTGGACACACCCATAACGAAAGCTCTGAAAGGCATGGCCACCATTTCTGACTCGGTGAGAAAGCCTGTGCTGCAGTACGAAGGCAAGATTTGGAGACCTCCGAGCGAAGCCAAGAGCCTAATTCTTCAGGCTACAGTTGGCTGTTCACATAATGCCTGTATCTTCTGTGTGTCCTACAAGAACAAGCGATACCGAGTACGAGGAGCATCAGGTATATCCCAAGACGTCGACCAATTATCAAATAACGTAAAACAGTATACAAACAGAGTCTTTCTAGCGGACGGTAATGCACTGACCATGGATACAGATGAGATGGCAAATACCCTGAAGGCGCTGGACAGAGAACTCCCAAGTCTAGAGCGAGTCGGGACGTATGCCTATGCCGGAGATGTTGAAGATAAATCCGTTGACGATTTGAAGAGGCTCCGAGAGCTCGGACTTGGACTTGTCTACTTGGGCCTAGAAACGGGAGATGATGATCTTCTGAAATGGGTGCGAAAGGGCGTAACAAACGACGAGAATATTGAGGCTTGCAAGAAGATACGGGCTGCTGGCATTCCGCTTTCTCTGACAATTATCCTTGGGCTTGGTGGGCTTGAAAACTCAGAACAGCATGCCAGAGCAACGGCGAAAGCACTCAATCGGATTAACCCGGAATACATAGGTGCACTCACTCTGATGACTCCACCAGGAACTCCAATCCATAGGATGGTGCAAAAGGGTGAGTTCCAACCGATGAAACCCTTTGATATTCTCAAAGAGATGAAGATACTAGTCGAAGGTCTAGAGCTAACCCAGTGTATATTCCGAACCAATCACGCCTCCAATTATCTATCTCTAGGGGGTACTCTCAACAGAGACAAGGAGAATATTCTGAATACCTTGAAGGAAGCTCTCACGCGGCAAGACAAGGGGAACTTGAAGCCGTCGTACATGAGGGGGCTCTAGCAATAACCCAAAACAAATACGGCCGATAGGAATTGGCTCTTGAGAGGATTATTGCGGCAAAAATCGTCACAAAGAATAGAATTCCAGCTGCAAACCATAGAGGGGGTATTCCGAGGGCGTCAATGACTGCCTCCGTCAGAAGAAGCAGGGAAACAATGAACAAGAATGATAGAAATGCCAGCAGAAGATTGGTATCAAAAATGGACATTCCAGTGATACCGGGGTAAAATACCGTATGAAGAAAAAGATGCAGGAATGGCCATGCAATGCCGAAGAAGGGCACTCTGGCAACGGCCCATACCAAATAGTCCCGACCGTAGTTATCCTTAGAAAACGTCAGTGCAACTGAGATTGCTACCAAGGTTAGAGTCCCTAGAACAAACCAAAAGGGATAGATCCCCACAACAACTGTCGTCTGCATTATGAAAAAGTATCTCTCAATGGTTGCAAGCGATAACAGGTGTTCTTGTATACTAACATTCATTCCAAATTTTCTTTATACCTTTTATTGATTTAATTGTTGCCTTTGATTTTAGCTTTCTTTTGATGTGATAGTGTTCACTCATAGCCGAATGTGGTGAATCAAATTTGATGGAAAAAGAAGAATCACCAAGCACCCCATGTTTAGGGCGCTTGGCATGAGTTGGTACTACTCTCTGTGCAGCGGACAGAAGGCACAATCCTGACCCGGCCCGCCAAACTTCTTCTGGTAGAAGGCATCATAGGTAACAGCTCTGCACCCATGTTCCTCCAGTGATTCAATCGTCTTGGGAGCCCTAGATGACATCAGGACGACTCCGGGTTTCAGACACTCAGCAATTTCAACCTGAGCAGCAATCTCCATAGCAATGACTCCAAGATGCTCAAGTGTGTTCTCATACTGATTCGGGTCGCCGCCATACCAGATTATGCCGTCAGGGTCCATGACGCCGTCATCGATCAGGGCCTGCAGATAGCTGTTCCTAGTAGAAACCAGTTCTCCAGCCTCATAGGTGTATACTTTGCCAATATCTTGCAGCAGCGCGATGTTCTCATCTGTTAGATCCTGTAGGGCTTGAGACTTGATGCGGTCTCGCTCCTCCTCAGGTATATCGACCTCTTCCTCCCTTAGCTTCTGGAGCAGGGGATGGTATTCTTCAATATCACGCTTGAGAGCCTTTACCCACTCGATGTACTTCTTGCGGCCGCCCTTGGGATAGTCCATAATGTATGGCATGAACATGCCTTTACCCTCGTCAACCTCACAATGAAACGTTTCAAAGTGCCAACAGAAAGAGTAGACTATATCATTGAAACCCTCAGCCAGAATGGGCATCTTCTGCACTGCGTATATCGTTTTCTCAGGCAATGCCTCTGAAAGTTGACGCATCCCCTCGCGGCTTGTGTGCCACCCAACTCCAGCAGCAATTGTATCTTCGCTCGGAGCCCGCATGTCACCGCCTTCTAGATACGCAGGAGGTTTAGGATCAAGAAGAACCTCAACATTCTCAATCATCTCAGGATGGTGTTCGATGATAGCATGAGTAATCTCATCTTCGCGTGAACGCCACCATGTCTTCTTGTTGTTGTAAACAAAACCTTGGTCGGTCATCCAACCCTCTTCGGAGATGTTCTGGACCCAAGGAGTGGGACGAATCCCAATCTTCCATTCATCGCCGTCTTTGTATAATGGCGGATCATTACTTCCAATGAGCTGGTCAGCAGTTACGCTCTTGTAGTCCTCTCCCAGCAGCTTCTTGATCCGGGGTCGATCCCACTCATGGAAACAGGTCAGCACAACCTCCTCAAGACGCTTTGGATCGTCACGCCACGCATCGAGAGTCTCCTGCAAAAGTTCACGGTAGCTTAGAAGTCTGACACCGGGTATTTCATCCTCTACTGCTTTCTGCATTTTGTTCTTCAGGTCACGTCGCTGTAGCTCTGACTCACGCTTAGTGAAATGCGTATGATAGGGCTTATCAACCGCACCCCAGGCAAGCGGGTATTCACCGTACCCGGGTATTGCCCACCATCTTTCGAGCCTTCCTGGCTCAACGATTGCGACTCTTAAGGTGTCATATCTTGCTTTAACGCTCCACATATTCATCACACTCTCCATAGTGGTAGCACAAAGCTACCAAGACCTGTTTCATGTATCATCTTCACATACCTGGCATCTTTCTCGATTACTTCGACGCCATTGTACTCAAGTATTTCATTCGTCTTCACCATGTCGTGATAGCTCATCACCACACCGGGCTTCAAGACAGTCAGGGCACAGGCCCAGCCTCCTTCTCTGATGGAGGTAATCCAGTGTTCGTATTCATTGCGGTATTCCACGTCGTTCGGATCTCCGCCAACCAGGATTATGTTCTCGGGGCTCAGTACAGCATCCTCGATGAGCTGGTCAACGAAGCTAGAGTTCTTTGACTTGGATTTCCCATCTTCAAGGACTTCCACACTTCCAACGCCATCAAATCCCTTCAGGCGTTCCTTCGAAAGTGAACCGTATACTCTTGACTTGATCCGCGGTTTCACTCTGTCAGGAATCTCAGCCCAATTTTCTTCTTGGAAGTCAGATTCCTTCCGCACCGGTTCCCATCTGTACAAATCATCACTGAGAGTCTGCAGCATGTTCATCAGGACTTTGCGGCTTCCCGTTGGATAATCAAAAATGTATGGCTGAATTAGCGCCTTATCTCGGTCAATCATGTTGAACATGTAGTTCAAGCGCTCACCGTAGTGATCCACCCACGAGTGGCTCATCAGATGTTCAGGATACTTCTTGACAACATACACTTTCTTATCAGGAAGGGCTTTCGATATCTCTGTAGCTGCTTTCTTAGTTGAATAAGACCCTACACCGATTGCCAGAGTGTCCTCATTGATGTTGACGATGTCACTGCCCGCCAGGTAGGCTTCACCATCAAGGTTTGCCACAACGTTCATGTTGTCAATGAATGTTGGATGATTCTCAATAATGACATTCATTATCAGATTTTCTCGGGACCTGCTCCATGAAGACATATTTCCAGCGATGAAGCCTTCAGAAGTCATGTGTCCCAAATCGGCAACTCTCGGCATGGCTTTCACAGGTCTGATACCGAATTCATATTTCTCATCGTCAATCAATGGACACTTCTCACCGAAAATCTCCCCGGCGCTTACGTCAGCCCAGTAACGTTCCTTGATTAGATTCTCAATCCGATTACGTTCAAACTCTGGAAAACAACCAAGAATGATTTCCTTGAGTCTTTTCTTGTCTTCTCGCCAAGCTTCGAGTGTCTGTGCTAGGAGCTCCTTGACATCGAAGACAGTAGCGGAAGTGTTTTCTCGAATGGTACGACTGTAGTCTTTCAAATCAGAAATCATACCATCATAGTCAGCTTTCACAAAGCTGTTTCCTGACAGCGGATGGTCTCCAATTGGACCGAAAGGCAGCCAAGTGCCTTCCTTGCCGCCGCGATAGGTAATTGCAGCTTTGATTTTACCATAATCAGCATTAACACTCCACATGTGCGAATTCCCTGCGCATATCACTGACGGACTGATAAAAGAGATTGTGGTACTGTCAAAAACAAGTTTTGCGCTCTAGGTTCATTAGGAGCGCTTTGGACGAAATCTGCTTTTGCTTGCTTGTAGGTAGTTCAGAATCATGCAAGTAGATTTCTGGCCAGAAAATTTACCGTCTCATCCCAAGCTAATAGAGAGTTCTTACGTTTGATGAATTCATGGCCGACGCCTGGAAGCACCCGGTATTCGACATTGGTACCTCTAATGCTTAGCTCTTCCACGAATTTGTCCATCGTATTAAGAGAGATTAACTGATCTTCAGCCCCTTGAATGATTAAGCATCTCAAATCTGTATTTTCCACATGACTGACTGGCGAACGGTCAATTAGCAGATGTCTTTCAGATTCAGGGTTGCCGATAAGCCTCAAGGCTACATTCCTTGAATCAGATGGCAGGGATTCAATGTAGTCCAACAAGTCACAGGGTCCTTGCATGCTGACTGCCGCCGCAAAATGATTTGGAAGTAGAAATGCACTGATTAATGCTGCATACCCTCCGAAGTGGCGACCAACAATTCCCAATCTGTTGCCATCAACCCAGTCTAGCCGGGTCAAGTATTCTACCCCTTGCTTGATATCCTCAACCATCTCGCCGCCCCAGTCCCCCAAGATCAGTGATTCATAAGTTCGGCCATACCCACTACTTCCCCTAATATTTGGAGCTAGAATCCCCATTCCTCGATTCAGAAGATACTGAAACGAAGCATTGTATTCTGGACGTGCTTGTCCTCTTGATTTTGAATGAATGCTGATAACGACTGGAGCGGCACCACGCGTAGAATCAACCATCAGAGGTCTGTAAAGAAACGCTGGTATTTTCAAACCATCCTCGCTTTCATAAAATATCAAATTTGGTTCCACAAGCTGTTCTTCATCCAGCCTACCCAAGAACCCGTTTGTTATAGGCCTTGCAACTCTGTTCTGTCCCCAATCAGAAATATAGAGGGAGATAGGCCTCCTAGGAGTGCGCAATGTGAAAACTAGGGAAGCCCCATCTTTGCTAAAACTAGGCTGACCCATCACACCATCCGGCAGAGGGGGCGAGTAAACACGATCACGCTCATAGTCTTTAACGCAAAGCCTGCTATATCCGTCTTCATTGGATACCCAAGCCAGATATGAACCATCATTCGAATGAGCTATATGTTCGATATCCCAGTTCGATCGCTGAATCCATTCGAATGATTCAGTTTCAAGGTCGAAGAATCCTAGTCCCATTGATTCCAACCCTTCTTCTGATAATAGGTAGAATCCGGTACTATCGGAGGACCAAGGTCCTGGCTTGATTCGACATGGTTCTTCAGTCTGCCATGGAATCATATTCTTGGTATTATTGACATTAATGAGGTGGATTTCTGAATATCCAGGCTCAATCTCTTTCGTTGCGGTGACCCAATTACCATCAGGACTGAAATAGCCCATGCGGTATATTCCGTCATCTGTTAGATGCCTTTTCTTTCGTGTATCAAAATCTAGAAGAATCAAATCCATGCGGGCTTTGTCCCTTTCATTGGAGCTGTAAATAGCCCCCCTTGAATTTGGAGTGAGGATTTGACTTCCCCATGAACGGTGAATTTCTTCTTGCGAACTCAATGGTATGGGCCAAGATTCGATTCCTTTCATTGAGTAGAGCTTGTATTGTCCGGTTCCACTTTTTTCTGTAAACAGAACCAATTGGTCGTTGCTGAAGTCATAGCTTACAACTGCTTCTTCCTCAAAAGCTGTCACTTGCTGAGGTGAAAGAACAGGATCAATTGGTCTTATCCAGAGATTGAACTGCCCACTTAGGTCGCTTAGGTACAGGATACGGCGGTCATCAGCTGTGAATCGAGGGTAGCGACTATCTCTAAATGCCGCAAATCGTCTGAAGGGAAATGTATCCCATCTGATTGTTGGCTCCGCCATCTGACCACCATTTACAAATTACTAGTAGTTTGAAGGTAAAAACCCTTACTAAAATGCTCCTGAACATTTTGGATACCTCCATTGTGCTAGTGAAAAAGGTACATTCAATCTGATTTCTTTCTGCCATTCGGAAGTAGTAATAATTACCAGAAAAATGCATCATATCTCTTGGCCACTGTATGAGTGCTCGAAATGAATCGATGTCGTCATAGCGGCACTGTATAACCTGCACGATTCTCTAACTCGGTGTTCATACTCCAACAATTTGTACAAACGTGCACATTCATCATATTTATGAGTTGAAAAATGAAATATGTACCCGCTAGGTGGCCAAGAATGGTATTTGTAAGATTTGTGCTAATTGTCATGCTTGCTCTTTCAATCAGTAGCATGTTATCTGGATTTCTCATTGCAAGAAGAATGGGATATTACTTGATGAAACAGGTGATGATTCTGTTCGTAGGAACGATTGTAAGCATTATTGCTGCGGTTCTTGGCTACATTTTCCCCCCTAGTCCAGCCGGAATGTTTGACATTCTGCATTTGACAATAGCGCTGCATTTCGTTTTGTTCCTAGTAGGATTACTGATGCAGCTTACTCAAATAATGCCAGTTTTGCTGAAAACAATGCAAGGAGCACCAATTCATAGTTCACACATTACCAATGTTATTTTGACGACATTTGTCTCTCTGGCGCTTTTGCTGACTTACGTGGACCTAGCTTCAATAACTATTTAGAAGGTGTAGAATGTGGCTTCGATTTACATTGTTGGACAAAGTGGTCCTGAAGTGGCTGAAAGATGCTTTGCACCATTTATAACGGCTACAACTGCCCAAGCTCAAGATGTTAAAGTAAAGATATTCCTAATGATGGATGGAGTAGAGTTGGCCAAGAAAGGTGTTGCCGAGAAAGTGCAGGCGCCAGGTTTTCCCCCTCTACCGGAACTAATCAATATGTTCCTCGAATCTGGAGGCGAACTGGAGCTCTGTTCCAATTCAGTTAAATTCAGAGATATCTCTAAGGATGATTTGATGGATGAAAGAATAACGATTGCAGGTGCAGCGACAATGGTTGATGACGTCCTCGTATTTGATAGGACTCTCTTCTTCTAGCGATATCCAGGAGTCATCAACCGGAAAATAGTACAAAAAGGCCTCCTGTAATTTCGGCGCATATTGCTGTACTCACCCTGTGTGACCAATCTTGCTCTTCTTCTGTGTCTTGTCTTGATTCAATGTCAGCGCCGAATATAGGAATACATTAAAATGTTAGTTCCGGAATATATAAGCTCGATTTAATAACGGATATGCCTTTCATCCGAGAATCGTGGTGAAAATCAGATATGTCCAATGTACTGCTCGTAGACATGGAAAAATGTACGGGTTGCAAACAGTGTGCCTTGGCTTGTTCTTTAACCAAGGAAGATCTTTTCGACCCATTGCGCTCTAGGATTAAAATCCTGAAACGAGAAAAAACAGCGATGGCAGTGCAATTGCTCTGTGAGCAATGTAGCGCTCATCCCTGCACCGATGCGTGTCCCGTGGATGCGCTCACCAGAAATGAGACAACTGGCGTCATTACCGTTGATGCGGATGTATGTACGGGCTGTGGTGAATGTGCCAAGGTCTGCCCATATCATGCAATCAGATTACATCCGCAAACAGAAGTACCGCTCATATGCGACCTCTGCGGTGGCGATCCATACTGCGTACAACACTGCGTTCCAGAAGCCCTGATGTGGGTTGAGGAATCGGATGAGAGAATCAAGGAGAAGAGAAGGCTTCGAGCTACTAGAATGGCTGAATACAAGAATATCATGGAGGAGTCGTGATAACCAATGTACGCACATCAAGGTTCTATACTACATGTCGATTTGACAGAAGACAAGATTTGGCAAGAGCCTCTGCCAGAAGATTGGCGGAAACTGTATATTGGCTCTAGAGGTATTAACGCAAGAATTCTATGGGATTATTGCAAGGAACCGGACATAACATGGGACGATCCTAGGAATGTATTAATCTACGCTCCTGGTGCGGTCACTGGAACAACTGCTCCAGCCTCCGGAAGGACTTCGGTCACAACCGTTGGCTGTACTACTGGTTTGTATTTGAAGAGTAACATGGGTGGCCACTGGGGAGCTGAGCTCAAATTTGCTGGCTATGATCACCTCGTTGTTCACGGTGAAGCTGACCATCCGTCATACATAGAAATCGAAGATGATCATGTTGAAATCCATGAGGACACTGAACTCTGGGGCAAAGACATTCTAGAGACGGATAGTTATCTCAAGAGAAGGCATGGAGAAGACTCAAAGGGGCTATACATTGGTCCCGCTGGAGAGAAGCTCGTTAGAGGTGCAGCCATCATGGGGTCTTGTTACCACGCTGCTGGAAGAGGTGGGGGAGCAGCTGTTATGGCGAAAAAGAATCTTAAAGCAATCAGTACGAAAGGAAGTAAACCTGTTCGTGTTGAAGATCCTCAGAGATTTGCAGAAGTAGCCAAGGAGATGAGAGAACTCCTCAAAGCAGATAGCGGTGCTCAGTCTTTGCATGAACACGGAACTGCTGGTTCAATGGCGGGAGTGAATGAGCTACATGCTCTTCCAGGGAAGAATTGGCAGACCGGTCACACAGAAAATGTCTATCCTATTACAGGACAAGCAGTAACTGAGCAAGGATATCTCAAAAGACGGGTCGCGTGTTTTGGTTGTACAATCGGATGTCATCGATACACAGAGATAGACGAAGGACCAAAGGCAGGCATTGCTAGCGGAGGACCTGAATATGAGACTTTAGGTGCCCTAGGCAATGGTCCACAATTAGTTGATACAGAAGCAGTACTTGAACTGAATGAAATCTGTAATCGCTTGGGCCTTGACACAATAACCGCGGGCACAGCAGTGCAGTGGGCTATCGAGAGTTACGAACGAGGTGTTCTCACCAAGGAAGACACAGGTGGTCTAGAACTCGGCTGGGGTAAGCTTGAAGAGACAGTGGAAGCTATCAAGAAGATGGCCAAAAGAGATGGCACTCTCGGAAACCTGATGGGAGATGGCCTGAAAATTGCCACGGAACGAGTTGGACAGGAATCCTATAAATGGGCAATCATGAATTCCAAAGGTCTAGAACAATCCAATGTCGAAACAAGATCTGCTAAGGCCTATGCTCTGGCGTTTGCTGTGAATCCACGTGGCAATGATCACCTCATGACTGAGACGTTCGCCGAGTTCGGAGCCAGTCCTGAAGCGGTAGAAGTCATAGAGGAAGTCACGGGTAACAAGAAATATGCTACCCCTCATAGTACCGAAAAACGTGCCGAAATCGTTCGATGGCATGAAGATTGCTATGAGATTACCGAAGCACTCGGCTTCTGCGTATTCACATCAACAGCAGCATATGGTGTTAATCCAGATAATATGGCCCGTCTGTACGAAGCAGCAACAGGAATTGAAATGGACGAAGAGAGCCTGATGCGGACTGGAAGGCGTGTAGTGACGCTTGAGAAGGCGTTCAACGTCACTCGAGGAGCTACACGGAAACATGATGATTTGCCCTATCGGTTGATGCATGAGGGGGCTGCTTCTGGTCCACTCGAGGGTGAGATGAACAATCCAAAAGAGCTGTCCCAGATGCTCGATGAGTACTACACCCTTCACGAGTGGGATCTCAAGACAAGCTGGCCATATAGGAGCACCTATGAGAAACTACATCTCAAGGATGTAGCAGAATACTTGCATGCACTAGGGAGACTACCGGAAGAGTAGAGGGAGATCCCTCCTCTTCCATACTCATCTTTTGGTTCGAATCGTCAAGAGCAGGATTTTGATAATGATACACAAAGGAGATATTGAAACATGGAAGGATTCAAGGAATTCGGAGTAGCTATGACAGGAGTATTCCCAGTTGGAGAAGCTGTTGATATGGCTCAACAGGCGGAGAAACTGGGGCTGGGTTCAGTGTGGTTCGCAGAGGATTATTTCTTTCGGGGTGGTATTCCCTATATGTCTGCGGCCGCAATGGCCACAGAGAGAATAAGAATTGGCCTTGGTGTGGTTAATCCCTTTTCACGGCACCCTGCGCTCATCGCAATGGAATTTGCTACTCTGGATGAAATGTCGAACGAGCGAACCGTGTTTGGTCTTGGTTCTGGTGTTCCATTTTGGATGAAACAAATGGGATACGATTTCAAGAAACCACTGACACGGACACGTGAATGCGTAGATTTGATTCGGAAAATCTTAACGGGCAAGAAAATAAATCATGAAGGGGAATTCTTTGAAGCTAACGATATCCAGTTGGTTTTCGAGCCGGTTCGCATTGACCCTCCAATATTCCTAGCTTTTGAAGGAAAGATGGGATTGAAACTCTCCGGCGAAATTGGAGACGGTGTGATACTCTCCATCTTTAATACACCCGACTATATCGAATACGCATGGAAGAGAATTGAGAAAGGTGCAAGGAAAGCTGGAAAGAGCTTGGACGACTATGAAATGGTTTCATATCTGCCAATGGTAATCGAAGATGATTTGGATCAGGCCATAGAAACCGCAAGGCAATTCATGAAGATGTACCTTCCCCACTCAGCAGCAGGCGGACCTTTGATGACCCACGCCGGAATAAGTGCTAACCAAACCAAGGAATTCCAGAAAGCAGCTGAAAATGGCGAAGATGTTGCGGAACTGATCACCGACGATATGGTCAAGCGATTGGGAATCGTTGGCGGTATTGAATCAAGCATAAAGCAGCTTCAAGCTATTATCGACGCGGGCGCCAACACACCAGTGCTCTTCCCTGTGCCTGGTACAGATGTAATTGACACTACAAGAACTATCTCAGAAGAAATCATTCCACATCTTGAGTGATGAATACCTAGAGAGATTCATCGGTAGGCAAGTGAGACTATGAAAGGTGACATGCTATCAGATTCAGACAAACGTCAGATTAGAATAGTGGGATATATACTAACATTCATGGCAACGTTCTCTCTGGGAGTCACAGAGATTTTTGCTCCGTGGTATGCAGGAGTGCTAGGGGCAACTCAGTTCGAAATCGGATGGGCTATGGGTTCTTTCGGTATAGTTTACATGTTTTCCCCAATTATAGGCGGAAAATTTTCAGACCGCATTGGGCGACAAAAATCGCTTGTTGGAGCGATGCTTTCCTATGTAGCGATCCTAGCCATATACCCACTGCCCTTCATCATCCCGCTACATCTGATTTTGATTAGAGCACTTGAGGGTTTCTTCTTCGGGCTATTCTATCCCACAATTGAAGCAATGGTTTCAGAGCTTGCACCGGAGTCTCAGGGTGCTGTTTTAGGTAACTTCTCCACCGCATGGAGCGCTGGCATGATTATGAGCCCGTTTGTAATTGCATACATGGCTGTCAATTATGGAAATGTAACCAGTATCTATGTGGTTATTGCAGTGGAGTTGATTGCACTTGCACTTGTTGGCACTACCGTACGGGATTACGTTTTGGATGAAGCTCTGAGTGAAGAAGAAAGGGAACAACTTGCAGTTATAGCGGACGAAGATATCCCCGGAGACGTACGCACAAGCCGTCGATTCATAGGAGCAAGTCTAGCGCTGATGCTATTTGGATTCGTCTCTACAGTGTTAATCGGTCTTTTTCCAACATATGTAGAATGGCTTCCGGGATTCACTACTGAGGACTTCGGTAATCTTCTTCTAGTGTGGAATACTACAAGGACAATAGGATTTCTTCTGTGCACCAGACTTCCGCATAAAGAGATGGGAAGTGTGATGTTGCTCGGGACGCTCTTCCTGACTATTGGTATGGCCATTTTGACTTTCTATGTTGATTTCATGCTCTTCGCTGTAGCCATGATCCTAAGTGGAATAGGAGTTGGATTCAGCTATCTTGGAGGCCTTTACACGGTTGTATCTGCCACTAAAAGCGAAAAGGGCTCCTTCGCTGGAATCGGTGAGAGCTTAGCAGGAATAGGGTTCTTCATAGGTCCAATTGTAAGCGGGTGGTTCGCTGATTTCAATATGTCTTGGCCCTATCTCGTCTGCATGATTGTTGCAGTAGCCGTCCTCATTCTCAACATACCGCTACTCAGAGACTACAAGAAGACTCACAAAGAATAACCCTCTATTCACGGAGGATATCATCAAAAGATTCCTTGAGACAGGGGGCCTCAACAATAGGTTTTCTTGGCGGAGTTGGATATGCGACTTTGCTATGTGACAGATTCGACTCAATCAGCATAACTACTGTGCCTATCCCAATTACAAGGGGATCAATCACAGGGACATTAGTGGCCGTCATTATCCGCTCCAAATCAACTTCATGCGACAGAGCTGTGCAACCAAGCACTATAACATCCGCTCCCTCACTAATAAGCAACTTGGAAGATTCAATCAAGTCGTCTTCAGCTTCTCTTTGTTTCTGAGCTATCTGAAGCACAGGCACTTCAATCGCTCTGGAATCAACGAAGAATGCATCCAATCCTTCACTCCTAACCTTGGACTCCATACACTTCGCCAAAGAAGCTCCTTCAACGGTAATAATACCGAATTTTCGTCCCAATGCAAGGGCCAAGTGAAGGGATGCCTGCATTGGACCCACAACAGGAACACTGGTTACTTCTCTAGCTGCACCAAGTACAGGGTCACATGCGCAGTCCAGCACCATGCCATCAAATCCTTGGCTGCTGGCAGCCACTACTTGCTCGAGTATAAACGGAGAATTGTATGCTTCGTCCGCATGCGATTCTACACTGTGGGTACCGTAATTGCAGAAGAAATTGGCGATTTCATAACCTTCAGGAGCAAGTGCTTGCACAAACCGCTGTTTCTTGTCAGATTTCCACCAGTTAATTCCGGTAACACCTATCAGTGCAATTCTTTTCATATCTAATCGAAGCCTCCACTTCTTGAGTGGTGGATACTTCGTGTTTTATTTCTAGTGGAGGTTCTTGAGCAGGTTCTCCATCGGTTCATATTCAAACTCTGGATGACCATAACGCGAGGGGCTGAATGCTTTCTTCCCAATCTCAGTATTGGCCGCATAACGCAACCTTTCATGGGCGGGGATTGCAGTTACGACCAACTCCATACCTTCCTCAAGATCGGACGACATTATTCCATGACCCGTATCCGGATAATGAAGACATATCAGGTCGGGAAACATCACCACAGGATCGTCACTACATGTAGCCATCATGTATTCGTTCTTTACTACGATTTGAAGATCGCCTTCAAGGTCATCTGCTTCAAGGTCAACTACGACGTGCCAGTGGCCAGCTCTGTCTTCACTTTGAACATTCTCTATGGTAGCGTGAGCAAGGTACTTCCCATCCATAACGTCCAGATAAGCATCAATGGGGTTCTCACCGTTTTCATTTGCATCTCTTACAGCTTCGCCCAACGCAATTGACTTGCTAATGCTATTTGGAATCACAGCTTCCTTTAGCTGTTTGCCCGACTGAAAATAGTGATTGTTCGCTCCGGCTCCGCCATCTTCAACCACCGTGAAGCGACCAATCTCGTCTGCCAGTGCAGGACTGCTAGTTTTGTCAACTATTATCCTGCTACCATTCTTACTCACAACGGGCATAGGACAGAGGTCAATACCATATCCCACAAACGATATCATTTGGGTCTCCGGAGCTGACCTTCCTAAGCCATCACCATCAACACTTGTGATTCCTGCACGAGCTGCAAGGGAGAGCATCACGGTTGTATTCGTACCGCCAAGCTCGAAGGGAACCAGATGATTGACTTTCTTTCCGGTGATTTGCTCTGACATTCTCATAGCTTCATGGAGCTCGTATCGTTCTTCCCAAGTCTCAAGCATATCACCTATGGATTTGAATGCAGTAACAGAACCCATGTATCCACCGCATACTATGAAAGCGTCGTCATCAATATGCGTTGGGTCAGTGAGTTCATAGACTCTATCACGGTCGTAATCCCAATCAACCATTGGTTTGCCGAAGCCTACGGGATCACCTCCGCCCCCAGTTCCAAGAATTCCTACACCAGTCAGCATGTCATAGGCATTTTGTCGTGATAATTCCATGTTTAGACAGTCTCCTCACTAGGTGTTATGATGTATTTTCTAGTCGGCCTTTCGCTCCCCGTCCATGGCGTGTACATGCTTGTACCATCGCTTCTTTGTCCCGATTTTAGCTCTCAATTTCCAACCTATTGACTTGGGTTTATCTTCTATAAGTTTCCGCAGTTTCTCAGCACGACTAATCACTAACTCAGCTTGATTCTTATCAATCTCTTCGACGGTTGCCACAAATCTCTTGAATTTCTCGATATTCTGAGTCACCGTATAGTAGAAACCCCAATCTCCAGAAAGCCTCTCGGCTATCAACCGGCCGTTTATCATTGAATCATCGAAATCCTCGCTAACATCATGCGCCAAGAACAATACAACCAAATCCTTGAGATCCTTTGCATTAATCTGTACAATCTGTGTCTTCTCGAGAAACAGCTCAGCAAGTGGAATCGTCGGCTTATCTACTGATAATCTATCATCATCCTTGAAGTCAATCTTATGACAGAAGTCCAAATGATCGTAGAAGACGTCTACCTTTCGCTTCCTTTCTTTGTCAATGAACAAGTCTCGCAATGTTGAAGCTCGAGCAAATCCAGCAGAAACCCACTTGTATCCAAGCTCATCACGAAACAAATCAATTGCATCACGCTGATATTTATAATAGCTAACGTAGTCAATATCGGTGACTTCTCTTCCCATTGCCATGTGTAAGTCCACATAGTCTGGACATTGAATTCGAAAAGCCAGGCAGCCAATAATGCGAAGGGGTATTCCGTTTTCCGAACCAGCTTGTTCAATTCGTAGCGCTTCTTCTAAGAAATCATCCTCTATGGAGCCATATTTATCGGACATCTGAAGCTCTCCCATATCATGGTTTACCAGTAAAGCTTTATGTGACTTTAATATGTTTTTACTCCTGCGCCCGCTATAAGTTAAGCTTTAAATCTTCAGTGAGATGTTACAAGATTAATATTCGAGAGGGAAGACAAAAGATGAGAATTTTCCACGCCTGCGACCCACACGGTTCACAAGGTACTTGGGAGAAGATGTGTCGTGCTCCTAAGGCCTTTAAAGTTGATGTCGCGATGATGTGCGGAGACCTTACCGGGAAGGCGATAATGCCAATCATCAAAGAAGGTGAAAACCGTTGGTATGCAAAGCCTTACGGCGGTAAGAAAACATTCAAGAAAGAGAAGGATCTCAACCGTTTTATTGAGTACAACAAAACGCAGGGCTTCTATCCAAAGATATTTACCCCTGATGAGCTAGAGGCTATTCGCAACGAAAAAGGTGCGATTCGCGAGCTTTTCCAAGAGCTCATGACAGAAAGGCTACAAGAATGGCTTGAAATGGCTACAGAGAAGATTCCCGAGGACGTCGATATCATTGTTAATCCGGGAAATGACGATGATTGGGTCATAGACGATATCATCAAGGAACATGATAGGATAATTTACCCGCTCAAGAAAGTTGTAGACGTACATGGCTATCCTCTGATCAGCTTAGAATGGGTTAATTGGACGCCATGGGATACCCACCGGGAATGTAGCGAGGAGGAAATGTGGGAGAAGCTGGAAGAGGAATTCGGCAGGGTCGATGATTATGATAACTTGCTCTGCAACTTCCACGATCCACCTTTCGATTCAGGATTGGATACGGCACCTAAGCTAGAAGATGATCATGCAATCTCTAAAGCAGGAGGAACGACTCTCCACGCTCCGGTCGGTAGCAAGTCAGTCAGGAAAGCGATAGAGGAATATCAGCCTCTTCTGGGTATGCATGGACATATCCACGAATCAGTTGGATTCACTAGGATTGGACGCACATTCTGTTTAAACCCAGGCTCCGAATATCGTGAGGGCATTCTGAAAGGCTTTGTCATAACTGTCGAAGACGGGGAAGTTAGAGCCGGAAGAGTGGAGTTGTAATTCAGCCTCATGGATACGAACGGTGGAGCATGGCTTCTCCACCTCTTTCACTTTTCTTATTGATATCCAGCTATTCAAAATAGTGGGTTTAATATCCTTTGGCAATGCCTTCGGAAATTAAAAATATATTAACAAGGATGGCACTCCTTAGAAAGGAGGAAAGCTGTACAATGGCACTGATTTTACGGAATAGAACGGACGTAGAAGACTTAGCTCTTGGCTGTACATTCTTTGGTACAGGTGGCGGCGGCGATATGGAGCTCGGTCTGAAGATGCTCTATCCGCATGTTGATAATGGAGTTGAAATCGAAATAGTCGATGTGGATAACATAGGAGACGACGATTGGCTAGCATGTCCTTACTACTCTGGAACAATCGCTCCACCTACACAGGAGATTCAAGAAAGGAGAACCCGTTTCCCTTGGGATTACTATGAGAAAGAGCTTGCCGAGGGCCTTGCTGCTCTTGAAGAACATATGGGACTCTCATTCGCAGCAACCGTTCCCTTTGAGCTCGGTGGAGTAAACACCCCGGCTCCCATAGATGCAGCAGTTAAACATGGCATACCATGTGTTGACGGCGATTATACGGGAAGAGCAGTTCCTGAGATTTGCCAGAACACGGTATGCTCAAAGGGATTTTCAATGGCACCTCTTGCTCTGGTCGATTGGTACGGAGACAAAACCATCGTTAACGAAATCGTGAATTACGAAATGGGCGAAAGGATATCAAAAGCGGTCAGCGAGGCCGCTTGGGGCCGCGTCGGCAACGTGGGATTTCCAGTTAGAGGATCTGCGTTCCATGAAGCAGTCATCCCTCGTACATTATCGAATAGCTACAATGTCGGAAGAATCATCCGAGAATCTCGAGAATCTGGAGATAACGCCGCAGATAGGATAGTCTCTGAGGTAGGCGGATGGATTCTATTCGAAGGCGTCGTCAAGAAGAAGCACTGGGAAAACAGAGAGGGTTACATGTGGGGAGAGACAACCATTGAGGGAGAGAGCAGTCTCAAGGATGGATCTACCCTTAAGGTATGGTTCAAGAATGAAAATCACGTAACTTGGCTTGATGGAGAGCCGTGGGTGACCAGTCCCGACATCATCGAAATCATAGATAGAAAAACAGGAGAACCAATAACCAATACAGATCTCAAAAAAGGCGACAAAGTCAGCGTAATCGGAATGAAAGCGCCCAACAGACTTAGGGAACCAAATGCAGTTAAAGTGCTTTCACCGAAATATTTCGGATTTGACATAGAATACAGGAGAATAGAAAACATAGTATAAGATGAACTGGGATTCAATGCAGCGGTATTCGCTGCGCTCCCAGCTTTTTTCTTTGCACCATTCAGCTTGATTTCAGCAATACTTCGTAATGTTTGCGATGCCAATTTGGTTCTTTCACAACTGTGATTCGGGGGTAGTCATTCATGAAGAATTTCACGGGGTGCTCTTCAGGATCTTCGCCTTCTTTCCGCATAATCCTCTTGGCATGGCCAATCAGCTTCGTCACCCATTCCTTCAAATGCCGGCGTTCCCGCTCAAGATTGCCTTCATGATTCTCAATGTAATGCTGAATCTTCCAAGCTATTTTCCTATTATACCAAGCACCAACAGTCCATGCTCCAAACAAGAATGCCCCAGCACCTATGGCAAATGGAAACGCAATCCATTCCAAATGACTCCAGTTGAAAACCCATGTAAGAACAAGAAGAGGGAAGGCGATGGTTATTGTTATCAGTGCGGTTGTCTGAATGATTTGACGCCTTGTCAAAAGCTTCTTGACTCCGGGAACTTGTGGACCAACACCAGCAAACTTGTGTAGCACAGCACGGATTACCTTGTACTGCTTCATGAAGCTTCTAGGCAGTTCGCCCTCACCAATTCCCTTCTCAATGAATGATAGATCGTAGGTTCGATGAATTCGATATCCATCAAGAACCGTGATTAGGTCCTTGGTCCATTTGAGATCAAGACCACTGGGCGAGAATTCAAAGTCATCGAGATTGATTTTCACCTTTTTTGCGGGTTTCTTCTTTATCGAATGACTCATAGTAGAAGCCTCAGAAGCTACTCAGAGGTATTTTCGTATTAATCCTTCCGATTAAGGTTATGCTGAGAGCTTATTGTATAGCGAAGGTCTAAAAAGGAATATAGATGCTCCAAAGGAATAGCGGTTAGGTCTACAAGATGCCAGTTGATGAATCAAACGAAGGATACGAATACGTTGGAAAACACCCATATGAGCCATCAAAAGACGAACTTCAAATCTCTCCTAACGCAATTCATTTTTCATTGGAAAGAGAAAAGCGATTTCGGACGTACACCACAGAATACGACGTTCTCTGGAATGATATAATATCTTATGAGAGTTGCGAAGTAATGCTCTGTGAGGATGACAAGAGCTGGCCGATTGATGAACCTCTTCCCGAGAATTTTGAGCCAATAAATCCCGCCAGTATGCTTTTCATTTTTCTACTGCCTGCTGAAGATGAGTTTTTCCAGATTTGGGCATACTTCTCCAAAGAAGATACAGCTAGAGTCCGAGACATAGTTGAAAGATATCTTGGAAGGCCGCAACTCCCAAGATTAGCACATCACGCTACAGCAGCAGCAGTGAGATACATATTGGATCGCTCTACAATCATTCACTCATTTGATGCCAAATGGCATGATTGGTTAAGGAAAGGACCAAACAAGAAACCCAGAGGCGGTAAGTGGCGTGAGCGGGGGCCAACATACATCTTCGCTCAAGAGGGTATGGCGATTGACTTCTATGGTGCTGGATCCCAGCTAGAACAAATGTCTTCCTTTTGGCCTTGGCGATATATTGAGGAAATCTACCTTGACGGGGATTTCATTTGCTACCAATGGTACGATGAAATCTATACATTTAGACAACAGGTATTTGATGAGAAAGCTAGACGCGAAATCCTTGAAGCAGCACAGGATACACTTGGAATATATGAAGAAAAAACCGAGGTAGAACAATTTCTCTTGATTAGGCCTTGGTCCTTCCCTTCTAGATTTCACCGCACTTGGGATAAGCTAGAGCCTTTTGCTTCAAAAGCAAGCCGCAACGGTTTCCCCCCAATCTATGATTTTGAGGAAGAATAGATGTTAAGGCCAAACTGAAATCCATTCCTTCTCACAATGGAATGATGCCAGTAGACTAACTCTCTTTGTTCAATTTCTGCTACTCGGGCTTATAGAAGTACCAGTAATATGTGGTCCTTCACATGGTACATCTTAGGAGTTTTAGAATAGGTCCTTGATTGAAGAGAAACCATTCTTGAAAAAATAAAGGGACGAAAGAGAGCTTGCTGCTCTCTTTCTTAGACTGTTTACTCTGGTGGAAGTTGTCCAAATATGGCGGCCATGTCAATGCCGTCTGCTTTCAACTGCCTACCGTAGTAGATGTACATTATCTGCGCGAATATATAGAGTCCCACAGTAAATAATGTCTCAAACGCTACGCCTGGTGAAGGCACGAAGCTGACAACGGCATAGAAGAAGACTGCACCACTGACCAAACCGGCTATAGAGACGACTGGTATGCCTGCAATCTCCCACGCTCCGCTTCTCTCCCAGAGATGTGGCCTATAATATGGTAGCGACACTTCTACAAGTGCAAACTGCCATCTGATGAACACGTAGGTGAATGCGACACCAATGGCAACATAGATGTCGAAGACTAGCGACATAACTACCATTACAATCTGTACTATCAGCCAGAAATAGAGAGAGATGTGCGGGACATGGTATTTCGGATGTACCTTGGCGAAAGCCTCGGGACAGAGCCGATCCATTGCCATAGCATGGAATGGTCTTGTTACCCACAATGCATTGCTGGGGGAGTCAAGAACACTCGCATACAATGGCGAGGCCACAACGAACCACGCAAGAGGAGTGTTACCAAGAATCACTGCTGCGAAATTGCCAAAACCTGGGAACATCACGCCTGAGGCATTAACTGCATAAAGGAAATTACCCATGCACTGCTCTAGCGCGATTGTTGAAAACAGGAATGTGGCACCGATTCCAATAACACCACCGACTGTACTTAAGGGGATATTCTTGCTCGGCTGTGAAACTTCTCCAGCCACGGGCATAATGAGATACGGCCACATGATACCGACCGCAGTAGTAAGCGCAGCGCCTACTGCTGTCCAATCCAATGTTTCAAATGCAGAAGTATCAATAGCACTAATCGTATCCCATTGATTCTCTGTAGCATCAAACACTCCATTCCATATTGTTTCTGTCATTGGATTCATCAACATAACTATGTCCGATATAATGAGTGCTCCAATGTTGACAATTCCGAGAATGACAAAAAAGTAACCGAGGTGTTTCACGCTAAGGTATGAGAATATGAAGCCCACAAAGGTCAAGACTAGCGCAACTATCACCAGCCATAACTGTCCTTCAAAAGTGTCAGACAGCAATAGCCCCCCGATATTGATAAGCATCTCGCTATCAGAGGCATTACCCATGACAACGACACCGCCTGCGAAGACCTTCGTAGCAAAGAAGCTAGACGATCCTCTAAACACGGGGTTGGCAATTACGCTTCTCCAGCCTTCCATAACACCAAATATCGGACTCAATCCTCTACCTGCAAAGTGGTACGAGGCTCCAGACCGAGGCATTGAGAGCATCAGGCACATAGTGCCGACACCCTCAAACAGAATTGCGAACGTTCCAACAGCGAACGTTGGCGTCAGGTGTGCTCCTGGGAACCAGGTGCTAATCTGTGGTGCTACATAATGGAAGTACGGCCCTAATGTAAGCGCAATTGGTAGAATCAACGCGAACGCAGAACCGACTTCCTTCACGAGGCCGGAAGATTCCCTTACAAAAAGTAGCTCTTCCTCTTCGCTCAATTTGCGTTCTTCTCCTTTTCCTTGTTCTCTTTCACGTTGTCGACGTGAATCGACACCTTACGACTCTTTACAAACTAGGTTAAAAACCTTCGCCAGAATTGCTTATATACGACTTTAACAAAGACTAATCTGTTTTCTTTAAGATTATTGAATCTACAAGGCGGTTCCTCAAGGAAGAAAGGTCGTTCAGGCATATGCTAGTTGGAGTGTATTAAGACCCTACAGACAAAGAAAGAGCCCGCGGATATGGCCTCTAGGTTAGGAATCCATAACTAATTTACATAGCATGCTGATTTGTAGCTGGAACATTACAAATTCAGCTGCACCCTCATAGTGTTCTAGGTTCCATTGAAATCCTTTCATCTACGTAATCCTGCCACTCAAGACCAGTGGTTTCCTCTAGTGTAGCAACAAGGTCCGATGTGATGATCTTCTCAGCCTTGATTTCCTTCTGAGCAAAACTATAAAGAAATTCAAGAAAGCTTTCCTTCCCAATTTTCTCACGAATTTCATGAAAAATCAATGCACCATATACATAGAATACTGTCTTAGCCTTGGGATGCTGTCTTCGAATCTCTTTAATCGGGGGTAGCGATTCCTCCTCTCTTAGAGCATCTCTGAGACCTTGAATCGAGTCTTCAAAATACTCTTCACCCAAGATATTTTCACATGCCAACCGAGCCGTGTATTCAGCAAGAGCCTCATCAATCCAATTATGATAGTCCTCGACAGTGGTTTTCCTCCACCAGAAATGAGCATACTCATGGGCCCAGTATTTGAGGATCGATTTTTTCTTGCTTTCCGTTATATCATCACCAATATCGTCCTGCAGAACAACTAATCCGCTTCGAGAATACCCGCCGCCAAAATCTCGAGATACAAGCACGATTTTCAAATCATCGTTGTCAGTTGGTCCCAACCAATTTCTAATCAGCTTCTTGAACGGTTTGAAATCAGCTTCAAGTGGGCGAAGCGATTTAAGATTGCGTGGGGATCCCCAGAACAAATCACTATCATCTGGTGAAATGGCATCCTGCGCGGGTCTTCCGTGAAGAGTAATGTCTATTCGCGGAGATTTCGATTGCCAGATAAGCAGGTCGTCTGAAACTTGCGGAGCATTTGCAATCCAAGTCCAGTCCTCAGGAGCATTGAGATGTAAACGGTAGGATATGCGATCACTAAAAGAAGTTATGGGATACCAAAGGCCGTATATCGCTAACTCGATAAACTTTTCCCGTATTCTGCTTGTGTCAAAGAAATATCTGTAAAGGCGTCCCTGATATTCAACGCGAATATCAATAGAATTCTGCTGTTGAAGTTCCTCTGGAATTCTAATCTCGTAAGACGCTGCAGGCATGAAAACATCATCAGGAGGACGCTGCTCGGTGAACTCTAATTTCTGAAAGCCATTATCGGAGGTGTATTCTATGTTGAGCAATTCAAAACAGGGATTGAGCAACAGGTCCACTGTATCATCAAACCCTGAAGCAACTACAAGCCCCTCTACATGCAAGAATGAATCCTCCGGGCGAATATCGGCTTTCAAATCCAAGTGCTTTACTGGCAATGCAATACCACTTCCAGAGCTTTGTAGAGGGTATCTCTAATTTTCGAAATGGAAGTAAGGAAACAACTGATGTCGAATGTATTTGAGAGTTACTTCGCTAATGTGTCAAAGAAATTCTCGTCAAGAAGGAGAACCTCAACTTTGCGTGATTTAACACCTGTTCTGCTTTCAATTAGTACGTTCAGGATGATTTCAATATCCATTAGGTGAACCGGTGGAACCGAAATTTTACATCCTCCAGGCTCATAACCAAGAGCTTCATCTCGCCCCTCCTCGTTGACAACACCATTAGTTATCAGCACACCCTGATTCGCTTTGTACTTGGGTAGCATTCCGCGAATCTTCTGAATGGTATCAGGACCAATTTCCTCATTAAGATTGCACTTCTTAACATGAAATACAACTGTTGACTCGCCAGAATCGTCACGCCATGAATTAAGGAATACCACAGTATTATCATATCGTTCTACTGGCGACAGTTCCTCATCGTGTTCCACTCTTGCTCGAATGTTGACCATTACAATCTTGGCCAACTCAACGAAGCCCTCAAATGAAAGCTCAGCAATTCTCTTACGAATCTTCGCACGTGTAGCCTTGTTGAAGTCTTCAGCTCTACTACTAACTTCCGAGATTAACTCTTCGTCTATCGCACCCTCACAAAGATCATTGTACCTATAGAGCCCAGGCGCAACCCTAACGAAATAAGCGGGCCTGTTCTCTTCCTGTGCATTCCGTTTCTCGATGGAAAGCGAAGCAGAAACCGATCTTGGGTCTCTACCCATCTCCTCAGCTATGTCTCTGTAGTGAATAGGATCGTCTCTTGCATTCTTTGCGAGCCATTCTTTCAATGTTGTTCGATTACTTTCGGTCATTTAACTCACTCGCCAGAGCCGGTTTCTGCATAATTTAGCTAATCAGGAATCAGAAGATTACACATTAATGTTTGCAATCAGTATATTTACGATTCTTCCGCCTAGATTTTTATCGTACATACGACCAGGATGCCCAATCTACAGCTTAATATATTTTAATCGACAAATATATCCAAAAGCAAAGGAGAATCATCATTGCCGGAAATGTTCGTAAAGCTTCTCAATAAAGGCTTGAAACCCCATGAGCATAATAGGTTCAGCTTTGAAACAAAAGAGAACGCAACTGTGAGAGAGCTAATGCAGGACCTGTATGAATCGTATCAAGACAGGTTCGAGGTTTATCTAGACGAGCAGGATAACACCACTCTTCGAAGAGAAGCAATTGTTCTCGTTAATGGTCAAAATATGGTTGCACACCAAGGTTATGATACACAGCTGAAAGATGGTGATGTTGTCGTCTTCATGATAGCCGCTGTTGGCGGGTCTTAAGGCATTGAATCGTACTAAAACTCAACCCTAAGGTACTGACTATTCAGTTCTGATCTAGGATGGTAATTCACACTAGGGGTTAGAAGGCAGGTCATTGCGGCCGACCCGGTTTTCCAACTGTTTAAGAAAGAACCGGACATAGTGGAGCGGAAGATGTAGGTCAAGCAGGTCTTGTTCAATATCCTTAAGTGAATCGTCCTCCCCTGCAATCTGCGAAGCATAGGTAAACACGAATTCTTTCAGTTCCCAAGGGTAAACAATCCAAGAACGCGTCTTTTCGACGTAGAAATCAGGAACTAAGTCAGTTCCGGGTTTCATGTGTAAGCAAGCTGTCTTCATGTTGCTAAGGCCCCTGCCACGAAGATGCTCCAGTGCAGCTATCATGCTTTCTCCAGAATCGGATACATCGTCCACAACCAAGGGATTTGTCCAATCACGACCCTCTGGAATCGACTGGCTCACTTTAGGACCTTCGTCTTGAGCGAAGATTCCTCGGTAGAGGTCCACCTTCACGTTTGCTGTTTGATTCATGAAGAATAGATCTGACAGGACTCGTGCTGGAACCCAACCACCCCGAGCAATCCCGATTATGACATCAGGGACGAAATCCGATGAGTGGATTTTTTCATAGAGCCTAAAGCAGAGCTCGTAGAGCCTTTCCCACCAAACGAATGAAAAACTGGTCTCCATACTTTGACATCTGAACGCTGAGTATAAACTTTATCGACCAAACTCACGAAGTTGTACAATTCGAAATCCTAGTCCTCAGGGAAGTAATAGGGATCCAAGATCTCTTCGTCTTCAAGCCCAGCAGAAACCGCCAGAAGCTCAGCCACATCAAGGACTCTCATATGAACATCTTCAAGGTACGTAGCGTGAGTGAGATTGAGTTCGCAAGCGGGACATATAGTGGTAAGCAATTCTGCTCCCGTTTCTAATGCATCTTCGAGGCGCTCTACCGCTATTTGGTTTGAGGCATCTTCATCCATGATTTTAATTGCACCTCCACCACCACAGCAGAAAGCTTCCTCTCGGTTTCGACTCATTTCTACAAGCTCAAGACCTGGTATTGCCTTCAGGGCATTTCGAGCCGGTTCATAGATATCTCGATATCTACCTATCTCGCAAGGGTCGTGGTAGGTTACAGACTTGTTTATTTCATTCTTCAACTTGAGCTTATTCTCATTGACTATCTCTTCAAGCACTTCGCTTGTATGTCTAACCTTGATTGGAAATTCCTCTAGACCAAGTAGCTCGGGATATACCTCATCAAACGCCCTGAAACAGCTCGGACACGGTGTAATGATTTCTTCTACTTCGCGTTCCTCAAGCCTTTCCATTAAGTTTTCAGCCCATTCTTCGGCCCTTGCATCTTTTCCAGTCACCCAGAAAGGTGTCCCACAGCAAGTTTTCTCGTCATTGAGAAAATCCAGTTCATATCCAGATGCTTGGAGTACTCGCACTAGGATTCTTGTTTTCTCCTTGAAACGATGACTTGCAAGACAGCCAGGGAAAAATAGTACTCCAGAATCTTCTGTAAATTCAAGGCCTTCTGCCCACTCGGTATGGGATTCAGCGGTATCAGCGAAGATGTTGCCGCGTTCTAATGCGGTTTCAGCCATGTTATCTCCGCCTTCAGGAATTGCAATACCCTCATCAACGAAGTCAGCGCGCATAGCTTTTGTGATAGCAAGTATGTCAATTTGAGCAGCTTTCTTGCATTCTTCAGCACATCGACCACACATGAAACACCCGAATATTCGTGGAATCAAATCTTCAGTGTACTCCAATTCACCTTCTAAGAGCCCACGGGCAATAGCCATTTTTCCTCGCCCAGTAGATGATTCCCATCGCTGTAGCGCGAGCTGGGGACACCTATTGTCGAAATCAAAACCCCGGCAGAAATTGCATCGGCCGCAGGCATAGATCATATCAGTGTAATTCTCGATTCTCAACTATAGGTCCTCCTGTGCAAAGAAGATACCCCGTTGCAGTATGTTATTCGGGTCCACAGTCCGCTTGATTTCTATCAGAAGCCGATAGTAACCAGTTTCACGAGCCCTAATGAAGGGACGAAGCCCGTGTTTGCCTCCAATGCCATATGGAACCACAGGCCCTTCCAGCACGATTTCGTTAATCTCATCAGCGATTTCCATCATCTCGTTCCATTCATCAGGCTCCTCATAATTCGCAACCATGAATGCAAGCCAATTCCGCGGAAGCACTTGGCCACCAAATACCGCTTTTTTGTATCCGCGTTTCTCGATGAGTTCCTCTTTCCATACTTTGTATAGAAATTTGATGTCATCAATTCTACATGATCCAGATCCAAAGAAATGCCAGACACCAGTAGCGAATATGTCGGTAAGGCCAGTAAGAATTCTATCGTAGTAATCATCAGCGGGAGCGCTATCTTGCATCTCTCCGCCTAGTTCTTCAACCTTCTCGATTATTTTCTTCTTCCGATGCTCAATGAGTTCTTCTTCATAGCCGAAGATATCCATCATAACTGCGAATACGTTTGGAGCTGAGGGATCGACAGCCAGATAGAAACCATCAAGGTATTCATCGCCAACATGATAATTGATAAAATGCCCAATCTCAACTACTTTGTCTAGTGTTGGCATTATCATAAAAAGTCGTTCTTTGTAGTCTGAAACTGGGCGCACTCTCAAAGTAAGCTCAGTACATACACCGAGGGTACCTTCAGCGCCTATGAACAATCCGGCCAAATCTGGCCCCAAGCATTGTCGTTTGAACTTGCCGGCACTAGGCCACGCAGCCGATCCGGTCTTGACTATTTCGCCGCTTGGCAGAACCATTTCGAGGCTAATGACATCAGAGTTGCCATGAAATCCAAATTTCGCGGTCCCTTTAGGACCTCCACCCGCTTTCATAACAGAGCTACCAACCGTCATAGCAGGCCCACCCGCTTCGCTACACAGGTACGTTAAACCATGCTTGCGTAGTTCCTGGTCCAACTTTGCCCAAGTAACATTTGGCTCGACAACCACAGTCAGGTCGCGCTCATTGATATCCAGAACTTCATTCATCAACGCCATATCAAGCAGAATTCCTGGTTCCTGAGGTAGGAATGCATCCCAATGTGATGTCCCTCCACCGCGAAGATAAATCGGAATATCCTGCGTGTTTCCCAAATCCAAGATCCTCTGGATTTCTTCTCTAGATTCGGGCATCACAATATGTGTGGCTTTTTTCGGCTTTGCAGGACTTAAATCACGGGAATATGCAATAATATCATAGTCTTTGTCAGTGACCCTATCAGAACCGACAATTTCGCTAAGGAGTTCTGTGACCTTCTCTGTATCGGCCATGGCATCCACGATTTTGCATGATTGTATAAACCACAATTAAAGCCTACGGTGTAGTTTAAGACTTAACTTGTCATTAAGAGATTGCAAGGTTTAGTGGTGCCCACTGGAATAGTGATCAGCGAAAATGCCTATGGCCAAGCTCATTGCAACTTGGGAGCCTCTGCAAGGAGAATAAAAACAAATAGAAGTATTGTATAAGCATTCCGAAGGGCTAGATACGTACGCTGATAGCATTGTTAAGGAGAAATTAAAAAAGACTACTACAGAGAGAAGTAGTGAAACATGCTATGAAGTCCCGAGAGAGATTCTACAAAGCCTATAATCATGAAGAGCCTGATCGTGTGCCTCTGGACATGTGGATCACTCCTCAAGCTCACAAGAGCGTCCGAGAATACCTTGGTATTACTGCGGAGCAAACGCAAGAGTGGGGTATTATGAGCAGCTGGAAAATATCTGAAGAGATGCTCAAGCGATTGCACGTAGACTTCAGGCGTGTATACATGAAACCCGGTTCGGACTTCGAACCAACTAGGTACCCTGATGGAACCGTTGATACCGAATTTGGTTTCCGTGGAAAGTGGGTCGGTCTGTATTGGGAGATTCTTCATCACCCTTGGGCGGACTTGACCGAAGTCGAACAGGTCGAAGACTACGAATGGCCGGATCCTGAAGACCCAGCCAGAATGGAAGGAGTAGTGGAGCGAGCCAAATATCTGTGTGAGGAAACGGACTATGCTGTGGTGGGAATGGTTGGGGGCCCCTGGGGTGTCTTTGAAATCTGCGCCCACTACATGCGAGGCTTTGAGAAGTTCCTAATTGATTTGATGTCACGACCAAAACTCGCAGCAGAGATGATGGACAAGTCAATGAATCTCGCCTTGGACATGAACAGGGTCCTTCTTGATGAGGTGAAAGACTATCTTGACATCGTATTGGTTGGAGATGACCTAGGCCATCAAAACGGATTGATAATGAGTCCGAAGATGTATAGGGAGCACATCAAGCCCCGACACAAGAAGATTTACCAAGATATCCACAGACGTGCTCCAGATGTAAAGGTCATGTATCATTCGTGTGGCGCCGTTGAACCAATGATAGACGACCTGCTTGAAGTCGGTGTCGATATTCTCAATCCTATACAGCCCCTTGCAAAAGGAATGGACTCGTTCAATCTAAAGGAAGAATATGGTCACCGTCTGACATTCCACGGTGGAATCGACTTACAGGAAGCGATGTCTGCAGTAGGAACGATAGATGATCTTGAGGAGGAGATAGAGACCCGTCTAAAGGCGCTCGCTCCAAACGGGGGGTACATTCTTGCTCCTGCTCACAACATACAGCCTGACTCGACGCCTGAGAAAGTTGTGCACATGTATGACTACGCGAAAGAGAAAGGAACCTATCCGATAGATCTCTAGTACCGTTACTGCTTATGGAATAGGCTTCTCTTCATGAAGGTCGTGAGGATCGTCACCATCCTCGAGTTTGCTAGCCCACCAGGTGTCCGTTCCTACCACTTCCTCTGCAGCTGCAATCACATCTTCCACTCGATCCTGTGGAATTGCTACGACCCCGTCACCGTCGGCGAAGAGAAGGTCTCCAGGTCGAACCACAATACCGCCGCAGACTATTGGTTGGCCAACTGATTCCATATCAAGGCGCCCCCTCATCGTTGCAGGATGCCTACCACGGGCAAAGACTGGGAAATTCATTCGATTTATGTCGTGAATGTCACGGGAAGTTCCGTCTACAACAGCCCCTCTCAGCCCTTTTGGTTTCCCTATTCGAGTCAATACCTGTCCCCATACAGAACACTCCCTTGCCCCTGAGCTGGTAATGGCTACGATATCTCCTTCTCCAGCTTCTGTCGCAAGACTCATGAAATCATGTAGCTGTTCTTCATCGTATGGCCTTTGCACAGGTGCTCGAACCAGTTTTCCAGTCCGAGCAAATCCAGCCATTCGAGTATTCGAGGTAACAGGGTGGATTTGTCTATCCATGCATACGGGAGAGAGTTCAAGCTCATCAGCTGCATCTGATACAGCCGCAACATAGAGATTCAGAACACGGTCTATAAGGTCCGTCTTCTTGTTTGTCAACACATCATCTCCTACAAAAAAGTGGTCCTATTCTACCTTCCATTGATAGATGCAATAATCGTCACCGCGCATCATGCACTTCGGTATTGTCATTTCCAACTTGGGATCCACGGCTTGAGCAATGCCTTCATCCATCTTACATACCCATTGGCAAATGTCATCTTTTGCCCCCTTAGACTTGAAAGTGGCAACCCATGGACAAGCGTTTACTTTCAGTCTTAAAGAAGCACTATCGACATCCAATAATTCGAGTTCGAACCCAAAAAATGGATGTCCGGCCTGAAAGAACTCGTATATCGACCTAAGATCACCTTCTCGTAACGATCCAGCTTCTATGGCTGCTTTACCTAGTTCGAGTCCATGAAGACGATTTGCTTCACCTATTCTCTCTAGGCCCTCTTCACCCGCGAAATCCCGTACTGCTTCGACATACACAGCATGAGCTGCGGCAAGAGTCTCCATATTGGCCTTCCTTACATCGTCAGCTGTGGGTTTTGACATATGCCTCGCCTTCTTTGCTTTAGCTTATTCTAACGAGATATATGCAACTTTAACGAGATATAAAAGACTCGGCTAGGGAATAAAGTCACGTCGGTGCAAGCAATGCTGGCAAAAAGGAATCAGAATGTTCCCGCGAGCGAAATCCGCAAGATGTATAATATGGCTCTTGAGCGAAGCGATGTCGTAGATTTAACTGCCGGAGTACCAGATTTTGACACGCCTAATCATATAAAAGAAGCCGCCAAGGATGCAATAGACCAAGGCTACACGAAGTATACCCACAATGCGGGATTCATGGATGTCAGGGAATCTTTTGCCCAGAAAGCCAAGAAAGACAACGGTATCGATGTAGATGCATCAAGCCAAGTGGTTTGCACGGCCGGAGGAATGGGAGGGCTGATGCTTGCAAACATGGTGTTGGTCGAACCTGGCGACGAGGTCATGTATCCAGACCCGGGATTCGTCAGCCATCATGCACATGTGAAGCTGGCCGAGGGAAAACCAGTTCCAGTTCAATTGAAGCAAGAACACAATTTCGGGATGTGTGCAGAAGACATTGAGAAGCTCATTACTGAAAGAACAAAGCTTCTTGTAATCAACAGCCCAAATAATCCTACGGGCGGCATCACAACAGAGGGGGAACTTCGGAAAATTGCGGATCTGGCAATCAAGCATGACTTCTATGTGCTTTCCGATGAAGCTTACGAGAAGTACTACTACACAGACGAGGCACCGGTTTCCATAGGTTCACTGCCAGGTATGGAAGAACGTACCATATCTATATTCTCGCTATCCAAGAGCTATGCAATGACTGGATGGCGAATCGGATTTGCAACTGGACCCGAGAATATCATCGACGCTATGACTCATCTCCAAGAGCATGTAATCGCCATGCCTACATCGATATCTCAGAAAGCAGGTCAAGCGGCGGTTGAAGGCCCGCAAGATTGCATAGATGAGATGCTTAAGACATTCACTAAAAGACGCAAAATCATGATCGAAGGGCTCAGGCAAATCGAAGGAATCAAACTGGCCGCACCTGGAGGTGCATTCTATGCATTCCCCGACGTACGAGCTTATGGCGGGAAGTCTTGGGACCTTGCCATCGACATTCTTGAAAATACGAAAGTGGTACTCGTTCATGGATCTGCTTTCGGCCGCTATGGTGAAGGTTTCTTACGACTCTGTTATGCAACTTCTACGGAACGCATCAACAAGGCTCTAGACCTCTTGGCTGATTATCTTCCAACACTACTCAGCTGAAACGCTATAGATTGCTCGACAAAGGTGATTTCCGAAAATGACCGAAAGAACCCAGCGCATGAAGCAGAGAATGCTTAAGGCTTCACCAACTCTCTCTGCAGAGCGAGCCAAACTTTTCACCGAGTATCTAAGGGAGCACGAGAACCAAACCCAGATGCTCAGACTTGCTAATGCTTTCGCACATGTCCTAGACAATATGAGGATTAGGATAGAACCTGAAGAGCTGATTGTCGGTAATATGGGTCCTACTCCGCGTTCTTGTCAAGTGTTTCCAGAATACAGCTGGACCTGGATCCATGAAGAGCTCGATACTCTCAGCCAACGAGAGACCGAACCATTCCAAATCTGTGAAGAGGACAAAGACACCCTGAGAAACGTTTTCCAATACTGGGAAGGGAAGAGTACAGCAGAAATCTGCAATGAGAAAATGCCTGAAGAATCAAAAAAAGCTGCAAAAGCGGGTTTGTTCACTATTGGTGCCCCGGGGACTGGCATCGGTCATGTTACTGTTGATTACAGGACTGTGTTGAATGAGGGGTTAGAGTCAATCCTTCAGCAAATAAATCGACTAAGACGAAGGAACGAAGATTACAGCGATAAGCTTCAGTTCTACGAGGCTGTTGAGATAGAAATCAAAGCTGTCATTCGGTTTGCACATAGATTCGCTCACCGAGCAGAAGAATTGGCCAACGTAGAGACTGATTCTAATCGAGTAGAAGAACTGAGAAATGTAGCAAGAATTTGCAGAAGAGTGCCCGAGAAACCTGCGCGGACATTCAAAGAAGCCCTACAGTCATTTTGGTTCATACACCTTCTTGTCCAAACCGAATCCAATGGACACTCGATATCAGCAGGTCGTTTCGACCAGTACATGCTTCCATTCTATCAGCAGGATGTCGAATCAGGCAGGCTTACAGCAGAAGAGGCGACCGAGCTTATCGAAATGCTGTGGATTAAATTAACTTCTCTAATCAAACTCCGAGATAAATACTACAGCAGGGCATTTGCCGGTCATCCCATGTTTCAAAATCTAACCATCGGTGGCCAGAATCCAGCTGGTGAGGATGCTTGCAATGAACTTACCGATTTAGTAATCCAGGCCACTGGAAACATCCACCTAACACAACCCACTGTTTCTTTTCGCTGGCACACTGATACCCCTGAATCCTACAAGCTCAAAGTTACGCATCTCATCTCAAAAGGGCTGGGTATGCCTGGCCTGTTCAATGATGAAATAATCATACCAATGATGGTGGAAAAGGGTGTTGACAAGAACGAGGCTTACGATTACTCCATTTTAGGCTGTGTCGAGCCAATAATTGAGGGAAAATCCGATGTTCGGCCGAATATCGGCTATGTCAATCTGCTGAAAATCCTTGAGGTAACGCTCAACAACGGAACTGACCCACTAACTGGCATGAAGGTTGGCGTCGAGACGGGAGACCCCCGTGAATTCGAATCACTTGAGGAATTATGGGAAGCCTACGCAGCCCAGTTAGAACATGCAATTGACCTTCTTACTCAAGCCGACAGGATAGCAGCCGGGGTGCTAGCCTCTGAGAAACCAACACCATTCATTTCTGCCCTTCTTAAGAATTGCATTGAAGAAGGCATGACCATGCAAGAGGGTGGTGCAAAGTACAATAGTGGAGGCATTATGGGAGTTGGAATCGGAAATGTGGCTGATTCACTGCAGGTAATTCGTGAATTTGTGTTCGAATCAGATGAGCTTGATATGGATGAATTGCTCAGCGTTCTCGCTAAGAATTTTGAAGGCAATGAATCATTGAGAGTAAGATTTGAGACTGATGCATCCAATTACGGCAATGACATTGACGAAGTAGATGAATTGGCAAGAAGAACAGGTAGGGCCTTTTGCACGACAATTCAGAAGAAGATGACCACCAGAGGCGCACCGTATCATGGAGCGCTATTCTCGGTCTCGATGTATATACCGATGGGCGAGCGAGTCGGTGCTACACCTGATGGCCGTAAAGCTAGAACAATGCTATCAGATGGTGTTTCTCCGACGCAGAATAGGGATGTTAAAGGCCCTACTGCAGCGATGAAGTCTGTTTCAAAGTTGGACCATGGTTGCTGCTTTGATGGGACACTCTACAATATGAAGTTCACAACAAGGATGTTCAAGAACAGGGAAAACAAGAAGAAGTTTGTCTCGCTCCTCGATGGCTACTTTGAACTAGGGGGCTTCCATGTTCAGTTCAATGTGGTTGACCGAGAGACGCTAGAGGCGGCGAAAGTGAAACCTGAGCAACATAGGAATCTCATAGTTCGAGTAGCGGGATATAGCGCATACTTTGTCGAACTTGATCCTTTCGTGCAAGATGAAATTATTACGCGAACCGAATTTCGATAGCATTACCGGGGTTCGATTTTGATTAAGGACCTGCGATGTAAGTTACAGCCTGTCTCCCGGTATTAGGACTTATCTGCACGAATAATCGGACAATAGCATACATACCTATTTACACAACGAATATTCATATTAATTATATTTAGTAGTTTGAATGATGACAGTGGAGTCATCTCAATCAGTGCTAATCCGGGGTAGATGAATGGTGTTTCTCGGGAGGTAATCCGCGGTTCACAATAAGTGTGTCACTCGTATTAATGGGGTGTTGTAATGGGAATTAAACGAACAGGAAAATCAGAAGAGAGACAAGATACCCCCGCACAGGCATTCGATAAATGGCAATCTTTGATTCATCAAATCTCCGGAGTGCTATACGAGTGTGCATTCGATCAGCATTGGACAATGTACTGGATTACCGAAGGGATTGAGGAGCTGACTGGTTATCCCCCATCGGATATCATCAACAATAACGTTCGCTCCTACAATAGCATAATTCATCCAAATGATCGAGCAATAGTAAGGGAAATAGTTGGAAAAGCTGTAAGACAAAACGAATATTTTTCGACAGAATATCGGATTATTGACTCTACCGGTACAATCAAATGGGTAGAAGAAAGAGGGATGGCAGAATATGATGATCAGGGAAACCCGGATTACCTACGTGGCATAATAATAGATGCTACAAGAGCGAAAGAGGCCAAGAGAATAGCTAGAGAGTCACAGCAGAAATACCGTGCATTATTTGAAAGCAGCATGGATGGTATCGCTTTTTCAGATTTAGATGGGCACTTCCAAGAAGTGAATCCTGCATTTGCTGAAATGACTGGATATACTGAACAAGAACTCAAGAAGTTAACCCATCAAGACATCACCCCCTCGAAGTACCAAGAAATGGAACGTGAAGTCTATCATCCCCAGCTTGTTAAGAGGGGATATTCTGATTTTTACGAAAAAGAATACATCCGAAAGAATGGAAGTACATTCCCAGCCCGAATACGAAAATGGTTATTCACAAATCTTGAGGGGAATCCGTTCCACGTAGCAGCAATTGTACAGGATATATCTGAGGAGAAATCCGCTGCTAAGGCTTTGGAGCGTAGTCAAGAGCAGTTTCGCTTGCTGTTCAATGAATCGCCTATTGGTATTGAAATTCTAGATGAAAACGGGCGAATCATTAGAACAAATCCATCAGCGCTTGAGATTTTTGGAGTTAAAGAAGAACAGCAAGTCATTGGGTTTAGTTTACTTACTGATCCTAATACTCCGGATTTCGCTAAGGAGAACATACGAAATCATGAATCATGTATATACGAATCCCAATTTGACTACTCACTCATACGGAAGCACAATCTTTACGAAACGAATAGAACCAGAGTTGTACATCTAGAAACAAAGATTACACCACTGGGTGCTGGCGATGACTCCACTTTCAGAGGGTTTATGCTTCAAATTGAGGATGTGAGTGAACAGAAGAAGGCACTGGAATCACTCAGACAGAGCGAGGAACGGTTCTATGCCTTGTTTCGAGACTCACCAATTGGTATTGAGATACTGGATAAGAAGGGTCAGATAATTAGAGCCAATTCTGCGGCACAAGAGATATTTGGTGTATCAACTGAAGAGGAAATAATCGGATTCAATATACTTGAGGATCCTAATACACCAGAACAGGTTAAGAATAAAATACGAAATCGAGAGGCTTACAGATTTGATTCAAAGTTCGACTACTCACGGGTGAAGGAACAGGGACTTTACACCACATCGAAGAGTGGAATAGCGTATCTTGAAACATTAATTACCCCCCTGGGCAAGGGTAACGATTCCGATTTCAGAGGTTTCATGATTCAGCTGCAAGATGTGACAGAAAGGAAGAACATGCTCAAGGCGCTTCAAGATAGCGAGGAGCAGTATAGAACAACATTGGAAGCATTGGATGACCCGATGTATGTTGTAGATAAGGATTTGCGAATCAATCTCACGAATCCAGCACTAACGAAGTGGGTAAACAAACTGGGTTTGGATGGTAATATTGTAGGCAAGCACATCACGGATGCTTTCCCGTTTATCAGTGAGAAAGTCCTAGAAGAGTATCATCGTGTCTTCACAGATGGCATTGTGTTTCGAACTCGGGACGAAGTGCACCTGCATAGAACGACCGTTCATGCTGAGACTACGAAAGTACCAATCATGAGCGGAGGACGAACGGTTCAGGTTCTAACTAAAATTCGAGATATTACTAGTCAGTATAGAAACCGAATGGAGCTTGAACGCAGCGAAAAAAGATACCGTACACTCATCAAATCTATAGACTTGGGATTCCTATTCCACGATTCAGCAGGAAGAATCAGGTCTGTGAACCCCTCTGCTGAGAATATCTTGGGAGTAAGCGAAAAAGACGCTAAGAATCATAGGTTTGAGCAGCTAAGCATAGAGCTAAGGAATGAAAATGGTACTGAAATATCCCCAGATGAGCTTCCCTTAACCACTTCTCTTAGAACTGGACAGCAATCTGAATCCTCCATTTTACAAATATTCAACAAAGAAAAAGGTAAACGGAGATGGGTGAAGATGAAGGCTGTTCCTCTGAAGTACGGAGAACATGAGAGTCCTGTAGAAGCATACAGCATTATTGATGACATTACAGAGGAATATAGGGCACAGCGGGCTCTTCAGAAAGAACGTGACCGGGCTCAGAATTATCTTGACATCGCTGGAGCCATAATTGTTGTCATCGATTCGGACGGTTTTATTCAAGAAATCAATGAGAAGGGCTGCACGGTTCTAGGCTATTCGCACGAAGAGGTTGTTGGAAAGAATTGGATAAGAGATTTTATTCCACAACGGCTTCAATCGGAAATCAGATCTATCTTGGATGACTTATCACGGGGCGACATGTCTGAATTCAGTGAATTTGAAAACCCCATCATTAACAGAGATGGCGAGGAGCGAGTAATAGAATGGCACAACTCACCTCTTACAGATGATGAAGGAAGTATTGTGGGAGTGCTATCCTCAGGTGTTGATATCACAAAGCGAAAGGAAATGGAGGAGAATCTTCGAACCACAGCTGAAACAGCCAATCTCTATCTTGATCTCATGGGCCACGATATTAGAAACTACCTTCAGTCCATAATAATGGCTGTTGATATCATCAGCGAACGAAGTGAAGACCACAAAATCACTTCATTCTTGGACATAATCATAGAGGCCACTAAAAATGCTACACACCTAATCCAGAAGGTGGGGAACACCAAAGGATATCTTTCTGCACCATTGCAGAAGTTGTCTCTTACCAATGTGATTAGAGTGGCGCTATCTGAGTTCAAGCAAAAGTACCCATACATGGATATTGAACTCGTTGAGAAAACAGACGATCCGCTAGTATATGCGGACAAATACCTCTTCAACTTGATTGCTAATTTGTTAGAGAACTCGGCTATTCACAACAACAATGACCAACCATTCGTTCAAATCGAAGTCGAGAGATGCGGGGAAAGGTACGAGATTTCGATAATGGATAACGGACCGGGGATTCCCCATAGCGAGAAGGAAGCCATTTTCGACCCTAATAGGCGTTATGGAGGAGTTGGAATCCCTCAGGCATTGAAAATCGCAGACAAATATGGAGCAGAAATATCAGTTCATGATAGGGTCAAAAATTGTCCAGAATTGGGAGCGGACTTCCGCATCTGGTTACCTAAAGCACCAACTTAGAACTCAAACAATTTTTCTCTTTAGATTTCCCCACTGTGAGATGGTAACGAAAGCTTAACATATCCATAGTCTCAGTATTTTAATGATAATTTAACAACAGATGGTGATGCGAAATGGCGTACGACGTTGTAACATTCGGAGAGGTTATGCTAAGGCTATCGCCACCCGATTTCCAGCGCTTCGAGCAAACTAATAGCTACGATGCGCATGCGGGAGGTGCAGAGATGAATGTGGCAGTCGCATGTTCGCGACTTGGACTAGATTCAACCTATGTGACCAAGCTCGGAGACAATTCGATTGGTCACTTCATCAGAAACAAGGCACGTGAACATGGAGTGGATACTTCACATATTCTATGGGATCCTGAGAATCGCTGTGGTGTGTACTTCGTTGAGTTTGGTGCAGCCCCCAGAACGAACAGAGTGATTTACGATAGAAAGCATTCTGCCATAAGCAAAATCCAAACTGGTGAGGTTGAATGGGACAGAGTATTTGATGGAACTAAATTGTTCCACACTAGTGGCATTACTCCAGCCCTAAGTAATAGCTGCGCAGATGTTACCATGGAGGCGTTCAAGGCAGCCCGGAAACATGATGTCAAGGTGTCATACGACGTTAACTACAGAGGAAAATTGTGGACTCCAGAAGAAGCTAATAGATTCACTGAACCAGCTTCAGAATATATTGATGTCCTAATTACAACGGAAGAGGATACCAAGGTAGTATACGGAATAGAGGGTGAAAACTATGAGGACGTTGCACAGAAGCTGTCCGACAAGTTCGGTTTCGAAGTAGTTGTAATAACTCTCAGAGAGACACCGTCAGTTTTGAAGAATAAATGGTCTGTTTTCGCCTATAGCGATGGTGAGGTCGTTAGAAGTCCGAAGTATGAGATAGAGGTTGTTGACCGCCTTGGCGGTGGCGATTCCTGCAGTGCAGGCTTCATCTATGGTTATCTTGAATTGGATGACCTCCAGCAGGCTGTGAATTTCGGATCTGCATTTTCAGCCATCAAACAGACACTGCCAGGTGACTTAGCTTTCGTAGACAAATCGGAAGTAGAAGACCTAGTCGAAGGATATGAGAGAGGCCTTCGGATTAAACGATAGGATGGTGTGAACTATGTGGAACAAACAGGATGCTCTAAATCTGATACATGACACCGCTCTAATCCCCATTATCAGAGTGGAATCCGCTGATACTGCATTCAAAGTTGCAGACTCATTTCTCGAAGGGGGCGTAAATATCATTGAGGTGACGTTCAGTGTGCCAGGCGCTGCGGAAGTGGTTGAAGAGCTCACTGAAGAAATGGGCCAAGATGTACTCATCGGGACAGGGACTGTGCTAGACGCTCAAACAGCTAGGAAAGCTATACTTGCCGGTAGCGAGTTTATCGTCAGTCCGATATATTCGAAAGAACTCATTGAGATTTCTAGGCGATATGCCAAGGTATGCATCCCTGGAGCTTTAACCCCGACCGAAATCCTGGAGGCTTATACCATGGGAGCCGATGCAGTGAAAGTCTTTCCTAACAAGAATGTTGGAGGACCTTCGTACATACGAGCAGTTCGGGCTCCTCTACCGCAGGTACCACTTGTGCCAACGGGCGGCGTTAATCTGGAAAATGCCGGACCATTGCTGGAAGCTGGTTCTTTTGCCCTAGGGGTTGGAAGTGCAATCACAGACAAAGAAGCAATTAATCAGGGCAACTTTGATGCCGTAACTCAGAATGTGAAGGATTTCCTTGAAATAGTCAAAGAATACAGGTAATGGTCTATTGCAGACTCGGACATACTCCCCGAGTACCTTAGCTCAGAGATAGACCATTTAGTCGGGAATACGTCCGTGTTCGAGCGTGATTTACCTCAATAGCAAATCAGCAGAAGAACATCGTTGTATGAGATAAGAAAGAGAAACAGAACGGCATTTTCCTACCACCATGATGTTCGTGTGGGAGTTACCGCTTCCTCAGCAATGAACGGATTTTCTCATTCCTCGACGGGAGTATTGAAGGCCACATACACGCTCTGGTCACGGTCGTCAATGACCACGTGGTGAGTTACGTTGTCCTTCATATCTAGCTTCATCTTGAGCTCCTGTATCGCGTCATCATCTTGGGGGCGGAGACGTAGATAATCTTTGAGGAAATCCAAACTCACTGCATTCCCAGTATCCTTGATATCATTTAGCATCTCATCAAGTCGTTGCGCTGTGTCCATATCCAACTTCCTATTACTCTCTCGAATCTTCGAGACTTCCTTGAGGTGTTTCGTCCATTTTGCCATCATTGTCTCACCTTATTCTACAAATTTCGCGTTACTCATCAAGAGTTTTCTTCGGTATTGAATCTTTCCACTGTCATTGATATCGCTATCTGAATCAAATCGTTGACTTTTCGTATGCACCAGAATGAGGAAACCAGTGACAGAAGAATGCATTTCATCAGAAGTAAGGCTGAAATAGCCCCGTTAAGAGGAGTTGTAATAGTAGGCTTAGGTTGAGTGGATATAGGATTGACAAAATGTACAATTTCGTACACAACGACTGATGGAGTTTCTGAGAGAGCCACTATTGAAAATGGTTCTATTGACTTACGAAAAAAATCCATCGAGACCATCAATTTGACAGGATTTGAAGGCTGTGATGCTCTGAAGAGGTTAAAACTCGATGGTAACAAACTCACCAAGATTAATCTGGAACCCTTGAGTACTTGTCCGAACCTCCGAGTCCTTGACATATCGAAGAACAGCTTCACCGAGTTGGATATTTCTCCTCTTGAGAAATGTGAAGAACTCGAGAAGTTGAACATTGGAACGAACATCATCGAAGAAATTAATCTCTCGGTTTTGGAAAATTGCGAAAATCTTCGCAGTTTGAGATTGTTCAACAATAAACTAAGAGAAATCAACCTAGAAGCTCTTTCCAATTGCTCACATTTGACTCGCCTTGAGCTGGCCAACAATTTGCTCGGTAGCTTGGATTTGTCGCCGCTTGACAATTGCGAGGAAATCGAGCAACTGAATGTGATGTATAATGAACTGCGTCACCTTGATCTTAGCCCACTCTCCGCTGCAAAAGGACTGCGTTTTCTGTATTTGCATCACAACTATCTCGAATCGCTTGATTTGAGCCCTCTTCGGAACTGCCCTGAATTACACATTCTCCGACTCGGAGGCAACGAACTACAGGAAATCGATCTTGCACCCCTATCTAAATCTAAGAATCTGGTTAGAATAGGTATTGCAATGAATAACCTCCGGGAAATTGATTTGACGCCCCTAGCTGAGTGTTCGGCTCTTTATAGTTTGGACATTTCACGCAACAAACTAACCGAGATAGACCTTGAGCCTCTTTCCAACTGCAAGAACCTTGAGGAACTCTATATTTACAGCCATCACGAGCAGGAAGAAAATAGGTTTGAAGAAATTGATCTGACGCCTCTTTTTGAATGCCCAGAGCTCATAGACATGATTCTGCCAGAGAAGGCCGAACTTGTGGCAGATAAGGAGTATAAGGATCATGAAGATATACCCACAGCAATGGACAGGCTAAAAGAAGACGCCAGGATTACTTGGATCTAAGCCAACGCTAGATTTAGGTAATCAAATTAAACAACATATTTTCGGACAATGGGATATAAAGTCATTCTATCCAGTTTGTATCTTCATGGTTCTTAGTGTTCAATTCTTCACAGATGGGTAGTGTATCTCCTATCATAACGAGGAATGGGGAGGTGATGTATTGCATGCATGATGAGATTGTGTGAGCAATGCAGTGAAGGAGGTGAAAAAGTTTGATACCTGACTGGCCCGACGTTCCTTGGTAACTGATTTATCAACCAAATGGGGGGTCAGCCTCGTGACCCCCTTCCTTAACTATTTCTCCAAACTTCTAGAAAAGCTGACCTCCTCCTGAAGGCTGTGAATGCACCACTAGTTCACTTGAATATCTCATTACCAAGAAAATTGAAAACGAATATAATAGATAAACAAGATAAGTTTCAAGAGTTGATCAAGCATGGTCATCGAGATGGATGAAGAAACAAGGAAACAAGTTGAAGAGAGATTCCAAACATTGGATGGGAAGGTTTCGATGCACCTGTTTGTCGAGAGCCAAGATTGTTTGTACTGTAGTGATGCCAAGGAACTCGCCAGCAAGATAGCTGAACTCTCAGAGAAAATCGAACTGACTGAACATGATTTGCCCGAAGCTAATGATGTTGCTTCTGAAATGGGAATTCGTTTCACTCCTGCTATTGTTCTACATGGTAAAGAGGAGTACAACCTACGTTTCTATGGTATACCCGCAGGACATGAATTTGGTGCCCTCATTTCTGATATAGTTGACGTGTCAACGGAATCAGTTCAGCTACCCGAAGAAATGATCGCAGATATCGAAGCAATAAATCAGAAGGTGCACATTCAGGTTTTCACAACACCGCAGTGTCCCTATTGCCCCAACGTGGTTCGTTTAGCGCATCAAGCGGCCATAATCAACCTGAAGATAGAAAGTGATATGATTGAGGCGCTCGAATTCAAGGATTTGGCTCAGCGATACGAAGTATTCGGTGTTCCCAAAACAATATTCAATGAGGTTTTGTCTGCGGAGGGGAATATCACACCAGAAGAATTTGTTGACAAGCTGTACGAAGCTACTGAAACATGATTACGGGAATCTACAGAACTGAGTCTAAATTGAATAGGATAGAAACACAAAATTGCAAATATTCTCCAAGTCCGCAGCGAGTATCACCACACTCTGCAACGACTATTCCTTGTGCTGACGGGCATAGATGAATTCATTCTCATTGACATAGAGGTAGGCTTGGTATGCTGCATGTACCCCTTCGGCCACTCCCGTGATGGCCTGCTTGAAATCCGTATCGACAACATCACCTGCTGCTAAAACAGCCTCAACATTAGTTTCGCTGTTTCTGTTGATAGCAATCTCGCCCTTGTCGTTAACTTCGACACCTACTTTCTTCGCAAGTTCGGAATTGGGAATACCTCCGATAGCAACGAAGACACCCTCGACATCGAGTGTGTCAGAACCACCGTAGGGATTATCTAGTTTCACCCCTGATACGCTCATTTCTCCTAAAATCTCTGTCACATTCGTGTTCGTAACCACTTCTATCTTATCTGACTTGGCAACTCTTTGGGCGTTAATAGGCTCAGGGCGAATCTTGTCCCCTCTATAAATCATATAGACCTTCCTGCAGTAGTTAGTTAACAGGAGAGCTTCTTTTGCAGCACTATCGCTACCACCAACCACCGCTACGTCCTTATCTCGGAAAATCGGACCATCACATAGAGCGCAGTAGCTCACGCCTCTGTTTCGAAACTCGTCGTGCCCCTGAACATCCAGTTCCCTATCTTCCATTCCTGTAGCAATGAGCACAGTCCGAGACAAATACGTCTTTGATTTGGTCACAAGATAGAAACATCCTTCTTCATACCTAAATAGATCAACTACTCTAGCAGTTTCTAGATGGACAGGATAGTCGAGCGCATGTTCCTTCAGTTTCTCAGCAAGTTCCGTACCTGTCAATTCTATGAATCCGGGGTAGTTGGAAACCTCATCAGTGAGAGTAATCGTACCCCCGTCTTCATCTCCGACGACAACTGTACGCATCTCAAGCCGGGCACCGTACATAGCCGCACTATATCCTGTGACTCCAGATCCAATGACTGCGAAGTCGTACAAGCAAGTCACCTGTTGCTTTCTAGGGCTTTGCTTAGTCGTCGCTTGACACGGTTGTCAAAGCCGACGAAAATGTCTCCTTCAACAATGCAAGCAGGAACTGCACCTTGTCCAGTTCTCCCAACAAGCTCATCAAAGAGTTCTGGCTCGATAACGACATTTTTCTCCGTGTAGCTTACACCCCGGCTCTCCAGAAAATCTTTCAACTTGTCAGAATTTGGATCTTCAGACGCTGTGTATACTTCGACTTTCATGTTCAATCGTGTTTTTTCTCAGTTTTGATAAGAAAAAGTTTTGCTAAATGCCCTTGCTCATTCTGGGACGTAGCGAAGAATATTAAGGATGATACTTGATTATTATGAAAGCGGAAGGTGTGAAACCCGTGGATGAGAAAGAAACGTTACACTTCATAGATGACCAGATAAAATTGGAAGAGAGGATAATCGAAATAGTTGAAGAAACAACTTCAAAGCTCGGAAATGCCTTTGTCAAGCAGATGCTGCTCGGAATCGCCCAAGATTCAAAGAAACATGCAGCACTCTTGACTTCACTGAGGAATGCAGTTGAAGGTCCTACCCCATTCATCAGTGAAGAAGAACGTGATGACATTGCTGACGGAATAGAAAAACACATCGAACTAGAAGCAAAAGCAATCGAAACATACGACCAACTAACGAAGGAAAGTGATGATCAGCAGGTGAAGTCCATAGCATCAATGATCCATGAAGATGAAATTCGACATCACAGCTTGCTGAAGGAACTCCACAAAACCATGATAGAGCCAGAGACACTTACTGAAGATATGATTTGGGACGCGTTCTGGAAGGATAGCCCGTGGCACGGAAGCCCTGGCGGTTGACTGTAGGTCGGGTAATTCCGGGTGGGTTTGCTGTCTCCAAAATAATAATCAGCTAATCGAGAAATTTGTCCGCGATTTTCGTGAATTCATAATCAAGTGACTCGAACCCCACCCCGGTCTTTGCAGATATCAGTTGTGTCGCCATTTCGTATGGTGCTGCCATCCGATTCATTTCGGAGATGATATCGTCGAACGGTGGTGTAAGCAAGTCAATCTTGTTGCCAACAACGATGAAGCGCTCTCCGTCTCCATTTTCTAGATCGAATCTGCTGTTCTCACTAATGGCGGGAACCCAATAATGGAAGAGATTATCCAAGGTGGCTAGCTTACTAACATCGAAGAAAAGAAGCCCGATTTTGGCCCCTCTAATCATGCTCTTCATGGTTTCGATGAATCGTCGCTGACCGCCAAAATCCCACAGAGAGAGTGTGGCATCACGACCACTTGGCAGAGTTACTTTCTTGGTATCGAAACTTGCTCCTACTGTGGTCTTAAGCATCTCAGGATCGGGAAATGTGCCGGTGGTCCACCGGGTAGTGAAAGAAGTCTTACCGCATTCAGTATCTCCTAGCACTACGGCCTTCATTATTGCCATGTTAGCACCTTTGTCTGAATGGTCAGATGCTCGATATATAATTGATTCTGAGTTGAATTCATTCAGTTAGGAATGAGAACCGTCGGGGGCTGCTTTGGTAAACCATTATTGCTGCAACAAGGAGCAAAATCAATGTGACAATTAAGGGGAGATTATCTGAGTATTCTATAACAAAGGCGGTTGCAAGCGTCCCCGTCATGAGACCGGTGAAATTAATCGCAGCACTCGTGTTACCTGACTTGCGGAGGGTTCGTACCACATTTACGTAACCAACAACGCCTACAGCGATGAAAGCGAGCAAAACGGGAAACAGATTATCGTACACCCATCTCCCGTTTTTCACATATTCGTTTCCCAAGATAATCATGATTGACATGAATACAAGTACAGCTCTTCTCGCATATTTCCTGAATTCTGCGGACATTAATGGCTGAAAGGCTATCAGAACGTATGCGCCTGCCGCAAGCACACCAATTACCCATTCTAGATAAAGGAGATTCCAATCGTTGTAGCCGTAAGTCTGGAATATTCCAAAGTAAATAGTGTGGTTTGCAATCAGTAGCGCGAGTCCAATCAGAAGAGCTGAGATATAACCCGGAATCTTGGCTCCCGTTTCCATAAACTCCTCAACAAAGAAATCGGTTGCGCCAATAGCGGACAGCGATGCGATGAGAGCGAAAATAGTAAACAACCATATTTCATAATCACCCGCTAGGAATGCCGCACCAAATATGGACATGCCGATAGTAATTGCCAAGAAGAAAATGAGCAAAGTAATCATTCTTCTCCAAGGTTTTAGCATGGCACTAAGAATGGCAGCATCTATCAGTGCAGGAAGATAGATAATCAAAAAGTACTCAGGATTTCGTTGTACAATTCCTGTGATTATGGAGAACCAAGAAAACAAGAAAGCACCAAGCAATACTAACGTTCCCGCGGAGAACGGCGAGGGTGAATCCCATAGTAGGTAGCATGATAACACTAATGCGACAGCTGCAGAAACATATAGTGCAAACCCTAAGATAGGGGATATCTCTGTAGGGCTCGTGAGAGCAACCAAAATTGCCCCGCCGGAAGCTATGACACCAGTTGCATATGTTGCATAATGAATCTTTTTTTCATCAGTAATCACCTGCACCAGAGAGACAATGAAGAATACAAAAAAGAGAATAACCCATGGCCTGGTGGCAATGGTTCCGGTATAGAATGCCGAAGTAATAGCCATTCCGGCAAGAGAGACTCCGGCACCCCCAAACAATATGAGAGCGTATAACGTGTCGGAGCTAACTTGTTCTCTTATACTTAGAACTGATCGGCCATAGATAATCAGTGAGGAGCCAAGAAATACAGATGTGGCAAGTGCTGCGATGAAAGTTGCAACTGTGAAATCCATTCTACACGACCTCCTTAAGACTTAGCCCTTTTGGACGATAGGGACTTGCTACCACTAGCATGAGTCCAGGAATGACAAGGAGAATCAGTGTAAGAGGGAACGGAAAACGGTCGGAAAACATTGCGACAATACCAACGCTCAGAGATGCAAAACTGAAAAGAATAAACCGTGAAGCCGCACCTCCAGAACCTGCTCGTCTTAATTTGTATGCAACCACAAAGAAACCGATAATACCTGCGGCTATGAGAAATGACAATGGTATGTAAAGCGGAGAAAGCTGATATCGGCCGTCGGATACAAATGGATGGCCGAGAGCAAGCAACGCAGTCCCACCAAAAATTAAACCGTCAATAATCAGATTTGTTATTCGTTCACTGTATAGCAGGGAGATAGAAGAAAGAGTAAACGAAATCACCGCAACCACTCCGATAATCCAGTCAACATATAGGAGATTGAGATCCCATGCCCCTTGTTCAACCGCAATAGACCAGGCATTCGAATGAGTTATCGCCAGCAGTGCAACAGAAATGAGAGTAAACGAGACATATAGCGGGGTTCTTGTGCCTGTATCGACCGCCTGCTTGATGAAATAGTTCAATGGAAAGACACATGCAAGACCCGCGAATACTGCACAAATAACGTAAGGCCATATGAAGATATCACCAGCAATAATCGCAGGTATGATAAGAGCAATCGCTGTCACAATTCCCAACAAAGTGAGAAACACTGTGACAATAAGACGCCAGGGCTTTAGAATCGTTCCTAGGACGGCTGCAGTAAGAAGAAGAGGTGCAGACTCCATCATGAAATATTCCGGATAAGCAGGAACATCGCCCAAGTTTGCAGACAATAAGGTCCCCACAAAGATGATAATCAAGACAACTATAGAGCCGGTGAACGGTGATGGACTTTCCTTCAGAAGATATATGCCAAGTGCGGCAGCCGAAACTAGCAAAGAGCCAAGACCCGCAATGAGAGCGATAGGAGTCAGTTCTCTTTGTGTGCGAAGCAAAGTCTCTACAATCACTGTGAATGCAACAAGAAATGCTGCACTCACTCCAATCCTGAGGGTTGTTAAGGATTCAGCGTACAAGTATAGCTCTGAAGTGATCAGCGAACTGAGGAATGCTGTGAGCCACACGGGAACTAACGCAGGATAGACTATTGCTTGTATAGGGACTAAACCTAAGAAGACTCCACTTATTCCGAAAGCTACTAACGATCTTTTCGTGTTCTGGGTAAGCGTATGATAAATAGAACGCAGCCGATTTCCAAAAACTATAACTGAAGCAATAAGGACTGCAAAGGAAACAGCCCCACTAAGATACAATGTCAGCATGAAATCCAAATCAAACACCGCCTTCCTAGCGCCACAAATCTCCGATTTCTTTTCCTCTCTTTTGAACAACCCGTTCAATGCTATCTTCAATATCATTGACTGAAACCGAATCACTTGACATGACGGCTTTTAGTGCATCTTCAGTCTCCCGTTCTGTATCGCCCTCACAGATGATTACATAATCATCAATTTGACAATACCCAACTACTCCCCCTTCAGACTTCATGAACATCGGTGCGGACGGATTGGAGGAATTGTTCCTTTCGAGTGCATGAGATACAAGTTGGATTATCCCTGTCAGCTTCGCTATCCGTTCTTCGTCCGGATCTGTGGCAGGATGAACAACTTCAAAATCCATCTGATCCAAATCTACCCGAGCCATCAATCGTAGGACCATCATTTAGTTCCCCCAAAAGTTTTCTTAACCCATTCAATTTCAGATGGTTTTTCTTGTCCGGTTGTCTTGGATGTACCGGATCTCACTGGAACCATAACGTCCCGGACACCTAGTTTGCCACCGTTCATGTAAAGAGTTACAAGAAGCTCATGCCCTTCAGAGCAGTTGACAATCATAGTAGGCGATCTCCCCTCCTCTGTTATCCGCTTCTTGACATCCTCAGCTTCGGCTTCTTCCATTTCTACTGTAGCAGGTTTTTTACACTCGGGACATTGGAAAACGATATGCAGGTCGGTTACACTCCTCTTATCCTGTTGAGAGGAGAGGGAGCAGGCAGGCTTGATTAAGCTTATGTGGCTGGATGCATGTTTACAGAGCTAGGTACTTCATATGTCCTCAGGTATTTTCGATACAATAGTAATTGGCGGTGGTCCAGCTGGATGTTCGGCAGGATTGCATCTAGCATATCACGACAGATCAGTGCTCATCCTAGACCGGGGCACATCACCCATGCATTTCCATACTAACAGCATCATGAATTTTGCTTCTGAGGGGACCTACCATGAAGGAAGGTCCTTGCTCAGAAAGCTACAGGGGGTTGCTACCTCAGCCGGTGCGGAGTACAAGGCAGGAAATGTAGTTGAAGTCTCCGGAGAGTATCCGAACTTCACAGTTAGGACAAAACCCAGCTACAGAACCCGTAATGAGAATGAATATCATTCAAAAACCCTGATTTTTGCAACTGGTACTGCCCGCAAGCATCCCAAAGTTGATGGAAGATGGAAAAAGTGGCTGCCTGTCGCCAACGTAGGAAACGCCGCTTTCTATTGTCCTGATTGTGAAGCTCCTTTGTGCAAAGATAAGGATGTACTTGTAGTAAATACAGGAACCACAGGAAGCGCGTTACATGTGGCACATGCAATAACGAGGTTTACTGACAAAGTCAGGATACTGATGACAGAGGACGCCTATATGCCATTCGAGGAGCAGGATTTGTCCAAACTGGATGATAGCCCGTTTGAGTGGACGCATGGAAAAATCAAAGAGATGGACTTCCCCCTTCCCGGCAATGTTCAGCGGATAGTTCTTGAGAGTGGTGAGACACTCCGCTCAGAGGTCTTCTTCGTAGCTCACGTGGCAGAGCCAAGATCAGAGCTTGCAGTTGAGCTTGGTGTGGAAGTTGGTGAGAACGGAAATATCCTGACAGATAAACGGGGAAAAACAAACATGGAAGGCGTTTGGGCTGCGGGTGATGTACGGCCGATTACTCAGCAAGTATCCATGGCAACGGGCACAGGAAACTATGCAGCTTTGATGATTAACCAATTTCTAGGGAATGAATTCGAGAAAGAAGAGCAATTCGATCATCCAGATTGCAGAGAAATTGTTCATCTCTACTAGGCCAAGGAGACTAAGAAATGCCAGATGGTGAAGACAGACCTAATGTCGTAATCTTCACCAGTCATGATTCAGGAACGCAATTCGGTTGCTATGGAGCCCCTGTAGAAACCCCCGAAGTTGATGAGGTAGCAAAGGAAGGAGTGGTGTTCACAAACAACTTCTGTACAGCTCCACAATGCACCCCGTCACGGGGTAGCATCATGACTGGAAAATATCCTCATAGTAATGGTCTGATGGGTCTGGTCAACTACGGCTGGAAGCTCCCACCCAAAAACACGACTTTGCCTGATATCTTCAAGAAAGCGGGTTATTCAACTCATCTCATAGGGCTGCAGCATGAGACAAATGACCCGTGTAAACTTGGATATGAAGAAGTGAGTAATCGCACAGATTTTCCGTATCTGGCCCAAACTGTGGTCCCTAAGGCTGAAGATTTCTTCGAAGAAATGAGAGATGCGAAAAAACCATTCATGGCTTCAGTAGGTGTTTTTGAAACCCACAGACCGTTTCCCCACTTCGAGAAGGATGATGGCCTTGCTAATCTCCCATCATTCCTCCTTTCTCACCCAAGAATGAAGAGGGATTTCACCAGATTCAAGAAATCTTTGAGGGCACTTGATGAAGCAGTTGGTGACGTGTGGAAATCTATTGAAGAGAATGACTTGAAGAATGATACGCTGTTCATATTTACTGTTGATCATGGCATTGCATTCCCACGAGCAAAATGCACGTTGTATGACCCAGGCATCAGAACAGCTCTCATCATGGTTTGGCCTGAAAAGCTTCGAGCTGGGCGTAGAATTGAACAGATGGTATCCAACGTTGACATCCTTCCAACTCTTTGTGAGCTTCTCGATGTGCCAAGGCCTGAAGAAGTCGAGGGGAAGAGCTACACATCGTTGGTTCTTGACCAGGAATCTGCAGGACGTGAGTTCATCCACGCCGAGCTGACATACCACGACATTGGCTATAATCCAATGCGGGGCATCCGCAGCAAACGGTACAAGTACATCAAGAATCTTGAGGAACTTCCGTTTCTATTTGAAATGCCCGATGATATCCGCACCTCAGATTCTGGAGAAGCTTTCCTTGAAGCTTTTGGGAAAGACAAGTACAACCAACCTCGTCCGGAAGAAGAGCTCTATGATCTTGCCGAAGATCCTCTCGAAAGAAATAATCTTGCAGATAATCCTGAATACGCAGAGACCAAACAACGGCTCAAAAAGGAAACTCTCGATTGGATGAAGCGAACTGGTGATCCTGTTCTTGACGGAAAAATAGAAGCAGACGAAAATAAGCAAGCTTCTCTGTTCTACGAGGTTATCTAGGGAGTCAGAAAATTGTGGCCTTTTCAATTACTGGTTAAACCAGTGTCTGGAAGCTGCAATCTCAGGTGTGATTACTGTTTCTATCTTGATGTCCCTAACCGCTGCTATCCCGATGCAAAGGAAACTGTGATGTCAGATCATATCCTTCGCAAATTGGTACGAAGTTACTTGAAATTAGGTTTCAGCACTAGCGTATTCTCCTGGCAAGGCGGCGAACCAACGCTTGCTGGACTTGATTTCTTCAAAAAAGCAGTAAGACTTGAGACTGAGTTTGGAAACAAGGGTCAGAGAATCGGTAATGCGTTACAGACCAATGGCACTAGAATTGATCGGGGGTGGGCGGAGTTCTTGGCGAAGTACAGATTTCTCGTAGGACTGAGTATTGATGGTCCAAAAGACATTCATGATTCAGCAAGAGGCGAAGGTTCATGGAGTAAAGCAATAGATTGCGCCGATTTGCTCAGGCAATACGGAATAAAATTCAATATTCTCACGGTTGTGCATCAGGGCAATGTAACAAAAGCTCGCGAAATCTATCAATTTCATAGGCAACAGGATTTCAAGAATCTTCAATTCATTCCAGCAGTCGATGTCAATTCCGAGACCGGGAAACTGAAGAAGCATTCGATTAAATCAAAAGATTATGGGAAATTCCTCTGCAACCTATTTGACCAGTGGATGGAATCCGGGGACAAGAATAGTGTAAGTATCCGCCTGTTCGATGCGATATTTGAGAATCTAGCCTCTACCAAGGCAAGTTCACTATGTACAGTATCAGAGCAATGTGGTAGGTATCTTGTTGTTGAGCACAACGGCGATATCTACTCCTGCGATTTTTTCGTCTATCCCGAGCACCTGCTTGGTAATCTAAATGACACTACATGGAAAGAATTGTTTGAGCGGAGAAGCAATTTTGAGGAGCAAAAAGTTGCTTCAGAAAAAGCATGTGGGACTTGTCCCTGGTGGGATCTGTGTCACGGTGGCTGTCCCAAGAATAGACTCAGCAGCAATCGTACGCACCTTTGTCAAGGCTATAGAATGTTCTTTTCACATATCCAAAATTGGTTTGAAACTATAGGACATTCCCTCGATTAACTTTCAAATCATTGGTACAAAACGATTGATTTATTAAGTTGGATTCACTTAACGATAGTGAATTAACCATATGAGGTGGAAAGGTTTGTCGAACCAACAAAAACTAACAACAATACTCGAAAGCCAGATTGAGGTAGAAAAACACGCACTGGAAGAGCTCTCAGAATATGAGGGTGGGGCCAAACAAGCGGTTGTGCGTTTGGTATTCCTGTTCATGCGCCTCGATACATGGAAACACCAGAAGTTCCTAGAGGGTGTCTTGGAAATGCTCGACGAAACTCCGTGCGACCAATGGAGCGCAAAGGCTGACCGCTATACTGAGCGCATCCAGCTTGATAGACGCCTCCAGTCTTTATTGGAACAAGAGAAACAAATGACAGAATATCTGAAAGGCGCAATTGAAGAAATGGATAATCCGGTAGGCAAGAAGCTGCTGACTCATCTCCGGGAAGATGAGAAGAGGCATCAGAAGGATATCAAGGATCTTGTGACCCTTGTAAAGCAGTATCCACTGCAGCCAAAGAAGGCCGAGAAAGGCAGTGATATCACCTGTGAAGAATAGTACCTCTAATGGAGTGTGACTAATGTGTCAAATCTAGAAGATGTGCAGGAGGGATGCCCCACCTGCACCAACTACATCAAATCAATGAATCCACGATATAGAGGAATGTACAATAGAACACGAGAAAGATATCAACTTGATACAGAAGCAGTTGAGAAGCTAAAGGAGTATGCTGACGCCTATACTCTTGTCGTTCTATTCGCGGATTGGTGCGGCGACGCAAGGAAAGCCGTACCGGTCCTTTCTCTCCTTGAGGACGAAATAGGGCTGGAAATCAAGGCTCTTGGGGGGATGGAGAAACCAAAGAGGCGATCTGACAAGCACTGGGCAGTTCCTCCAAGTCCGGAAGAAGTTGAAATCCTTGATATTACCAGCAGTCCCACCATAATCATTTTCGATGAAAGGGGCGAAGAAGTTGATAGAATCAGAACAAGACCTCGAATCACTCCTACGATTGAAGAAGAAATCCTTACCATCATTGAACGTGACCGCGGATTAAACAAGTAACATCCATTGGATATCAAACCTTCTGAGCAGCTGTGCCATTATTGCTTTGGAGATACTAGAGCTTTCACAGAAGACGGTCAACGGATGATTTAGAAATCAGGTTTCATCGAATTTAGAATGATTCTGGGCCCCTCCAAACACAGAGCCACAGGCATGTGAAGAGTATCAAAATCTATTCCAATTTCCCCAGTTGAATCAACTATGATAAGACCGGCCTGACCAGCAGTTTTTTCTCTCAGGATACATACTGACTTATCAGCCGCATCAGCAGGTGACATTCCGTTTTCCACATATGAGACTGCCATTCTCGCCATGCACAAACGCAGAATCTGTTCCCCCTTCCCGGTACAAGCAACTCCTGCAGCCTCGTTTGCATAAACACCGCTTCCAATTATTGGTGTATCACCCACTCTGCCGGGTAACATGCCGGGCCAACCGCTCGTCGAAGATCCTACGGCTATTCTCCCATGCTTGTCAACAGCTATACACCCGACGGTGTCGCAGGGCTCTGCTAGTGGCGGTAGCTTGGATTCTCCGGCTGTCTCTTCCCCTCTATAGCCGTCGGTTATCATCTTGCCATAGAGCTTTTTCGCTCCCTCACCAGCTACTTGAGTGACAGGGGTCCGATCCAGAACATATCTCGCCAAGGATATAGGGTGCAGGACATCACTTACAGCCATAACAGCTCCACTCTCAAGACGATGTCCGTCCATGATTATTGCATCCAACTCAACGACACCTTCACTGTTCTTACAACCACCTTTTCCTGCGGTGAAAAGATCTGTTTCTTCCAAAAGCCATATGGCTGATTCAATAGCATCAATTGGCGACCCGCCTGAGTCAAGAACACACATGCCCCGTTCTGCTGCTTTGGAAACTGCCTCAAGCACAGCACTGTGTGACTTCTTCTTGAAAGTGGTAGCTCCGCCATGGACAAGTACAACGGGAAGGCTCAGTTCAGACACCGAGACTTCTGTGTCTCCGTTAGTTCAAAAATCTATGCGAAATTAGCACGTCACCATCTGTAATGATGAAGCCGCGGAGAATCTGAGGGATGTGATCCTTGCGAAGGGGGCCTCATATTTGCCGCAGCGGACTTGTCAGGATGATGATTTCCTGAACAGCGATATTCTGATGAAGCGAAATGTGGAGTTCAGAGTTTTTCCAGTCGTGCGTGGATAACAGAGCCGCAATATCTGCACTCGGCCTCTAGAGGTCCGGTCCAGCTGATATTATCCTTGTTTAGCGAAGCCCCACAGGAAGGGCATTTCAGAGGCAATCGTACAGTTCGGATATCTGAGGTTTTTGGTTCTGACCGGTATTTCTCAGGTAAGGCGCGATCTGGTGCTTGTAGTTTGAAGACCTCTTCCAGACTCGGTGTTAACCTTTTCATTTGATAGGCAAAGAGGCCTATGATTACAAGTGCTATAATTGCAGCAGCGATTGGAATTATTAGGATATTTGAAAAAGGCATATCAATTTCTGTCGGAACCATAGGCCCACCATTTGTTGTCATTGTTGGGTCTCCGGTGTGTTGCTCGTCGTAAACTCCTATCTCGTAATAGCCCGAATTTCCACCTATTTCTTCCAGCTGGATGTATACTAACTCTGCCATATCAAGGGTGAATTCAACAGATACGTTTTCATCGCCAGCACCTTCTCCTTCGGCAATAACATCACTCATAGTGCTATTGAATGAAACCTGAATCCGAAACTGCATATCCCAAAATGAATCACATGACGCAATGACAGTCCAATTTCCGGCTTCCAGGTTGGATGAATACAAATTTTTTCCATTCCCAGTGATGTACTGATTGCTGGTGGGATCATTTGGTATCAGATTATCCGCTGCCTGTGCATTTGCAGTGGCGATTGAGACTAGAAGTATGAAGCCAATCAACAAGTGAAGGAAACGTTTGTAACCCATTGTATCCCACAATCTGCTCTAATTACATTGTCTTCTTTGTAAATAAGGGCTTCTAGTGAAGTCAGACTAAGTTGATTTCTTTTGGACAGCACTTTTGCATGGTTGCAGGAATAATCAGGAAACTCTCAATGGATTGACGCCTGATATTTCGGCTTTCAGAACCCTTTAATTATCCCAAAGAAAACTATGAGAGTAGCAAAAGCACGCAGAATTGTTCTAATCACTCTATCATAAGGTGATAAGGATGAAAAGGAGAGCTCACGTTTTCATCAGCGGAAGAGTACAGGGTGTTTTCTTTAGGGCCACTACGAAACGAAAAGCTCGGAGGAGAGGAGTCAATGGTTGGGTTAAGAACCTACGAGATGGCCGTGTAGAGGCGGTTTTTGAGGGCGAAGAAGAAAAAGTCAAAGAGATGATACAGTTCTGCCATCACGGGCCTCGTTCGGCTAGAGTTGAGAATGTTGAAGTAAGCTGGGAGGATTACACCGGCGTCTTTGAAAACTTCTCAATACGATACTGATAGAGAATCAAATTGTAAGAATCAGAGATAGGTATATCCCGTTCCTCAAGAAAACCACTCGCTTGCGATGGAGCCATCTAATTCTTCTTGATACTTTCCGCAACGAGGGGAACACAAAGATGATTGTTATTAGCCAGTATTCTAAGACAGAGTTGGCAAAGATATCATTGAAGAGGCATTGAACATCTTGCAGGGGGAAGGGATGCAATTCAGGACCAAATACGCCCTTCTACTCTTTCTATATCTTCATCTTCCAGCCCGTCAACACCATCCAACATATCCTTTGGAATTCCCCAGATTTCATCAGCCTTGCAATCAAAATGATGCCACTTGTACGTAAGGTGATCTTGGAAGTATCCCGGTTCGCCAAGCCTAAGTCGGCCTTTCTCTATATTTGACCCACATGTTCGACATTTAGATCTGCTGCTCTTCGCAGGCTCGACTTTCCAGACCTCAGATGGCGTAAATCTAGTCTCTGGTTGTTGTCCCAATGTTTGAAGAAAGCGTTCAACATTTTTTCCTACTTCCTGAGGCGTCAATCGAATGGAGAAGGAATCATATTGTGATGGACTATATCTGAGCTTGGCATTGCCATTCTTGTATATCTGTTCGATAGTGGTATTTGGCGGCATCTTACCTCTGTCTTTCATGAACTGCAGGAGAAGTTTAGCAACATATTCGGTAGCTTGTGTTTTTCCCGGAAGATAGTGAAGACCTGATTCCTTGGCAATAGCATAGTAAGTAGATATCCAGCTCTGGCCTGTCTCCTCATCTTCTTCTTTTTCTTTCTCCATTATCAAGGCACCGACAGGCACACGCCTCTTAACGCGTTGCATCTCGAGCGTGGTTTTGCTTATGAAATATGCCCAATCCAGTTCAGCTTCAGTCCATTTTGGCATACTTCTATGCACCTCATTATTATCAACGCGCTTGGAATATTTAAAGTACATAGGTGTAAAAGGTCCTAGTCGTTAGGAATCCGTTCTACAAGCCTAGTCGGTGCAATTCCTTTTCAAATAGGTTTAACCTTTGCTCCAAGTCTATTCGTTCCCTAGCGAATACTGCAGGATCGATTTTCCCTTCTCTCATTTGCGTATCCAGAGCACTAAGTTCTTGCTTAATTTCACTGACCCGTTCCTGCACAACATCAATACGAGAAACAGCATGGCTCTCCTGATCCGATGTAGGCCTTTGCGCGGAAACAATTTGCCCATCTTGAATTCTTAGGATACGATCACACTGCCTAGCCTGACTGGGGTCGTGCGTTACCATTAAGACGGTCTTTCCGAGTTCCTTGTTCACGGTATGAAGATGATCAATTACAACTGCACCTGTTCCCGTATCCAAGTCACCCGTGGGCTCATCTGCAAGGAGAACCTGTGGGTCATTTGCTAGCGCAGCGGCAATTGCAACCCTCTGCCTTTGTCCACCAGAAAGCTCGTCGGGTTTGTGCTTCATTCGTTCCCCCAGGCCCATGATGGATAACAGATGAGTCGCGCGCTCCTTCCGATGTTTTGAAGACCTATTTGCGGCAAGCATCGGTAGTTCGACATTTTCATAGGCAGTTAGAGTTGGAATGAGATTGAGTTCTTGGAATATGTGTCCGACAACATCCCTTCTTAGCCTACCCAAATCTCCAGGGCTTGAGTTGGTGACATCATGGCCAGCAACTATCGTCTGCCCTGCAGTAGCTCTCGTTATACCGCCAAGTATGTTCAGCAGGGTGGTCTTTCCTGAACCACTCGCACCGACAATGGCCACCATCTCTCCTTCGTCAACCTTCATCGACAAACCTCTCAGGGCTTGTACCTCGACCTCTCCAACCCTATAGACTTTCACAAGGTCTTTAGCTTCAATGTACGACTTCATTTTTTGTCACCTAAGAACATCTACCTTTGCTTCAGGTTTCCTTGACTCCCAATATACAGGCAGTGCCGCAGCCAATATCACAGCAAGTACTATCAATATCATGTACAACCCTGCTAATCCTCCAAGCACGACTCTCGGTTGTATTAATCCACTAATGTTTTGAGACTGAAGATTCGTATTTCCAAATATCTGAATCACACCTACAGCAGATCCAAGGAGAAGTGAGAATCCAACCATCACCATGACTTCTGCGAATAAAGTCTTGAATAACTGCCATTTGCTGAATCCTCTCACAGTGAGAAGAGCTATTTCTGATTCCTTCTCTCGGAGCGTAAGTATGATGACCAAACCTGTTCCAACTACTGCAAGTATCACGGCAAAAACAACCGCAACCCATTGAATCTTCGTCGTTCCACTTTCGATTGGTTGCTCATAATGATTCTTGATCTCAGATGTGTATGAGTAGCTTCGATAGATACTTTCTGGAAAATAAGACATGAACTCCTCCTGCAACTTCGTTCCGTTGGTTGTGGCCGGATTGTCTATCAGGATGTTGGCAGTAGCAGCATCAACTAATCCAGTATCATTGAGGAACGAATAAGAAACATACGATGGATAAGAGCCCGCCGCTGAGACAGCAAAATCCTCCACGTATCTCTCTAGGAATGACTGGTATCCAATTAAACCGACAATCCTTAACCTATGCGAGGAAGAGCTCAAAGGCCCCTTCACGTAGATGTCATCGCCAACCTCCAGACCTAGAACATCTGCCATTCTAACGGAGAGAATGATACCGTCACCCCTTTCGAGCTCGGACATTACATCCTTTACATCCCCGATGAACCATTGAGATTCATAGAACGCGGTTTCCAGCCATTCTTGGGGTTTTATTCCCCGTGTGGAGATATCTCGCTCTCCAGAAGTCAAACTAAGCCGATACTCGGGTGTCGCTGAAAGAACGCCTTCTTCAGCTGTTATATTTTCGAGTATGCCCCCAGTATTGACCCCATCTTTAAGCTCCAAGCGAATATCCGCACCCACATCATACTTTGCCTCCCTATCAACCCGATCATATTCGGAGAAAAGACTACCTATGGAGAATACACCGTATGAGACAATGAGAGAAACAATGAAAACGAGAGCGGCATTTCTTGCAGGATTTCGCTTCACATTCCGAGTTGCTATCTTTCCAAATGCTCCAAAGAATCGTTTTCCAGCATTTACAACGGTTTCTTGAAACTTGGTCGATCCACGCATGAATATCTTGGTTGCACCATACAAGAAGAACAGGGGGCCTAGAGTGTTTAGAACTCCATCAACAGCAAGCCAAGCTATGATGGCAATAGCCAGTATCCAGTTGCCCGGACTCAAGCCTGTAAGAAGAACGTTCATATCGATACCGAGTAACCAGACAATTATCTTGTAAGTACCGAGCACAAACGTGATTGTAGGGAGGAGTCGCTTGTATTCGGAGGTTTCTTCAACATACACGTAATGCTTGAGAGCATCGAGGAGCTCCAATCTAGACGCCCTGTTAGCAGGTCTCCAGACTGATATCAGAGCGAGAACCATGCCGAGGATAACCGATATTACTATGGATATGGGGTTGTTTGTTATCACGGATAGGTAGCTCATTCCAGATGGTGCTATAACGAAGAATGATATCGCTGTTCCAAGGAATGTCGACACAGCGCCGGCGAGTGCCCCAACTACAACGCCTTCAATCAGAAACATATTCCGAATAGTTCCTCTTTTGTAGCCCTTCGTGAGGAGAAGTCCGATTTCCCGTCTCCGAAGATTGTAGCCCACATCGCTCACCATAGTTCCGGTGAAATAGGCCATGAAGAAAATGGGCAGAGAAAGGCCCATGAAAGTGATATTCATCATCAAGGATATCATTAGGTACATCTGTAAAGGCAAAGTCAGACGCGAATCAACAGTTGCACCAAAGCGTTCTATCCGGGATAAGAGTGCTTGGCGCGTATCTTGAACCCTGGTAATCGATGCATCGATGTTGTATGGATCAATAAGTGTATCCCTGTCGATTCTGCAATGTATGCTATTGAGAACGCCATATAAGGTCGAATTGTTGACAGTTGAACATGCATCCAACACTGGGGCCATAGTCAAATCCCAATCTGCAACGAATGCGTTATACACGAAGGGCTGTCCAAGGCCATATGCTTCAAGAAGCAGGTTCATATTCAATCTCTGAGTAAGCGCGTAAAGATGGTCCTCTGAAACAGAAACATAGCCTGCTACTGTCATATTCCAGTTGATTGTCTTTTCGTAAGGTGGAGTAGATAGCTGAACCGATATCGGAACGGTAATTTCCTGCCCAATCTCAAAGAGAGATTCGTTTTGTGAGCCTTGAATGACATATGTTTCATTAGGTCCCAAGGATGTCGCCCCTGAAACTACTTGGATTCCCTGAGCCATGTTGCTATCCCATTCGAGTCCATAGACCTGAAACTGAGTTCCCGAATTATTGTAATCCCAAGAGATTTCAGTCGTTCTTGTATGTGAAACGATGTGTGAGACTGCTGATATTTCCGCCTCCACCTTCTCAAAGGTGTCAGCAGTCCAGTTGGAGCCTTGTCGATCGTTAGCGACAAAATCATAGACCACGCCTTCAATAGCACCATCTAACGCATCTCGTGCCAGGAGATCAGCTGATACATTAGTACTAGCAAAAAAGGTTGTAGCTACGAGGACACCGATTGTTAGAGCAACAAATAATCTATAGCTCCGTACTACTCGTTTGAGAGCATATTTGAACATGATGCCCACGCTATTAACTCAGCTGAGGACAGAGAGAAATAAAAAGTCAACGTATAAAGCATCTATCGATTCTAGATTCCCGCCTGAGTTTCTACTGGAATCCTTAGGTACCCGACATTCTTCGATCATAGAAACATGCCAGTAGAATGACTATGACGGCTACTACAGAACTCGATAGAACAACAGGCAAAAATGTGATGTGGGGGTCGACTTGAGTAGTAGTAAGAATCCTCAGATCAATAGAACGCGAATAGCTTGTGGCTGAGTTGTTTGCCTTGTCGAAAGCCTGTATGAACAAGTTGTATGTCCTGTTCATTTGCAGAGCCGGGATTTCAGAGATGTAAAGTGAACCATTGAAACCCAGCGGATGTTTGATTCTGTCAGCTGATGACGGGTTCACAACCAATGACACATTTCTAACACCAGAATCTCTATCAGACACTTCGGCCCATGCTTCGAAATCCTCACCTCTTTTTGCTTCCAGACTGAAGTTCCAACTGGAAATCTCAGGTCTTACGGTATCCTGTGTTAGAACAAGAGACTTCTCTCCTTTGCTTGATTTTACTCCATCTAGGATGGGGAAAAAGAGATTCAACAACAATGCTGAAAGAAGAAAATAGCAAATCATGGTTGCGTCTCTGTTGCTTTTTGACATCTGAATCACAGTTTCGTAGTTAATCATTGCTTTTTAGAAAATGCTTCTACGCATGAGTTCATCGATTTCTTCAAAGAACTAGAAGGTGGGCACAGCGGTGGTAAGCAACCGGCGTTGCCGCGCCACCACCTAATTTGTTTTGCACGCCGCGTTCCAGGAAACCTATTCTTAGGCTCCTGCAAGACTCTAGCCGCACGCCAGAGCGAGAGTCGGCTCACGTTATAGCCCGCTGTGCCCTTTATACTCGTATAGACGATAGCACAATTTGCAGTTAAATTCTTGGGTACACGCGCATAAGTACCCCGTGAATGATTGCAAGCATAGAAGCGTAAAGTATGCGTTATCAGCGACTTCTTGAACGTCAAATCCGTAAGTATACGACATGACTACCTGAATCCCGGACAACAGAGTTGCAGCATCAGAAATGATGGTAATCCTGATTCCTATCTCATGGGTAAGACAATTTGGAACGTGGCGCCTGTGCTCGGTGGAGTATCAACCAATTCCATTGAACCCCCCAGTCCCTCCACTATCTGTTTAGACAGATAAAGGCCCATTCCTCCACCTCTAGTCGAAGTTCCTCTTTCAAAAAGCTTGTCTCGGATTTCTTGTGCAACCCCGGGCCCGTTATCAGAGACCAAAGCCTCTACCATTCCATTTTTTTCAGAAATCCTTACTCTAATTGTTGGATTCTCTTCGAGGAAAGCCAGACTATTTCTAAAGAGATTCTCAAAGACCATTGGTAGAAGACGGCTTGCAGGTATTCTTGCTTCTCTAGCATTTGGTCCTACATCAATATCCATGGTGAGTCCTGGCTCTTCTTTTGTAGTTTGGGCAGCAATCGCATCAATGAGATTGTATAAGTTTGTTTCTACTGATTCCGCGGGACTACTCAAAGTGGTCAGCAGGCTATTCATTCGCTCGCAAACAGCGTCAGCTGATGAAATAGTCTTCTTGACCGCTTCATCACTATCCGTCAATAGCATCCTCAGAATATCAAAATTTCCTAGTATTGCACTAAGATCGTTCTTCAGATCATGATGCAAAAGTGAAGCATATAACTCAAGATCGCGCTGCTGTTCATCCCTCCTTTGCTGGGTACGTCGATGCTTTATGTGGTCACCAATTTGTAAAGCCATCGCAGATAGGAGATTAATCTCTTCAGCTAAGAATGGTCCATGATCTGATTCAGACCTCATCTCCAGATAACAAACCTCGAGAAGCCCTATTCTTTCTCCTTTGCACCAAATATCCTCGGTCAATGTCCATTCAGTTTTTTCGAAATTGGACGTAGTGTATTCATTTCCTTCAATTATGATTCGGACACATGCTACACTCGGATATTGAAAAGCATCTCTTACAACTTGAGTAACAGATTGCATTGCTTCGGAAAGGGGAATGTCAATCTTATTTGAAAGATTTGCCATTGCATATAACGCCTTCATCTCCTTCATACGTTCACGAAGCTCATGTGTTGTTTCTCTAAGCACACGTTCGGCTTCCCTTCTCTCAGTAACATCAACAAAAACACCTATCGATCCATTAGTATTTCCAGCAGCATCGAGCCTAGGAGCTGCCGTCAGATGAACATCCCTCTTCTCGCCGCTCGAATGAATAATCTGAATCTCATAAGAGGATTCAACGCCTTTTCCCCTTCTTCGGGTTCCCGCAGAAATCCGGGCTGTATATTCAGGAGCTACGTAATCCAGTAGCGAGGTTCCAACGAGTTGTTCTGGGTCATATCCAAATATCTCTCCCAAGGCCTCATTGGCTAGCTCAATTCGTTCATCCAAGCCCGCAATCGCGACACCTTCAGGTAGCACTTCAATCAAACGCCGATATCGTTCCTTGCTGGCACGCAGTGCCTCCTCTATACTCTTTTGGGCAGAGATATCAACAAAGCTTTCAAGAAGGTATTCGTGTTCCCTTAGAGTAATACGAGTAACTGTCTTCAGAATTGGTATTCTCCGTCCATCTTTAGTTCGACATACCCGTTCAGAATTGTCCATAGTTTGACCCAAATCAGTAATTGGGCATTCATTCTCTTGAGCCACACATAAGCAATTGGTGCATAGTTCGCCCTCGAGTTCGTCCTTACTGTAACCAGTAATATCAGATACAGCAGAGTTGATTTTGATAATCCGTTTGGTTAGAGGATCGACCAACACCAATCCCGCTGAAATTGATTCAAGTATCTTTCTAAGTTGTTTCTCACTTTCTTTGAGCTTCTTTTCTGCCCTCTTTCTGGCTGTGATATCTATTGATATCCCTACAACTCCAGTAACATTGCCCTGTTCGTCCTGAAATGGAATTTTGCTTGTACTAACCCACCGCTTTTCGCCCTCTACTGTCCATGGCTCCACCACGTTTAGCTTCGGTTCCCCGCTTTCAATCACCTCTAAATCATCCTGAAGATACGAATCGGCTTGCTCTTCAGGATATAGGTCAAAGGTGGACATACCTTGAAGATTTTCTTTTGACATCCCATGGGCTTCAGCAAGATATTCATTTACACGAATAAACCGCCCCCGTTTATCCTTGTAATAGACAAGAGCAGGGATGGCATCAAGGATTCTCTCAAATTCATGACTAAGCTCTCTATACTCGTTCTCAGATTGTCGCAGTCTCATTTCGAGTTCTTTCTGCTGAGATATATCTAACAACTGTATAAGATATCCTATTTCTTCACCTGTTCGTGGAGATGTCAGGAGAGCCATTCCAGTCTCTACAAAGGCGACATCTGTTCTCGTAGTTGGGTAAAGTCCAAGAGCTCTAACTTTTTGAAAATCGATTTCAGATTGGTATCGGATGCTTTCTCCATTGCGCAATCGATCCTTCATGTCCTGAGACATGTTTGGATCTGAAAAGATGTTGAACCCCCGCAAATCTTTGAAAGAAGAAACTCCTGCAAATTCCATCAGGGCGTCGTTAGCAGCGATAATATTCCCATCCAAATCAAAAACATTCGTCGGAATCGGAGTTCGTTTGAATACAGAGTGCAGCCATTCAAATTCTACGAGTTTTCCTTCTGAGTTCTCTGTGCTTGAATTCCTTGGTTTTGTGTCATTTTCATCGGAATTGGAGTTATCTTCACCCATGGTACAAAACCTCTCAATCGCTGCTTCAGCCAAGATTTCTCGGTTATGAAAGGAACTAATCTGGAACTAGATTATGGGAACATCCCATAAGGTTCTATCTATACAATATTGGCAGGTGGTAGGAACTCTAGGAACATCATTCATACAAGGCATGGCCCGAAGTGTACAGGCACAAAACCATAGAAAAAACCTTGTGTGGTCAGAGACCCTGTGCAAAAAGTCATACCAAGATAGCGGAGTGATTCATATTATTGTTCCTGATTGTCAATATCCGTGCGTGTGAATAGCCAATTGACAGCTCATTTGAGCTTCTCACAACAATTCCGCCTACTTTTTCCACAGAGCTTATTTTTTCTTTTCTTTGGTCTTGAAGACCGATTATGAGCATTCGTTATGGTCTCTCTGCCGCCCTGGCCATTTTGGAAAAGAAACACCGATGTAAGAGATTAATGTCGCGCTCTTGCGAACCGCTAAAGCACTTATCTCTAAAGATGTCAGTTGTTAGTAGACTATGAGTAGAAATTCAAAACAATCACAGAAATCTTTCTTCCGCTTCCACTGTAGCACAACAATAGGGACATTGGGCCTTTAGGGGTCCAACCCATTCAATGTTCTCCTCATTCAGATTAGCCCCACACTCTGGACATTTCAGAGGAACTTGATACACAATTCTTTCTCCAGAAGATGTTTTCTTCCGGCCGACAAAATGTTCAGTACTTTCGGTGCTTGCTGAACCAAAAACAGAAGGCGCTTGCATTGAATCACCAGTGTCGACCATAAGACTTGCTATACCCAAAAGCAATCCAAGTGTTCCAATGCCAATGGAAACAAACAAGAATATTACCGGTGCACCTATATTGAAAGCAGTAATGCCGGCCCCGAGCCCCACAAGGAAGAAGAAAACGGAAAAGCAACCCGTAACAGTCTTCTCAGTTCCCGATCTACTCATCAGGAGCGCCTCCAACCCGGTTGATTCTTTTGCGGTAATATGAGTTTCGCTCATGTTTCATCTTCAACCGCAAACTTGGTTATCATAGTCTGCCCAAGGTTCTTCTTTTGTTACCTGTATTTCACATCACTAAAGACTATGAAAAGAATAGCAGGATATTTTCGCACCTGCTGGTGCTCAAGACATCGCAAAATAGTTAATATTACCAACTATCACGGATGCCGTATAGCGCCGGTCAACAACAGACAGAGACTACGTCAACGACATTACACAAAAATGCAGCAAAACCAATAATAGCCGAGTATTTGGTCCCCCCAAGACACAAGGAAGGCGACCGGCGCACCTTTTTTGGGAGGTTTACTAGGCATTCACAGAGGAGTTTTCCAAAGCCCCGCTGAATGCAACTCGATTTTCAATTGCTCCTTGATTGCTTATGGAAAAGAACAAGTCTTCTAGGGTATCTTCATCAATGGTACCTTCGCCAATTTCATCCGATCTCATTTGGGTCAAGACTCTGAAGAAGGCCGACAGTAGGTCCGATGGGTAATCAAATTTTATCCTGGTTGAATAGAGCTGCAACCCTGAGCAAGTCTCAGGATTCACTCTTCAAATCCATTTCTTCACCGTTGATGAAAACCCGCTCAACCTCGCTATAGAATTCAAATGGGTGATTGGACCAAACAACAATGTCAGCATCCTTACCGGGTTCAAGCGAACCCACTTGGTCTTCCAGCCCAAGCATCTCAGCAGGATTGATAGTCACACACCGAAGTGCATCCTCTCTGCTCATGCCTTGCTTTATGACATGCATCGGCAGAAGTGGGAAGAAATTCATCGGGGTGAGTGAATCAGTCTGGAGGGCAACCTTAACTCCAGCTTCATCGAGTTTCACTGCAGTCTCAAATCCGCGCTCTCTCGTCTCCGGTTTGCTAACCCAGTACATTGTCGGGCCAACTACTGCTGAAACGTCGTTTTCCGCAAGAAAGCTTGCTATCTTATGACCTTCGGTGCAGTGAATGATAACCACCCTGAGATTGAATTCCTTCGCCACCCGTACCACTGTAGCAATATCATCCGCTCTATGGGCATGAGCATGAAGCGGAATCTCACGCTTCAAGACCTTCACGAGCGTTTCTTTTCCTAAATCACGGTTAGGAGGCTTTGGCAGGGCTTCGCCCTTCTCTTTGGCTTCCTTCCTCTTGGCACCGTAGGCCTTCCATTCGTCCATATAATTTCGTGCTTCAGTAAACGTTTTTCGAAGTGTCGCCGCAACACCCATCCGTGTTGAAGGCATCCGATCATGCTCTTTTCCATGTGCACGCTTTGGGTTTTCTCCCATAGCTATCTTTAAGCCTGATGGAGCCAGAGTTACCATATTATCGACTACTGCGTCACCGGTTGGTTTGAAAACAAAGGCTTCTCCAGAAACTACGTTTGCGGAGCCCGGGCCTGTGTTTATACTGGTAACACCACCTTTCACAACTTCCGAAAGGCTTGGTTCATCAGGATTGAATGAATCAATGCCTCTTACTTCTGGTGTTACGGGTTCGGTCGCTTCGTTTCCGTCAGATCCAGCCCATCCGATGCTACCGTCAAACATGCCTTGATGAGCATGAGCTTCGACGAAGCCAGGAAGGATGTATTTTCCTTCGACATCCGTAACCTCTGCATCTTCAGGAATATCCACATCAGCACCAACTTCGCATATCTTACCTTTCTCAAATAGAACTGTGCCGTTCTCGATGAGCCCATTCACTGGACAAAGAATCGTACCATTAACTAAGGCTTTCAAGACTTTACCTCCGATACTGATTCAGATAGGTTCACAGGTGACAAAAATCTTCTTGTCGCACATATCATAACGATGCAACATCTTCAAATTTATTCAGTACAATCAAGGATACATGACAGGTGGCCGTACCATAGGAGCGGTTCATGTAGGCCCAAGGTTGCTCCTGTTCAAGAACAAGGACCTGGTAGATGAAGGACATACTGATCATCTTCACTTCAATGATTCAGTTTTTTCAGTAAGAGGTGTTGCCATTGGTACAGGACAAGAAGCGGGCGTTTCGATTGGAATCAACAGACATGGGTTAACAGGATGTAGTGCCACGGTTCTTGCCACATATGCCCAGCCATACGACTACATCTTGGAAGAGATTCTTCAAAGCGCCAAGAACGTCGATGATGCATATCAGATAATCGAAGAGAAGATATCATCTGGGATGCAGTATCGATGGTGTAACATCGTGTTAGGAGATTCGAATGATGTAGCAGTCGTTGAGATTTCGGAAAATGAATGCGAATTAGAGAAAACCGATGATTATGTTGTGCGAACGAATCACCATGTTCTCCTCGGTACCTCGGATATTCTGGAATCCGCTCCTGTGGAAGAGAGAAAAGCAGGAAGGTCAATTTGGACAAGCCGACATAGGCGCCAAAGAACCGAAAGACAGTTGGGGGGCGCTCGCACAGTAGCGGGCATTACAGAGATTTTAAGCATGCATAGCGAAAGTAGAGGCTTTGATTCCATATGCAGACATGCAAATGGAAATGATTTTGGAATGCCATTCCTAGGACTGACTGTCTACAGCTATGTAGTTGATATATTATATCAGGATAATAGATTGCGAGATGCAGCTTTCTATGTGGCTCCGGGTAACCCGTGTGTCAACACATACAAGAAGATGGATGTAGACTTCAACGCCTCCCAAGAGGTAATCGAGAACCAATTCACCGAACAGAGAGCGAAGAGTAATGGTCTAGGACTGCATCTCGCCAAATGGATTGCTGGGATTTATAACGGAAGTATTGAGATAGCTCGTTCCGACTTGGGGGGAGCTGGTGTTGACGTTTATCTACGAAAAGCTGAGTGAAGTAGCAAAATGGTATGCTCCTCGAACTGATGTAGTGACCATAGGTCCTCATAAAACGGACCTATGGACAGGCTCGCAATGATTCTCGGTCTTGATCGCTATAGGCTCTCTCCGACTATCTCGGTAAGATCCACCATGCGAGTAGCGTAACCTGCTTCATTATCATACCAACCAAGCACTTTGGCCATGTTTCCTATGACTCGTGTCATGAGGGAGTCATAACTGCAGGAATGCGGATCACCAATGAAATCAGATGAGACAAGTGGTTCATCAACGTATGCAAGATACTTGGCCAAATCCCCTGACTCTGCGGCTGTTTTGAATGCTGCATTGACAGACGCTATGTCGGTCTCCTCCTCAAGAGTAACGGTCATATCCACAACAGATGCATCCATGACAGGCACTCTCATTGCCATCGCATCGAGCTTACCTGCGGCTTTTGGATAGACCAAGTCAATAGCCTTAGCAGCGCCAGTTGTGGTTGGAATGATGTTCCAACCAGCAGCTCGAGCCCTTCTGAGGTCACCATGTGGCATATCAAGAATCCTCTGAGTCGTTGTAACTGCGTGAGTCGTTGTCATCAACCCACTTTCAATGCCAAATGCTTCATCAAGTACTTTCACAAGAGGGGCCAAACAGTTGGTGGTACAAGAAGCGTTGGATATCACATCATGCTTGTCGGGATCGTAGTCACTATCATTTACTCCCAACACAACGGTGAGCATCTCTCCACCTTTTCCGGGTGCACTCAACAGAACCTTATCAGCACCGGCAGAAAGGTGTTTGTCGCAGTCTTTCCGCGTTCTAAATACGCCTGTCGATTCGATAACAATGTCTATATCCATCTCTGACCAAGGCAACTGTGCTGGATTCTTTTCATTCAACATTTTGATCTCTTGGTCTTCTATTACCATCTTCTCAGCATCACTTTCAACAGAACCATCGAATTTGCCCATGACAGTATCGTACTTGAATAGATGAGCTCGTGTCTCAACATCCATTATGTCGTTGATAGCTACAATATCGAAGTCCCGTCCGATAGCTGCACGCACATAATTCCTTCCAATTCTGCCGAAACCGTTAATCGCAACTCTCGTCATCATAATCTCTCAAGGTGAAGTTGGAGTACATCCGCTATATTTCTTGTGCAATCTCATCATGTCGCTAGGAAGCCGTCCCTTTTGCTGATGGGTTTCATTCAATGTCGAAAAACCCTGCAAGTCTAGCCAAAACACTCAACCAGAAAGAACATACTCGGCAGCTAGTCCGACAAGGATTACTCCCGACAGAATAAGTAGAGACCACTTCATGATTGTTGCAACACAGGCAGAAATAATCACAAACGGAGATAGCACAGGAAAGCTTATGATTTGTGTTCCAATAAGGAAGTTTTCCAGATAATCGAAGAAGGTTTCCAAATAGGGGAGCAATGCAAGTTGTCGCCACCGAATGTCTTGTTCGTCCCGCAGACTATTCATGCGAGCAATTCCTTGAGAGAGTGTGGTACCAAAAAGGATGGGGAAAATCGCATCGAGAATTTGATGCTGGGTGTAAAGGGTTCTTCCGTCTTGCCCAAGCAAAGTGAAGAGCTGAACTGCATCTTCAAATGAGTACCATGGCCGCATATCAAGTATTTGGAGCCCGCCTGTTATTGCCACAATACGGGACTGATAGAAAAAGCCCATCATAACCAAAACAGCTAGCGCAGCGACAAGAAAGCCGAAGAATGTCCATATTGAAGCATATTCGTGAATTTTCTCGATGACATCCATTCGCAAATTCCCTCTCTCTGAACTAATGAAGCATCTCTTAAGGGGATTTCCTCTGAACCAAATAACTAAGTAGCGAGTGTAAGCTACGACAAGATACACCATTAGAATCTGAAGGATGCGTTTGCATGATAAAAGCTATCGCCTCAATTGGTTTCAAGAATGCCAAACGGCGAAAGACAACTTCATTCCTCACGATACTTGCTGTGGCCCTTGCTGTCAGCCTAACATACACCGCGATTTCAAGCACCGGCAGACTCATGGCCAGCGCGAACCAATTCATGCAACAATCGCTGTCCCCAGTTGATATTACGGTTTCTTCGACCAAATGGGGAAGTCCAATTACCAACAGCATGCGGGATTCAGTACAAGCACTTCCAAATACAGCGCAAGCAATTCCTAGAATAGAGGAAATCGTCAGTTATGAGAACGAAAGCAGTGCCATATCTCTTTTTCTGGCCGGTATCGACCCTCAGCAGGAAAAACACATAGGTAGCCTGAATGCCACCGAAGGGACGAACTCCCTTGTAGAAGACAACTGCTTTGTGACCACAGAAACAATGGAATTGCTAAATCTTTCCTTGGGTCAAGAACTACGGCTTGATACTACGGCCGGTCATCAGTTTTTCAACGTTTCAGGATATGGCTTGGCTATTGATAAGGGTGTCATTGGACCGGCAGTTTTCATTCCACTTGATTCCGCGTGGGAAATCTACACCATTCGGTACCCAGACCATTCAGTCAACAAACTTCTGGTTGAAGTCCACGATGTTTTTGGAGCCCCCGAGACGGTGTCGGCTGTAGAAGGCATGCTGGGGGAAGATTTCGTGGTAACCAATCTCAAAGCATATCATCTTAGGATTGCAAACCTGTTTCTTAGTCAGGCCAACACAATTCTCTTGGCTCTCGTTGGCGCTGCCGCATTTGTGGCCGCATTTCGGGTTTTCTCATCCTTTAGTATGCTTTTCAGTCAACGGAAGCGGGAAAGCGGAGTAGTATTGGCCTTTGGTGGTTCAAGAGGTGACTTGTTGTCGATACTTCTGTCAGAGGTAGGCATTATCGGATTAGTGGGATCTCTTCTTGGAGGTGCCTTTGGGGTTATTCTCAGCCGCATCATTTTGGAACTCATAGTCGCTACCTCCAGAATTATCTACCTAGCTCCCACCGCTGCATTTTTTGGTAGCGCTTCTAGTATCAGTCTATCTGGTCTTCTAGCATCAGGCGTATTTGGCATTGGCTTGACAGTATTCTCTGGATTCGTGCCAGCATGGCAATCTTCGAAAGAATCCATCGCCAGTAATTTGGGTAAGGGAACAGTTCAAACCAGCACCGGTAGTAGTGGTGTAGGGGTTGGCATCTCTGACAGAGCTCAGAAAATCATGTACTGTATTAGTGTGCCGCTCTGTGTCCTTGTTGCGGTGCAAGTAAGCTCCGATCTGTTGAGTCTCTCTCTCCTATCAAGTGACATAATTCGAATCGGATCCGTCCCCATTCTGCTGTTTGGAGTCGTTGCGATTTCACCAAAACTAGCTGGATTACAACCTATTCTCAAACCTCTAACCTATCAGGCCAGAGAGGTAGTCAGAGTACTGTCTCAGCGGAACTTGAGACGAAACACGATGGTTGCCATGGTAGTCTTCAACTTATTCGCGGCTGCCACCACGCTACTCATAGCATCAAGCAATGTTGGATACGCTGTGACAGCCTCTTGGGAAAGAAGCCTAGGTGCAGGCGTCTCTTCAGCCAATATAATTGGATATGCTGACTCTCCAGTTGACCTTCCCATGGTCGATACAATCCAATCAATGCCTGAAGTAGAGCAAACTGTACCTGTCAACCAACGAGTAACTGAACTTCATTTCAACGAGGAAAGTGGGATGGGCGTTCTCCTTGGCACTCATCCCGCGGAGTTTGAAGGGCTGGCCTCTATCGGTCTTTCACAAACGATAAACGAGAGCCAAGGACTGAAAATTTTACAAGAATCCGGGTCCTGTGTCATTTCCGAGTACACAGCACGGGAACGAAATCTTGATCTTGGTGATAACATTACCGTCGGGACGCTCGGTAATACGACCGTGGTTGGAATTGCAGGATCATCTGTCCCCTTTTTCGTCCTGACCATTATGACCCCAAATTTCGTGATTGTAAGCAATGTAACGTGGAGCTCGTTGGTTGGTGAAGAATTCCAAGCGGGCAGCATCTTGATACGATCAGGTGATCCAGCCCAGACGATGAATGCACTTGCAGAATTTCCCAGTATTCGGAGTATTTTGATATCCAATATAGAAGCCGACTATGAAGGTGCTCTCAACGCTATTCAAACCACGATTGATGCATCCATTCTCACGCTGGTTGTAACAACTATACTTAGCGCACTGATTGGTAGCTGGGCAATCTCCTCTACCAGAATCAGAGAAATCGGATTGCTTGCTTCCATGGGTATGTCTGATTCTGAAATTGCTTGGTCTATAACCGCAGAAAGCTCGGTTGCTATAATAACGGGAGTTCTAGTCGGTTCAGTGGTAGGCTTGGTTGTGCAGTCCTGCCTTCATGCGATAATGGAACGATTTGTCTCTGCACCCATGATGATGCTTGACCCGAAAATCGTAGTTCTACTCATAGTCTCGATTTTCCTGTCGACCGGGCTTACGTACCGGTCGGTGAAATCAACTGCAAAACAACATCCAGCCAACTTATTGGCAGGAAGGCAGGCAAGAAAACGGTAGTAGCAAGGATTTCTGGTGTGGCTATCACAGATTATTCCAGTAGCGTTGGTGTACTTGGTGACACAACAGGTATTATGAGAGATAGCTTGAGCTTATCTAGGATGAGGATGCGTCTCAAGTGCACATGACCAGACTAAAACGAATATTTCTGCCTGGTTGGATAATCCTCATTATGTTACTTATACAGCCTATGCTCCTTCTTGAGGGTGCTACAAATACTGATCATATTACTAAGCAGGGACCGTATGTAGATACGATCAGATACGAAATCATCCAAGATCAAGCAGATGCTATTACAGCACTGCAGAATGGAGAAGTCGAAGTCATCGTTGACTCAATTGAGCCACAGCACCTTGAAGAACTTGAGCAGTCTGCAAACATAGAGGTAGCAAAGACCAATCGAAATGGCTATGGTTTCTTCCTATTCAACTACGAACGGTATCCGCTGAACATGACCGTTCTCAGACGAGCTGCTGCATTTGCTTTCCATAAAGAAAAAGTGGCCAACGAAACCTGGAGTGGTTATGCTGAACCCCTTGATTCGCCGGTCCCTCCAATGAATCCATTGTCAGCTGAGGAAGAGCTCGATTATCACTACTATGAAACCGAAGTTGACCGTGCGAATTCGTTACTGGATGCCGCCGGTTTCGAAATCAATGAAACAACAGGATTTAGAGAAGCACCGAATGGGGAGCCATTTGATATCTGTATTGATGCTTCATGGAACTCTCAAATACAATTCTCCGTTGCAAAAGTGCTTGAAGATGCGTTCGAAAATCTTCATGTAGATGCATCAGCAGCCCAAGTTGACCCATATGATATGAAGTGTAGAACCGAGAGATTTGACATTCGTTTACTAGAGAATCACTTCGAAGATTTCAACGTAGATTGGCTGACTTCTCGGCTATGGGTTGGCGGATGGGATTGCCTCTGTCCCCAATACCAGCCCTATCAGGAAATCCTCGAATTGAGGAATGCTACCTTTAGAGACTGGAAAGAACAGCTTCTTACTGCTAGCTCATTTGAAAAGATTCGCGAAGCGGCTGTCGAGATCCAGAAAATCATTGTATACGAGAGCCCAATGATTGTGGCATACAATGACAAGTATCTGTCAGCGTACAGAACGGATGAATTTGAAGAATTTGTGAAAGGATCTCACCAGGGCGTTGAATCATGGTGGATGCCCTACCATGCACGGCTTATCGAAACTGGCGGGGTGCACATTGGCGGCACTTTGGAAATCGCTTACCCCTTCCGGGGTATAGACAGTTTCAACTTCATGCACGCCATGTTCCCTGTGTCAGATCCCATTGTTCAGTTCTTTTATGATAGTCTTATTCGACAAAAACCAGATGGAGACGCTATCAACTGGTTTGCCAAGGATTATACTATAGAAACACATGCAGATAACACAAGTGTGCCTGAGAATCATACTCGAATTACTTTCATCATGATTCAGAATGCGACATGGACAGATGGTAAACCAATCACTGCGGAAGATGCTGCATTCTCGCTCAACTACTACCGTGATGCACCCGGGAATCCCTACAGTACGGACCTAACAAACTTGACCGCCGCTTACGCAAACTCTCCATATACGCTTGAGGTCGAATTCAACACCGAGTCATACTGGCACCTCCAGAGAGTCGGATACAAGCCTATCATTCCCCGACACATATTCACTCAGATAGGCACTGAAGGTTGGAACACCTGGAACCCCAATCCACCAGAGGAAGAGATGGTCACTTCTGGTCCATTCAACGTGTCGGAGTATGTTGCGAGCGAGTACTGTGAACTAAGCAAAAATGACAACTATCCGTTCAGACCAGAAGCCGTCACAAGTGAAACTACCTATACGAATGATAGTACCCCAACGATTAATCTGGTCGAAGTGGGTATTGTATTTTCGATTGGGTTAATAGCAGTAGTAGCTGTGGGAGTTGTTGGGCGTAAAATCATGAGTAAAGTAGAATAAGAGCATAAATCCCGCCTGATGGCTGCAGAAATGGCAACACGAACACGTTGATTTCTGCAAGAAGAGCCATAGATTAAAGATGGGGGATTATCTCGAACAGTTATAAGCCGCCTTGTCTCCAAAAATGAATAATTCTGATATGGAGCTGTTCCTCATAACTAATGAAAATCTCGTGCTAGACTTGACGGACGTCAACGTGCACCATAAGCAGCTAATAGGATCAAAAGCAGCCCATCTGGGAGAAATCCTGAATCAGAGACACCACGTACCGAGGGGATACATTCTTACAACCGCGGCATATAATTATCTCTTTCAGGCGCAAGGTCTATTCGATAAAATACATGACCTATTTCATCGTACCAATTTTGACAATTCTGAATCCATACAGCAAACCTCCAACCAAATCTGTGACGCAATATCTAGAGCAGATTTGCAGGGCAAAATTCTGAAACTCATATCCAAAAAACATCATGACCTGGACTTAGGGGCAGTTGCCGTGAGGTCGTCAGCAACCGCAGAGGATTTGCCTGAATCCTCCTTTGCAGGTCAATATGAGACATTCTTGAATGTGAAAGGAATGGAACATATAGCCAACGCTGTGGCGAAGTGCTACCAGTCTATGTGGTCACCCCGGGTAATGGCATATCGGCAGCGTCAAGGCATCAATCAGCTGGAGGTCAAGCTTGCGATACTTATCCAGGAAATAGTTGAAGCAAAATCTGCAGGTGTTCTTTTCACAAAAGACCCAACGTCTTTGAAGAATGATAGAATTGTAATCGAATCAAATTTTGGTCTCGGAGAATCCGTGGTCTCGGGTCAGGCTGTATCAGACCGCTTTGTACTGGAAGAAGAGCAAACTGAAAATGGAAATCATTTGAGAATACGTGAAACGCAAGTTGGAATCAAGGGAGTCGTTGTCAAGCCATCATCAGAAAATCAAGAAGGTGGGACTGTCGTTCTCAACGCAACCAGCGATGAATCTGAGAGCCCTTCAATAACTGATGAACAGGCACTAAAGCTTGGTAAAATCGGCCAGCAGTTAGAGACCCTATTTGAGGGGCCACAGGACATCGAGTGGGCCATTGACAGCAAGGGTACAATCCACGTACTCCAGTCCCGTCCCATTACAACAAACCTTGAAAGCGAAGATGAAGATGAAATCCTCTGGACTAGGGGATACAGCGACGATTATTGGAATGATAATGTCACGCCGTTGTTCTTTGATTTGTTGGGTGATCAACTCACCTACATAGTAAACAACGAGCTCAACACAATAATGGGCTACCAAGATATGCCTGATGAACTTCTCAAGCTCCATAAAGCTCATGTTTACTTCAACTTGGATGTACTTCGAGAAAAGGTGAGAAATGAAATTCCTCCTTTCATCAGATCCGAAGATGTTCTAGACTACTTCCCCAGCGGTGATGGACCCTACGGCAAGCAAACAATGCGAGAAATGCCATTCAATCTTTTGGGTCGAATGATGGCGGAAATCAGGGTTATGCTGTTTGACTCTCGTGGATCATTAACCGACACTGCTGATGCCTATGACAAATGGACAGATGGTGTGTTCGTACCATACTGTGAAAGATTTGACGCCAAACTCGAAGCGATGGCTGAACAATGTTCATTGAATGAGTTGATGAATCTAGCAGACGAGCTTGACAAGGAAATGATGACACACTTCCGGATGGTTCGATATGGCATTCCGGTTCATAACATTGGTATGAATTTGCTAACCAAGTACCTGCTTGGTACTTTCTTGGATAGCAGCAAGGCAGCAAGGTTCTATCCACTCCTTATCTCTGGATTGAATCATAAGACAAATGAAATTAACAAAAGAGTGAATGATCTTGCCGACGAAGCCCTCACAAGTGTAAAAGTCAGAAGACTAATAGCCGAAGAACCCTCTGAATCTACATACAATCACCTGAAACAAATGGACGATGATGCTTCCCGAGAATTCATGGTTGAGTTCGATAGATTTCTGGAAGAATATGGGGAACGTGGATTCACGAGAGAGCCATTCTACCCTAGGTGGGGTGAAGCACCAGAGTATGTATTTGATATTCTCAAATCACTAGTTCACGATGAAGAAAGCCCATCCTCAAGTCATGACCCGAAGAAGAAGCGCATTATTGCAGAACGGAGAGTCAAGAAAGCCATAAAGTCACAGACCCTTGGAACTCTCAAGTGGAAACTATTTTCTACGATTCTAGGTTTTGCCAGACGATATATCAGATTCAGAGAGGACCAGCGATTCAACCTTGACAGGTGGATAACTCGTAACAGAGCTGTCTTCTTGGAAATCGGAAAAAGGTTGGATGAAAGGAACATAATTCCAGACCCTTCCAAGATTTTTTTCCTGCATAGGAAGGAGATTAGGAAAATTGTGGCGGGACAAATGGGGCAGTACGAGATGGAACGTCTGGAAGAAACCGTAAACAGGCGCTTTCGAGAATTCAAGGAGTACGAAAATACAACACCACCCAAGTTCCTCAAAGGTAGGAGAGAGTACAATGATGCAGTATTCACTCTCAATGAATCTGGCATTCTGAGTGGAACTCCCGCAAGTCATGGCCTCGTGAGCGGCACCGTAAGAGTACTTGAAACTGTGAATCAAGTTCCCGAGGTGCGCCATGGAGAGATTCTGATAGTTCCACGCACGGATCCGGGATGGACTCCAGTGTTCTCCAAGATAGCAGGAGTAGTGACAGAAACAGGGGGGGTGTTATCACACGGGGCTGTAGTTTCACGAGAATTTGGGATTCCAGCTGTAACAAATGTCAGCCGGGCCTGCAAGCTTGTGACCACAGGTCAAACGGTAACTATTGATGGCTACAAAGGCAAAGTCATTATCCACGAGGAGAATGAATAAACTTGGAACAGATTACACACGAACCAACATCAAATCACATGAACTGGAATGAAAGCTATTACTTCCTTTTCTATGACAAGAAGACAGAACTAGGACTCATGAACAGAGTGGGGTTTAAGCCAAACAAGCCTGAAGGTATGACTTTCCTATTCCTTTTCTTACCTGACGGTTCAGTTGCTGCATTCCATACTACCGATGAATGTGAGAGCTACCCCAATAGCCTTGATGTAGCTGGAGTGAGTCATCAGCCCAAGCCAGATGGTACTTGGGAATATTCGTTCGATGGATCATTGGTTGTGGTAGAAGACTCAGAACAGCTGCCCAAAGCAAGAGAAAGACCCGAATTGATATCTGATCTCCTTGAAAGTCATATTCAGCTGAGCTTCGACCCACTAAACAAACCATACGAATACAGTGAACACATGACACCCGAATCATTAGAGCTCGGAAGGAAATCGGGTGATAAGCACTGGGAGCAAATAGCAACAATAAGTGGGTCAATCGAGCTCGGAGAGAATAGATATTCTATTAACAGCGTCATTGGACAGAGAGATCATACTCACGGAATTAGGGATTGGACAGGGGTGGGAAACTGGTTCTACTTTGTTGTATGGTTTGATGAAAATCTTGCAGTGAATCCTGCAGCCGTGGTTGCAGAAGACGGTAGTCTTGCCACAGGAGGCTTCATCTTCCGAGAGGGCGAAAATGTTCCGCTCACAAGCATAGAGGTAATCTCGCACGAGTTCAGAGCGGATGGAGTTTTTCCGACAAGAACAGAACTTGAGCTCAAAGACAACGAGAAGAACATATACCGCCTCATAGGAGAACCAGGGCCAATCGTACCCGTGCCATTTACGGATAGTTCCGGAAGAGAATCGGTACTCGTACAATCATTCGGAAAATTCGAGCTTGATAACAGGTTGGACGGATACGGGTCGTATGAAACATTGAGAAGGTTCACAATCTAGATAGACGAGAACGTACACCAGACGTAGTAATTCCAGCATCTCATACAAGTAAGCCCTGTATGGTTATGGGAAAGCGTTAAACGAAATATGATATCACAGTCCGTATGGAATCGCCAAATATCAGGCCTGATTACAAGCATAGTATCGTCAACTTGACTAGCGCGCTCGCTGGGAAAATGGGAATCGATTCCATCTGCAAAGGCCTAGAAGAATCAAGTCTCTACGACATTGAAGAATCTTCGACCATTCTCTTCATAATCATTGATGGTCTGGGCTATAACTACCTTCTTCGCCACGGATCAGGGCTCTGGCTTCGCGACCACCTCGTATCTTCAATGTCCAGCGTATTTCCTCCAAGCACCGGTTCAGCCATGACTAGCTTCTACACTGCCACTACACCACTTCAGCACGGAATTACCGGCTGGTTCGTATACCTGAAAGACCTTGGTGTTGTCTCACGGTTTTTACCATTCAGCACCTTGGTCAACGAGAAGCCCATGCAAACCGATGTTGCTCCATTTGTTGGTGCTGAACCTTGGCTAGGCAAAATACAGAAGAGAAGCATTTTCTTGGGGCCCCAGCGTATAATCAACTCTTCATATTCAAGATTTGTTTCAAGTGGCTGTACAAGAATTGGTTATCATAGCTTGCAGGAACTATTCGGCAATGCAAGGGATTTAGCCATTCACGCCCACGAGAATCAGTTCATGTTTGTCTACTGGCCCGAGTTAGATGCCACTGGACATGACGAGGGCATTGAGAGTGAAGCTGCAATCAATCATCTGACTACGCTAGATAAGAACTTGGAGAAGCTGGCTAAAGAGGTACCGAATAATGTCAGAATCATCATCACATCGGACCATGGCATTGTTGATGTGGAGCAAGAGAATACCGTCAAGCTAGCTAATCACCCAGAACTCAAAAAGACACTTATCGCACCAGTGTGCGGCGATACTCGTACCTGTTATTTCTATGTGCGCCCAAACAAAGTCGATGCATTTCAATCCTATATGAACGATCATCTTGCTCACGCGTGTACTATGTATCAGACATCTCAGCTGGTTGACATGGGCTGGTTCGGACCCGGAGAACCAAGTAACAAATTTGATACACGTGCCGGTGATTTTGTGGCCTTGATGAAGGAAGGCTATGCATTGCTCAATGACTTTCCGGGTGAAGAATACCCAGAGCTAGTAGGTCAACATGGCGGGTTATCTGAAGACGAGATGTTGGTTCCTCTTGTTATCCATTAGTCAAGGATTACTATAGTACCAAGGATAGACGTTGGCATTTAACGAGATGGAAGGGCGGAATTGCCAATTGGAATCGCTTTTATGGTGTCACTTTTTCCTCTTTCATGGCGTGAATCATGGAATGGGACCTTTCTCCAATGGTTAAGGGCAAAAACCCTTCAGAAATCAAGGAAATGCTGCACAAGACTGCGGAAGAAGTGGAAACGGCAACGAGAGAATACGCTGCCAAACTTGATGATTATTCTGCTAACGAGCTGGCTGATGCGCTTGAAGAGCTTGAGGACTTGATTGTTCAATCATCAGATCTTCGCAATTACTGCTCGATGCGCTACAGAGCCAATACCAAAGACAAGGATTCGGGGATGCTATATAATGTCTCCCAGAATGTGGGCAGCCGCATCAGTGCCGCTAGAACGGTGTTCGAAATAAAACTTGGTAAGCTGCTTGAGAAAGAACCTGACCTGCTTGGGGACGAGGACCTAATCAACTACGGACACTATCTAGAAAAACTCAAACGCCGTGCACCGTATCGCCTGTCAGAACCGGAGGAAAGACTCGCCTCCATGAAAGATGTCAATGGCATCGAGACTCTTGAGCAACTGCAACAATCCTGGGTTTCAGCCAAGACATTCGACATGATGCTGGAGGGGGAAACCAAGACCGTAACGCTTCCCGAACTCAGCTCGATGCGAATGAGTCCGGACAGAGATATCCGCAAGATGGCAACGGAGAAGCTCTACAAGAGCTATGCTGATAATGAAATGATTCACGGTATGGCTCTCAGGGCAATTTGTGCGGACCATATGAAGATGACCAAGCACAGAGGTATGCCTTCATCCATGACTCAAAGCCTGTTGGATCAAGATGTAGACCAAAACACAGTTGATACCCTCTTGTCGACTATTGAGAGCACAGCTGGAGGATTTCAGAACTTTCTCAGAATGAAAGCGAAAGCCATGGGAGTTAAGAAACTTCCCGGCTACGATGTTATTGCTCCCTGGGTAACCGAGCCTGTCTGGACCTTTGACTGGCCAAAGGCGAAATCTACGGTAATTGATTCATTCGAGTCCTTTGATGACGAGCTTGGTTCGGTTGTACGAAGCATGTTCGAAGACAGACGCATTGACTCTGAAAATCGAGTAGGTAAGATGAACACGGCTTTCTGTTCGTCATGGCCAAGTGTAAGTAAGAGCTTTGTTTTTCTGAACTATAGCAAAACATTGAATGATATCTATACGCTCGCCCACGAAAATGGGCATGCAGCTCAAGGTCATCTAATCTACGAGAGTCAGACACCCGTCAACTACAGTATGTCGATGTGCATGGCTGAGACGGGGAGTATCTTCGGGGAATTGCTTCTGACTGAGAGAATCCTTTCGATGGCCGATACTGAGAAAGAGCGTTACGAGATTCTGTCTCATGTGCTGAACTCCTATTACTATACCGTGTACTATGTCGGTGTTAGAGCATTCTTCGAGAAGAGCCTCTATAATGCGATAGACAACGGGGAAGTCATCGATGCGGACCTTGCCTGTGAGCTATGGAATGAAGCAAAAGAACGGATATTCGGCGATGTTGTTGACTGGACGGACTACATGGAATACGAGTGGGCGCGCATACCGCACTTCTTTTTCAGTAACTATCGCTATTACAACTACCCGTATAGCTTCGCTCAAATGCTCGTATTTGCTGTCTATGGGGACTATCGCAAAGGAGAGCCAGATTTCAACAGTCGATTTAAGCGACTTCTATCTGCCGGTGGAAGCAAGAGTCCAAGGCAACAGATTGCTGACTTCGGATATGACCTGACTAAGCCAAAATTCTGGGAACTTGGTTCATCACAGGCAGATAGGCTTCTGAAAGAGTTAGAGAAAGTTCTCTGACGTACACTGACCCAAGTATCAGCGATTACTTGTGAATTCGCATATCAAATCCGTTTCCCACTCTGGCATTAGACCTTCATATGGTGACTCAAGTCAATCCATCACTCTGAACCGGTCATTCTTCTGCCCCCTTCAAGACCGAATTCGCAATAGGAGTATATGGTCTCTCTTGCAATGATAGCTGTTTGGTATACAAGACCATATCGTGCTTGAGCTAGTCCAGCTGCCAAGTGAGGGCAGAAGTTGCGTAATCCATTAACTCAGGAGTTAGCTGTGCGAATAATTTCATCTCGATGACGAAGGTTGGATTTGTTCAGAATATGGCCTCTGGCCTCTTTTACTTCGGAAATTGTTACGGAACTGTAAGTTTAAGTCATGAATCATGTATTAATAGAACCGAAAGGAAGCGAATCAAAATAACTATGCACGAGAAGTACAGGAAGTACGGAGAAGAATTACTAGCGAGATTGAAGTTGCGAACCTACCCTTTGGCATTGAAACTGATGAAAACTGAAAGCGAAATCCCTTCTGGTGCTCACAGACCTTTAAGAGATTCGGGCCACCATTTATCTCTCTGCCAAGCTTTCCAGAAATCACGGCGTGAGGGGATGGAGGTTGCAATGTTAAAAGAAGACATGTGGTGTTTTGAACCGGTAGTAGGATACGGACTAGGGGAGCCCCCAGAATACTTCATGGATGGTAATAACCGATATCCGGTTGATGTTGAGACACAAGAGGCGGGCCGCCATTATGCGGAACAGTTTCCGCGTTTCGAAGTCGGTGAGTACGTGGGTATAGTTTCAGCCCCACTGAAGTCAGCGAGCTTTCAGCCTGACCTCGTCATGATCTATTGTGATTCTGAGCAGCTGAATCTTCTACTTCTTGCCAGAGAATACAAGGACGGCTACAATCTACCGTGTGCTTTGTCCAGTCACGCTGCCTGTGTTTATGCTGTAGTGCCGGTAATCAAGAATGGAAAATCTCAAGTTGCCGTGCCCTGCCGAGGCGACCGATGGATGGCCTCAGCCGAGTCAGAAGAGATGATATTCTCGGTCCCCTTTGAAAAGTTGGATGACCTAATGGAAGGTCTCAGGCACGTTAACAAGACCGATTCAACAATTCCACATGGACGCAAAGTTGAGCCGGAATATGAAATGGAAGATAGTTATCGAAAAATAGCAGAGATGATGGGGTATATAGATGAAGAGGAATAAATCATTCCAAACTGTATCGCATCTAGCCAGAAGGTAAGTGCTAAATGAAAGAAGAGCGAAAACAAGAGTTGTTGGAAACAGCGTATGAAAAAGGAAGACAATATGAAGCAACAGCAACAGATTGTTGCCAATCTACGATAGCTGCTATTCAGGACACGCTTGGGTGCAAGAATGATGCTGTACTGAGAGCGGGTAGTGCCTTCGCGGGGGGAGTAGGATTGTCGGGCTTCGGCAGTTGCGGCGCTTTGACAGGCGCAGTAATGGTCATCGGGCAACTATGCGGGAGAACTAGAGAGGAGTTTGTTGACGACGCAGACAGAGAAATCAACGATCCTGACTTTGATTACGTAACCGCCACGAAAGGCTGGGACTATGCCTACGAAATGGTTGAGAGATTCATTATTCACTACGGAAGCACCATATGCCGAGAGGTAGCGGCTAAAGCCGGTACATGGTCTGAAGGTGAGGAACACATACGGCTTCGAAGCCCTGCCCGGTCTCTACTGAAGAAGAAGAGAGAAGAGTCAGACCTTCTCTTCCCTCATGAATTAGATGGATGTCCAAAAGTTGTTGGTACTGCCGCTAAGTGGGCCACGGAAATCATACTGAGAGAACGGCTTTATGAGCCAGACGAGTGAATTGCACCAGTACATCTTGTCATCATGCCGAAAAATGTCCCCCGTAACTTAGCCCTATCTTTTTATTGAGGTATGAAGGATATTTGATGTCATGTGTGCTGGCATGGAGAGGAAACAGCATTGAGGGACGAGACGAATAACCCACCTGTATCCCAAAATGCAAGCAAAGAAACCAGCAATATAATCAAGTACTTTCTACACGGTATCCCTCTGGCCTTTGTTTCGCTTATTTTTATGTATATACTGAGATTCTCATTAGCTGCAGCATCATACGATGTTATCTTAGAAGTCATTGGGCTTTTGTTGATAATAGGGGGAACATATCTCGTTATCATCGGTGGAGTGAACAGCATTGCTACCAACATGTTATGGAAAATAAGGATAAAAGCTAGCATTCTCAGCTTCTTGGGACAAGGATGCCTCTTCACAATAATACTGTTTTTCGTGAACCCCTTTTTGTACATCATTATCTTCACTTTCGCAGCCACTCTCATCTTGGAGGTAGTATTGCTATCTTTCACCTTTGTAATCTTAGCTCTGGTCTTGGGTTACATAGGACGCAATGTTGCGTCTGAATTCGTTGGTGACCGTTATGAATCGGACGAGCTCGCATCAGTTCATGATAGACAAGTAGTGTGTCCACACTGCGGGGCTCAACAACTCGTTGGCCCCTCCAAGATTGATGCATCCGGAGGTACTCGATGCCCAAAATGCGGCGATTGGTTTCAAGTAAGAAACTCGGGTCCTTCCATTAGCTAATTTGCTAGAGGATATGAGTAGCACTTATTAAGCTCAAAGAACCTCTTAGTGATTTGGGGAGATTGATTTGGAAGTCGAACCAAAGGAAGGAAAACGTCATTTCTACAAAGTTGAGCAAAAACTGGTCTCAATGAGGCCAGTCTATGAAATCTATGATGAAGAGACTGGAGAAAAGGTAGCGGTAGCCAGACAAACTTGGCTTAGCTTCTTACGGTCAACCGTCAATATGAAAGACCCCCAAGACAATGATATTCTCACAGCAAAGGGTGGTTTCTTTGATAAGACATTTCATCTGTTGGATCCGTCCGGGAACAAGATAGCAAAAATAACTCGACCATGGATAATGTGGAATAAACGGTTCACGATCCATTATAGAGACGACGAAATCCACGCAGAAGGTGGAGTCATGGCGTGGGGTTTTGATGCTGCAAGCGAATCAGGTCGCTTTGCCTTCAAGCTTGATAAGAAAGTCATTTCGGTTCGCGACCAATTTCGTGTTGAAGTTGGCGATTACATGGATTGGAAACACGCAGTTGCGTCGGCCATCGTCGTTGATAGAATATTCTTCAAAGGGAAAGGTTGCGGTTGTAGGCTACTATTTTGTATAGCAATATTAGCTATAATCTTTGGCTTGATGCTGACCACCTTATTCATGCCTTAATCAGAAGTAAAATCGTTGGTTTTGAATATGATTTAGACGAATCATCATTCTGAGAACTTGGGCCTTCTTGGGCAGATATGCTTCTAAATGGCTACAGAAGGACCTCCAATAATCTTTTCTTGAAAGAATCCGATAGCCACAGAGAAAGAGGAAATCATTCTTAGGTAGCGGTTCCACCTACAATGTGCCGTCCGACCAGTACTCCATAATCATATGTTGAAGTCTTCTAACAGGCAATTAGAGATTCCTAAACGGAGTAAACTACAGATTCAATTTCGACTGAGAAATAATGAAAAAGAGAGAGTATGACTCAGCTGAACTAGATGCTCTACTTCTAGCTAGCTTAGTCTGATATTTTCTCAAAGTCTGCCTTTGCTGCACCACACATCGGACAGACCCAGTCATCAGGAAGATCCTCAAACTTTGTTCCGGGTTCAACGCCGCTACCTGGATCGCCCTTCTCTTCGTCATATATCCAACCGCATATCAAACATTCATACTTGGCCATCTATATCCCACTTAAGGAATTTTCACACCATTCATAGAGTGTACAATAGCAAAAACTGGAATGCCGAATAAAAGTGATTCTCTTTGACAAACTCGAGTTTGTGCAAAAAAAGAAGGCTGGAGACCCACACCGTTTTGGTGTAGGTCAATCAGCATCCGACATACTAAACTAAGATCTGCGCCTTACCAGTAAGAGGGCAACACCTATGACCGCAACGCCTCCAATGCCAGCAGCAACATAGAGTGTGGGAATACCAAAGATTTCGCCTTCAAGCAAGCCGCCTTCCCACCAACCCCCACCGCCCTCTGGTTCTTCCACCAAGATTTGATAACCTGTAGCTGACATGGTGTAATATGACGCACCATTCCAGTTTTCGGCGTTATCAGGGTCGAAGGTATCCAGAGTGGTGTTGAAGTAGAAGCATACGGCGGGCATATCAGCATAAAGACCAAGGTCGGTTGGGCTCACGTTGTAGGTTATCGTCCATGTCTCACCAGGAGCAAGTTCATCTCTGCCCCAATAGAACTCGCGGTCACCATCAAGGCCCGAACTCATACCATCTAGCACTCTAACTCTATATGCGGTGTCAGAACCGTAGTTGTGGACTGTTATGTTGAAATCCACAGTCGTATTGACAGTCACGGTTCTTTCTGCAGTACCCTTCGTGACAACCAAGTATGGACCGGAGAATTCGATGTTCTCCGGATCTGCATCAAAAGCCAGCTCCAAAGTGTTTGTGTCGAACTCCAGCGGCTCAAGATATCCGGTTGCATTCAGATTCGCAGAAAATGAGAATCCAAAGCCCGTCATCAGAGAATTGCCTAGATCGGCCATGAGATACGGTACAATTTCCTCTTGTAGGTTTTCGGGATCCAAGATGTTGTGTATTGCATCTTTAATGGCAGTCACATCATCATTCGCCATTGCGTCCCAGAGACTCTGAAGCACGATATCCCAGTGGTCCTCAACGAACTCTGCTATGGTTTCCTTGCTCCTGAATTCTGATGGTGTATCTATTCCACCGAAGTCCTGCAAGAAGCTGTTGATGCCATCTATCGTCGTATTCATATGATTTACAAAGGCGTCCGGCTCACCGTAGACATCATTATCCACGATATCCAGCAGATTATAGGAGTCGAAGTACTCCAAGAATGCTTCGAGAATAGCAGCAACTGGATTCTCTTCAACCATATCATCGTCGATTCTATCCACAAGAGCCTCTGGAGTCATTCCTGCCATTTCCATGATTGAGCCTAACAGGTCCACGTTGATATCTTTGAGTGGAGTCTCTCCAATCTCAGAGCTGAAATTGGTATTCATGAGGGTCTGCCTGAAATCTGGAAGGGCTGTTGTCGAATCCCACACAGCATCAATAATACCATCCAACATGGTTGGATCTATAGAAGCAATGCCATCATTAACCTCCAAGGCTAACTGCCTAGGCAGGTTAGTCAGAACCATCTTCACAGCCTCGCTTACCGTACTGTTAGCGGGTATCGTTATGTTGCCGATATCAAGCTCGTCAGGAATCTCGAATTGGTCATCGATAGTCAGCCATGAATCGGGCACTCCATTGATTGATAGTGATGCAGGTGCTGCTCCGCCTACTACTGAAACCGAATATGCACTGGCATCCTGCTTCATCTTATTCTCGATAGTTCCTGTGTAGCCAACATGGTCAGGCAATGAATAAGTCTCGTCTCCAATAGTTGCATCCACATATCCAGGGTGATTGAAGGAAACCTGATTCATGATGCCGGAGTATACAGTCTCCACAAGATCACTATGTGAAGAGTCAGCTCGATAATATGGACGTTCATAGAAGTCCATCATGTTCAAAACATTGAAACTGGGATGATATCCACCTGAAAGGAAATGAATTGGTGCGTAGACTTCGGTTGCCACGCTGGTCATCGTAGGCCAGCCCTCAGCACCAACAAGATCCATTAATCCTCCAAGCTGAGATACCCTTTCAAGCATAGATGCCATTGTTGAGTTGCCCAAGGTGGCATCCATTATACTGACATAGGTTATCTGGTATTCTGTCGCATTGTCTTCAACATTCCAGTCGTATTCGGCCCTTTCTTTGATTTCAGTACCTACGAGCATGAATTGCTCAAATTCAATTCCGAATCCAGACTCGTACTCTGATGTAAACTCATCAGCTAGGCCAATGGCTTCGCTTTCATTCAAATCCGTGAATGAAGCTTCACTCCTATTGACAGGAACCTCGAAAATAGGTTTCACGTCGAGTTGGAGCACTGCAGTAGGGCCACCAATGGCACCATTTGGGAATGGTGTAAGGCCATTGAGATTCAGTGTCGAAAGGGCTACATATCCATCATCGTTTTCCATTTGGCTTTGCACTACACTCTCAAGTGTCTCTACGTGAGAATAACCATAGTGTGTTGCATTTTGGAATGACGCAAGCATATTCTGCACACCGCCCCATTGATCCACTTTCGAGACAATAGCCTCTACAGTGGCTAGACCAGCGCTAGGTTCCAGAGTCTCGGATTCCTCGTGCGGGTTGACAGGAGTTGGCATGCTATCGCTACCGCCGGCAAGTATAGGCGTGACAAGTGTCATCACTAGAAATGCAGCAAGTAGCAAGTGTTCTCGTCTTCTCATTGTATTTCTTTCTCCGTTAAAATAACATTCAGACATACGAAAGCTAAAACTTTCAGTCTACTTGTACAATGGTTCGGTTCTTCCCCTTTTCAAGCTTAGTCTGATGTATACTAGAATTTCATAGCTGAATTCTATAATCGGTACAGTACCCTATACGAGGATTAATAGAGTAAAGCGCGAATAGATGGACCCAAGAATCGACCCAGTCCATGACACAGGTCAACTCGATTGCAGATCAGTCCATTCCAGTTTCCGCTCCGAGGCGTTCAATACGTCAGACATTTCCAGCTTCTTCTGCCGACCCTTCTGTATTTTCGTCTGCTCTTAATTCCTCATCCATCGTATCTTCTTCAGGAGACTCCTCTTCGAAACCTGATTCGGTTTCAGTCTCTGGTTTGGATTCTATTTCCTCTTCAGGAGTTACCACCGGAAGGTCCCCAGGTTCTTCAGGTTCTTTCTGTGCCTTGCGGGCCCTATAGATGAATCGAAGTTCCATTATCAGAGCAACAAGTGGGAATATCAACAGTTTGACAATATCACCTGTAGCTCCTTGAATGCCACCAGCAAGTTGTGTGAAAGCTGTATCAACAAAGGTATAGCTGCTCGCTAGGAAGAAAGTAAGGGTTGCCGCAGTTTCCTTTGAAACCTTCAATCGGGTATCCAGACCTGCCCTACTCGCGAGAATTTGGCCTACGGATGACATCGTGTAAAGGGTGAAGAAAACAGTAATTCCTAAGCTCACCCAATCGATGCTAGGATCGAATCCCTTCAAGACGTTGTAGGTGAAGTAGGTCGAATACAAAGACACGAACATGCTTAGAAGGGCTATATTGACCGCATGAGGCTTATTTCGTTCCCGAGTGATAATCAGGCCATTCAAGAAATTGAAACCCAGGGCTAATAGCATTCCAAGAATGCCAAAAATCAATGCGCCTGAATAGGGAGGAGCAATGACAGAGGGATTCACGAAGAGAATGGTGAAAATGAAACCCCCAATTATCACAACATAGTTGAATATGTTAGCTGCTCCGAGTAATACACTACCAAGTTTCGACCTTTCCTCAATGGTTACTCTCCTGGCGTATTTCAGAGATGTACGACTTGAGAAATACGACTGAAAACCAATCCAACCTATGAAGCCCACACCGATGTAGAGAAGGCTGAATGGCATGAATAGTACAGAAGGGAATAGAAACAGCATAACAAACAGCAGGGCTCCGCTTGCAATAATCCAAGGTACGAAGCGTATAACTGAGTCCTTGTATGATTCGTCACTTACAATGAACCTCTGAAGACCAGCCACCGATACTATCAGCGCAAAAAGGAAGTAGGTCGGGAAAATTCCCCAGGCCAAGGATATAACTAGGCCAAGTCCACCCAGATATACACCAATTCGCTCCCACAGTGTCATCACTATAATTCCGATGAAGAAGACGATAGTAAACCAGCGAAGTCTAACCGACTCAAGAAACAATTTGAGCCCGTCTACAAAGCTGGTGATGAGTGGTATCTCTCTTCTCTGTTTCTCTTCCGTTTCGTTCTTTGGTGTCTCCACTATGGATTCCTCCTCAAGCACATCTTGTGAATGTAAGTCACCCTATTTATGTCTGAGCACATGCAGAATCTCAGCTTCAACAGAATCTTTTACTCGAGGCTTTTCTATGATTGCTCCTCGCTGATTGCCTTTCTTATCGAAAATCCTTACCCATGGAATTGCGGTCACATTCCATTTCTCGATTTCGGGGGGAGATGGTGGAATCCTCCATTGTCGGTCTTTGTTGAGAGGATCAGTCTTGATACCACCAAACACTCTCACGTCAAGTCCGACTTCTTCCTCCAACTTGGCCAGTGCTGAAACCATCTCTTTGCAGTCACCACACCATGCTGCGCTCATAACAACGAATACATAATCATCAGAAATCTCTGCAAGCTTTTTTGTTGCTTCAGGATCAAGTGTACATTCGTTATACTTCTCAAGGAACATATCGCCTTGCTTACCTTCCATCTTCTCAATGTACTCTTTCGCCGTGACAGTCCGACTTTTAATATCGTCGAGATCAACCATATCGAATCGGGTGTACGAAGACAGATTTCCCATAAAAGTTGTTGTCATCTGCAATAAAGGCTATTCAGGCTATTGGAATTAGTTCATTTACTTGAAAGGATTCCTAATCGTAAGAAATTCATATTTTTCAAAGTCTCGGACATTTTCTGTAAGAAGTATTTTTACATGATTCTCCTTCGCAATCGCAGCCAATACACAATCAAATAATTCAGCCCCACTGATTCCGTGTTTCCTCACCAGCTCAAACACCAAGCTGGATGTTGTGATTTGAGGTTCAATGATTTCTATTGCGCCACTAATCCACAAATCTTGGCAAATATTGGCGGCTTGATCAGTAGTCAGGGGATGGTGCACCCTTCGAATATTGGTAACAACCGAAAAGAATTCGTACAGTATCTGAGAAGTTATGCAAACCTCTAACTGACCATCAAGCGCTTCATGAAGTACTCCTGCTGCTTTCTCTTGATGTGGAGATGCGTGATTATGAGCGTGGACAAAGATATTAGTATCAAGCAACGTCTTCATAGATTTCTTCCCTTCTGAGAGTACCTTTGATTTTCCCAAGATTGGGTGGGGCATCAATTCGTTCTAGAATCCGATTAGTAGCTTGAGTAGATTTTAGAACAATCAACTTTACACCATCACCTGTTAGATGGAACCGAATAACATCACCATCTCTCAACCTGAGTTTTTCACGAATCTCTCTCGGAACGTAGATTTTGTCCTTGTAGTACCTCGTCTCGTTCATTTCAACCTCACGATTACCCAATGTATTGGGTAATAATAACCTTTTGCAAGGGAATAGATAGATTACTAATTGCCCTAGAAATCAGAATAAGCAGAGTTAACCAGTAGGGCATATGCTAACAGATAGGCAAAGTAAATGCTCGCCAATAGCCTATTTCATAAGTATGAGAATCAAAGTACAAATGAGTTAGAGTGAGTTCCTTCTAATTCAATGGTGGACTACATGAAGCCCAGCAGATCTAACAGGTACAAACAGAGAATTGCCTGTATCCTTAATTGTCCTGATGAAATTGAGAGCGCCATGCCATAACCAGAAGGCATTGTGTTGAAGGGTATATACTATGACCTCAGTTCCGCAATTGACGCGGTAATGGATATAATTGCCATACTTTGCAAAGATTTAGGAACTATGCCAAGGGGAGATTACGAGAATATCGAGAACTTACAAACGAGAGACATTCTCAGTGCTGATTTGGTAGAAAGGTTAGCAAATTGCAATGGACTAAGGAATGTCCTAGTTCATCAATACAATGGAATAGATGAGAACTTGGTACTTGAATCAACACAACCCGTTGAAAGAGATTTGAGAGAATTTGTAAAGGTGGTGGAAGAACATATTACCAAACATTGATGAAATTCGAGATGATTTTAGATTCCTATCAGACAAAGAAGTTGTGCTTTTCGGCTCCTACGTAAATGGAGAAACAGGACCTCGTTCTGACATTGATGTAGCAATTATTACGCGTTCACATGACCGAGAAGAAATGATGCAGATAAGAATAGAAGCGGCTGGAAAAGCCCCGGAGTATTATGATATTCAGGTCTTTGAAGCTCTTCCACTAATCTTGAAAAGCGCAATAATCGAGAATTTCGAAGTCCTGTTTGGTAATCCGCTCGAAATTGGAATGCATTTCTATCATGTCCGGAAAATCTGGGAGGATTATCGTCACCGAATAGAGATTCCTACGATAGAAGAGATTTGAAGAGGAGTAGCCGAGAGTTAAACGCTACGGAAGCAAGACGAAACAGAGATACTTGTTCCTTTTTTCGATAAAGCGTCAAAGAAAGTAGAGGGGGCTAATGGTAACCCCCTATGGACCACTGTTTGAATTCTGCACTATTTGGTTGCGGCGCTTAGTTTACAGTCTTCGATTCTCATTGATGGAATGAAGGTCGGAGTATCGACTTCCCACCAGTACACCTGCCTACGATCATTGCCAAGAGCAGATATGTTTGAGAACATCCTCAGAAGATTATCGCTGATTCTCAGATTCTTGATAGGCTTCATGGCCCCGTTCTTGATGAGGAACATTGCATCGCGTGGGATACTAGAGAACTCACTGCTCTGGTAGTTCTGGAAGCGAGTGTACCAATTGCTGGTCACGTATATCGCAGGATCGTTGTCCTCTACCAGCTCTTCAAAAGTGTGATCACCATTGTCGAAGACTATGTTCGTGGGTGCTGGAAGGAGCATCTTCGTTCCGCGTCCCATCGACACCGCATCGGAATTGCCCGTAGATTCCGTCTCATACATGCGAGCTGTACTTGTATTATGTATGAACTTCTTCAGCACACCATCCTCAATAAGCGGGGTTTGCTGTGTGGCAGTACCTTCCATATCGAACGCCTTGCTTGCTACACCCCCTTCAACGTGAGGAGCATCACGAATACTCACAGTCTCAGGAGCAATCTGTTCGCCCATTTTGTCTCCCAGTGGGGACATCCCAATTAGTACAAAGAAGGGATTAGCTGAAGCAGGAATGTAACCCATCAAATTTGCTGCTACCGTCGGACTGAGTATGAGATCGTAGGTTCCGGGTTCTCCTTGTTCGGCACCTTCAGCCATTTTTGAAAGACGCCCTGCCTTTTCTCCAGCGTTCACAAAGTCTTCCTCCGCCTCAGATGGTAACGTTCCGCATGCTAGACCCTGTCCTGAGTAGTCAAGCTCATCTTGGAATGCGCGGATATTGAAATCATACTGAGTCCGCTTGTCGTTCGCCTCGGGTCCAAAGCTAGATCTTAAGAAAATGGATTCCTTAGAAAACTTCAGAGCCCCAGCCACCCGTTTGGCTCCTTTTGCAAGAGCAGCATCAATTGCTGCATTGACGTACTGCGGAGCTTCTTCGGTGAATTCGTCTATATGGGGGTCATAGCAGCCAGATAGCTCAGTATATTGTTGAGGGGTATCTTCAACACCAGCGAAAAACTTCGATTCAGGCAGCCTCTTTATGAATGAAATCGCATTATCTATCGCCTCTTTGACCTCTGCTTCACCAGTAACAGACCTGTCGGTGAAACCTGTTTTGCCACCGTCCACTATAAGGAAGAGGTCAAGCTTCAGCTCCTCCCAGCGCTTGCTGATGTCAATGGCGTTCTGTGAAAAGCGAATCTGTGAACCCGTAGACACAGTGCCCCTTGCTAGAATGCCTTCTGTTTTGTCTTCGGCATAATCAACAGCAACATCAACATATTCCTTCAGTCGTTCTACATCTTCCATTAGGCAACACCTCCAAGTCGGATATCCCTGAATCGGACTTGCCCGCCTCCAGCATATACAGGCACACCTTGCATGGGATCACCCTTACCGCATGTGGCGGGAAATTCTAAGCTGAACTGGTCAGAAACAGCATCTACCGAACTAAGTAGCCCAACACTGGTAGTTTCTAGAACGGGACGTTTCACCATCGTATCGGTGAGTTCTCCCTCTCGTATGAGATACGCTTCAGAACCTTTGTACTTGCTCTGATAACGCCGGTCGTCAATATTCCATTCAGCGAAACTACGCATGTATACACCTAGGTCGATGTCTTCTATAAGCTCATCAAATGAGTAGTCGCCAGGCTCAAAGAATGTGTTACTCATTCGGATGATTGGCTCACGGTTAAACCCAGAACATCGTGCGGCTCCATTTGAACCCATCCCGAATTTGACACCAAACTCTCTATTCAGAAGTGGCTCATTCGCTATTCCATCTTTGATAAGTTCACGCTTGCGGGCCTCTACTCCCTCATCATCATAAAGATAGTAGCCGCCAGTTTTGGGAATTGTTGGGTCTTCCGATACATTCACAACTTCAGAACCGACCCTAGATTGACCAATATTTAAGTCTCGCCAAAAGCTTTCACCTGCCTGTGCGCCTTCCCGCCCCATGATTCGATCCCCTTCGCTTGGATGACCTACATTCTCGTGGGCAATAATCCCGGCCACTTCAGGACCAACCACCATATCGATTTCTTGTTCCATAAGTTCGGGAATTTTCTTTGCTTCTTCTGCAGCCTTCTTGAGCCTATCCACTTTATCCTTCAAATCATCAATGAGATTTGCCTCCTGAATGCGTTCCCAGCCGCCACATTGCGTAAGATCGAAAAACTTCTGCTCAGTGCCTACCTTGGCCTTTGCTGTAAGTATGGTAAAAATAGTGATGAAACTCTTGAATGCAGTAATTTCACAGCCCTCGCTAGTCGCCAAGTACTTGTCATACTCAGTAGGCGACAAAATCAAAGTATATTTAGCCAATCCCTTCATCTGCTCGTTGAGCTCGTCACACACTTGCATGATAGTGTCATTATCAACATCGGCGACTCGCTGGTCAACATCTACGCTCCATTTGGCTTTCGTATCTACTGGCTCGCCAAAATTAATAGGTTCCTTACGCTCTGCATTCTTTCCCATTTTGTAAGCGGCTTCAATAGCCTCTTTGGCTAGGTCCTCGTCCATTCGGTCAAAAGAGGCAAATCCCATTCCGCCATCCGCCAGAATCCGAACACCGATTCCCTCTGAAGGTTGAAATCCCCCAGCCATCGGTTCTCCATTTCTATAAGCGAAACCTCGCGACCGCTGATTGATATAGCGAGCTTCAACATAACTGCAGCCCAGTTCAGTGCCGTAATCTACACAGAACTCAGCCATATCCTTTCCATTCTTCAAGGTGATTTCCACACAGCTTCAAGCAGGGTCACAGAAAATAAAGACTCCGCATAACGCCACTCCTGCCGTACATGCAATGCGCTTTTCACTTGCTGAGTGTTGAAATGCCAGATTTCAGCATAGGGAGCTTTTGATGTGGATTCTCCTACTAGAATTCGGGTATCTTGTATTTCTTATTTTAATGGGAACTGCCAAAGAGCGCAACCTTAAAGGCCCAGCAGACTTCTAGCAAGTTCAAATACGTATCATACTACAGTCTTGAGTACGAACAGTTCAATCTCTATTGTTCCGAGTGGTTTACAGTGGAAGAAAAGGAAAACGCGTCAAAGATTCGTACACGAAAGAACATAGCAATTGGCATGTTTATGATTGTTGATCTCGTTCAAATCATATTTGTTTCAATTCTCACATTCGATGAACAATCTCCCCTTGTGATTGGACTTGACTATACTCGTTCAAATCCATATAGCTCCTTATCGGTATTCACCGCCATTTGCTTAGCCCAAATTGTGCTGCTCTACTTGTTTACAGCCAGTATCACCAATAAAAAAGAAATCATCCAGCTCTATCCGAAGGGGGACAAAAAGCGACAATTGGCTTGTAACTATACTCGTAGAGAGATTGTCGAATGGACCCAAGAATTGGCTCAGAAAGGCGCCCTAAAGGTTGATAGGATATTTTTGATGCAATCGCCCATGCCAAATGCATTTACGTTCAGTTTGCCTCTTATTGGCAACACAATTATCCTCCATAGTAATACTCTTGACTTCTTGTTACCAAGCGAAGTCAAATCCATCATCGGTCATGAATTAGGTCATATCAAAAACAATGACTCGCTAGTTAACATCCTAACCCATATGCCGGGATTTTTTGTGCAACTCATCTATCTCTATGTGTACCTCCGCATAGGCCTAGGAGCAGCTACATCGTTCATAGTAGATTTCAACCCGTTATTTGGAATCCTGAGAATTACAGTTCTTGCCGGTTTCTTTCTTCTATCGAGATTCATGGTAAACGTGAGCAATCTTTTCACTCAAAAAGCGTCAAGAGATGCAGAGCTTTTGGCGGATTTCTATTCTGCAGAGTTAACAGGACTCAATCAAACAATGAATGCTCTTGTTCGGCTGGGACAAAGAGTAGAGGCAATCACCATATTCGTTGAGGAGCTCAAGTGGTTGGATTCTCTAAGTGATGAGAAGCGCTGTAAATTTACGGGAAACCAGCTGATGGACATGGTTTTCTCATATCCATTGGATGAGATTGATGAAGCGAATGCCAGAGCAGAAGCGCCTAGGATTTACCTCACTAGGAAACTGCAGAATCTCAGGAAAAACTACAACTTGAAGATCTCAGATGAGGAAATAGAAGCAGCTGTTGACCCCGCGGTAGAATCCCTTAACATGGAAAGGGAGACGAAAGAGAAACTAGAGAATCTTAAAGAGAAGACTGTGGACTGGAGGGATGTGGACTACGACCGGAATGAGCGACTTGATGACGAGGAGCTGGTTGATTTAGTGAACCTGCTTCGGACGAACTCGAATAAGCTCATGTTCACAAACGAAGTCGGAGCAAAGCTTCTCATGATTGACCATCCAGATTTCAGAGGGCGAATTTTGATGCTTGCAAATCATTTTGACCTATGATACCGGTAATCAGTAATGTGTTCGCTATTGATTGGAGTGAGATCGCTTCGAAAAAAGTCATCTCATCAATTTCGTGAATGCTTCAAGCTCATCACACGGGGCAACGATTCGCGGAGTAACTTCATTGATGATTCATTTAGTATCATTTCGAACTTCCTGCTTATCTTCGGAAAAGTTGTCGAATATCGAGGTTCCGTCATAATCCACAAGAAGCTAGGTGTAGGCAATAGGTTCCATTTTCTTATTGTTCTTAGCGACAAGAAGGCTAACTTGGAACACCATTTCTAAGGAATCGATAAGCAGAGACAAATATTAGATATGCTATCCACAAAGGCTGAAGAGATAGATATGAAAAGCATTACTTGTACCTATATTGAATGGAGGTTCTTTAAAGAATGAAATGGCCGGCTAAAAAGAAGTGTGCTGTTTGTCTTACTTTTGACCTTGACGCAGAGATTTCTTGGCGCAACATTCTCAGACGCCATGGAATAGATAGAGATAATCCCGTAGTGCTTTCTCAAGGGACATATGGTCCGGAGGCAGGGGTTCCCAGAATCTTAAGAATGCTAGAGAAAAACAATATCAAAGCAGGTTTCTTCGTCCCCGGCGAAGTTGCTGAACGCCATCCTCAGACTGTTATTGATATTCATAATTCCGGGCATGAGATAGGACACCACGGATATTCCCATACGAACCCGGCAAGCTGTTCACTCGAGGAGGAGATGGAAGAATTCGAACTGGGATTCACTATACTTGCAGAGATAATCAGTGACCGACCACAGGGTTATCGTGCGCCCGCAGCTGATATGAGTGAGAACACCCTTAGTCTTCTTGCAGATAACAACCTGATTTATGATAGTACAATGATGGGACAAGATTTGCCGTACATCATCGAAGTTGATGATCGACGGATTGTTGAATTACCAATTCGCTGGCTTCTTGATGACTGGGTACATTTTGGTTTCAACTACTTCCCACCGCTAGAATATCAGAGTGGAGTTAGCAGTTCAAGAAGGGTATTCGAAATGTGGCTTGACGAATTCGAAGCCGTATACGATGAAGGGCTCTATTACATGCTCGTTATGCACCCACAAATAATGGGTGTTCCCTCAAGAACGGCTATGCTTGACAAACTCATAACTGAGATGAAATGCAAAGGCGATGTTTGGTTCGCTACTCCACTGGAAATCACAGAACATTGCCTACAAACGTTGGAGGTGGAAGCCAAATGAGATTTGAGGGGAAGACCTCAATTGTCACTGGTGCAAGTAGGGGAATCGGACGGGAAACATCTTTGCGATTTGGCAAGGAGGCGGCAACAGTAGTCTGTGCTGATATTGATGAGGCAGCAGGAAGAGAAGTAGCGGATCAAATTACTCAAGATGGTGGCAATGCAGTTTTCGTAAAGGCAGATGTTTCTCAGAAATCAGATGTTGTGCAGCTTGTTAAGAGAGCGATGGAACTGGGCTCTCCAGATATACTATTCAACAATGCAGGGATTGAGGTTGTAAAGCCCCTGCAGGATACCACAGAAGACGAATGGGATAGAACAATGAGAGTGAATTTGAAGTCAGTTTATCTCTGCTGCAAATACGTTATTCCGAAAATGATTGAAGCAGAGGGTGGTGCGATAGTCAATACTTCATCAGCTGCAGGACTAGTTGGCTCTTTTTCCTCGGCTTACTCTGCCACGAAAGGAGGCATCATTGCATTAACAAAATCAATGGCTGTAGAACTCGCTAGGTATGGCATCCGTGTCAACTGTATTTGCCCTGGAGCTATTGAAACTTCAATGCTTGAAAGAGTCATGAATAAACAAGGAGACTACGAGAAGATTCGTGAGAAAAGGTTGAAAAATTATCCTTTGGGAAGATTCGGAAAACCACGAGAAGTTGCTGATGCAGTTCTGTTTCTTGCATCTGATGAGGCTTCATTCATCACTGGCTCTGTCTTGACAGTAGACGGCGGATTCACTGCTCACTAGAAGGCGTACCAATTCTGCAGATTCGAATCCGAACCGGTGCTGAGCGATACTAGGAGCAGGCGAGCAGAGTCTACGAGGAAACTTGCCCACACCATTCAAGAGTAGTAGCGGCAACAGCCTTTGCCGTATCAATGAGGGAATCAATGTGGACTACTTCGTCAAACGAATGAATCCTTTCAGCCCTTGGACCACAAGTCACGGCTGGTATGCCGTGGTGAACAAAGTGCCGGGTGTCTAGCCCGGCAGAACCCCCATATAACACCGGCTTAGAACCCGTGACTGACTCCACTTCGTTCTTGATGACTTCAAGAAACGAATCTGACAGATCTATTTCATGAGGACGGGCCCACCAACCGAACCATTCAACGGTGGGTGGATTCTTTTTCAGCCATTCGTCTTGTTGGGCGGCATTCTGAATCGCGTTTTCAACCTGTTCCATGACTTCTCCTCTTGTTTCACCTGGAGGCCAACCAATACGGTATTCAAGAACACAGTTGCCCGGTACAGTAGATGGCCAATCGCCTGCAGAAATAACTCCCAGATTGATGGTTGTTGCATGATCTTTCATTTTGGGATCGACTTCAGCAAATGAATAGTGAATTGTTCTCTGGCGTTCTTGATTGAGTTGGGCTAAAGCCTGAATTACATGAATAGCCTTCTCAGCAGCATTAACACCGTAATGGGCTGTGGCTGCATGAGCTGGTCTCCCGGGAACAGTCACTCTGAAGTACATCACACCAGCACTGGCAACCGAGATGGACAAGTCGGTTGGTTCGGGAATAATTGCCGCGTCAGTTGGTGGTCGTACCATTCTGAGATAGAGAACTCCACCAATACCACCGTCTTCTTCTTCAATAGTGGTTTCAATCTGTACATCTCCCGCCAGCTTCACATCGCACTTCTGAAGAGCTTTTAGCGCATGAATCATAGCTGCTACACCACCTTTCATGTCACCCGATCCGCGTCCGTAGACTCCGCCATCATCAACCTCACCAGACCAAGGATCACGGGACCATTTCTCTAGAGGTTCTACTGGAACTACATCGATATGACCACTCAGGCACATCGATTTTCCTTCGCCCGTACCTTCCCAAACGCCAACAACATTTGGTCTATCCTCGTATTCATACTCTTTGAAAGAAGTGGTCTCGAAGTAGTCTTCATGCTCACGCAAATCCTCGATATCGGGATAGACCATCTCGGGGAAGAGGCCCATTTGCTCAAATTCCTGCTGAACCCGCACCTGAACATCATACTCTTTACCAGATACACTAGGAATCCGAACAAGGTCCTGTAGCAGGTTTACTAGGTCTGCTTCATTCTCATCTATCCAATCGAATACTTTCTGCTTGGTTGTTCCGTCATTCTCTTCGTTCATTTCTATTCACTGTTCCTTTCGCCAAAATCCTAATGCCGAATTTCCGTCGTCATTCAGCATCATTTGGTTGATACACTATGTTACCGTCAATTATCGTCATCACTACTTCAGTATCAATTATCTCGTCTGAAGGAATTGTCAGAATATCCTGTGAGAGTATAACTATATCTGCCAACTTATCAGGTTCGATTGAGCCAAGCCGATTTTCATCGAATTGTTGGTACGCCGAATTGGTGGTATAGAGTTTCAAAGCATCAAAAACTGGAATGCGTTGACTCGGCCCAATTGGTTGACCATTTTTCGTAATGCGATTCACAAGCGCATGAATCGCCATGAAGGGATTGAATGGTGCACATGGATGATCAGAATGCGCTGCAACTCTTATGTCTGCATCTAGGAACGAACGACCGCCGAACATCCATTCGAGGCGTTCCTCCCCGAATGCCGGTATCAGCTTGTCTCCATGATAATAGGCATATGGTCCAAATATCGTTGGTAAAACACCCAGTTTCTTGATTCTTTCTACGATTTCGGGATTAATGACGGTGCAATGAATGTCCCTGTTCCTCGGGTCATCTTGCGGGTATTTCGCCTGAAGCCATTCCATGATATCAAGGTAAAGATCTATGGCTCGGTCACCATTGGCGTGAGCAGAAATACGATACCCCTGTGAATAAGCATCTTCAAGGGCTTCTCTTGCCTCCTCTTCAGTGGTTGCAAACACGCCATAGAAGTCAGGTCGGTTCAGATAGGCTTCTGATACAGCTGCAGTCCTAGCTGAGATAGCTCCATCGAAGAAGAATTTGATACCACATATCCTTAACCAATTGTCTCCCAAACCTCGGTGTATTCCAAGTTTCTTCAGTTCTTCTATGAGATCGATGGTCACATCCATTCTGACCCTGATTGGCAGTTCTGCGTGGTTCTTGAGATCAATTACAGCACGTATCTCATTTCTATCAACAGTATCGTAAACACACGTAAGGCCTACTGCCGCGCACTCCTTGAGAATCTCCTTTGCGCCGTCATACGCCTGTTGGCGTGTGGGCTCAGGCGGCCCTTGGGGTCGCAATATGTCATATGCCTTCTCATGGATGCCCCCTGTGATTTCGCCAGTCTCAGGATCTCTGTCAAACTTCCCTCCAACAGGGTCAGGAGTATCCTTGGTCACACCCGCGTTCTCAAACGCCTTTGAATTAGCAATCCAAAAGTGGCCACCGACTGTTGTTACAAGAATAGGATGGTCTTCAGAGACAGCATCCAGCTCCCATCTTGTCGGATGCCGTCTCTCCACAAGTTTCGAATCATCCTCTTGATATCCAAAAACCCATTCTCCATTCGGAGTGTTCTCTGCTTCTTTTTTCAGTTTCTTCTGAATGTGGGCAATGGAATGGATTCCGGCTTCCTCACTCAGGTCAACAAAGATTTGGCGTGCTGAACCAGTGTTCATGAAATGACTGTGCGAATCTATCAGCCCAGGAATTGCTGTTTTCCCGTCTAAATCAATTACCCTCGTATCTGGCCCTATGAGAGGGTGGACCTCTTTCTCATTGCCCACAGCAACAATCCTTTCGAATTTGATGGCAACACAGTGAGAAATAGTATCGTCACTGTCCATGGTTACTATCTTTCCGTTCTTCAGTACCAAATCAGCAAAAAGTGACATTTCAATCAGGTTCTCCACATTAGAATGAATACTCCTTGAATTCGCTACTATAGGAAAATCCGTGAGCAATTTGTAAGGAGTTCTTACCAGATTCATATGTCCATGACCATATGGTTGAGAACGGTACGTCGTTTCTCGTAAAGTCTTGATATACTCCTTTTTTCTCATCGAAGCGTCCTTTCAGTATCTTCTGAGCTTCCTCGATAGCTATCGTTTCTTCCCGTCCGCGGAACCATTCATCGATTAACTTGAGACGGGGAACACTGGACTCAGGGATGCGTGATTCATCTTCATACGCCTGCATTTCATCACTGAGGAAATGATTCGTAGTTATTGCGATTCCATTATCAGCTTCATTGACCTCAACCCGTTTCGGACTTGCTTGAATCAGCGCTATCGATCCTGAGCTATCTGCGACGAGATAGTTGTTTCCTCGAACATGAGGAATTCTTTCCAAGAAATCGACTGCCTCCGCTACATCCTTACAATTATCCAACACCCATCGCGTGGCAAGGTGTAGCATGACTCCAGGGTGGTCCTCCGTGCAACCAGGTATTGCTGTAAGTCCTATGGCTAGGCCGGCTTCGTTGATGCCCCCGTACCTGCCAACGAGCAAGTCTGTACAGCTTAGACTGGATAGGCCATCCGTAGGATATGCTCTGAAAATTGTAGAAAATTCTTGAAATTTTGTTTCCCAATCATAATTTCGTGCAAAGATGACGTTTCCATTCTCTGTGTAATCGCCAGACACTGCAAAAATGCTACAGCTGTAATCAGGGTACGGAAGCAGTGATACCTCGAAAGCCTTCAGACTTGTATTTTCATAACCTCCAGCTTTAACCATTGCGTCGATTTCTTCAAGCAATGAAGGTGTGTATTTTCTCAGTGCTTTCTCACAACCCATAGCTAATTCATGACGGCTCTTGGGTACTGGAGGTGGCGAATACCCTGTCTTCTTCATCATCTTGCCAAGCGAAGACCCCATCTGTATTGGGGTGCCTTTTAGAGTAATTTCATTCATATTCAATTCAATCCCTAAAGTCAAATATTTCTATACTTACTCATCCCACTTTCTGATGCTTTCCTGTAATTTCAAATCCCCCAGTTTCTTGAATATCTCTCCTTCTTGTAATCTTTCATAGGGTGGAAACCTACCATTAATTGGAGAATCCCTAAGACTCTTCCACACAGGATTCATACCGATATATCCATGCTGTCTGACCCAGCTCACTTTCTCAAAATCAATAACGTGTGTTATGATCGCCTCATGGGTGCCTGTCCGTTCTAGTATCCGCCCCTCTGAATCAACCCAGATTGACTCCCCTCCCCCTTGCGGAGAGATTGCATTCACATTCAAAACATAGCATTGATTCATAATTGCTTGTGCCTGAGCAAGTATGAGCTCTGCCTGTCTATCAGATGTATAGGTAAGCGATGGCTGGAGAATAAGCTCAGCTCCCTTCCAAGCTAGCGTTCTGAACAACTCAGGAAACCATACATCATAGCAAATAACTATGCCAACCCGTCCGATGTCGGGAATGTCGAACGTAACAAAATCAGTTCCCCAACTCGTGTTCTCCTGAGGCATCCAAGGAAACATCTTCCGATATTTTGCCACAACATCCCCATTTGGACCGAATACAATAGCCGTGTTGAAAATCTCATCTCCGTCTTTCTCAAGGAACGAGCCAGGTACTAACCAGCAGCCCAATTCTTTTGCAATCTCAGCTAGACCATCTGTTTGCTCGTTTGGTATTGGCTTTGCGAATTCCTTCCAATCTTTCCTGCCGTATTCTTGAAGATAGAGCTCCCCTGTGAAGATGAGATCAATCCAGGGGAATGAGGACTTGGTTTTCTTCGCTACTCGCTCAAACTTGTCTTTGTTGGCTTCACTATCTTGACTTCTCAGCAGCTGCAGCCCTGCTACACCCAGCTTCCGGCTCATGATTGACCCTCAGATTTTTCCGAGTTCTTCGCTCATCTTTTGGACTACTTCGGTAGCTTGATCCTCGGAGATTACAAGGGGCGGCTGAATTCGTAGTACATTCTTGAATATGCCACCAAGCCCAACAATAATTCCTTTCTTCTGTAGATTGGCAACCAATTCCTTTGCTTCCTGCTTCGCAGGTTTCTTCGTTTTACGATCTTTTACCAGCTCGACTCCGATCATAAGCCCTTTTCCTCTAACATCCCCAATAATGCTCCTTCTTTCTTGGATTTCCCTAAGTCGTTTCATTATGAAGGCTCCAACCTTGGCGGCATTATCAATCAAACCCTCATTTCGGATGTATTTGATATTCTCAAGAGCAATAGCGCTTGTTACCGGGTTTCCTCCAAATGTAGAGAAGAAATCACCTGATTCAAGGTGTGATGCTATCTCATCCGTAGTAACACAGGCCCCAATCGGAATTCCTCCACCCATACCCTTCGCCAAGCTCATGATGTCTGGTTCTAATCCCCAATGCTCACTGGCGAACAGCTTCCCAGTTCTGCCAAAGCCTGTCTGTACTTCGTCAAGAAACAAGGGAATCTCTCTTTCCTTCAGTATCTTGACAATCGTCGAGAAGTAGGAATCTGGTGGCACAATAATGCCCCCTTCCCCGAGAATTGGTTCCATAATAAACGCTGAAACATCGCCAGCTGTATGTCTATCGATGACTTCTTCCAAACGATTTGCTGTTTCTGTCCCACACTCATCCTCAGAAAAAGCAGATCGGTAAGTATAGGGTGTCGGGGCATGCTTGACACCTGGTGCAATTGAGTATGCACCAAAGCCTTTCTTGTAGGAAGCATTTGCTGTCAGACTGAACGAGAAACCGAGACGACCATGGAAGGCACATTCTAACCCAATCAATGCCCCCCCAGTTTTACCTTGAGAAGAAGCATATTTCTTCGATAGTTTAATCCCGTTCTCGACTGCCTCTGTACCGCTGTTGCACAGGAATGTCTTTCTCAAATCACCTGGTGTTACTTCTGCCAGTTTCTGAGCGAGAAGAGTCTGAGGTATTGTAAAGTACCTTCCCGACACATGGAAGAGCTTTTTCATCTGTTCGCATCCAGCTTGTATCAACGCATCAGGTGCGTGACCGGCATTAGCTGTTGCAATCCCTGCAAAGCAGTCGATATACTCATTGCCCTGAATATCCTTCAGAATTGCTCCTTTTCCTTCAACAATCACCAAGGGTACTCTGGTGTAACCCTGTTGATAGTACTTCTTGTCCAGTTCAAAAACTTCTTCAGCTTTCTTCACCTATTTCATCTCCATTGGTGGTCATGTATTCTCGCCGTCGCCATATATCAAATACAAACATATGATGGCGAGATGATACACGATACAACAATTGATATTCTATATTGAATGGAATTCAAAACAATGATATATATCTTGTGTGAGATACTGATATGAGTCTAAGAAAATGGGCAGATAATCATGAATAACAGACAAACTGCAGGCTGTTTCATTGCATTCCTTTATCTGATATTGCTAACTCCGAAGCAGGCTGTCTGTCAGAGAAATGCTGATCTGGAGGGAATTGAAATTGCAATATATGATGGGGGGCAATACTCAGGATATGGAACACCTCGGGAAAGCAGTATGGCGGCCCTTTACTGGATGTTTAGATGGATGAATGCAACCGTTGAAATTGTTAATTCATCACAGATACGAGCAGGATTACTGAACAACTTCCAAATGGTTGTTGTTCCAGGGGGATGGGCCTATGACTTCTATCAGGATCTCGGGTCAAACGGTCTAGAAGCTGTTCAATCGTTTGTCTCAGAAGGTGGTAGTTATTGGGGCAGCTGCGCGGGTGCTTTCCTTGCGTGCGAAAAAATCGTCTGGATAGAGAATCGCCGCGCGTTACCCTACAGTTATGGGCTAGCATTGTTTCCTGGAGTAGGAGTTGGTCCGATTGCCGAAATCGCAGACTGGCCTAATTATGTGATGACTGATATAGAAATAAATCAAACCAATGGGCTTGTTAACGTGACAAGTCTGCCGCATACTCATAGTATCATGTACTATGGTGGCCCGTATTTTGATCTAGATGGTACCGAGAATGTCACTGTTGTCGCTCATTATGGCCAAAATAGGGAAGCCGCTATGATTGCATTTCAATACGGAAAAGGGCGGGTATTTCTCAGCGGTGCTCATCCTGAATGGGATGAGGATAGCGGCAGAGACGGATGTACATGGGAAAACAGTCTTGAGGATCAGGAATCAGATTGGGAGTTATGTAAAGCCGTTTCACACTGGCTTGTTGCCATTGAGTTACAAGCCCCCTCCCCTTTCGGTGGATACCTTATTTGGGCGGTTATCCTAGCTGGTTTCATAGGACTGCTCTCTGCAATTGTCTTGATGAAAAGACGCACCCACAAAAGCTTAAGCGGCACTGAGCGCAAATTTATGCTCATATACAGCTCCAACTAGAATTATTGTACACTATCCAAAATAACGATAAGTTATTGGTAAAATATTTAAGTTGCAATCTTCTTTCTAACACACAATTAGGATATTAGGAAGGAGATTAAATGAGAAAGAAATATGCATGTGCTGTACTCCTCATTGTTCTGTTTTTACCCTATGCTGTGAATTCTCCTAGTTACGTTACAGCCCAAGACACCGAGAAAGTGCTTAAGCTGGGCGTCATCGGAGATCCTGAGAATCTCAATCCAGTATTGGCGTGGACAGAGCTCTCCTGGATACTCCTCGAATGGATGTATGAGCCATTAGTTCGATGGGATGTTTCAGGAGGCGAATGGAAGATACAGCCAGGATTAGCAGAGAGTTGGGAGTGGTCTGAGGATGGAACTCAGGTTACTTTCCATTTGGCTGAAAACGCAACTTGGCATGATGGAACCCCGATAACAGCCCACGACGTGAACTGGACACTCTTCACTATGACGTGGATGGCTTGGTGGAGAGCTTCGACATCTCATATCGACCATGAGAATATCGAAGTGCTCGACAACTACACAATCAGGCTGAACTTCGTGATGAATGGCTACAAAGAAGGTTGGTTCTGGCAAGAAGATCCTCCGTACTATTTCTGGCGTGACTGGTATGACAACACATCTGTTGCAATCAGCAAGGACTACTTCATGCAGAGTATTCCATACCTACCAATACTTCCAGAGCATATCTGGGATCCCGTGACGTGGCATGATCCGGTCTATGGGGTGAATGGTAGTTTCTACGAGCCGTGGGGTTTCTGGGATTACCTGAACTGGGATGGCATCGGTTGGGGCACCCTTGATTACACATGGGAAGCACCCAAGGTTGGATCCGGGCCATTCGAATTCGTTGAATGGGTACCTGGTGAGAGCTTGACTTTTGAGGCGTATGAAGACTATCATTATGGAGCTCCAAATGTTGACGAGATTGAAATCGAAATCTACTCAACGATTGAAACAATGACCCAAGCTGTTCAGAGCGGTGACATAGACATATGTGAAACAAGCATCACATTCACCGAGCTAAGTGACTACGGACCCAATGTTGAGGTCGTTGAAAACCCGTTCATGGGCTTTTCCATGTTGGGAGTAAATCAGTACGAACCATATCTGAATGTATCAGGGCAATACGAAGATCGGTCAGGCGGAAAACACAATGCATTACTGGAACCGGCCGTCAAGAAAGCGATTCATCAAGCGGTCAACAAGACGAAGCTTGCTGAAGTGGCTTATCTAGGCACCGCAAATGCTACAGATTCGGTCATACATCAAGCTCTACCCTGGCACAATGACGATTTGGAGACATACACAACTGGCACGGAAGCTGCAATTGCGACTCTAGAAGATGCTGGGTGGAGCAAGAATGGAGAGGACCTCTGGCAAAAGGAAATCGACGGAATCAATGAGACTTTGGACTTCGGTCTGAAATACACCTCGGGGATTCCCATTGACTTCTCCCTCGCCCAATTAATCGAGGAAGATCTTGAGGCAGCTGGTTTCGCCATAACTACTCTGCCTACTGAAGCAACGACTTTCGTCCAAGATTTGACGCAGTCAGTCTGGAATTTTGACCTGATGATTACCTTCTACACACAACTGGGTGATCCGAACTACTTCATGAGCTATATGAGGGCTGAAAGCTACATTAACCTCAACGGAATCAATATTACAGCCATTGAGGACATGTTCTTGCAGCAGCAGATTACTGCAGATCCCGAGGAGCGAAAGGAGATCGTTGACGAGTTCCAGCAGCTCATCTACAATGACTCCAGCGTAATTCCACTCTGCAATTATATGGATGTCGAAGTCTACAGAAGTGACAGATGGGAGTTCACAGAAACTGACTGGCACAGTGGTATGATTGCAATACCCAATGTGGATGCGTGGAGAACCGTAGATGAGGCGCCTGAAACAACTACGCCTGCTGCTCCGCTACCAGTCGAGATGATCATCCTTGCTGTTGGTGTAGCGGTTGTTGTGGTTGTCATACTCGGTGCAATATGGATAAAACAACGGTAGCTAAGAAGAAGCTGCAGCTAGAAGTATTTGCTGCAGCTTCATCCCTTCTTTTTTTCTGGATATAGGACAAACAACTTGAGACATGCATGTGTCTTCAGCAATACGACGGAAGCGATGCAAGACATCAAGAGAAAAACCAATATTGAGGTACGACTGCGATATACCTGCACCGCCCCAATGAGAAGAGTGACTGCCATCTTAGCTGAGATAGAATATTGCAACCACCCGATGGGCTCTTGGTGCCAAATATATCCCTTAATACCACAAAGATAGCTTGCAAAATCCCAAATGATGCAAAATATTTAATAAGTTGGATGATTCTCATATTTTAACCATGATTTTCGTATGGTTTTTAAATAGAGGACAGTATGAAGGTATTTCTTATGACTAAAACGCCACTTCTTAGAAACTACATTAACGGGGAATGGATTGAGTCTGAATCTAAAGATATCCGAGATATCCTGAATCCCGCGACTGGAGAGACCATTGCGAGGGTTCCAATGAGCACTGTAAAGGAGACGAAAAGGGCAATAGAATCTGCTCATGAAGCATTCAAACCGTGGAGAGAAACGATTCCGCTTACAAGATCCCGCTATCTCTTCGATTTGAAAGCTCTTATGGAAGAGCGATTTGAGGAGCTTGCAAAGTATGTGGTTCTTGAAAATGGAAAAACAATAGATGAAGCTAGGGGGGAGGTGAGGCGGGGTATTGAGAATGTGGAAGTCGCTACGGGCATTCCATCATTAATGATGGGTGTTAATGCCGAAGACATATCATATGGGATAGATGAGATGGTAATCAATCAACCTCTGGGAGTTTTCTTCTGTCTTGCGCCATTCAACTTCCCGAACATGGTGCCTCTCTGGTTTCTTCCCTATGCAGTAGCAACCGGAAACACCTACATTGTCAAACCTTCTCCCCAAGCACCCTACAGCATGGTTAAGCTCTTCGAGGTCCTAGATGAGGTAGGCTTCCCGCCAGGAGTGATTAACTTGGTCCACGGTGATGTTGATGTCGCAGATACCCTCCTAGATAGTCCCAGAACGAAGGGCGTTTCTTTTGTCGGCTCCACAGCAGTTGGCAAGAAGGTATACGAAAGAGCAGCATCAAAAGGAAAACGAGCACAAATACAGGCGGGAGCTAAGAACTTTTTGTTAGTCATGCCGGACGCTGACCTTGAACGAACGGCCACAGCGTTTATGACTTCTTTCTTTGGTTGTGCTGGCCAGCGCTGTCTAGCAGGTGCCGTGGTGTTGGCAACCGAAGAGATACATGACGAGCTTACTAATCTGATTCTAGAGAAAGCTAGGAGGATTAGTGTTGGATACGGCCTCAATGAGGGGGTACAGATGGGACCGGTAATTTCAGCGAACGCAAAGAAGAGAATTCTCGGTTATATAGAACAGGGGGTCAAGGAAGGAGCAGATTTGATTCTTGATGGTCGAGACATTGATGTGAATGGATATGCAAACGGCTTCTTTATTGGGCCTACAATTTTCGATAATGTAACTCCAGATATGAGCATAGCCAACGACGAAATCTTTGGGCCGGTTATGTCAATAATCAATGTGAAGGATTTTGATGAGGCTCTAGACATCATAGACAAAAATCCCTATGGAAATGCATCTTCAATCTTCACCGCAAGCGGAAAATGGGCAAGAAAGTTTCAATATAATGTACGCACTGGCAATATCGGAATCAACATTGGGATTGCAGCTCCGGTGGCCAATTTCCCATTCTCTGGAATGAAGGATTCGTTCTTTGGCGATCTTCATGGACAGGGACAGGATGCAATTAGATTTTTCACAGAATCTAAAGTCGTCATCACAAGATGGTTCTAAGATGACGAGGAATTGATAGAAAATGGAATTGGGTACTGTGGGTGCAGTTCTCAGCTTCGCTCTCAAACAAGAAGAGAAGATACTTGGAGTATATGAAGAATCGATAAAAACTGAAAACGAATCTGATTTGCTTGATTTGCTGAGAGAGACAGCTAGAAATCACAAGAAAATGAAACGCGCCCTACGACGACTAAGGCGTGAGAACGTGACAGAAATGATTCTTGAACCGATTCATGGATTGAACAGCGACGATTTTGATATTAAGCAACATCAGGGTAAGAAGGCTAGTACTCAAGAATGGTTGGTTGCTCTTGAGAAGATTGAACGGAAGCAAGCAGAGTTCTTAGAGAAATCCGCTGCTAAGGTTTCCTTTTTACCTGAAGTTAGACAAAGGCTTGATACGATGTCGAAAACAGCAAGAATGAATGCTAGCAATCTTGATGAAGCGAGGAGTGTTGACTAGATGGCCCTCAGGGACGTATTGGGAAAGCGCATTCTCCAAGCTATTGTCACTATATTCATAGTTCTCGCAATAGACTTTGCAATATTCCATCTAATGCCTGGGAGTATCGAAGATCGGTTGGCAAGAAATCCAAATCTCACTGAGGAAATGATTAACCAGATAATTGCCAGGTTCGGCCTTGACCAACCGCTTCATATTCAATTTCTCATGTTCGTTGCTAACTTCCTTCAAGGTGACTTTGGAATTTCATTCTTTTACAGAGCACCCGTGGGTCCAATTCTTATGACTCGTCTCGTAAACACCCTCTTCCTGATGATTCCGGCAGATATCATTGCCATTTTGGTGGGTGTCTGGATTGGGAAAAAGGCGGCTTGGAATCGAGAGAAGATATGGGGTACGCTGGGAGTACTGTTCTCTCTGATAACATATGCAATCCCTGGATTCTGGCTTGGTATGATTATGCTGAGCATCTTCGGATATGATTTGCATCTTGTACCAACAAGTACCTTCAACTTGGTACTATCTCTGCAAGACTACCCGAATGATCCGATTGGATACGTTGTCAATGCCCTTTCACATCTCTTCCTACCAGTTTTGGTGTTAGTCATAATCATCCTAGGCGTTTTTGCCCTATTAATGAGAAATTCATTGCTAGACGTACTAAGGGAGGACTACATGCTCACGGCAAAGGCAAAAGGATTGAGCGAGAAAGATCAGCTAAACAGAGAAGCAGTTCCTAACGCCCGCATTCCCGTGGCAACAGTTGTGGCAATCCAGATTGGCTTCTCAGTAGTTGGTGCTCTTCTGATTGAGATTGTGTTCAACTACCATGGGATTGGTCGCCTCATATGGGATGCCGTTGTGCATCGAGATTACCCCATGCTTCAGGCTTCATTTTTCATGTTTACCGCCGTATTGGTGTTTACCAATCTGCTTGCCGACATGATATACTTCTGGCTTGATCCCCGAATTCGTGTGGGTACTCCAAAGAAGGAAACAGAAGCTGTCCATAGGGACTTCTCTTCAAGACTACCAAGTTCTGGAAACTTAATTCTGGCTCTTCTAATAATAATCGATGGTGTTTTAGCATTTCTCAATCCAGCTATGTTATACATCTCAGTAACGGTAACGATAGTTGCATTATTAGTTGTCAAACGACATTCTATTCTGAACCTTCTGAAATCTGTTTTCACATCGTATACTCCCAGCAATCTAAAATACTACTGGAATCATAATCGTCCCGAAATCATCTCAAAGGTATTCTCACTTGTGGCGTTCATCGCCATAATAGCAATCGCAACCTTGCTGGTGCTTCCATTTCTGGGTTACTCCGGAGTTCCGAACACTGCTATGATAACTACGATGGCTTTTCTTGGGATTGGTTTCATTGGGATTATCATTGGATCAGTTTTGAAGCGCCCAGAACGGTATTCATCTATTATGCATCAAGTTGCTGGTAATAACATGGGGTTAGCAGGTTTCGCACTTGTTTTTGTGTTTGTTCTCTTGGCAGCCTTTGCCGACGTCATTGCACCTTACAGCGCCAAGAAGCTCTCAACGGGTCCCATCTTTTCACCGCCCACACCGCTTCCCTTTGAGCATTTTGTTCTATTTAGCATTTCATTTACTCTTATGATTATGGGAGGGGTGTTTATTTTCGTATCCAACCACAAAGAGGCTCCATCTATCCCATCCTGGTTTAAAAGAACGCTTTATGGACTTGTTCTTGGCGAAACAGGAGCGCTATTTACCATAGCATCCGTCAACGACAACAGTCAGATTGCACTGGCGACATCGATTATTCTTCTCATTATTGCAGGAGGGATCATCTTCCAAGCATTGTTTCGTCAAAGGATGTCTGCAGATCAACAGATTATGTCATCGCGTTTGAGACTGCTATCGCAGCTATTCATCACCGCTGCTTTAGCAATCTTTGTTGTAGGGGTTTTTCTACTGGCATCATATCAACCGAAGAATATTGCAGATTTCCATCTCATGGGGACAGATCAATTAGGTAGAGATATCTTCAGTGGTATAGTTACTGGGTCTAGGATTACTCTTCTAATTGGTGCGCTTGCTACTTTAATCTCCGTTGCAATCGGAACAACAATTGGATTGATATCCGGGTACTACGGAGGAAAGATTGATACCCTCCTTATGCGCTTCACGGACATCTTCTTTGTCATTCCTAGTTTCATACTCATGGTCATTGTAGCTGCTGTGGTAGGCCCCTCAATTACAACAATGTTATTGGTCATTGGAATATTCTCTTGGGCAACAACTGCCCGAGTGGTAAGAGGACAGGTCCTGTCGATTAAAGAACGACCCTATGTTGAACGAATCAAGTCCATTGGAGGGAGCAATTTATACATAATCTCAAAACATATCCTCCCAGGTGTGGCACCACTAATCATAGTTCAGACAGTGCTTCTTGTAATGAACTCAATCTTTTTTGAGATATCACTCGACTTTGTGGGACTCGGTGACCCCGCAATAATCAGTTGGGGAGCGATGCTCTATCTAGCGCAGAATCAAGGAGCTGTTTCGTTGCATATGTACTGGCTCATTCTGCCGCCAGGAATCGTAATCATATGCCTTCTGGTAGGAATTTCATTCCTCGGATTTGGACTCGATGAAGTTACTAACCCAAGATTGCGAAAAAGGTAGGTGACAAAGGATGGGAAATGACAAACCACTGCTCAATATCCAAAACTTGAACGTCCATTATGAGACGCTTAAAGGAGAAATTCAAGCCGTTCAGGACGTAGATTTCACTCTCGACCATGGCGAGTTCTTAGGATTGAGTGGAGAAAGCGGTTGTGGGAAAACAACTACAGCAATGAGTCTCTTGCGGCTTCTTCCAAGTGAGGGTATAATTGACAGCGGGTCGATATACTTTGAGAATCAAGATGTCCTAAGCTTGGCAAAGGCAGAACTACGGGATTTTCGCTGGAAGAGAGCCTCAATGATTTTCCAAGGTTCAATGAATGCACTCAACCCAGTTCATAGAGTCGTCGACCAAATGGTGGATGCTATCCAATTGCATGAAGACATTGCCAAGGAGGAAGCTACTGAACGCTCACTTGACCTCTTAGAAGGCCTTGGCCTTGAACGGTCTCGAGGCTACGCCTATCCCCATGAACTAAGTGGTGGCATGCTTCAGCGGTCCATGATTGCACTATCTTTAGCCTGTCATCCGTCACTTGTGATAGCCGATGAGCCAACTACAGCATTAGACGTGATGATTCAAGCCCAGATTCTTGATCTCATAAATAGCATCCGAAAAGAGACAGACCTATCTATGATTCTCATCACTCATGACCTCTCTGTTATTGCAGAGACATGTGATAAGGTGATAATCATGTACGCAGGGCGTATTGTGGAAGAAGCCTCTGTTCATGATTTGTTTACGTCTCCAGTCCACCCATATACAAGAAAGCTGATTTCTTCTTTTCCAAGCATACTAAAAGAAAAAGAAATAGACTATATACCGGGAGTTCCCCCGGATTTGAGCAATCCCCCATCAGGATGTCCGTTCCACGATCGGTGTGAGTACGCGATAGATGAATGCAGAAAGACAGTGCCGCCTCTTGAAGAGAAGAATGGAACGCGGGTTGCATGTATCAGGAGTGATGAGATATGAGCTCTAGTGCTATTCTTGAAATTCATGACATTAAGAAGTGGTTCGCAGTCAGGGGTGGTTTCTTGTCAAGTCTTATCAGATCGGAACCCGAAGAGTACATCAAGGCAGTCGATGGAATCAGCCTTGATATCAATAGGGGTGAGATTTTCGCAGTTGTTGGTGAGAGCGGCTGCGGGAAGACGACCCTTGCCCGACTTGTTATGGGGCTTGAGGTGCCAACTAGTGGTGAAATCCTACTTGAAGGTAACAAGATTTCGCACATGAGCCAGTCTGAGTTCAAGCCTATCCGAACTCGAATTCAGATGATTTTCCAAGATCCGTATGGCTCACTGAATAATTCCATGAGCATAGGTGATATTGTTGCAGAACCCCTTAGAATTCATAATATCTGTAGAATCGCACAAGAGCAAGAAGAAAAGGTCAAAACTGCGCTAGAAGATGTGGGATTAACTCCTGCAGAAGATTATGTCAACCGTTACCCCCATGAACTGAGCGGTGGGCAACGGCAGCGAGTAGCGGTCGCCGCTGCACTTGTGCTTGATCCAGAAGTCCTGATTGCAGATGAGCCAGTTTCAATGCTAGATGTTTCAATGAGGGGGCAGATACTGAAGATTCTCGTTGATTTGAAACATAAACGGGGAATCACAATCATGCTTATCACACACAATCTTGCTGTCGCACGGCAAGTAGCTGATAGAATTGCGGTAACATACCTAGGAAAGGTTGTCGAAACAGGAGACATCCGATCTATTATTGAAGATCCCGAGCATCCCTATACCAAGGCATTGATTTCAGTTGTGCCTGTACCAAATCCGACTGCCAAGAGAGAGAAGATGTTACTTTTTGGTGAAATACCAAGTCCTATCAATCTCCCTACGGGTTGTAGGTTCCATCCTCGCTGCCCATTTTCCAAGGAAAAATGCTCTTCTCAGGAACCTTCATTAAGAACAGTAGAGGATGGACGTAAGGTGGCTTGTTTCACACCTGAAGAACAATGAAACATGGAAATGAGGGAGATCAGAATGAAAACGAAACAGGGACTTGACGAACTCGATTTGAAGATACTCTCGGAGCTCCAGAAGGACTGTCGAACGCCGCTCCAAGAAGTAGCTAAGCGCGTTGGAGCACCTTCGTCGACTGTGCATTATAGAGTAAAGAAGCTTGAAAGAGAAGGAATCATTGATGGCTATTATGCACACATCAATTCAGAAAAGCTGGACATGGACTACCTCACCATAATTCGCATAGGTGCCGAATATGGTCCCAAGTACTACGATGACGTGGGTAAGAAGTTGGCTGAAACGGAAGGGGTATGGGCAGTATACTTTGTCCTGGGAGAGACAGACTTCTATGTTCTTACTAGATCAGCAGACCGCCGATCATACATGAAAATCCTTGATAGAATTATGTCTTTAGAACACATAAAAAGAACCTCCACGCAAGTCGTTGCAAAGGTCATCAAGGAAGATCCACGGCTCCAGATATTGACATTACAAAAAGAGGCGAACGAAGAGGAAAGCGCCTGAGCATTGTCAATGTTGAAACCAGAGTCATAAGCATCATTGTAGATAGGTATGAATGATTTTTATGTGAAGAAGTACAATATTAACTGCAGTAAAGACCTCGGAGAGGCTAAAATAGTGGTTGTAGTTATCGTGCTTACACAAGTTTCTGTGGGAAACGCAGAGAGCGTCCAAAAGAAAATGGAGTCCTTTGATGAGATAGAGTTTGCGCATGTTGTGACCGGTCCATACGACGTTATAGCTGTCGGTGAACTTGATTCAAAAGCAGACTTCCGAAGATTCGTGGACAGAATTCACGAAGTCGAGGGTGTCGTACGCACAGAGACATGTCTGGGCATCTAGTTGAATTGGATGAATCAGTCAGGCAACTTCATCGAAACTGACTTCGCATTAGAGCGCTGATCGAGAAAGTGCTCATCACATGTGATGGAAGAAGCATCTCTAAATCACTTAACCAGCTAGCACCCAATCAGAAATCCTAGAATTCGGATAGAGTTCCTCGAGAGCTTATATTTCTCTCCGTCAAACGGAATAGTAGCAATCCGATTGTAATGAATACAATATCGAGAACCACTAAAGCTACTACAGCGTTCATGGCAGTGGAGAATGCGAAACCCTCCATCAGAAAACCCCTAAAACCTTCTACACTCCAAGTAAGAGGTGAAACAACGGCCACATACTGAAGCAGTGGTGGTAACACAGCAATGGGATAGGACATCTGCGCAACGAGCAGGAGGATACTGGACAGGAGTTCGACAATCATCCATGCTTGCTTCGCGACAACTACAATGCACACCACGCTTAACACAAGACCCCGCATGGCAAGGATGGAAGGATAAATCATAGCCAAATAAGAGAGGAATTTTGATTGAAATTCCGGCGCAAATTACTTGCCCAATTTCTCGAGACGTTTCTCGATTCTTTTCAGCTGCTCCTGCATCTTATCCATTCGCTTCTTAAGATTCTCCAGTTCTTGATCTGTTGAAGCAGAAGCTTGTGAAGTAGGAGCTTGCGGACCCGCACCAGTGCCGGGCCAGCGTCTAAAGCCCATTCCACGTCCACCTCCGCGTCCACCTCCGCGTCCCATGCCCATGTTAGGCGCGGCTCCGACTCCAGCACCAGCTCCTGTGCCTGCGCCCGCACCTGTACCCATTGAGGTTCCTGAAGGCGCTACTGTTCCAGCTGATTCAGCATCGCCGCTTTTGAAACTCTCAACCGCATTTCGAATAGTGCCGCCTACACCTGTAACCATTTTAATCCCTGCAGCCGATAGTGCCTGTGTAGCATTTGGTCCAAGGCTTCCGGTCAGTACTGCTTGAACTCCCTTCTGTGCCATCATCTGTGCTGCCTGAATGCCTGCTCCTCTTGCGGCGCCAGCGGCTGTATTCTGTATGACCTCAGATTCCATGGTATCAGAATCTACAACAACAAAATACTGACATCTACCAAATCTCGGATCTACTTCTGCGTCCAAACTCGGACCTGTTGACGATATTCCCAGCTTCATTTGAATTACTCTCGGTACTCTGTATTTGTGTTTATGCACAAATAAGATAACACTTGTGGTTTGTAACTGGCAACCACTTCGGAATCGGTAGGGATTGCTTGCTTACAATTTCTAGCTTTTCAGAAAGGTTCCCCCAAACCCGCGGATACTTAAATGATGAAACCAATAAACTGCCAAGCATCAAAGGTATCAAAACAGCAAGATGAAACGAAAAGTCGATACCAAGATGCGAGGGATGAACATGATTCAGAAAAAACGAATGGGTATTTCTATTCTAGTGGGAGCTCTACTTGGAGTTCTGTGTATACTTGGAGTTGGCAGTAGGTTAGCAGGAGGATACATGACAAATGCAGTATTTCTTTTTGGTATGTGGTACAATAGAGTCATAATGGGAATACTGATTGGTTTTGCAGGGGAGGTCAACCTGTTAGGCAAAGAGGGTGAGAAACGACTGGTTAATGCCGCCGTTAAAGGATTGATTCTCGGAATCATAGTCTCATTTGCCATTTTCTTCTCCTCAGAATTCAGAGATCTTCCAAGCTTGTTTGCTGGTTTCGCGTATGGACCCATTATCGATATCGTTGCGACTTATGGTGAGACAAAGTAATGACATAATGACACACCAGAGGGGATTTGACCAGAAATATTAGCAGTAGGCCACGATTACAGTAATTATGGCCCCTGTATCTTCAGATTTGGTCATTGGAGTTGCAGCCGGGTTACTGCATGCTCTCTTCTTTTCAATTTCAGTGAACATCTACAAGGGTCAACGTAAGGGAATCCACCCAGTAGCAGTTAGCGCATTGAAAATGTGGGTCGCTTTCTTACTAATGGGATTCATTGTGTTAGTCACCCTAAGGACATCCGCACTACAAGTACCAATGCATAACGTTGTGATTCTCTCTATTAGTATGATTACTTCAATGGTTGTTGGAGACACGTTCTACTTGTTATCTCAAGAACGGATTGGTGTGGCCTATGCCTATCCAATAAGCAATGTTTATCCGATAGTAACCTACATTCTCTCCATGGCCTTTCTCGGCGAGGCCTTCGTGATGGCACGCTGGTTTGGTGCGATTCTTGCTGTTACTGGAGTTGTATTGCTTTCATGGGAGCAAAACAGAAACAAACGTGAGGAAATACATGTTCGTGGGAAAACGATCGTCGGACTTGTCTTGGTTGTTCTAGCGATAATCTGTTATGCTGCCGGTACCGTCCTCGTGCAAGTGGGTCTTGATGGTGTTGATCCTCTTGATGCGAATTTTGTGAGGACGTTCGTCTGTAGCCTTGTCTTCGTTCCGATATATGGCGTGGCCAGATACAGGGGGATGGATCAACCGACGAGAAAGGCAACGAAAATCACTGCTGTTGCCGCACTCTTTGGCATGGGTTTTGGTTCGTTGCTGTATGCAATCAGTGTGAAATATGTCGGAGCGACAACAATGTCAGTAATGGCTTCAATGGGTCCGATTTTCGGTCTTCCGATGTCAGTGCATCACCTGAACGAAAAAGTGACGCTCCGAGCTGTTGTTGGAACGGTAATCAGTATCCTAGGCGTTATTCTTGTGGTAATTGGATTCTGACTACCAGTAGAAGCATATAAGACTATGATTTGCTGAGGCTCCGTAATGTCGGTATTCCTTAGAGAAAAGACATAATCGGCAGCGAGGGCGGGAATTCTTCATTGGCTTTCAGATTCTGAAGAATTGCAAGGAACAATGTATGTGTATACGTGCCCCAGTAAGAAATAGTACATACTTATAAGTAAAACAACAGGAAAAAAATGAAAAACTAGCATGCCGCGCTTTAAGCTCCTTTTGACGTTGAGCATGTCCAAGCTCACCTCAACTGAACGAAATCGTTGTGTGCAATACGTTATATAAGATGGAGTTATGAAAATGAAAAGAAGATTTTTGCCCTTGGTTTGTATTGCTTTGTTCTTGGCAAGCGCAGTGATGCCATTAACAAGCCACCTAGACTACGAACAAGAAGAAGCATTGAACATACAACCGACATCGAAACGAACATTATCCCAAGGATCATCACATTACATGAAGATCCCTGTTTTCGCTGACGAGGCCGTTGTTTCAGGACACCCTGATAACAATTATGATAGCAATGAGCATAAAGGAGGCCTTTTCGTTGGTTACGGCAGTATAGCTCTATATGCCCGTTCTTGGCTCTTGTTTGACTTGCACAATGTTCCCACAGACATAGCACTAATCAAAGCAGAGCTAAGAGTGCATCTCAATGATAGGGTAGCGGATAGTGATGATCTTGCAATTGGTATGTACTATTCTTCAAATAGCACTTGGAACGAGACAGACATCACTTGGAATAATCAACCGGATTTTGCAGCATCACCAACAACAGTACTAGATACTTCCTTTGAAATCCAAGAATGGTATTCATTCGATGTTACAAACGATGTAATGACATCCTTGAACGGGGACAAGATGCTCTCTCAAGTCTTGAAGCAGGTAGACGAAACGCTGACAAACAAAACCTTCAAGTACTTCACAGAGAGGGAACATGATTACTTCAACGCATCCTATCTTGCTATCGAATATGAAGAGCCGGTAACTACGAATCTTGCAGTTGATGGCGAATCAAGCTCGCCGCACATCGATTACATAAAGAGTGATGATCCAACACTCAGCTGGGATGTTGAAGACACCATTGGTGATTTCCAGCGAGGTTATGAGGTAGAGATGTGGAACAGCAGCTCTTTCAATGAAACGATGCACTTACTGCGACATAGCCCTAAGTCTATCCTCAATGTTCATGATACCGGGAGTACTGGCAATTTAAGACCATTCGGAACCGACTCAGGGATGCGATTTCAGTTCAAGTATAATGCAACAGAGCTATCAGGACCGGGAGTAATAGACAGATTGTGCTTCGATGTTGATTCTGACGCTGAAAGACCGGTCTTTGAGAATCTTGAGATACTTCTGACCCATACCAACGTTTCGGGTGCTCTAGGTAGCGACTTTCAAGCCAATCTGGGTGGTGCAAGACCGACAACAGTGCTTTTCAGAGATATCTACAGCCCCGAAAATCATGATGGCTGGCTAGTCTTTGATGTGGAGAATTCATTCTTCCTAAATAAGCGCTACGACCTAATCATCGAGTTCAGATTCACCAACAACACTGGAGATCTTCTGGCTTCAAAACACTCGTCTGACCTAGAAGGCTCAGTTGCCTATACTTGGGGTGTTGGTGCAGAGAAGAGCACTGATGCAGACTATGCCTTTGCACGAGAGCACAACTTGCGTATCGACCTTTCAAGTCAGAGTGTCTTTGAGGGACTTGATTCAACGCAGAATAGCTATCCATTCGATGTTGAATTGGGAACGAGAGGCATCTTCCAAATCAAATATAACAAATCTCTATTGCCAAATCCGGGAACCATCGACAGAATGTACTTCCCGGTCAATCAATTCTTTGGAGATGTTGTATATGAAAATTTCACCCTGAGAATCCTAGAAACCCCGATTGAAGGCGAACTCGATCATACTGATTTCGAGATCAATTATGGCGGTATTCAGCCAACAGTACTGATTGACAAGAGCCTGTATCGGATTCGAAATATTGGTGGAGTATTGGCGTTTGATTTCGAGAATGCGTTCCAAATAACTGGGGATTTCGATCTGCTCATTGAGATGACCTGGGACTCTCTCAAGGAAGGTGGGCTGACTGTCCGTCGACAGCTTAATGCTGGAGTGTATCGAGCATATAACCTAACATTCACCGGCTCCAATTATGCGGGCAATGACACAAGAGGATATGATTTGCATCTAGATGTTGTTTACTCGCAAGAATCACTTGTATATGATGGGTGTTATGTTCTTGAGAATGCTACCAATTACTTCTGGAGAGTTCGAACCATGGACTCAACGGGAATTTGGGCCCCTTGGGAATCCCAACAATTCAAGTACGAGGTGCTCACCAGCGTTCCAGAATACAGCAATCTAAACTTCTCACCTAGTCCCCTTGTTGCTGGTCAATCCGTGACCGTATCGATAGAGGTTACTTACTTCTTGAGCGTGAATGCTGTCTGGTTTGAGTTTGGTGGAACCAATCATTCTATGACAGGTGTTGGCGATTCCTACTCGTACACGTGGACGCCTGCATCAAATGGAACATTTCCGTACACGATCTACATGGAGAGCTACATCAACACTTGGAGTTCCACACAAAGTACTATCGACATTGTTAGAGCGCCGGATTGGACAGACCTTGTGTTTACCCCCGAACCTGGAGTGGTAGGACAAGAATTGACTGTTTCCATTACTGTCCAACATGATGATGGAATAGATGGTGTTTGGTTTGAGTTTGATGGGATAAACTATACCATGACCTCTTCGGGTGATGTCTACTCTTATACATGGACGCCTGCATCAAATGGAACATTTCCGTACACAATCTACATGAACAGCTCGATTGGTACGTGGAATTCCACATCTGGCAACATAGTTATCGATCCAGCTCCTGACGCAACAACTACTGATACAACCACTACTGAAACAGACGATACAACTCCACCGATTGGAGCAACAATTGATACTAATCTAGGGTTGCTCATTGCCATTGTAGTTGGCGTAGTAGTAGTAGCGTTGATTATAATAGTTCGGCGTCGTGAATAGTTTATCCACAGTAGGGTGAGCAAGGCATCTTGCTCATCCATCCATTATTTTTGTTCACCCAGATTTGATCCCCAGGTTTCTATTTGTAGCTCAGCTCGTTAAATATCTCCTAGATAACCTGTTTCTTACACATTATGTGAACACAATCTGGTTGAAACTTCTAGGTTCCACCCGGCCCCCGTAAGTGTCACCACCTCCAGAATGGCCGAAGGCTTCCTTGTGGTCCTCGGGGACTCATCAAATATGGGCTATCCAAGATTTCTATTCCTCAGATTACAGGCAAGAGTATTTTTCTTGCTGGGAATAAGTTGGGCTGGTCGTATTAAATTAGGATTTATCGATACAATTATTGACTCAGCCCCAATGAGTCCAACAACGCGTTCCATAGGGGTCATTCGGTTGCTCCTTTTGGTCTGATGGTTTGAGCGTCTTTCAGGGTGGATTGGGAAAGGCAATCGGTAGAAAGATACCGGAAATCCAAACATCAAATCTACTCATGGGCCAATCAAAAGTATCTCTCTATGAAATTCCTTGAATGAGATTCTGCCCCATCTCTTTTAACGAGAGAAAACCATCTTGTCATTATTCCAAAGGACTTAACGAGTCCTAGTGGGAAAAAGTACTACGCACCTCTTGCCACAAATGATAGCAGGTAATATCTCAGGAGTTATTGGTGCTGCACTCTATGCCCTTTCTGTCACTGTCTACCTGAGTATGCAGAAGACAGTGATGCTATTGCTGTAGCGTCAATCAAAATGTGGATAGATTTACCATGTCCAGCTATTCTGTGATTCATTCTCTTTTTCCAGCTTCGCCAACCATATCATTCGTCACTACGGTCTTTCTGGCACTGTCTTTCATTATAGGTGCCGTGGTTGAAGGTACCGTGTATCTACTGAACCAAGAATGTATCGGGTATCAGTAGTGTTCCTGATATCCACAAGTCTTCCAGTGTTGACATACATACTAACAGTATTGTTCCTTTGAGAACCGCTTATTCACTTTAAGATTGGCAGGTTCCATTGGGGCCTTTTGGGGTTATCAAAGCCTCACTAGAGCAAGACAGAGGCGGCGATTTGTTGAGGGGCCCTAATGTCGGTATCCTATAGTGTAAAAGTACCTCAAGACTGCAGAGTCAACATGACACTTCTCACCCAGGATCTTCTGATTGGCGTTTCTGCAGGATTGCTGGAGGCTGTTCTCTATGCTGCTTCGGTGACGGTATACAAATCACAGGAAGAGGGGATTCGGCCAATTGCAACCAGCGCCATTAAGATTTGGGTGACCTTGGGTTTAATGACTACACTTGTTCTCGTTTTCTATGGAACACTACCGCTCTTCATGTCCCTGGGTACCTTATTCATTCTCGCCCTATCAATTGTCGGACCTGTGATAGCAGATACACTTTATATTCAAGCCCAAGATAGAATTGGAGTTGCATTTGCTTTCCCAATTGCTTACGCATATCCGATTATGACGTATCTTCTCAGCGCTGCTTTCTTAGGAGAATCCCTACGTTTGACCAGGTTAGGGGGAGTCATCGTAGCGGTAGCAGGAATCGGTATCATCTCCTATGAGCGGAACAGGGAAACAGCTAAGGAGTTCAGATTAGAAGCTGGTCGTGTCGTCGGCATATTTCTCGCCATTTGTGCCCTGATTGGATATGCAGTAGCTGTGGTATTGCTGCAAGTAGGACTGGAGGGTGTAGATCCCCTGCCGGCCAACTTCATTCGTTCCATTTTCGGTTCAATTGCGTTTCTGCCCATCTATGCAGGAGCTAGGATAAGTGGCATGAAGAAACCCAACCGACGATCCGCAGCAATCGTCGCTGTTGCCGCGCTGTTCGGATTCGGTTTAGGCTCACTACTGTACACGATAGCAACCAAGTATGTTGGTGCAACCATCACTTCACTCCTCGATTCCATGGCCCCCATATTCGGTTTGGCCATTGCGGTCCCATTCCTAGGAGAAAAAGTCACCAAGAGAGTCATATTAGGAACCATCATGAGTGTAACAGGGGTCGCCATTGTCATCTTAGGATTTTGATGAGATGGTCATCTGCGTCGAATCAATCAAATGGACCTTGTCAACATCCCAAAGGACTTAACCACCCCTCAAGGAGAATCATGCTATGCAGCTCTCGCCAGATATCATAGCAGGTACTGTCTCAGGAGTTCTTGGTGCTGCGCTTTATGCCCTTTCTGTCACTGTCTATCGACGGTATGCAGACAACATCGATGCCATTGCGGTGGCTTCAATCAAAATGTGGATAGCATTACCATTTACAGCTGTTCTGGCACTCATTCTCTTTTTTCCAGCTTTACCAACCATATCATTCATGACCATGGTCTTTCTGGCTCTGTCAGTCATTCTAGGTGCAGTAGTTGGGGATACCATATACTTGGTGAGTCAAGAACGTATCGGAGTATCAATCGCGTTCCCGATATCTATGAGCTTCCCAGTCTTAACATATATACTGACAATATTCTTTCTTGGAGAAGCGCTTATCCCTGTAAGATTAGCAGGCACCATTGTGGCCGTTCTGGGTGTCATCATAATCTCACGGGAACAAGACACAGGTGGTGATGAACATGAGAGTGAGGGTTATGATGTTCTCGGCATATTTCTTGCATTTCTCACGTCGGTATTGTATGCTACTGGAGCTGTCATACTTCAAGTTGGAGTCACTGATGTGGATCCGATATCAGGAAACTTGGTTAGAATCTTTTTTGGTTCAATTGCGTTCCTTCCACTTTTTGCTTTCGGTAGAAAAAGGGGCATGCGCATACCTCCATTGCGGGTAATCAAGGTCGTGGCAGTTGCCGCCCTTTTTGGAATGGCGATTGGTTCAATACTCTACGTTAATGCGACAAAGCTCCTGGGGGCAGCTACTACATCTGTCATTGTCTCATCAGCCCCGATCTTTGCAGTTCCAGTATCCGTGAAGTACCTCAATGAGCGGGTGACTCCGCGCATGGTCATTGGTATCATCGCCACTATTCTTGGTGTCGCACTAGTAGTTCTGACTTCGTAGATTTCGAATATCAGGCGAAAACAGAAGTGCTTATTTCATACAGAAAGGAATGTATTAGCTGTGCTGTAGAATGAGTAACGAAATCGTCGAATACATAGAGAACCATCTAGAAGACGCCATTGAGGATCTCGGTGAATTGTGCTCGATTCCATCAGTTGCTGCAAAGGGAGAACATATGAAAGAGGCTGCCGGTAAAACCAAGCATCTATTTGAATCAGCCGGCTTAGAAACATCCATTCAGCAAACATCAGGGTTTCCAGTCGTCGTTGGTGAACTCGACGTAGGTGCTGAGAAGACACTTCTGTTCTACGATCATTATGATGTCCAACCTGCAGAGCCATTCGACCTTTGGGATACGCCACCCTTTGAATTGAACCGGCGAGATGGAAGGCTGTACGGTAGGGGAGTTGCTGACAACAAAGGAGACCTCATAACCCGTGTTTGGGCTCTCAAGGCATTCCAAGATAGTGCTACCGATTTGCCGGTCAACATCAAATTCATGGCGGAAGGTGAGGAAGAGATTGGTAGCCCACACCTCCACGAATTTGTGAAGGAGAATAAGGATTTCTTAAAGGCAGATGGTGGTATTTGGGAATTTGGCAGTTCCGATATAGAGGGAAGGCAAGAAGTTTGGTTAGGCCTCAAAGGGCTCCTCTATGTTCAACTTGAGATTGAACGATTAGCTATGGATGCCCACTCTTCCTATGCATGCATACTTCCATCGGCAGCTTATCGCCTAATTTGGGCTTTGAACTCGCTGAGAAACGAAGACAATCAAATTCTGATTGATGGTTTCTATGATGATGTCAAACCACTTTCCGAAGCTGAACGAAAGGCAATCATGAACAATGATATGCATGAGAATGAAGTGCGCGAGTTCTATGATATCCCTGAGTTTCTTAATGGCATGACAGGAATGGAGTTGAAAGAGGCCTTCTATAATGCACCAACCTGTAACATCGCTGGAATAGACAGTGGTTGGCAGGGTAGTGGGGCAAAGACTGTACTGCCAGCGAAAGCATCTGTCAAAATCGATTTCCGCCTTGTGGAATCCATGCGCCCCGAGGATATAGTCAGAAAGCTCCGAAAGCATCTGGATAGAAAGGGTTTCTCAGACATCAAAATCGCGTGGCATCATGGCTATCCAGCCGCCAAGACCCGAATTGACCATCCGTTTGTCGATATTGCAAGAAAATCTACTAGACAGATTTTTGGTCATGAACCCGTGGTACATCCGACGAGTCCAGGGTCCGGCCCGCTATATCTCTTCAAGGGATTGGTGCCAATGGTCTCGGTGGGTTGTGGTGATTTCGAGTCCAGAGTGCATTCACCCAATGAGTCTATCATTGTTGAGAATTTCCTGAAAGCAACACAACGAATAGCCGCAGTAATTCAAAAGATGGGGGAGCAAACCGTCTAGTTCTCAGGGCCACTTCCGAGTTTAGCCCACGCGTGGCCCACAATACTCACAGGTGGCCATGTTGCCAGATTCTGCTGATTCAGATTTTGAAAACTTGTTAGCGCCTGTTCAAGGTTAGTCTTTGCTTCAGAAAGCTGGCCTAGTCCACGAAGAGGATTCACCAGACCGAAAGCATTCCAAGGAATGTACCATTGGTCAACAGTACTCTCAGCAGGAATCTATCCCATTCTGTCGGAAATATGTAGTTCATTCTTTGAGCTGCAACTTGGCCTAATTCCCGGCTGGCAGCAGACTCATACCGCTTGGTAGGTGCTTCTTTCAATAGCTCTTCATAGCGTTGTTACGTACTGTTAAGGTCACATTGGTTCATTGTGCAATCAACCATGACACGCAGTGCTTCAGTGGCCCGTTCGGGTCTATCCCCTTTCAAGAAAGATTTCCGTCCCTGTTCCGCTAAATTGAGTGCCTCTGCAAATTGTGATCTTTGATGCATATCTGCAGCTTGTTGAGGAAGGTTCTCACAATTTGATGAAATGACCTAGTTTCAAAGAAATTTGGCATATAAGGAGCTCTCATTACTTGTGAAAAGGCGCCGAAAGCCCTAGAGTACTCACCCTAAGAAACCGCAAGATTTCTATCTTATAACCAGATTGTCTACAGTAGGCTGTTCACTACAGCAACACTTCACCGTCGGAGGTTAGACTTTGAAGGATATTCCACGTGATTGGTCCTGGATCGGAGACTGGGCTGGAAGAAGAGCGACGCTTACTCCCAACAAAGAAGCGTTTTTCGATAACACAACAGACAAATTGTATACCTACGCAGAAATGGAAACGAGAGCAAACCAGCTTGCGCGAGTACTCCAAGAATACGACATCAAGAAAGGGGATCGAGTGGCAACATACGCAAAGAATCGGTTTGAAATGATCGACCTTTTTCTAGCTACCGGAAAGATTGGAGCAATACTAGTTCCATTCAATGTGCGGCTAGCACCAAGAGAAGTTGAATACCTTCGTAGGAAGACCGAGCCATCACTGACGGTTTACGATTCAGACATAGGCCAGAGCTTTGAGGAAGTCAGACCGGACCACAATGTCTTAGCAATGGGAGAACCCGTGAACGATGATGACCAAGATATTAACGAACTCATGACTGAAGAATCCGCCGAACCTGTAGAAAGACCTACGCTGGTATTCGACGATCCACACATGATTGTATTTACTGGAGGGACCACGGGGCTTCCCAAAGGTGCGATACTCTCACATCGTCTCATCTTCTGGAACTCGGTTAATACCTGCATGAGTTGGGGGCTTCGACCAGATGATGTCCAACCTTTGTTGTTTCCGTTGTTTCACACAGGAGGGTGGAACGTGCTTTTGGTGCCCTGTTATCATCTTGGCGCAAAAACCATACTCATGGGAGATTTTGACCCCAAGGAAACATTGCGAGTTATCGAAGATGAGAAGTGCACCATAGTGATAGGCGTTCCAACCATGTTTCAGATGATGGCTCAACATGAGAAATTCAAGAAGACCGATTTCAGCTCGGTCAGGGTCTTCATAAGCGGAGGAGCTCCATGCCCAGTAGCAATTATGGAGAATTATTGGGAGAAAGGCAAGCCGTTCAAGATGGGGTATGGTCTAACGGAAGTTGGTCCAAACAACTTCTACCTTCCAATAAGTGACATCAAGAAGAAACCTAATTCTGTGGGGTATCCTGTACTCCATTGTGATATGAAAATTGCAAATGAGGATGGCGAGGAGGTTCCACAAGGCGATGTGGGAGAGTTGCTTCTCAAAGGGCCACACATATTCTCAGGATACTGGGATGAGCCTAAGGAAACGAAAAAAACGATTGACCCGGATGGTTGGGTACACACCGGAGATCTTTGCCAAAAGGACGAAGACGGGGCTTACTACATCGTTGGCAGGAAGAAGGACATGTTCATCTCAGGAGGAGAAAATGTGTATCCCCCTGAAATAGAAGATGTCCTCTATAAGCATCCTGCGGTGATGGAGGCTGCAGTCATTGGTGTGCCCCATGATAAGTGGGGCGAGGTTGGCAAAGCATTCATTATGCTGAAACCAAACAAGTCCGCAACAGTAGAAGAAATCAAAGACTACTTGGATGGCAAGATTGCGAAATACAAGAGTCCAAAATATTACGAAATCAGGGAGGATTTGCCAATGAGTGCTGCGGGAAAAATTCTGAAACGGCAGCTGGAAGAAGAGGAGTAATCGTAAATGAGTTACAAACCTATTGGCATTGAAGCTATTGGAACATATATCCCGCCAGAGCGACACACTGCTGAGTACATCTCCGAACGCTCTGGCACGCCTGTTGATATCATGAAAACCAAGATTGGGTTGAAGAGCAAGGCAGTTCCAGGGGACGGAGATCACACCGTGGCGATGGGAGTGAAAGCAGCTGAAGTCGCAATCAAAAGAGCAGATATAGACCCTGAGAAGGATATTGACCTAGTCATCTGGGCAGGAGAAGTGTACGCGGAGCATCCTATGCAGACATACGGCATCAAGTTTCAAGGAGATATTGGAGCAACCAATGCTTGGGCATTTGACATCAACCAGCGCTGTGGTACTATCATCGTTGCCATGATGGTAGCTAAATCTATGATGAGAACTCATGGCTATGAACGGGTTATGATTGGCAGTGGGTACAGAAACTGCGACCTAATAGACTACAGCAACATCACAACAAGGTTCATGCATGACCTTGCGGCTAGTGGGGCTGCAGTCATATTACGGAATGACTACCCCAAGAATGTGATGCAAGAAGGCAGTGTGATATCTGATGGTAGATTCTCAGAATATGTCTATGTCCCTGCTGGGGGAACGAAAATGCCTATCACTTGTGAAGCGATAGAGAAGGGATTGCATTATCTGGATGTCACAAATCCCAAGAAATTGAAGGAAGAACTCGACGACGTCTCCATGGAGAACTTCCTAAAAGTAGTTGACCAATCTCTAGAGAGAAGTGGATATACACGTGAAGATATAGACTACCTGGGCCTCATTCGGATGAAGCGGAGTGCCTTCGAGTACGTTGCTGAGGAACTCGGAGTCGATCCCTACGAAGAATCCACTTACTTCGAAGAATACGGACACATGGGACAGAATGATGCCATTGTCTCAGTCGAAGAGGGTCGCAGAGACGGTAAGATACACGATGGGGATCTCGTTGTTCTGACAGCGGCAGGGATTGGTTGGTCGTGGAACGCACTTACGATAGAGTGGGGGAACCATAGGAGGTAAATGAAGTGAATGATATTACAATTCCAAGATACTCAGAAATAGAAATAGGTCAGACCGCCGAAGTTAAACACACCATAACTGAAGAGGACATTCAATCCTTTGGCGAGCTGAGTGGCGACAGGAATCCCTTGCATTTCAATCAGGAATGGGCTGAACAAACAATGTTTAAGGGACGAATTGCCCACGGGTTGCTTACGGCTGCTTTTGTGAGTACTGCAATTGGTATGAAACTACCCGGCCCAGGTACGATATATGTCAGTCAACATATGAATTTCAAAAGGCCTGTTCGAATCGGGGATAGCATTACAACAAAGGTTGAAGTAGCGGAGAAGATGGACGAGAAGAAGCATATCAAACTCAATACAACTGTAGTGAATCAGGATGGGAAAACGGTCCTAGATGGATATGCGATTGTAACCTTGATGCGTAGATAGAACTGAGGAGAAGCCTGTGAATACATCCACTGGATTTCACCCCATTAAGAGGTATCCAAATCTTTTGGCAGTCGTATTTCAAATGTCGTACCATCGGACCCGGATTCATGAAGCGTGAATGTGCCTTCATAAGCCTCCACTACCCTCTTGCAAAGGGATAGGCCCATACCTCTTGTACCAGAATACTTTTGTCGAAACAACTTTGAACGCATTGACTCAGGAATTCCAGGTCCGTCATCGGAAACCATGACAATCACATCATCCTTGTCTTCGGATATCTCGATACTAACATGAGCATTAGAACCGGCATGTTGAACAACATTTCTCAGAAGATTATCGAATACAGGCCCTACTAACTCTCCCATCTTCCGGTTTAGCTTCCTTCTGTTGCCCACCATTTCAGTGGATATCACCAGACCGGGATTGGCCTCTTTGGAGTGTTCGATTGATGTCTCGATAATGTCAATTAGACCATCATTTTCACCGGTTCTTGATTCCGCAAAGATCTTCAGAAGCTTGGCCATCCGCTTACTGGCTGCCCTGACCTGTTTGTATTGCGTTTTCATGTCCTGAGGATCCTCTAGCATTTCTACGTATTCCAAGCGATTGATTAGTACTTGAATGTCATTTGCAAGGTCATGCTTGAGGAGAGAAGTGTATAGCTCTAGTTTCCTATTGGATTCTTTCAAATTCCGCTCGGCTCTCTTTTGATCAGTTATGTCTATTGCAATCTCAAATCGTACTTGTCTGCCGTCAGGCCATCGTATTGTTCTATCAGTAACCAAGAGATCAACATCCAATATTGGATTGTGATATTCCCATTGATAGGGTTCACCTGGATGTTCTAGTATTATCTCATTAGTGCAGAAATCACAGGGTTTGTCAAAGCCCTGGAATTCTTCGTAGCATTTCCCTCCCACCAAATCTCGACCGAACTTTTCTTTCAGGTATTGATTTACGAAGAGTACTTCGTAGCTTTCTGGGTCAGACACGTAGATAATCTCATCAATGCTATTGAAAATCTCCAAGAGCTGGCTTCTTTCTTTCTGAAGGTTTTCTTGGGCATATTTTCGTTCAGTTATATTTAGGTGTATCCCAGTAGCACGGAGGGGCTGTCCATTCTCTTTTCGCTCGACCACTTTTCCTCTATCTTCTATCCATACCCAATTTCCATCTTTTGCCTTCACCCGATGCTCGGATGCATAGTAGTCCGTCTCTCCCTCCAAGTGCTTGTTTAATGTGTCCATAACCTTTGGAAGGTCATCAGGTTGAACCCTTTTTTTCCATGCATCCAGATTTGATTCAATTTCCGATAAATCATATCCAATCATATTTGCCCACTTATCATTGAAAACCACTTCACCAGTCTCAATATTCCAATCCCACGTCCCTAACCCAGCCCCTTCGACGACAAAGCGCAGTCGCTCTTGACTTGCTTCCAATGCTTTCTTGTATTGCATTCGTTTCGTTATGTCTCGGGCTACACTGATGATGACTTGTTGCCCATCGTAGTCAGCAACAGAACTCGCAATCTCAACAGGTATCTTCGTTCCATCCTTGGTTAGATGGACACTTTCAAATACCAAATGACCATTTTTACGAATCTTCTCAATGCGCTTATCAACCAGCGATGCATATTCAGAAGCGTCAATTTCCTTGGGACCAATGTCGAGGAGCTCATCTCGTGTATACCCCAAACGCTGGAGAGCTGCTGTATTAGCCTCTATGAAATTGCCGCTCATATCATGAATTAGAACTGCATCGTCTAAAGAATTTAGAAGTGCATAATACCTATCAGAAGAATGGCCTTCTCGTTTCTTCTCAGGAGAATCAACCTTTTGCTGAGGCATTTTCTTTTCATTCACCATTATTCGTGAGGCTCCCGTAATGCTCTGAAACCGCTTTGGGTTGTGCCTTGAATCTTCATTGCGGCCCCAAGACCAAGTCTACTAAATTTTCCTGGTTTTCTATAAAAAGCATCCGAATCAGTGTACCCTCTCTTATCATGTCTCCAAGTATTTCCACATTGTTTCTACATATTAGACTCGACTATTCTGTTTCTTTCAGAAAACCTTCCCCCTACGGCGCATATGTCTGAAATACTATTCAAACAACCCGCTCCTTGCTTCAAGATGCTGTGTATCATATAACAAATGATCGAACCTGTTCATTGAATTCCTCAGCATGATCCAATATAACAAGATGGCCAGCATTGGGCACAATCACCAATTCCGAGTTCGGAAGCCATTCATGCAACATTTCAGAGGCCCACACAGGGGTTGTGATATCTTCCTCCCCAACAATTAGGAGAGTGGGAACCTCTAAGTCACGTAAATGCTCACAAATATTGAACTTGGCTGATGCAGCCGTAGCAAGCATTGCGTCCTTTTTCGACATGTGATCTGACATCTGTTTGGCTACCCACTCTGCTATTTCCTCATCGTATGGTGATAATCCTCTCTTGCTGATACCCATTGCAAAATCATGAACTGGGTTGCTCTTCACGCGGCCAAGTACGTCAGTCGTGGCTTCATCACTGACAAAGCAATACGAGCTGCTTATGACCATCCGGTCAACTGAATCTCGATTTTCAAGCGCGTAGACCAATGCAACCATCCCACCCAATGAATGGCCGATGAAGATGAAATCATCATCCCATCCAAGATGGTCCAACAGAATCTCCATATCCGTGACATAGTTCCTAATGGTAAATCGCTCACCAGGCTTGATAGAGCGGCCGTGGCCATGTAGATCGAATCGCAGAACTTGGTAATCAGGTTCGAACACAGGTAGCTGGTATTTCCAACAATCCGCATTGAGGAAAAGGCCATGAATGAGAATTATCTTTTGGCCATTCTCGTTTCCGCTTACTTCATAGGCGATTTTCGTGTCTTCTTTTTCCAAGAGGTCCATACACTTCTACCCCTCATTTTTGAATAATTTGTGGGCCATAAATATCATCCGATGCTTTAAAGTAGGACCGTTTCTATAAGAGTAGTACTTACTTGGGGTGAGAAATTATGACATCTCCAGAGGATAAAAGAGCAAAAGAGAAAGTGCTAATCCCAGAATCGCAAGAAGCACCAATTGTGATGGTTCCAAGATGGAAGCAACCAATATCGGGCATTGTTTCCCTCATCTTGGTCTTCGTGATTACCTTCTTGGTATGGTTTATCCCGGGCGTAGCGACACTTTCGTCGATACTAGCGGGATTCGGGATTATGGGAGTGATATTTGCCATCTGGTTTGAAAACTGGCCGATATCCAAGTTACGTGAGCCATGGAAGATTGGACTTGTAGCAACAATAGTAAACATCGTCATAGCATTCGTGTTCTTCTTTGTTGCCAACTGGTTCTCTATGGTCTATAGTCCATGGATTGGGGTCACGGATCCTGCGGCGCACATCGGAGTAGGTTGGGCGATATTCGGCTCACTATCGGCCTCGATGTTTTCATTCGCCGTTCTATGGCTGGCAGGTAGCATGTACTGGCCCTGGTTTGATAAGAAACAGCCAGGTCGAGGAATCAGGTTATTCATCGTTGGATGGATAATCACAATCATCGTGTGGCTCTTGCTGTTCTTCCCGTACGGCAATCCCGATGCAGTCCCAACAGACATCCAAAGTTGGGTTTTGCCAATGTACGGCATCAATATGGGCTGGACACAATGGACGATTTTCTTCTCCCTCCTTACGCTCATGGCTTTCGAGTATTGGCCGTGGGACAAGGCGGGAAAGCAGCCAAAAATTGGTGTCGCAGCTCTCATTGGTTGCAGCGTATTGGGTCTAGTGATGGTTTATCTCGCGGGCTACATCGTGGCATTTGTATTCGTGCCAGTTTTTGCCATGGTAGGATATCCGGTACCGGGCATCGAGCAGCTGACAGTTGGCATAGGTCTCATGAATGTGGGTTATGCTGATTGGCTTATCGTTGCTGTTGTGGTTGTATCACTATTCTTTGACAACTGGCCCAAAGGCTTTAGCCAAGGCAAGAATCTAGCAATAAGATTCATTGCCATTCTGGTTATTGGTACGGTGTTGTTTGGGGCATTCTACCTGTATTCGCCGTTCTTAGGGGCAGCCTATGTTGGATCACCTTTCCATGACAACCCCACGAGCTTCTTACTAATGCTCATATGGGTCCAACTTATATTCGCCTACCTATGGAAGAAATGGCCCGTAGCCGAAGCACTATAATAGTTTAATACGGGGAGAGATGCTGTCTCCCCAATCCCTTTTCTTTTTCTACCGTTATGTAAATAAGCCAAGAATGGCAACACTTACACTGAGGCTTGGAGCGTGACAGAGGGAAAATCAGGCCAATTGCCTGTTATCCAGATGACAGTGGAGATTCCCAAGGATATCAAGGAGACTTGGGACCTCTTTCTAAACGATCTGGTCATGCTGCAGTGGCTCGGAAATGAAATCACAGCCAACCTGAAGGAGGGCGGAAAGATACAGTTTCTTGGAGACAATGCGCCCCATTCTCCCGAAGTTGCTAGCCAGTGGACCATTAAGAAAATCAAGGAGCATCGAGCGATTTTGTTCGAATGGGATATTCTGGGTGTGGAAACACTGGTAGTGTTCAATTTCAGCCCCTTTCAGACTGGAACTCTCATCGAGCTGAATCACGGTCCGGTTCCGGCTGCTGCACTACCTCTGAATATGCCAGAACACTGGACCATCATGCTCGCCAATTTCAAATCATTTGTAGTATTAGGTGAACCAGCCCATAGGTTCGACTACTCAGATTATCATCCACTCAGACCTACGCGGTATGATCCAAAGGAAGTTCGTCAGAGTGTACTAATCAGAGCACCACCAGAACTGCCATTCGATGTCTGGACCAACCCTGAAAAGCTGAAGCGATTCATCCAAGCAGAAAATCCGGTTGTCGATAGACGATATGCTGGTCTATATACATGGTGGGCGGAAGGCAAGGGACCAGTCGTTTTCAGAAAGCTGGAAGAAAACGAAGAGATAGAGTTCAGCTGGGTATATGGTGATGAGCCGGAAACAATCGTAAACGTAAGATTCGAACAAGTTGAAGACGATACGTTGGTTACTCTTCACCACTATGGATTTCGTAAACCTGAAGACGTAATTGGTTATCGAGTTGGATGGGCTTCTGTACTTTGTGAGTTAAAGCTTGTCTGTGAATTGGGGGACTCGGGCATTACGCGTATAAGGGGCTGGGGAGAAGGTCTGTAATAGCAGGCTATTTGGGCTCAGAAAGACACATTAGCCGAACGGGATACTGAAGTAGATGTTGCCCCGATGATAGCCTTCAATCTCGCACCTCCAACAGCCCATGATATCTTTTTGGCCGTCGTCTCGCTCTCAGCAATTTACTCTGCGCTTTATATCGCAGTAGTACTGAATAGAGAAGGTAGACCTGCGTGGATTGGCCGAAAAGTGATTCATATCTCAGCTGGAACAATTATTGCACTTGTGCTCGTGTCTTTTTCCAGCCTGTATGCGCCTACAGTCACGTTAGTGGTCTTCCTTGGAAGCTTGTTTCTGGCATCTCTTTTCAACTTTGAATCTGTAAAAACCATGATTAACGCCGCCTCTAGAGAGGATGGAAGTACACAGGGGGCAGTCGCATCTGCAGCTGGAGCAGTTGTCTCGTATGGCATCGTGTTCTTTCTGACTGCTGATTCTCAATGGATTTTCGTGGCCGCCGTATTAGCAGTATCTTGGGGCGACGGCGCAGGAGAAATGATAGGGCGTCCTTTTGGGAACACGCACTATACAGTCGCGAAGACAACACGTTCACTTGAAGGAAGTCTAGCCGTGTTCGTCTTGACTGGACTAGCAGTTTCTGTTTCAATCGGCCTGTTCGGAAGTCACAAAGTCAGTTGTATCCTTCTATGGATCATTGGTGCGTCTCTGGTCGTTGCTCTGTTGGAAGCTGTTTCGCCATACTGGACTGACAATGTCTTCATTCCATTAGCTGTTGCATCAATGCTCACTCTACTGTCCTCTTAGTTCGTCTTTCTTCTGTGAAGAATGGATGATTCAGTGTCAGGGAGGATCAGAAAAGCAACACATCAGGGAAGATGAAAATCCACATGAACAATGCGGTGCCCCATGGTAACAAGAGATTATCGAGCCATCTTCGACTGACAAACTCAAGAAATGAAATACAAAGGCCAATTACTAGGATAGGAACGGGAGTATCGGGAATAGAGGCAGGCGAATACAGGAGCAATGATGTCATACATGCAAGTATAGAAAAGACGAAGACCGCGATAGCACCCTCAATGGATTTGTCTCCGAAAGGTCTTCTAATCAGGGTCCCCCCATAGGGCCTGCCGATGATTTCTCCTGCTGCGTCGCCCCACGATACCGCGAGGATAGAGGCTACAAGAATACTCGGCTCCTTCAAGAATAGGAGGAAAACTAAGCCAAATGATATTAACCCAAAGATTCCTGAAGCGAATGTTCCGAAAGAGTTCTCTCCATCTCGACTCCCAGCAACAAGCAAATCCGATATCAAACTGCTATCGTGGGCCCATACATACATGAGAAAGCCGCAGAAGATTACTGTTGCAAGTACAGGACCACTGATGGTAGAATATCTCATTATTGTAAGGCCGATAATTGTTCCCATAGAAATATGAACCATCTTTCTAGCCTTCCAGCTTTCCACACCGTTTCCATGCCAATGGTAGGCTATTGCCAGTATAACAGATCCAGCTACCCCAGTAAGCACTGCAAGAGCTACGTCCATGCAGGTTAATGCCCCGAAGAATAGATGAACCATGATTCTCAGAGAAAAATCAGACATGCTCCCTTTTGTATATTGTTAAGGCCTAGACCCTTCTGGGCCATAATTGGGTGGTAGGCGCCCATCAATCTGTACACTTAACTATTCTAGATAACCTGTTTCTTACAGTTTTAGGAACTGTGTGAAACTCCTGTGTTCCACCCTTCCCCTGCCCAGCGTTGCCGCTATACCGGGGCACTACCCCGGCCAAGCAAGGGCTTTGGCCGCCATCATCAGGACACGGTCCCTCGTGCGGTCTCGGCTTCTGTCTCCTGCCCTGACCCGGACACATCACTCCCGGGGCAGCGAGTGTTTCCACAGCTTTTGCCACGGCGGAGTTATTATCGCTCGCTCCAGTCTCGTCACCGAAACTGGACAGGTCCAGTTGGACAAAGCGAACAGCCGCAGACTCTCCAGGGCCTGATGAGGACCCTTGTTTGGAGAGTGAGGTCTTCTGCTTAGAAGACGGGGTCTTCCTCACAGCCTTCGGGCTGGGCGCTTCTCCCGCGGGGGAGTGGCCCACCGCCCTAGTCCTACTAGACTCGGATTTCTTACTAGGCCTAATAAACTCCCCTCGTCCGGTGTGACAATAGTACTTGCAGGAAATTTTATACAAATCTTACACATTTGCACTCGGATTTTTACGATTCTTGTAAAACTTGCCTACTCTAGATGGGCTCTGTGTGAAAAGTCAACAAGGAAGTAAGGAAACGGAGCAATCAAATTACAAGATGCCTGATTTCTAACTTCATTTCCCTGTTTTGCGATCAGTCACATTCATCGCTAAAGACTTTTCACACAGCACCCTCTAGATGCTAGGGCTTATATTGTCTTGTTCACCATACAAGTTGCTTACAATCTAGATATTCCAGGTCGCACATTTATTGACCAAAGAAATACCTTAGATATAATGAACAGCAGACCAAGTGTGAGTGGGAGGTTAGATATTGAGAGATCAGGATGACGGTAGCAAAGTTGTCAAATCAGTACTCATCGGAGATGCCGCAGTGGGCAAGACGAGCATACGGCGGAATTACTTAGGCGAAGGCTTCGAGGCATCTCATCTACCAACTATAGGTGTAGACCTAGCCACAAAGAAAGTGCTTTTTGGGGATGATCTTGTCAAATTTGTGATTTGGGACCTAGCAGGCCAGCACAACTTCAAGTCGGTCAGGGGCCATTACTATCACGGTTCAAATGGAATCATTCTTGTGTACGATGTTGTGAATCGTGAATCTTTCTTCAATGCATCCAAGTGGTTGGTTGAAGCATACCGCAACATGGGACCCCTTCCACCGACAATAATTGTGGGTAACAAGATAGATCTCAGACAAAGACCAGAATACACTGATGTAGTAACCACCGAAGAAGGAAAAGCATTCAGGGACAAATTCATTGAGAAGCTTGGTGTACCTGCTGTTTTCAAGGAAACCTCAGCCAAGACTGGGGAGAATATCGACGACACCTTTACTGAACTCTTGGCCATGATGGAGAAAGACAGGCAACGAGAAGCCCCCGAAATCTACCAAAGCGAAAGTGCACCACGTATCAAGTAGAAGTATCCTTCAGATTTTCGATAGCACTCAATCGCAACTATTATTAGGATAAAGCCGTTAACTATTGTTAAAGGTATATGCACTAGCAGTAGTACTGCACTGCCTTTTCAGAGGGGTATTAATGAACCAAGAAGAAAAAGAAAAGAAACAGAAGAAGCTATCAATTAATGTTGAAGGAATGCATTGTGCTTCGTGTGTTGCAACCATCGAAAAATCACTACTGAACGAAGATGGCGTTATCAAAGCCAGTGTGAATCTTCTTGATGAAAAAGCACTTGTCCAATATGATGCTGGTAAAGTGAATCGCTCAAAGCTAGAGAAAGCGGTTGAGAACACTGGTTACAAGGTAAGAAGGGCGGGCATAACTTACTCTCTCGATCCCACTCCTGAAACTGACGGATGGGAAACTATTCGGGAAAACATGCAAAGTATGGAGGGCATTATCACAGTAAACACGTACCCGGAAACCGGACGTGTTCTGTTAGAGTTCGACGAAGAGCTGCTCAAACCTAGAACAATCAAGAATGAGTTAGAGGGTTTGGGATATGATGTGGAACAAAGCGGAGGTTATGCAGCAGACAGAGAAGCTTCGGCTAGAACCGAGGAAATAAGGAACTACTTTCTGCTATTCGCATTCTCACTAACTCTGACAGTTCCAGTAGTTCTCATCATGTTCAATGTTATCACACCATTTCTTCCATCTTGGATGCCCCCAGAGATTCTGATGTTCGTCCTTACAACCCCTGTCCAGTTCATTGCGGGATATCCTTTCTACAAAGCAAGTTTTCGCGGATTAATTCACGGCAAGACGAACATGGATACTCTCATCATGCTCGGAACGAGCGCAGCATACTTCTACTCTGTTGCTGCCACGTTCCTGTTTCCCTCTTTCGCATCTTTCTATGACACATCGGGCATGCTAATCACCTTCATTCTGTTGGGTAGAACACTCGAAGCTATAGCGAAGGGAAGAACATCAAAAGCCATACGGAGTCTCATGAGCCTACAAGCGAAAGTCGCCAGAATCGTCCGCGATGGTGAGGAGAAGACAATACCCGTAGAGGACGTACGACGTGATGATATAGTTCTTGTCAGACCTGGCGACAAAATTCCGGTCGATGGAGAAGTAGTAGAGGGACATTCAACCGTAGACGAGTCTATGATAACTGGCGAATCAATACCTGTTGAAAAGGCGATGGGTGATTCAGTCGTTGGAGCGACCATCAACAAGAACGGGGTTCTGCGGGTTCGTGCAACCGAAATCGGAGAGGATACTGTTCTCTCTCAGATTGTCGAGCTTGTGGAAAAAGCACAGACAGAAAAGCCGCCTATCCAACGAAAAGCTGATGCCATAGCTGAGGTCTTTGTGCCAGTAGTTCTCTTAATCGCGGCCATAACCTTCGCGGGTTGGCTTGTCATCGGTGCTGCTTCCTGGACCCGAGCACTCAGTTTCACAATTGCGATTCTTGTTGCAGCCTGTCCTTGCGCTCTTGGACTTGCAACTCCAACGGCAATCATGGTTGGCCTAGGAAAAGGCGCAAAGAATGGAATCCTCATTAAGAACGGTTCAGCACTAGAAGCAATCCCTAACATTGACATCATCGTTTTCGACAAAACCGGTACTCTCACGACTGGAAAGCCACAAGTGACTGACTTTATCACAGATGACGATTTGGACAAAGAAAGCCTACTCGCAAGTATAGCATCAATCGAAAAGAACAGTGAGCATCCTCTTGCAGAGGCCATAGTTGAGTATGCGGATGACCAAACCTTGGTCACGCAATCTGTTGAAGATTTCAAAGCGTTATCTGGCATGGGTGTGAGAGCACGAATAGGTGACAATGAATATCTAATCGGCAATCAGAAATTGATGGAAGAGAACGCTATCAGTATCAAGGATATCACGTCACACAGTAAAGTGCTGGAAGAGCAGGGTAAGACAACAGTCTATTGTGCGCAAGATGGTATTGCAAAGGGAGTTTTTGGAATCGCGGATACACTCAAAGCTAGCTCCGCTGACACCGTAGCAGCCCTTAGTAGAAAGGGAATAGAAGTCTGGATGATTACAGGAGACAGAGAGCGTACTGGGCGGGCGATTGCAAAGAAAGTTGGGATTGACAGTGTGATGGCGGAAGTTATGCCATCGGAGAAAGCAGAAAAGATCAAGGAATTACAGGCAGAGGGGCGGGTTGTTGCTATGACTGGGGATGGAATCAATGATGCTCCGGCCTTAGCGCAAGCAGACGTAGGCATTGCTCTTGGCTCTGGTACTGATGTATCGGTTGAAACTGGTGATATAGTGCTGGTGCGAGACAACCTTCTCGATGTGGTCAATGCCATTGAACTAGGTAATCGTACTATGACAAAAATCAAACAAGGCTTTTTCTGGGCACTTGTCTACAACATGGCGTTATTGCCAATCGCTGCAGGACTGCTTTATCCTTTGTTTGGATTGGCATTACGGCCAGAATTTGCCGGGCTTGCGATGGCATTATCAAGCGTAAGTGTCGTGTCCAATGCGCTACTACTGAACAGGTTCGAACCGAGTCGTGATACTGAATCTCAGACGGAACCCGTTCCGAGAGATCACCAAGTTGTAATTGATCCTGCGTGTGGAATGGAAGTTGACCCAGAGACCTCGCATCTGTACACTGACTATGAAGATAAAAGATACTACTTCTGTGCTCCCAGATGCAAGAAGAAGTTCGAGGAAAATCCAAAGAAGTTCATAGGCAAATATGAAGAGCAAGAAATTGCAATCGATCCTGTTTGCAAAATGGAAGTCAATCCCCAGACCACCGACCTTTATACAGATTATCAGGGCGAGAGGTTCTATTTTTGCAATCCATATTGCAAAACCAGATTCCGAGAGAATCCCGAAAAGTATCTGTAGATGAGTTGATATCGCCAATTTAACAACCAACCCGCAAGCAACCTCGTCTCGGTAGAAATTAATACCCCGCCCTCAGTGCAAGAGATAACCAGCATCGCCTGAGGGAAAGGGTTTGCTTACAAGATTTCAGAAAGTCTACTATGGAATGGCTAGATTCGGCCCGAGTGCCATGCTTGATATGCTTGACATAGCAACTTCGCTTTTTTATTTCTCAATTCAGCGGTTACCAGCCATCTATACAGGCATATCAATGGGTGTGAGCTATATCGCAATCATGGTTTCCGAGTTGGTGTTCGGCAATCTTTCAGATCGCACACGAACAAAAGTGGGACGCCGGAAGCCTTTCGTGTTGGTAGGAGCACCAGGAATGGCTCTCTCTTTTGCACTAGTTTTCACACCGCATCTTTTCCTTGTTCAAGGTGATGTGATTGCCCTATTTCTTTACGCACTCATAACTCAAAGCCTTTTCAAAATCTTTTACGGAATGACAATGACACCGTTCCAATCATGGATGCCGGAACTAACAGAACCCGAAGAACGGCCGAGTGTGTCATCATGGCAAAATATCGCTAATTTCATGGGATTTGTGGTTGGTGTATTCGGAACAACATTGCTGGCTGTCGAATCCTACAGATGGTGTCTTCCTCCAACTCTTCGGTACATGTTAATCGCGTTTATTTGGATTCAGCTAGCAGGTTTCATTGCGCCTCTTACCGGGCTAAGGAAAGAGGGAAAACACATAGAGCAACCAGATCTATTGAAAGACGTGAGACGAGCCCTTCGCAATCGAGATTTCTTGGGCTGGATTCTAGCTCAGGGTCTTTTGTCAATTGGCTTCGCAATGGTGATTAAATCGGCTTTTCCATTCATCAATGACTATCTTCATTTTGGTACAACGGAATTCGCCATATTCGGAGCCGAACTGCTCCTTATCGTGTTTGTGTTCTTCATGATATGGCGCTGGATGATTAAGAACAAAGGAAAGGGTACAACCCTCCGAACAGCTATGATTATCACTGCCTTGAGCCTAGTTCTTACCCTCATCGTGCAGAATGCCCTGCAGGGTTTTATCATGATTGCCTTAGTAGGGGTAGGGCTTGCAGGGTACTACCTGATGCCATATATCATATACGCTGATTTCGCCAACAAAGACGAGATAATCACGGGTGAATCTAGAGCTGGATTCTATACCAGTTTCCCCTCTATCCCCCTCAATACCTGTCAGGCTATCTCTGCGTTTCTGTGGGGATTCGTCTTCAGCCTACCTGAAGTTGCTCCAGTTCCGAGTACTCCCTCTGAGACGGTCAGCCTTGGCTACTTGTATTGGGGGCCGATAGCAGCGGTATTCATTCTCTTAGCGGTGGTAATATTGACCCAGATTAACATTGATCCCGACTTCGAGAAACTGAAAAGTGTGGCACAAAGGGGGGTTCAGGGGGCTAAATGAGAGCCCGAGAGGAATGATACGATTCAGAAGACTGTGTCTGATTGCAGGGTTTGGTGCGGGCAATAATCGGAAACAGTCGCTGAGCTGGTTTGAGCTCATCTGGATGATAATGTCGTGTGTGGCAGTGATGATATGGAGGTCTACAGAATTGTTTGGTCATAAAGCGACTCTGAGTCCCCTAATATCGCTCCTGTTTCTTAGAAAGCAAGCCAGCCACCATCGACAGCAAGAACGTGCCCGGTCACATATCTGGCATCATCACTAGCTAAGAAGCAGATAGCACCCCTAATCCATTCCTTCTCTGCAAGCATCGGCAATGCAGTCCGCGGTTTAATCATATTCTTTCGGATTTCATCATTCGTCATCGCATCGATGCTTTGCTCAGTAGGAAAGAAGCCAGGCGCTATTGCATTGACTCGAATATTATATTTTCCAAGTTCAACAGCTAGACCTTTTGTAAGACTCACAACCCCACCTTTGGCTGCGTAATATCCCACAACCGGAAACTGCGTTGCGCCAAATGCGAATGTGGACGCCATATTGATTATCACTCCGGTTCTATTCGGAATCATGACCTTCGCTGCTTCACGGCTTCCAAGAAACGCAGAAGTAAGATTAAGATCTATAGCATAGCGCCAGTCCTCAAGCGTCTGTTCAATTAGCGGCTTTGACACATAGTCGCCTACGTTGTTGACCATGATGTCGAGCTTCCCGAACTCATCAACAGCAGTGTTCACTGCTCGGATGATGTTACTTTCCTTGAGGACATCAGTGAGTACAACAAGTGTCTCGACTCCGTAGTCTTTCTCAATCTTCTCCGCATTTGCCTCAAGTTCATCCTTACTGCGTGAAGCCAAGACTATGTTGGCCCCAGACTCAGCAAGACCGTAACAGAACTGTTCACCTAGTCCGGCTGAAGCACCAGTTACAATAGCTGTTTTGTCACCCAAATCATAATCGGCCATTACATCAACACATCCGAGATAGTATTCACTGTTCGTTGATGACGTATTAAATGCTTAAGGCAAGAAGAACCGCAATACCTAGCCAGGCGGTACGTCGCATTCCTCATCATCTTGTTGAATGAATTCATTCCCCGCTTGCCGAATCTGGTAGTATCTTAGAAGACCAATCGGAACCACAATGAACAGCCAGATGATTATGTCACCGATAGTAGCAATCATGATGCTCTGATCAGCAGGATCGAGCCACATTTGTCCCAGTTTCATCATCTTCACAAGGGGGAATACCAAGACCAAGCCGAATACTCGCTTGAGCCCGACAGCATCAACCTCGCAGGCAATCCGTGGACCAATCTGAGCGCCGACTATCATGCCTATGCCCAGAGCTATAGCGAAGAATGGATTGATGTGGCCACCCGTGTAGTTTCGAAGTGTGCCAGCGCTTGCAGTGAAAATCATCGTGAACATGGAAGTTGCGACAGCCCCGTGAATGGGCATGCCCATCAGAATTGTCAACACTGGAACGACAACTGCACCACCACCTATCCCAAGTAACCCTGCAGCCGTACCGCCGACAAAGCCGCCGACAAGTGATATCGCAAGTCTTGTGTAACTTATATCTGAAAAATCGAATAATGCCATATCTTCAGCAGAAGTGCCCCGGCGTTTGGCGAATAGCATTTTCAGCGCAACAGGGAAGAGCGAGATGCCAAAAATCAATCGGAGGATGTAATCATTAGGAATAATCTCTCGTAGTACAACACCCACCAGGGAACCAGGGATCGTCGTTATGGCTAGGAACAGTCCTGCTTTCGGAACTATCGGAGATGGATCTTGCCGTGCGTAAGAAATCGTACTTGCTACCGCAACAAATAGGGCTGCAACCAAGGCTGTTGCCGGTGCCGCCTGTTCGTTCAGTAGGAACACAATAATGAGTAGAGGCGTATTGATAATTCCGCCACCGATCCCTACCATAGAAGAAATCGTTCCAACGGCGATGGCGAATAGTGCTATTGGCAAAATGTCAAGCAGCAGTTGTTGCATTTGAATCGTCCATCCGGCAACACTCCGAGCGACTGTACGGGTACTTAAAGCGTACTATGCATACACCTCGATTCTATTGCAATGCATCAGCCATTACTGCGGTGTCTTGCGGGTTCCTAAGTAGTAGCAGCCGCTGAACATAATAGCTATGCCTACTAGCAAAACAATTAGCATGAAATTTTGTGTTGGTATGTCTGTTGATAACAAATACCCTGCCAGAGAAATCAAAACTACAATGAAACCAATTGCGGCAACTATTCGTCCTGGACGTGGATTGAATTTCATGAATGGAGGAACATCTTCTTCCGTTGATTTCATTTCATGTTCAATCTCAACATCATCCCCAAAGAACCTCTCGCCATCTTCAGTGATATAACCGTCAAGCTCTCCCTCTTCAACTAAATGTGTAAGGTAGTCCCTTACAGTTTCTAAGTCCAGATTGAGTCTTTCGGCCATGACCTGGATGGAGGTCAGATGCTCCTTTTTCACTACCTCTAGCAATTTTTCCTTTTGGGAGGTCATAAGTATTCTCACTGCCTCTAGCAATTTCCTCTTGTGAGAGCTCAAAAACTTGTTGCTTGGATTCTCGGTGACCTATTTACAGCCAAAAACCGCTTTTCCCCATAAATTGTCAGTGAACTTTCGCAATATCTCATCGATCCACTTCTTTTTGACAGCCTCTTGTTCATCAAAGTCTCTTGTGAACAATATATAGCCTTCAAAGAACTCTACCGTTAGGGGCTCAGCTGGAATCACATCAAGGATTTACTCCAAGTAACAATCCGGTTTGTTGGCTTCTTTACAGACGAAAAATGTGGCGAGTGGACTCTGAGATAGAGCTGACTGTTTCTCCGATACGAACTGGAGAATATCATCTTGTACCTTGCCCCCGTATACTGCAGAGTCAAATACCACCCTATCATGAGATTTTGGAATCATTTTGCTAGGCCTGCCGGCCTCAAAATGAACTTTATGACTCTTCAAAGCACTGGGTAGTCACTTAACTGTTGATATGGTAGCTTTCTCCCGCTTACTGGAGTATACAACTCCAACTTTCATTTGATTCAACCTGCCTGTATGAATATTGCTTTCTAATGATTTAGCAAGAAGAGGGATTCTTCGTGATTAGTATCTCCTAAAGAAAACACATGCCTTATCAAGCGAGATTCTCGAGTAATCATAGTGATTTCCATGGATGATAAGGAAGACATCTCGGTTTCAGCACCCGAAGAGTGGATGGGGGGTTGGAACAGACACTATGGTGATTTGCTTGAAAGCCAAGATGAACAACTCCTTGACTTCGTGCCCCCTCATCCAATAACCCGCCTTCAACACGCGTTTAAAATTGAAGAAATCGATGCTGAAGAAATTGAAGCTTTGGAGCTTGCATGCGGAGATGGCAAATCCACATGTACCCTGGCAAAATGGGGAGCATCAGTAACTGCAATGGACGCACTCGATTCTGCGGTCAAACTTTCAAAGAAACGTGCCAAAATTGTCGGTGTGTCCGATCGCATCAGATTTTTGAAGGGAGACATAGACTCATGGCCGATTGGAAGCAGCAGCTATAATGTTATTGTAGCAATCCAAATCCTTCAGTACCTCTTCGAGAGAGCGATACCAAGACTTCAAGAAATAAAGAATGGTGTACGGCCTGGAGGCTTCTTGGTATACTCTGGCAATGTCGAACCGCACTTTGAGACGGATCCCGAAATCCGATTTATCACAGAGACAGAGCTCACAGAAATATTAGAAGGCTGGAAGATTCACAGTATCGGAAAAGAAGAGGTCCTCATTAGAGAAGAAGACCGGAGGGGCTACATTTGGGTTGTAGCCCAGAAGCCCCTTTGATATTCTGTTAACGGTTGTCTTGGAAAAACATCATGTCGACAACTATGGCTGCAGTCACACCATGAAGCCAGTCCATGTACTCTCCAACTGTGACTCTGAATTCATCCCGTACACTAATGACTTTTTTATCCAGCTTAAGGGCGAAATGCCCTAAACTACTGTAGCCTTCAAAGCCCCAACCCAAGATTCCGCCGTCAGCTTTGATTACCTCATCACGATAGAGGATTTTAAATTTCTTGCCAAAGGAAAACCAAGGCCGCTCAATAGCACCGACGACCTCACCAGATGGTTCTATAAGTTCGAATTTCTTCTTGAAAAAACCGCTCTTCGCGGTGAGTAGCCTGTTTTCGTTTGGATCTTCGATGTTGATGGTAGATCTCAGAAAACTCATCCATGTCTGACGACCAATGGCGACCTTCTTATCGGTGGCTTCCTCGTAAATCTCATAAACTGGTCTCAGCGATATGATCTTCTGTTTGACTCTGAACTGTCTCTGTTCTGTGGGTGTTCCAGTGTCAGTCTCCAATGTACCTACTTCCTTGGATACCCTTTTGTTTCGTTCCTAATAAACAAGATTTGCACAGATATCAAGAGGTCCTCTTCACTGCAAAAGTAATTCCATCGCCAATTGGGATGATGGTGCTCTCCAAATCTCGGGAATGTGCAACTTTCTTATTGAAGGTATGTATTGATTCCATCCTAGCATCCCAATTCTCTCTATCTTGGCGCAATGGAATAAAAGCATCGTCAGCTAAGAAGAGTCCTCCAGGCTTCAAGACCCTGATGCATTCATCTAATAGGAGAGGGTATAGTGTTTTGTCAGCATCTTGAAAAACTACATCAAAGGTTTCAGACTCAAATTCGGTAATCAGTTCGGAGGCATCACCGATTCTCACTTCGATAGAATCCTCCAATCCAAGCCTTTCAAAATTCTTTCGAGCAAATTCAACAATATCAGAATCTATCTCTAGACTTGTAACATGGCCACCATGAGGTTTGATGGCATTTGCAATTGAGGATGTTGAAAAGCCGATACTCATGCCTATCTCAAGAACATGCTGAGCGCTTACAAGATGCAATACAACTCTGAAGAAATCCGCCACCTCGTCTTCTATCACTGGTACAAAGTCATCTGTGAGTGTTCGATCTATGTATTCCTGATGTCTGGGTCGCGGAGTGTCTGCATAAATCCGTGATATGTAATCTAGTGACTTAGAATAATCCATGCAATCTAATCCCGTAGTCTCTGACATGGACACTTCTGTACAAAACCGTTTGCCTTGTATAGAAGATTGAGCAGCCGCGTTCATGCAATTGCTGAAAATGAGCAAAAGCATTAGTGACTGGACTAGAGTTATCCACAAGAAGGATGCAGTAGCCACAAGGCAACGAAGAATGGACAGTAACTTCGCTGCCCTGTGATACTGTCTGTTCCAATTACTTCTCGTAGAAGTATTTCCCTTCGGAGTAGATTACCTCATCTCCTGCCAGCACTTTTCCTTGCTTCATGTTTTTTATCATATCAACATGTACGGCACTGTCATTAGTCCCATTACAGTCCTTGTATGCTCTACCCAAAGCGCAATGCACAGTATCGCCTATCTTCTCGTCGAAGAGCATGTTGAGCGTATACTCCTTAATGCCACGATTTGTTCCGATAGCCATCTCACCAAGATAGCGAGAGCCTTCGTCCGTATTGATGATAGACTCCAGTACTTCTTCGTTCTTTTCCGCCGAGTAATCAACAACTTCACCGCTTTCGAAGACAAGCCTTACGCCTTCGATAACCTTGCCCTGCTGCATAAACGGAATATCGAAGTAAATCGTGCCTTCAACGGTATCTTCGACAGGTGCAGTGAAAACCTCTCCACTTGGCATGTTATGTTTTCCATCGGATGCTACCCAGATTCGTCCTTCGGTTGAGGCTTGGAGATCTGTCTCGGGTCCTACAAATCGGACATCATCGTGTCGTTCCAGATGCTCTTTCATGAGATACATATTCTCACTTGCTTGTTCCCAATCGATGAGTGTAGCATTGTATACGAAGGTCTGGTACTCGTCTAGGCTCATATTGGCTTGTTGAGCCAATGTTCGGCACGGATGGACGGTCCCGCACCATCGCTTATCCATGATGATATCGCTTAGCTCTTTGCGTGTCTTGCGGGAAATCATTTGTCTTTTCGGATCAACATTGGCCATAGCTTTGGTGTTTACTGGCGAGCTGACACCGATGAATACGTCTGCAGCTTCAACCGCAGCTTTCTGGTGCTTTGGGAAGATTTTCAGTGTCTCGTCCGATGCTCCGTCAAAGAAGGCTCTGGAGGCCTCTTCGCTTGACATCAAAACCATTGGAACTGCGCCTGCCTTGGCTATTTCGCGGTTTAGTGCGACAACCAAATCATGGGCATCAGGGTGCGCTCGGATTATTACCATGTCGCCTTCTTGGACTTCGGTAGACCATTCGACAAGAATTTGTGCATGTTTCTCAATTCTCGAATCCATAGAATATCACAACAAATAGAATCTGAGAATATGCAGGTGATATAGATTCCGAATGCAGCGACAACATATTGAATCTCAAACTAAAGAGTCATACAAACAGGGATACAAATGGGGTTTCCAACTATTGGCACCTGAAGACTCGGGAAGTTGGTATATCAGCTGTGTAGATGGCTCGTTGAGCACCGGTGGGGTTTATCTTGTTATGGTGGCCTTTACTGATACGACTAATCTATAGACGAATTTTCCGTGGGTATTTTATGCGTTCTTTGAGATAGTGGTTGTGACTGCTATTCTCAGGTTCGTGGGCAAAGGCTGGAGACTTGACTCGCATAGAAAGGATGAATTCATCAAGGTTGACACTAGTTTACTTCGGAGCGTTGTTGTCAATGACGAATGAATCATTTTCGGGCCACCTCAATCAACATTAGGTGAGGCGTGACGTGCAGACTTGTCTTTCGAGACTATCAAAGAGGAGGGCAAGTGAATTATCGAGAACACACAAAGCAATGATATCACTCGAAAACGGTTGTCGGACTATGACGGGATTGCCATAATCGTGGCGAAATACGGTTCGGAATGCACCCGAAACTATCACATCGAGAGTAGGTCTTACTCCTCGATAGAAGACAGCGTCGAATTCTATGGTTGCTCATGAACCACTCTCATGAAACAGCACTTTTGCAGTTAAAACATAAAAGCAGAAATGTCGGAAATGTAAGTGTACGTAGGAGGTCCAAGAATATTGGATTACGAGTCAATTAAGAATCTTGCCAAGCTCTTTGTGTCAGCGTTTGTTGTTACCGTAATGTTCATCTTACTCTATCCGTTCCTAGGGCCATATCTATTGTTCTCGAGCTTGATGAATACCCCATTGGGGTTGTTTGTGATGGCTTTCACTACTGCGCTGGTGGCAGTCACACTTTTCTCCTATGCGAACAGCCGAATTGGTGCTGCTGATCAAAGAGACCGTAGTTTCACCGAGGTTGATACTTCTCAATTGCACAGAGTAGTTATTGATAACCTCACCGGTGAAGAAAAAGTAATCTCGGGGAGTCAAGATGTAACATTTCGATCGGCAGCTCAGAAAAACTGGCCTTTTGAAAGAATAGACAAAAAATCAAACTGGGTAATCGTAGATGAGCGTGGAAACGATATTACGGATAAGAAACTAAGCGATTATCATGAAATCACCAGAATACAACTGAAACATGAAACCAGTGGGTAGTGAGGGTAGCACAAAGGCACTGGAAGTCGGTTCATAGATATACCCGAAATTGTGGATTTCTAGCCGCACTGCCTTGACCGTTCAAGCAAGTTCCTGACTTCTTCGTCAGTGGTCTGCGAGAAGTCTTCATACCAAGCCCCGACTCCAAAGAAAGGAGATGGTGTAACAAGACTAACTGTATCATCAACCATTGAGTCGAGTTCCCTTAGAGTGTCAGGAGGTGCCGTTCCCACAGCTACCACCAAACGTTTTGCACCAGCTTGCTTCAATCCTTTGACTGCAGCCCGCATAGTAGCCCCAGTAGCCATTCCATCATCAGCAAGAATTATCGTCTTGTCCTCAATGTCAGCCTCGAGTAGGGCGCTCCCATACTGTTTCTGGCGTCTTTCAAGCTCTTTCTGTTCCTTCTGGACTACTTGCTCGATGCTCTCTTGTGTGAGATCCGCCCGGTGTACCATATCTTGGTTGATGGTCTTTATTCCACCCGAAGCAATAGCTCCGAATGCGACCTCTTGGTTGTATGGCAAGCCAAGTTTCCGCACAATTAAGACATCTAACGGAGCATCCAAGCTTTCAGCTATCTCATACGCGACTGGAACGCCGCCTCTGGGAAGTCCCAAAACCATCACATCGTTTTGGTCCTCGTATTCAGCAAGTTCCTTGGCCAGCTTTCTGCCTCCTTCACGGCGGTCTTCAAAGCGATTCATGGCCCATCATTCTCTTGACGAGCTTTCTTCCTCTCCTGATTTATTCTTAGGTTTGGTAATTCTATTGGGTTGAAAAGGCGAAAAGTAGAGCGTTGGAAGAAGCTCAAATCCCTCTCAAGTCCATTTTCCAGCGGTAGGGTGTTCAAAATCCTCTGGAAAATCGACTCGCCAGTCACTATAAGAAGACTGGAGGGAATCAGTGCTACGTGCGTTATTCTACGAGAAATACCTCATCATGCTTGCGTACACGGTTCTTTACTTTGATAGCTATCTCTTGACCTGGCTTACCTGTCTCAATTGGGTCACGGTCGACTTCCATCGAGTCGATTTTCTGCTCGAAATCTGTAGTATGACCTTTGATTCTGACTGTGTCACCCACGTTCAACTCATCTTCAAGCATGATTGCGGCAACGTCTATATTCGTGAAATAATGTGTGATTTCTCCAACTTTTCTCTCCATGATTTTCATCCACACTCCATAGGTGGTTCCTACCTAGAAAAAGTCTTTGTGTTGCACAAAAACTGATTTTCTATCTAGGTTTTACAAATCCACGCCACTCAACCATATCTTCAACAGTAGATACCAAGCCCCATTTGGAACGGTACCCGAGCTCTTCACGGATTTTGCTATCGTCAATGATGTACTCCGAACCAAACATCTTTGCCCTGAAAGCAGTTAGGAGAGGAGCATTGTCTCGCCCAAACGCTCGATACAGTGACCCCAAAAATCCCCCCACAGTCTTGGCCAGTCCATATGGAATCTCCCTAAATGATGGTTCGACATCAACTTCCTCTGCTATCGCTTCCATGAGCTTTCTGAACTCACAGGTAAATGACGTTACGTTGAATGCTTCATTTCTGGCTGACTCGAAATTCTCTGCGGCCACAACAAGACCACGCGCGACATCCTCTGCATGAACGAAACTCTGTTCATTGCTCCCGTCGCCAAAAACGACCATGCTCCCCTCTTCAATCCGCTCAATAAACTGCGGACCCGTGAACAGGTCTCCTTCACCGAGAACAACAGGGGGTCTGATCATCGCCGCTTCAATACCATAATCAGCCACGTATCGGCGAATCAATTCCTCTGAAGCCAGCTTGGACTCTTGATATGCGTTGGCTGGATTCTTTTCCCAATCTTCCGTGATAGGCTCAGAAGTCTCCGGAAACCCATATACCGCGGTAGAGGAAGTATGCAATAAGCGAGGGATGTCCTTTCGACGAATCACTTCGAGTATGTTCTCTGTTCCACCAACATTGACCGGAAAGAAATGCTCCTTGTCTCCCCAATCGGCCATGATGGCGGCGTTATGAAACAACCACTCTGTTGAATCCGGAATACCTTCCAGAAGGGTGTCCAAGTCAGTAACATCGCCCACAGTCGTTTCATATTCAAGGCCGTCCAAGAGATTTAGGCTTGAATCCTCTCTGATGAGGATGCGAACGTTGTGTCGATTTTGTCTGAGTTGTTTGACGATGTGATGCCCGATGAAGCCGGTAGCCCCGGTAACAAAGCAATCAGCCATTGATATTCATTGAAATAACGAAACACCGCATCTTAGGTCTTTCGAACACAAGGTATAATGGGTAGTAGTAAGCGATAGGAATAAACTAGGTGATAAGATGACTTCGAAAGTTTTAGTGATAATAGCAAGCTCAAATGCCGATACTGCTCTGGCAGGAATGATGTACGCACGCAATGCGATTGCTCACAAATGGCTGGATGATGTCAAGGTCGTATTCTTCGGCCCATCCGAAGAGCTGCTGGCTTCCAATGAGCAGGTTGCCAAGTCTGCAGCCGCTCTTGCTGATGTTTCTGAACCACTTGCCTGCAAGTATATCTCCGACCAGCAAGAAGTATCTGAGGATATTACTGGATTGGGAGTAGGTGTCGAGTATGTAGGCACGGTCGTCTCGGATTTCATCAAGCAGGGATATACTCCTATGGTTTGGTAGTAGCAGTTCTGCGATCAATAGGCGAATTTCAACCTCATTTGGAAGCTACAACATGAGACATCAGGCATGAGGGCTTTGTCTTTCTCCTCAATCCCGCTCCACATGTTCTTCTTCAAACATGTTCAATATTTCGCCTTTGGAGCTACTAGTGATGGTGATGTTCATGACCACCAAGCGGAGCTAGACTGCCGGCGGCCCGCTGAACGACCTCCGAAAGCGCTGGATGAATGTGAATGGCTCGCAGCAAAGGTACGAAACTCTCATTCTGTGTATACATAAGATTGGCAATTTCTTGGATGAGTACAGGAGCATGGGGTCCGATAATGCTAGCTCCAAGCAACCTACCTGATTCTTGATCTGCTATGATTCGAACAAAGCCCTCTGGATTGCCCATAGCCATGCCTTTTGCGGTATCGATGTAGGGCGCCTTGCCAACAAGCAATTCATGGTCGGATTCCTTGGCTTCCCTCAATGTCATGCCAACTGTAGCAATTTGTGGGTCGGAGAAGACGGCTTTAGGTACTGCGTGATAGTCGGCAGGAACAAGTTCTTCGTCACTAACATCCGGGTCATTGATTGACTTGACCATGTTGTGCCAGACCATTTGTGATTCATCATTGGCCATATGACGGAACATGTGCTTGCCAATGGCGTCTCCAAATGCCCAGATTCGTTCCTTTGAGGTGTGGAAGTAATCATCTACGATTATCCATCCGTTCTCGTCCGTGTCCACACCGGTATTCTCCGGCTTTAGCAGATCCGAGTTCGAACGACGACCCGTCGCAATCAGTATTTCCTCAGCTTCAAATTCTAGCTCTTTCCCGATCTCCCGATTCTTGGCAATTGCTTTTTTGAGATTGCCTGACTCTTCAGCATGCACTACTTCATGGTTAGTATACACATGCATACGCTTGGACAGCTCAGACTTCAATAAATCAGAAACATCATGATCTTCATCAGGTACAAGATAGGGATTCCTTCCTAGGATGGTCACATCGGTTCCAACAGCAGAGAAGAAATGTCCAAATTCAGCTGCTATGTAACCGCCCCCCACAATAATCAATGAATCAGGTTTCTCCGTAATCTCTAGAATGGTCTTACTGGTATGGTAGTTGATATCATCAATTCCATCTATGGGAGGTATGAGGGGTCTGGCCCCACTGGCTAATACGATGTGCTCGGCTCGAATCTTCTCACTGCCAACCTGCATCGTGTAGTCGTCAATGAACTCGCCGGTCTTATTGTAGAAATCGTAGTTCTCGGTTTGAGCAACAGATTTCTCAATTTGCTCAGAATCACCCCATGTCTCTTCGTGCATTCGCTCCATCAAACCCTGAAAATTGACCTCATCAACGCTCGCCTTCAGGTTAATGTCTTCGGACTTCTCGATTCTCCTGATAGTATCAGCAACATACACGAGAATCTTCGTGGGTATGCAACCCCGATTTAGACAGGTACCACCAAATCTTCCGTTGTCAATAATAGCAACAGACAGACCCTGTTGATATGCAGGTGCTGCCACATTTGCTCCAGCTCCAGATCCGACTACTAACAAATCGTAGCGCTTCATGATTGTTAAGTTTCTGAATTGTATGATAAAGATAGTGGTCTGGAAAACGGAAACCTCACCTATGCCAATGTTTTTCACCACAAATTACAGGTTATTAAATATAGTTAAGAGAGGTGTTCATAATGGAAGTAATCGAAAAAAGAGTTGCACAAGACAAAAACACGGTTATGAAAGAAGCCAAGGATTTCTTTGAAGGAAGACTAGGTCTCTCTCTTCGTGATGAAATTGAAAATTGCTGTCTTGAATTCAATACAGACCTTGGATTCATCAACGTTCAGGTAAATGAACGAAACGGGAAAACAGCAGTCACGCTTCGAAGCAGGGAATACGAAAGACAAGCTAGAGAGTTCCTCGACACTCTATAGAGAATAAGGGGGTAATTTTCCCAATTTCAGTTGCCTCAATACGGATTGTATGTGTAATAGAATACCACAGAAAAACTATGAGCTGAGTTGAAACTAACTCCGGCTGTGATTGAATTTTGCATGGCGTGCAGGACAGGAGGTTTTTTGGTCATTTGCATGCTTGCCCTGGTAGTCATGCCTCGCGGTACCTCTTCTGCTTCAATGACAACAGAATCAATCAAACAATGACTCTTTTTGGATAAGAGTGTATTTGATTATCCTCACAATTACCATGGCCTGATAGAGGGTCTACTGGATGATGAAATCCAAGTTGTTGATGACGTAATACAATAGAGTGTCCTACCTGAATTAAGGGAAGCCGAGAACACCAAAACAGCTGAAATCCTCAGAGATGGCTATGGATATCTCAGCATCAACTGTGCAAAATATCCATTCCACATAACCGCATTCAGGAAGACTTTCGCATTTGCAATTGACAGTCATACTCTCTGCAGTGGTCATCCTCCGACTTACATCAGCAAAAGGGATAGAAAAATCTTAGATTGCGCTCATTTGTCGAAAAAGGTTGATTGTAGAGACGCTAGAAGTTCGTTTTCGCTGGCAAAATCTCTCTCCTCTATGGTATCAAAAACCTCTCTCACCTTTATGCTCTCATCAGGTTTAATCCAAACCCACCAATCTCCACACTTTGAAAGTATTTCATCTTTGGTGATGGGATATTGTACATCAATTTCTGCCATTACAGCATCAGCGCCCCAAGAAACTTCTGGGAATTCGTTCTCTCGGAGGTATTGGACAAAACGCCTACAGTCGTTGTGCATCTCATAGTTGTTGAAGAGCACATAGACCATCTGATTCGCGTATTCCTCACATTTCTCATAGAGTCTCTTCAGGTCATCATTGGTGAATTTGTATCTATACTTCTGTGACCCTAATCCATGCAGTCTGAAGTACTTCAGGTCAACATTATCAATCTTTAGCGTTTCACTCTTGAGAGGATCAACCACATTGACAAGCTTGTATTCATCACATAGATCGCTAATGATATCGTCAGTCCATTCAGCTCCACGGGTCTCCAATGCCAAAGAAAAATCGGCATCGGTGCCTTCCAAAAAATTGCTTAGATTGGATAGATGTTCGTCAGACGGTTCAAAACTTGAAGGCGTTTGAAGCAAGCAGATGTCGGCAGCCAGTTCTTCACAGATGGCTTTCGTTTCAAGCCATGCATCAAAAACCTCTTCGGTCGGTCTAAAGGAGCCATAATTGTCCACTTTCCCCTCCTCAACTTCAATGCCTCCTTTGTCATAGGTAGGACTTGAAGGTTCGTGAGTGATTCGTTGATTGGCCTTAACAACGAATCTGAAATCAGAATTTACCTCATCGACTAGTTTCCGCCATTTTTGGGCAGTCCTTTTCATTGGCAATTTGTAGAAGGACGAATTCAATTCTAGAAGAGGATATTCATCCGAATAAGCCTGTATCTTCTGTACGTATTTTTCTTTCCACCCTTCAGGAGGTCGGTAGTATCTATATCCAGAACAACCAGGTACAATCTGCGCCATTACATTCCCTGTTGTATCTTCAACTGCGCACCTAAAATTCCTTTCAAAACGTAAAATAAACAGCAAAATCAAATCAGAGGGAGTTTCCCTCATCGAGAATACTAACCAAATGTTATTCTTGGAAATAAAACACCCCAATTAGCTGAATATGTCGTTGCGGCTATTCTCGATATCAATAGCGCAAAAGACCTGAGTGGAAGAACTAAAGCCCACGAACATGTTTTTGGTGCCATAATCATTAGAATATACAAATCTTGGCAACAAGACATGAATGGAGGAAATATATTCCAATGAAGACGGACAAAGCCCCTGCTAACTCACGGGCCTACGGGTACCGTGGGAGCGGCGATGCTGGCAGGGGAAGGGTGGAACACAGAAGTTTCATGCAGTTCCTAGAACTGTAAGAAATGGGTTATCAAGAAGGGGTAGCACAACACAGGAAAAATGAACTTGAAAACGGTTTGTCTCACTCCTAGGGCATCACTCTTAAGAATGTGAATGCTCATCATAAACACGGGTTCTCATCATGAGGATGCTTCAAATCCATAGCAACAGCTTTTCGTTTGAGCTTAAAAAGAAAGCTCTGAAAAACGCAGAAGAAGTCGAAGATGAGTCTATATCAATCTCAGATTCGTGTTTGGTCAATTTCATTGCTGGCGAAAAGAGTGACAGCACAGATATTGAACTTGTTTCAGAGAAAACAGCTGAGATGATAGCTGCAGCCGCCGAAGATGTCAATGAGAATAGAATCGTTGTATATCCCTGGGTGCATCTTACTGAGAATCCAAGTCCCCCACATGTTGCACTCGCGCTTCTCAGAAATGTGGCATCAAAGCTTCGGGACATGGATTATGAAGTCACTAGAGTTCCATTTGGCTGGTACAAGGAATTCTCTATTCACTGTAAAGGCCATCCATTGGCTGAGAGATCCAAAGTCCTAGATATTTCCAAAGCTGAAGCGCAGACGGAAGTTACCGTTTCAGAGGACCTTACGGCATTGGAAGCGGAGGAAGAAGCGAAATCAGTATTCTACATAATGGAACCAGATGGCGAATTGACTGAGGTTGAAGATTACGACTTCAGCGGCAAAGAAGAACTGCGAATGTATGTGGATTATGAGATTGCTAAGGATCGTACCGCCCACGAACCGCCAGCGCATATCGAGATAATGAAAGACCTAGAGCTAGTGGATTATGAACCGGGTTCCGACGCGGGTAACTTCCGCTGGCCACCCAGAGGGCTCACACTGAAAAAGGCCGTTGAAAAGAGAGTAACTGCTGAAATGGTTGATTATGGCGCTCACATAGTTGAGACGCCCCTGATTTACGATTACAGTCACCCATCTCTGAAGTCGTATCTTCAACGGTTTCCATCTAGACAATATGTCGTACGCAGTGGTGACAAGGATTACTTTGCTCGCTTCTCTGCTTGCTTTGGACAGTTCCTACTCGTATCCCAAGCACAAGCCTCATACAAGCAACTACCATTAAAACTCTTTGAAATCGCGCCCTCTTATCGGAGAGAGCAATCCGGAGAGCTGGCGGGAATGAGGAGACCAAGGGCGTTCACCATGCCCGATATTCATGAGATTGTATCTGATGTTGAGATGGCTAAGAACTCTGTCATGAACCAGATGGAGTTTGTCGAGAAATTACACCACGAACTCGAAGTTGACTATGAAGTGTCGTTCCGTGTTCTCAAATCATTCTTTGACGAACACAGGGATTTCGTCAATGGAGTAGTAGAGAAAGTAGGCAAACCGGTTATGCTCGAAGTCTTCGATGAACGCTATGCGTATTTCATTTTCAAAGGAGAATGGAACGTAGTTGATTCTCAAGAAAAGGCAGGGTGTCTAGGCACAATTCAAATTGACGTCGAGAACTCTAAACGGTTCGACATCACTTATGTAGGTGAAGACGGAGAAGAACACTATCCTCTGATTCTGCATACATCTCCTTCAGGATCAATCGAGCGGGTTCTATATGGTGTACTTGAGCAGGCGCATAAGCAGATGGAGAAAGGGGTTAAACCACGGTTGCCCCTTTGGATGACCCCAGTTCAGGTCAGGCTTGCCCCGCTTGATGACACGTTTGTTGACTATTGTGTCGAGCTTAGCAAGGTTTTCGAAGAAGCTGGAATAAGGTACGAAATTGATGACAGGTCGATGACAGTGGGCAAGAAAGTTCGGTCAGCAGAGAAAATGTGGGTGCCATACATCTGTGTAGTGGGAGACAGGGAAAAGGAAAGCGGAGAGCTCAGCGTTAGAAGGCGCGAAGAAGGTGACAATATTAAGATGAAGCCTGAAGAACTCGTCGAACGTATTCAGGAACAGACATCTTTTGCGCCCAAACAAAGGCTCCTGCTACCGAATCTGATATCAAAGCAAGCCATATTTTCAAGAGAAGTCTAACCTGTGAAAATCAAGGTTTATTCTCATTGGGCGCTACCGCTAGCCGATATGCTCTTTACGGACCGTGCTTATACAATAGCATCAACAAACTGGAGACATGTAGATGAAAGCATTGGTGTTGGGCTCAGGCCAAATGGGAAAGGGTGTGGCATTTGATCTTGTGTCACATGAGATATGCACGGAGGCCTTTGTAGGCGACATCAACAAACAAAGGGCGAAAGAGGTGGCTGACTATGCAGGTCCAAAGGTTTCACCCCTCAAAATCGATGCGGAAAATAGAGAAGAGCTGAAGGATGCCTTCTCGGATGTAGACGTCGTTGTGAGCTGCGTGAGCTACAGAATCAATCCGCTGCATACCGAAATAGCGATTGAGACTGGCACGAACATGGTGGATCTTGGCGGAAACTACAAAATAGTTGAACAGCAGTTGCAGATGGATAAGGATGCTAAAGAAGCAGACATCATTGTGATCCCGGATTGCGGCCTGGCACCTGGTATGACAAACATCCTTGTCAGCAGCGGTATCGAGTATCTCGACCAGACAGAAGACGTTGGGATTCGAGTTGGCGGTCTTCCAAAACAGCCTCGTCCACCACTGAACTACTCCCTTGTGTTTTCTGTTGAAGGGCTCATCAATGAATACGTTGAGCCCTGTAGAGTTATCAAAGATGGAAAAATCGACTATGAAGACCCCCTTGTTGGGTTTGAACAAATCGATTTCCCAGATCCTTTTGGAACGTTAGAGGCGTTCAATACGAGCGGCGGAACGTCTACGTTGCCATCTACCTACGAAGGCAAAGTGGAGAACCTGGACTACAAGACTGTTCGTTATCCGGGTCATGGCCATAAGATGTGGACTCTGCTCCAGCTAGGTCTGATGAATTCGGAAGAAATCACGGTAGAAACAACCAAAATTGCACCCAGAAAACTATTGGAGAAGCTTCTCAAAGAAAATCTCCCCGAAGTCAAAGAAGATGTCACACTTCTGAGGGTCAAAATTAGTGGCTGGAAAGGTACTGAATCAAGGAGTATCGAGTATGAGTTGATAGACCATTACGATGAAGAAACAGGACTTACCTCGATGGCAAGGACCACTGCTTTCAGTGCATCTGCAGTTGCCACTATGATTTGTAATGGTAGCATAGAAGAACGTGGAGTTCTGCCTCCGGAGCTGGCAGTGCCCTCTGAATCTTTCATTACAGAAATGAGGAAAAGAGGAATCGGTATCAAGAAGCGAATCTTCTAGTCTTAGGAAAACTAGAGCGGCTAGTCTATGGCTTTTCAGCCGCGGATACTCATCGGAGTTCTCATTAGGTCCCTGAGAATATCCTCCGTAACCTGTAGCAATAGTGAGATTCCCTGCGGAATACTCAATGAGGGCAGTTCCGACTTCACCACCAGAGACGAAGATAAATGGAGTGCTCTCAAGTTTTCAGTGCGATGAAGCAAGCTAAGAATCTACTGGACGGCATAGTTCATGTGACTCTCCTTAATCATTCAACTACGTTCAGCGGGATAGCGAGGAGAACTGCATGCGCCTTACGTTCATTAACAATACTTGCAGTGAATTCTAAACAGTGCGCTTAAGGTCCTGCATTTGCGGATTCATGCGCACCGGAGTAAGTGTACCTCCACCTAGTTGCCGATTCTCGCCGAGAGCTTCTCTATCATATCTTCGGTCATGTCAGCGAGATCATAGTCTGGCTCCCAACCCCATTCATCACGAGCCGCACTATCATCAATAGAGCTTGGCCAGGAATCAGCGATTTCCTGTCTGTAGTCCGGTTCATATTGCACTTCGAATTCTGGAATATGCTTCTTGATTTCAGCAACGAGCTCCGCGGGGGTGAAACTCATAGCGGTGATATTGAAGCTCCTGTGTTTCAAATCTGACTCATTCGCTTCCATCAGGTCTATGGTGCTCTTGATACAGTCAGGCATGTACATCATTGGAAGCCTACTATCCTCTTCCAAGAAACAGGTGTACTGCTTGTTCTCAAGTGCTTCATAGAAAATCTCCACAGCATAATCGGTAGTTCCCCCACCAGGCATGGTTTCAGAGCTGATAATGCCAGGATAGCGTAATGACCTGAAATCCACATCAAACCGCTTGGCATAGTACTCTCCAAGCAGCTCGATGAAAACTTTGGTTACGCCGTACATGCTGGTCGGCCTCATAATCACATCATTAGGGGTGTTCTCCTTCGGTGTGCTTGGCCCGAAGGCTGCTATTGAACTGGGAATGATTATCTGATCCAGATTCAAAATCCTAGCAGCTTCCAGCGCGTTATAGCTTCCTTGTACATTTGTTCGGTATGCAAGCTGTGGATTATTCTCACCAACAGCCGATAATACTGATGCATTATGGATTAGAGCATCTATGTCGTGCTCTACCAGCAACGTGTGAAACTGGGTGGTATCAAGCACATCAAGTCGTCGATACGGGCCTTTTTCTCTCAACACATCTGGTGGTTTCTTCCTCCCTGTTGCTACTATATTTTCGCCTCCATACCTCTCTCTCAGTGCTTCAATTAGCTCAGTCCCGATTTGCCCGTAGCTACCAGTCACAAGTATCTTCATTCATCTTTATCCTCAATAATTCATTATGTACCGAGCAACATCAGAGTCATGACGCTCTTCTCTGCTAAAGCTCGGTGTATCTCAGTTTCTAGGCCCATAGAACCCCAATTAAAAACCTACCGAGAGCTCCATCTTTTTTTTTGAAACAACGTAATTATGAGTAGAAATTCGATTCAGGAGATCACCAATCTACCTGCAACGGTATTTCGCACGGATTGACTTATTTAGACAGCGAACAAATTGGACTCACTTGGGTTTGCGTCATCTATGCAATCTGTTCTCAACTACGTAGGTGGATAAACATGAATGGCGAAAGAGAACTCCTTGAATCGCTAGAGTCGCTTGTTTTTGTCATAGACTCCGATAACAAATTCACCAGCTGCTATGGAGGAAAGCGGACCCCTCTTTACGCGAAACCAGAAAATTTCATCGGACAACCAGTTAGTAGCATAATTCCTCAACATGTTTTGGATAAATTCCAAGATACAGCTGCATTGGTGCGAAAAACTGAGCATCGTCATGGTTTTGATTATTCCCTTGTGATAGACGGAGAAGATAGATGGTTCCATATAGACATAGAGCTCCATAATGATGGTCAGAGCCTTATTGGAATTGTAAATGAGATAACAGCAACAAGGAGAATTCAGAACGCAATCGCGGAAAGGGAACTGATGTACAGAGTTCTCTTCGAATCAGCAAATGATGCCATTTTCATCATGAATCGCGCTACATTCTTGAAATGTAACGACAGAACCTTGGAAATGTTTGGATGCCAGAGAGATGAAATACTGGGTAAACATCCGTTCGACCTCTCTCCAGAATACCAGCCAAATGGAGATCCATCAGAGGATTTAGCCTTAGAGAGAATCAATGAAGCATTACAGGGAAATCCGCAGGTTTTTCGCTGGGTCCATAAGCGCTGTGATTCTAAACTATTCCATGCACAAGTAAGCCTAAATAGGATTCAACTGGATGGTGAGACTCTCATACAAGCGATAGTCCGCGATGTCACCGACCAAGTGAACATGGAGAAGGAACTCAGGGAGAGCCAGAAGAAGTACAGGACTCTATTCGAGGAAGCCCCTGTAGCAATTATGATAGTTGGAAGCGAAGGAGATATCCTTGCAGCTAATGACGCTGCTTCAGTTTTGCTTGGATATGATACCACACATCTCCAATCGATGAATTTCAAGACACTATATTCAAGCCATAACAACAGCAAGGGTTTAGTTCACACCTTGGTTAGTAATGGAAAGCTTACTCGCCATGAAGCTACATTGAAACACAGAACCGGAAGGAATCTTTCCATCGTACTCGATTCTGAGCCAGTTCAGATAGCCCATGAGTGGGTGAACTTCGTTACAATCCGTGACATCACGCAACAGAAGAGAATAAGCGAGAACCTAAAGACAGCAGCTGAAACCGCTAATCTCTACTTAGACATCATGAGCCATGATATCAGGAACAATCTGCAGGCAATCATGACGGCTGCTGAAATCATCCGCAATGAAGCCCAGAATGTGGAAGTGGAAAGGCCTATTGAAACAATCATCGAAGCCGTGGGCAATTCCAATGCAATGATACACAGCCTTCACGACACAAAAGGTCTACTCTCTGTTGAATTACAAAGAATGAATCTTATTGACGTCATAGATCACTGTATCGCTGATTTGAGAACCGAGCATCCCAGAATCGCAATTCAAAAAGACTATGAGACCGGCGAGGCTCCTGTTCAAGCCGATAGATACGCTTACGACCTCTTTCACAACCTTATCGAGAATGGCATCATCCATAACGATAATCCGAAACCCAGTGTGTGGATACAACTGGTCCAAGTGGATCGAGGGTATCTTGTAATGGTCGCAGATAACGGTCCTGGATTTAGTCGTAGCAGAAAGCAAGCATTATTCGATCCTAAACGAAGGTTCGGAGGAGTGGGGCTTCATCAGGTCAAGTACCTAGTTGAAAGGTACGATGGAAAAATCGATGTGCGGAACAGAGTGGAAAACAAAAACGATGAGGGAACCAGCTTTGTAATCTGGCTCCCCCAAGCGAGTACGTAAACCTTTAGACTTCTCAACCACTATGGCTGCGGCTCACCACGCTTCTCTCTAATAGCCGCTTGAGCGGCCGCCAATCTCGCAATAGGCAACCGATATGGCGAACAGGATACGTAATCCAAACCGATTTCATGGAAGAAACCAATTGAACGGGCATCCCCCGCATGTTCTCCGCAGACCCCCAGTTTGATATTGGGTCTTGTCTGCCTCGCGCGATGTATTGCAATTTCCATGAGCCCACCGATACCCCTCTTGTCGATACTCTGGAACGGATCGTTGATAAGGATGCCGTCCTCCAAGTAACCGGGCAGGAAGGAATCTATGTCATCTCTGCTGAAACCGAAGCCCATCTGAGTGAGGTCATTGGTTCCAAAGGAGAAGAACTCCGCAACTTTAGCCATATCCCTACCACGCATACAAGCACGTGGAATCTCAATCATGGTTCCGAGGGCGACATCAATATCAATACCCAGTTCTTCGATTACCTTCTTGTATTGTTTCTTAACTATTCCATTCATAGTACGAAGCTCAGAGTACCCGGCAATCACGGGTATCATGATTTCAAGAGAGACATCCTTGCCCTCCTTTTTCAATTCAGCCACAGCTTCAATTATGGCACTGACCTGCATCTCAGGTATTTCGGGATACGTTATTCCCAGTCGTACACCTCGATGTCCCATCATGGGGTTGTTCTCACGCAATTCATTTGCTCTGCGCCTGACATCTGTAACATCAATTCCCAAAGCGTTTGCAAGCTTTTCTTGACCAATTTTACTCTGAGGGACGAATTCGTGAAGCGGAGGATCCAGCAATCGAATTGTTACAGGTTTGTCCTCCATAACGGCAAGTGTAGCCTTGATGCTATCTTTTACATACGGTTTCAGCTCTTCTAACGCTTCAATGCGCTTTTCTTCGGTATCACTCAGGATCATCTTTCTGAGTAGCAGTAACGGTTCATCAGAGCCTTCACCGTAAAACATGTGTTCAGTTCTGAGCAGACCAATACCCTCCGCACCGAATTCCAGTGCTTGCTGAGCATCTTCAGGGGTGTCCGCATTTGCACGCACACCCAGAATGCGGTACTGGTCTACTGCATCCATAAACTCCAGAAGGCGAGGATTGCTCGTGGAGTCCCTCATAGGAAGCTCTCCCTCGTAAACCAAACCCTTTGTACCATTGAGTGTCAAAACATCGCCTTCCTTGTAGACTTTGCCCTCAACAGTCATCTGCTTGTCAATAGCATCAATTTCCAGTGCAGCAGCGCCAACGATACAACATTTGCCCCAACCACGAGTCACAAGGGCTGCGTGGCTGGTCATTCCACCTCGTGCAGTCAATGTGGCAACGGATGCTCTCATGCCTTCAACATCCTCGGGGCTGGTTTCTTCTCTAACTAAAATCACGTCCTTGCCCCTATCAGCCCACTCTACGGCGTCATCAGATGTAAAGACAATGTGTCCAGACGCGCCTCCGGGCCCAGCAGGCAAACCCTTGGCTATTGGTTCAATCTCTTCCTCTGCATCAGGGTCAATGACGGGATAGAGAAGCTGACCTAGCTGCTCTGGCTTCAAGCGTAAAACCATGGTTTCTTCATCAATGAGATTCTCTTCCACCATGTCCATGGCCATGTTAAGAGCCGCCGTTGCAGTTCTTTTGCCGACCCTGTACTGAACAATGTAGAGTTTGCCCTCTTGAATTGTGAACTCCAAATCTACCATATCATGGCTATGCCGCTCAAGGGTTCTACGGATTTCACAAAGTTCCTCGTAGATTTCAGGCATTTTGGACTCCAGACTTTCCAGTTCACGGTTCTGTTCGTTCTTGCTTTCCTCATTAAGGGGATTAGGTGTCCTAATTCCAGCTACAACATCTTCTCCTTGGGCATTGAAGAGAACCTCTCCATAGAATTCGTTCTCTCCAGTTGCGGGGTTTCTTGTGAATGCGACTCCCGTTGCTGAATCCGGACCCATATTGCCGTAGACCATGCTCTGTACGGTAACCGCTGTTCCCCAATGGTCTGGAATCCCTTCGATTCTCCTGTAAGACACAGAACGGGGGTTGTTCCAGCTCTTAAAAACAGCCGCAATGGCCCCCCACAGCTGTTCCATGGGGTCATCGGGAAATTCTCTACCCAGAACCTCTTTGATTCTAACCTTGAAATCCTCACATAATTCTTTGAGATCCTCAGCAGTAAAATCAGTATCATCTATGTATCTTTTCTCTATTCGTCTCTTCCTCATCAGTCGTTCAAGCTGAACACGAATACCCTGACCTTCTTCGGAAACAATACCCTCAGCCATTTCCATCACAACATCAGCGTACATCGTTATCAGGCGTCTGTAAGTGTCATATACGAAACGCGGGTTACCCGTTTGTTTGATAAGACCAGGAATAGTCTCTGTGGTCAGGCCTACGTTCAACACCGTGTCCATCATGCCCGGCATAGATTGCCTAGCGCCAGACCGCGCAGAAACCAGCAACGGATTGTCCGGATCGCCAAACTTGGCATCCATGATTTCTTCAACCCAGTGTAGGGCCTCCAGAGCCTGTTCTTTCATTTCATCTGGAAGACCACCTATCTCGAAGTAATAATTACAAACTTTAGTCGGAATCGTAAAACCTGGGGGGACAGGTAGGTTTAGTCTGGTCATGCCAGCCATGCTAGCACCCTTGCCTCCAAGCTCGTTTCTCATCTCTTCGTTACCATCTGCTTGCCCCGCACCAAATTTGTACACAAGTTTCTCGTCAGGGCCGATATGATTCGAATTGTTAGCCATTGTTCTTCAACCTCTTGCTACTTCTTGGACATACATTCCTACTAGCCGTGCAACTATGGTATATGCAGCAGATTATCGCTATGCTGCCGTAAAATCTCAAGCTGCACTATTATAGTTATCAATACGTTTTCTTAGCGTACTCGCGTCTTATCGCCTTTTAATTTCTCGGAATAGTCATTGTCGCAATGTTCTATAGAATCATATCATTGCTTAACGGAATTAGAAACAAGTGCGGCAAGTTTTGCAAGGGCATTTCGATTATACCCTCTACTCGTTTCAGGTCTTGATTGGAAAGGTGACGTGAAAGAGATGCAAATCAAAGCCTTTTTGTGAGGGCGTCCCAGTCAAACAATGACGCGGTCGCAGATATAAAGAACAACCCTGGGAGACTGGGAACATGATAGATTTAGAAATCAACCAAGAGCAGCTGAAACGAACGGTAGAACGGTGCAGAGAAAGAGACATTATCATTCCTACATTCGAACAGATGAAACATCCCGAGAGAGTCCCTGACCAGGTGGAGGAGCAATTGAAAGAAACAGAGCTTTGGGAAGTGGCCCCTCAAAACCTTTTTCGAATCACTTGGAAGAATGAACCAGTTGATAAGGGGGGACTATACAAACCGATAGCAAACTACATCGAACTCCCTCCTGAGCTAACTGGGGTTAAAGCTAGAATCATAGCTTTGATTGGAAAGTGGTTTCCAACAGGCTCACACAAAGTTGGCGCAACATTCGGATGCCTCGTACCACCACTCGTAACTGGCCAATTTGATCCAACATATCATAAAGCGGTCTGGCCGAGTACTGGAAACTATTGCCGGGGCGGGGCATACGATGCCGCTCTGCTTGCATGCAAGAGTGTAGCGATATTGCCAGAAGAGATGTCGCAGGAGCGGTTCGACTGGCTCAAAACCGTAGCCGGTGAGATCGTCAAGACGCCGGGTGGAGAAAGCAATGTCTTCGAAATATACGAAGCTGTCAATGAAATGAAAGCCGAACGCGACGACGTTTTCGTATTCAACCAATTCTCAGAATTCGGGAATTACGCGTTTCATGCATCTGTTACTTCCTCTGCAATGGAAGAAGTCCTTGAGAAGGAAATGGGAAATGACCGATACCATGGGCTCTGCTTGACTACAGGGTCAGCAGGTACTATCGCTTGCGGCGATTCTCTGAAAGAAGTTTATCCAACATCGAAAATCGTAGCCGGCGAAGCGCTTCAATGTCCTACATTACTGTTGAATGGCTACGGATATCACCGTATCGAAGGAATCGGGGACAAACATGTACCTTGGATCCACAACGTTCGCAACACAGATATGGTCATAGGTATCGATGATAGAGACACCATGCGTTTGATTAGACTCTTCAACGAACCCGCAGGGCAGAAGTATCTGAAGAATGAAATTGGCGTGCCTGATGAATTCGTAGATAAATTGAATCTCTTAGGCATATCGAGTATAGCAAACGTCCTCATGGCAATCAAATACGCGAAGTACTACGAGCTCACCAGTGACGACATTGTCATGACCGTCTTCACAGACTCTATGGATTTATACCAATCCCGATTGAGGGAAGCGCGTCAGAAACATGGAAAATACACGAAAGAGGACGCCATACGGGACTATCATCAATGTATCCTTGGACAGAAAATAGATGCGATGCAAGAGCTTACGTTCTATGAAAGAAAAAGAATCCATCACCTGAAGTACTTCACCTGGATCGAGCAGCAGGGCTTTCCGTTGGATAAACTGAATGCACAGTGGTATGACTACGATGAATACTGGCCTGCTATCCGGAAGATGGTTGACCCAATCGATGATTTGATTCGCAAATTCAATGAGAAAGTTGGACTACTAGAATAGTCCATCTCGCGTGGGTTAGGGCACCAAAGATAATGTGAAGTCAATTCTCTCTCTTCACAGGCCCTACAGCTCAAGCAATTGGATGGTTCGATGCAGGGAACTGTAAGGAGAGAAAGCTTAATCCTAGGAATAGTAGCTGTAGCCTATACCATACTGTAGCTGGCTGTATTGCCTTTCGTCTTCTATAGCCCACCTCAAACTGTAGATGCTGACGCCCTAACGGTCCACCGAATCTGTAAGCTCCGAATCATTTCAGTTAACAGCATGAGTACAATATTTCTTCACACTTTAAAACAGACCTTACCATGATGTAATGATAATAATTATAAGTTGTTCAAAAACAAAACCGAATCAGATGAATGAAATTTATGGTATTATCGAAGTATAAGATTATAGTCGGTTGTATTCTACTGACAGTTCTTCTTGCAGTACCGTTGGCAAACAATCCACATGCTCCCGGTGAGAATCCTTCCCGGGCTGCATCTGCTGATGTTACCACTCTCTGGTCCTTTGAAACCGGCGATGATGTCGATTCTTCACCGGCTCTCGGTGATTTAGATGGTGATGGTGATCTGGATGTGGTTGTGGGAAGTAATGACCGCAACATCTACGCGCTGGATGGCACTTCCGGTACCGAGCTCTGGTCCTATAGGACTGGTGCCCCTGTGTTTTCCTCACCTGCACTTGGTGATTTAGATGGTGATGGCGACCTCGATGTGGCTGTAGGAGCCCTCGAGGCCAAGATTTACGCACTCGATGGCAGCTCCGGCAACGAGCTCTGGTCCTTTACGACTGGCGACGAAGTCGTCTCCTCACCGGCTCTCGGTGACCTAGATGGTGATGGCGGCCTCGATGTAGCTGTAGGAAGCTACGATGGCAAGATTTATGCACTCGATGGCACTTCCGGTACCGAGCTTTGGTCCTTTACGACTGGTGACACTGTCTTCTCCTCACCGGCTCTCGGTGACCTAGATGGTGATGGCGGCCTCGATGTGGTAGTGGGAAGTTTCGACAATAACACCTACGCACTCGATGGCACTTCCGGTACCGAGCTTTGGTCCTTTGAGACTGGCGACGAAATCTTCTCCTCGCCGGCTCTCGGTGATTTAGATGGTGACGGTAGTCTCGATGTAGCCATAGGAAGCTACGATGGCAAGATTTATGCACTCGATGGCAGCTCCGGCAGCGAGCTTTGGTCCTTCCAAACGGGCCTTGCTGTCACATCCTCACCAGCAATTGGTGATTTAGATGGTGATGGTAATTTGGATGTGGTTGTGGGAGATGTATATGGTACGGTCGATGCTCTAGACGGTAGCTCCGGCACACAGCTCTGGTCCTTTCAGACGGGGGATAATATCATCTGTTCTACGCTGGCAATCGCTGATATGGACGGTGATGATGGCATGGATGTGGTGGTAGGAAGCAGAGATCACAATGTCTACGCGCTGGATGGTTCTTCCGGTACCGAGCTCTGGTCCTTTACGACTGGCGGAGACTTGGTTTCCTCACCAGCAATCGCTGATTTGGATGGCGATGGTACCTTAGATGTCGTCGTTGGTAGTGGGGATGATAAGGTCTATGCGTTAACCATGACTCCTTCAACGACCACTACTGAGTCGACTACAGAAACCACGGAGGCAGAGGGAATTGATCCGGTGCTACTCGTTGCGGGAGTTGGTGCTGCGGTTGGAGTAATAATAGTCATTGCCATTGTCTATTTCAAGAAGTAAGCCGTGCGGAGAAGCAGACCGAATGCATGACTCGGGCGTACCTAGGGCGAATGTGCAAATCGCATTTCGCTATGAGGAATAAGTAAATCGGAAGGGATGTAGCTAGAGTCCCTTCTCCTTTCTCTTTCTTTTTTTCTTGAACGCAAATTGGACACTGACTACAGTCGCTAGAACCTGTTGAATCTGATTGCTGTATCTAAATGAGGTATTTCAGGTGATGCCGTTAGCTTATTGAAATACTCCAATAAATCAGCCCGATCCATAGCAAAAGGTAAGGGTGGACAAGTGATAATATCAAGACTGTTGAACCCATATAGGACCAGTTGCCGTAAATCGGCCATTGTTTGTAACTATTCTCACGAAGTAATAGTCAACCCCAGCTGTGTATAATGAATCAGGATCTACAGGTTCTAACGACTCCCCGTTGATGTACCACTCGCCATCTCTTATGGTGCAGTTTTCGTATGCCGTTCCCGCGATTGCCGTCGTATCATTGAAACCAATGGAGGCAATAGGTGTGGAAATCTCCTGCTCTCTCCAAAGCATACCATTCTTGAATACCTCTACTTTCGCACTCCAATCCGGTTCTTCAAGCCAAGGTGTGGCAGCCCGTTTGTAGCCGGCTGACGGGTTCCCATCTTGAGCTATGAATATTGTCACTTTCCTCTTTGCAGTCTCATTATCCACAATCAAAACCGAATCATTCTCTCCAGGATAAAGTCCGTTAATTGAGAAGCTGAGATAAGGCCGGCCATAGTCAGAATTGGCAATAGTAGCTCTGTCGTAGATGGCATCGAAAATAGATTGTCGGGTGATATTCCCAGCAAAAACACCTGTCAGGCCGCTTGGATAGGGTTGTGGAACCCTTGATGAATCATACGCTGGAGGATACTGATGTCCGATAAATGCGCGCGTGTGAGAGAGAGAATGACCAAGGAATCCATCATGAGAATCTCCATTCGCTATGAATCCCAAGCGCAGGCCCATCGTGAGAGCTTCATTGATGCTGCTTCCGGGAATCTTTTCTTCCGGTTGTCCCACAGTCCCGGTTGCATTCCACGGAGAATATGGATTCACCAAGCTGCTACCGTGGACCGAATATGCCTCGGCTATCCGCATGTACTCTGGATGGTTCAAGCACGCGGCCCAATCTTGAATAAAGGGTTGGCGCACGCAGTGATGTGGCTGTGCAATAGCTCGTTCGCCAGTTTCACTCGTAAACTGATCCAGATAGTTCCATAACTCGTCAGATGTTTTCTGAATGTCAGCACTGATACGCCCTACTTCATCGCCCGAAAAGATGAATGTAAGATGGCCATAGCCCCACGAGGGAGTGTGGGGACCTCCACTGGAGGTCCATTCCACGCCCTGAAAAGCGACAAATTCTCCGGGGTCATTTGCAGCATTGGTTGCCGCTTGAATCCAGGACCAACCATTATCGAGATGTAGGTTTTCCCCGTGATCTGTAACAGCAGCGAATTCTAATCCAGCTACGACTCTAGCAAAATAGTGATTTTCGTACGGCATTCCGCTTCCGTCTGACAAGAGCGAGTGGGAGTGGATATCACCCCAGACAAGTGACTTGGTGGCCTCTTCCACAACAATGGGATTACTCCAGTATGTCTTCTCTGTTGCTGTGTCATGGACTAGGATATAATGCACGCCCGCAGTCATTATCCGGAAATCGAATCTACGCATGCCATTATCCATGCCGGGTAGCATATAGGCAGGTATGACACCCTGTCCCAAAAGATGACCAGTGAAGCGGTGAGAATGTGGCAAGTGGCTGGTAACGTCTTCCTGAGGCAGAAGCTTGAGGGTATCCATGCTGTATGATTTGAGAGAGAATTCCACCCTGCCGTTGTATGAACAGCTGAGCCGTTCAAAACTATCCCACGCCTCGACAACTAGTTCTCCTTCTTCTCCAGGTTCAAGGGTTGAGGGAGCATGGACCCAAAGCATAGTGGTGTCATTGTTTGTAATAACTCCAATATCTATGTTGATGACTCCCCATACAAGCAAAGGAGCAATCGTGATAGATATCTTCAGAACTGTTGAGGCCTTGATGTTCTTAGTTCTAATCATGGCAGCCTACCTCCAGAAGGATAGATACACGAAAATCTGTACAAGCAAAGTCCAAGCGATTGAAACGACGCCCATAATCTCCCACGCTTTATTCCGTCCGAACCACAAAAGAAGGATTCCACACAGGAATGCCAACATGTTCCAGAAATACAGCGAGCTGCCAATAATCCCCATCAGAAAGACAGACAAACGAAGCAGATGACCGGCGACAGATATTGGTCCTGTTCCGATTTTGTCATTGCTGTTGTTAGCGATAGTAAGAAGAATCCAAGAACTAGACAACGCAAACAGACCAGAAATGGCCACTATAGCGCACTGAAGAGCTCTTACTGGTACGGCCGCTAGAGGAAGAATCCAAATGTAAACCTGTATTCCTCCGTAGACGAAAAATGAAACGGGCACGAGAACAGCTGCGGAAATCGAAACGAATGCAAGAGCGCGACCAAGACCCTGCCAAGAAAACTCTAGGTTCAAATCCAACGCCCAACATACACTATCCACATGGGGAGATATTAGAATATCGAAGACAAGACAACACTAACAAATTGCATCTTCCAACTTCACTTTGTCTCTCTTTGTCGCCTAGTTTCGTAGTAGTCGCATACCCGGGCCAAAGAGCCAATGCATTCCGACATATTGTGGAATATCGGCAAATCCCGCGCCTTGATGGCTTCCCACGCGATATTACGAGCTTCTGGATAGGCTATGTCTGGAATTGCCGCAAGAACAGGTTTGTTGTGTCTGTCAACAATACTTCTGGCTCCTTCTGCAAGAGAGTCCCAGTAATAGCCGATAGCGTCCTCGGCGCCCATGATTGAAGCAATCTGGTGAATATTATGAGCATCAGCCTCTATGATAATAGAATCAAAATTCTCTTCGTCACCTACAATCCTGATAACCTCTGAGACAGTCTGATCCATATAGTAGTCTGCTGCTAGGTCTATGGGATTCTTGAGGGATGTTCCAACATCCTGAATGAGAGGATTTAGGCGTTCACGAATCTCTGGACTCGTTTCTGGCACTTTGAGTCCAGCTTCAATGCACAAATCAGTATAGATAACGCTCGTTCCGCCGCTAATTGCCACAATGCCAACATTTCTGGATTCTGGCTCAGGACACATAGAAAAAACACTCAAGGTTCCAACAAGGTCCTCTATAGTATTAACAGACACTACATTGGCCTGACGAAGCGCTGCTTTCCAAATCTCCAAGTTGCCTGCAAGGGCACCTGTATGCGAAGCAGCAACTCTCGAACCTTCTGTTGAGCGGCCTCCTTTCAAAGCTACAATAGGCTTCTCTAAAGCAGTTTCTCGAAGATGACCTACAAGTTCTCGTCCGTCATTAGCTCCTTCTATGTAGATACCCAAAACATTCGTTTCATCATCATCTGCAAAGTAATTCACAATTTCGGGGGGCTTGATATCAACGGCATTTCCAAAACTGAACAGCTTGCTAAAGCCCAACCCCGAAGCGGTTCCTGCTGTGTATGCAGCTATCGCTACACCTCCTGATTGTGAAACAAATCCTACATCACCTTCGACGCGTGGTACCGTTGGAACGAAAGCAAATCCCAACTGGGGATACATCAATCCCATACAGTTGGGGCCAAGGATTCTCAGGCCGATATTGTTAACGACCTCTCGCAATTCTTCTTCGTTTTGTCTTCCTTCCGCCGTACCCAGTTCCGAATAACCACTTGAAAACACAGTCGCTGCTTTTGCCCCTTTCGCAGCTGCTTCTTTCAGTACACTGATCACCGCTCTCTGAGGTACCGCCACAATGACATAATCAACATTACTGGGGACCTCAGTCAGGCTCGGATAAATAGGTCGACCCATTACCTCTCCGCCCGATCGGGACACAAAGAATATCTCAAGGTCATGTTCCCATTGTGTCATTGTATGCACCCAGTAATAGCCCATCCGAGGAGAAACTCCCACAATAGCAACAGAATCAATCTCTAGAACTTCCGAAATGCTTGGTCTATTCTGGGCATTCATTAGGTACAATCTCCCGACTTTCAGGGAGTCAATGACGTTCACGATTTAAGACTAGTGGCTATGGCGTAAATTCTGTAAACCAATTACAGACAGGTTCTTATTTCATCAGGGGATGCATAATCAAACCAATAGGTTTTTCCTAATAACGGCGTTGACCTAACGAAAGACCTTAATGGTAAGGCAATTCAATCGAATTAGTCTTGGTTAGCTAGGCCGCCATTTTTAGGATGGGAGCCCCGTTGGACCAGTACAGATGATATGATAAGGAGAAAAAATAATGCGCGTGTATCTCGATGCCAATTTTTTCATAAGCGGATTCAGCGAACGACCGAAAGATGTTGCGCATATTCAAGAAGCTGCTGAAAAAGCAGACATGCAGCTCTGGATAACAAGACAAGTCTTCCATGAATTGCGATGGTATTTGCGGAGAGAAGTTGAAGCAATAATTAGGATAGATGAGACCTTAAGTAAAGACATCAAGGAATTCATTGATAGCATCAAGATGCCAGAGAGAAAACTACCCCAATTTAATGATATGTCTCTCATTCTTGCGGCGATGCGTGCAGACGAGGCAAAGATAGTCACAAGCGATATAAAACTGCTTAACACCATTGAGGATTTAAAAGTTGACACCGAAGGAATTGTAGGTTCGGCTTTTGTTTTGGAATTGCTAGAATCGATTGAAGATGAAAAACTTGAGAAGAAGCTAAGAACGATTAGAGAAAGGATATATAGCGAAGAAGTCAGATACAGCATCTCCCGACGAAAATCCTACGATCCTGTAACTCGCATCAGAATCATTGAAGACCATGCGCTTCGTGTAATACGGTCAGTAAAGAGACCGGCCGAAGATGTTGACAAGAAGCTTTCAGAAGGGCAACCCCTGTTTGTGCTTGACTTTCTTGAAGATATCAAGGCTGGCTTACCTGCTATGTTCGAGGATTTTCAGAAAGGAATGTATGATTCCCTTGCGAACGAAATCGAAGCAATTCAGAACGAAATCGAACGTTTGCTCATTGTATCAACGCTTACCCAAGACAGCATCACTCATCATAGATTGGTAGACCACGCGTCAGACCTCACGTTGTTTCTTTACTATTTGGAAATGATATGCTATCTGTATCGTGGAACACGTGAAGGGGTGGAAAATGCGCTCAGAATCAGCGATGAAGCCACACGGCTGCTCATGTTCGCTTCCATCAGTAATAACGAGCTGAAGGCTTCTGTCTTCATGGTCATCATCATTCTGAACTTAATCCAAGAAGACTACGAAGAAATAGACTACTATTACTCGCTCTATGACGGTCTACTGGATAGGGCGGGCCTGAATCAAATGCAAGAGACGTCAGAAGGACTCTATGTAACCATGCAGATACTCCGAGAATTCATGGGCGGCTTCAAATTAGCCAAGACAAAATTGGAGTATCCATCCGTCACGATTTCAATGCTCAATGATATTGCGACTTACTGCATCCAGTTCGATAATCATGACAATGCATGGCATCTCGCCCTCAATGGCTACAAAATTGGAGTTGCTTATGGTAAGAAGGAAGGGGCTTTAGCTTCCTTTCTGATGCTCTACAAAATCTCTTCTTCATCTCATGGACGCTTCGAATCGGCTCTTGAGAAAATCGCGGAGCATGCATTGAAAGTTTTCGTCAAGAAAGGATGGTCAACCGACAAGATAACCCCCATCCTGCATGAAATCCAAGGGAACCTGCCTGAGGTTGAAGATATGAGCACAGAAGGTTTCCAGCCGCTGAAGGAACTCCCAGAAGAAATGAAGGGTTGGATGGATGTCCTGAGCAGAGAAGATGTGGATGGAAAAGAGGTGCTCATCGCTAGGAATGATGAAATCCAAGCTCGTGTTGGAATAGATACTCGCGAGCACAAAGAGATTCGAGGGCTCAAAACCGGTCATAAGATTGCCTTGAGCAAGGGTGAATTCAAAATAGAAGAGACAAGCGACAAGCTGAAAAAGAATCACGCAGTAGTCTTTCTTATTACCCCGGGTGAGGGAGCCGAAGTGTCATTTGAAGGCGAATATGGTTTCCGTTACTTGGAAATAGCTCAACCGCAAGCCTAAAGCTGCCAAACACCTAAGATGAGGCATTTATGAGAAAGCCCTGCATTTCGATGCTTTACTCTGACCAATGGCAAACCGAGTTTGACCTTCGAGCAGATAGGGTAACATAATCTGTGGCAATCGTACACCCCATTCTAAATGAGGTTCGAAAACGCTACCAATCAAGCCGCAGAAGGCTTGACTTTGTCATCGGGGATGTTTGGCAATTTTACAGCAATGAAGCTAACGTCCGTATCCGCCGGAGCTGAGAACCAGTGCTCTTCACCAGGATCTACAATTACAACATCTCCTGGGCCCACGGGTATGACTTCTTCATCAATCCCAATCTCTGTATCATCAAGGAAAATGAAAACTTCCTGCAACGAGTGATGAGCGTGTGGTTCTGTGCGTTTTCCCGCATCTACGTGTACTACAATGAATGCAGCAGTTTCTACTCGTTGTATTAACTCGACATCTGCAATATAGGTCGCCGTATAGCCGGCACGCGTTTTAGGTTCAGTTTCATCAGCCCTGAATATCTTCAATCTTTACCATCTCGTTTCGGGTACCGTAGGTTTCTCGTAAAAGGATAGCTGTAAGAAACTGTAACATCAGGTTTAAACTCGATTCTATATGATGAAGACACAGGCAGGATGATATCATTGAAGACGACTGTTGCTGTAATAGGTGGCTCTGATACGAGCGGAAGAGGCTTGGAGCTTGCTGAAGAAGTGGGTGCTGAGATTGCGAAGCGCGGACACGTATTGGTATGCGGGGGACTAGGAGGCGTTATGGAAGCTGCCTGCAAGGGAGCAAAAAAACACGGAGGGCTGACAGTAGGCATTCTACCCACCGAGAGAAAAAGCCATGCTAACCCGTATGTCGACATTGCCATTCCAACAGGACTGGGTTATGTAAGGAACTTTCTTGTTGCCCGTGGAGGCGATGCAGTAATTGCTATTGCTGGATCTGCGGGAACTCTCAGTGAAATGGCAATCGCTTGGTTCTCCGACCGTCCGGTTGTCGCGCTGGTAGAATCAGGGGGATGGGCTGAAAAGCTGGCTGGGCAAAGAATCGACCATAGGCGAAGTGACACCGTGTATCCTGCTCAGAGTGCTGAAGAAGCAGTAGAGGTCGCAGTTGATTCAATCTGATTACACTCATCTCAACCCGAGTCTATGTTGATTGCCACAACACTATAAGAAAGGTCGCAAGTGTCTTATTGAAAAGGATATGAAGCTCGCGAAGGAAGTCATCCATGGCGACTATGATTTAGTGGAACACGAGGTTCAATATCTAATAAATCGGCTCTCTTCAAATTATAAGCTCAAACCTAACGTTGTAGAGTTCCCTTCTGAAGATGTGCTGTTTGTAGGAGATCTCCATGGCGACATACAGGCCGCTGAAGGAGTGCTCAATGAATTCAATGAAATGAGTCCGTCGGCTGTTGTCTTTCTTGGAGATTATGCTGACAGGGGAAGCGCTCAGATTCACACCATCAACCTGGTCATATCCATGGCCATTGAATTTCCAGAACAAGTGATAATGCTGCGGGGTAACCACGAAGCAGAAGATCTTGCTGCTCGCTACGGCTTTAGGGGCGAAGTTCGAAGAGGGTATTCGGACGATCTTTTTCGAAGCTATTGCGAACTCTTCAAATCACTACCGATGGCAGCCATGAATGAAGAGAGAATATTTGCGTGCCATGGTGGAATACCAGAAGATGTTTCATCAATCTCTGACCTTCAGAAAATAGATAGGCAACACGCGAATATTCATGACAAAGTATTATTCCAATTGGTCTGGAATGACCCCAAACCTGCTGACTTCTACTTCCGGCCCAGTATGCGTGGTGGGGGATCGAAATACTTCGGACGGAGAGCTTTCGACGAATTTTCAAAGAACTTGGACATCCATACCATTGTTCGAGCTCACGAAGCATTTCCTTCTGGTTTCAGAAGATTCTTTGATGGGAATCTCATCAGTGTATTCAGCACGGCATATGGTGGCCGTGTTAATCCAAAAATCGGTCATTTATCAACTGAACGTACAATCAGCCCGATATCACACATATAATCAATCAGATATTTGTAGTATTACGTAACATGATATGGGCTAAAAACCACTCCATGCCAACCTAGCAGCTCCCTTGCTAGAGACAAGTTCTTAAATAATGGCGGAAGTTCTCGACTCAGCCGGTCTTTGCTCCGAAGGTGGAAATACAATGACAAAAGTTGCAGTGGTTAAAACAACACCAAAGACAATCCACGAAGACATAGCGCGTGTCATGGATCTCGCAGATTATGACAAGTACGTCTCAAAGAACATCGAGACAACGATTAAACTCAATTTGTCTTGGAGCAAGTTCTATCCGGCATGTTCAACCAATCCCTATACCTTTGACGGAGTCCTCAGGAAATTAATCGGAGATGGTTTTCTCAACAGAAGCATTCAAGCAGTTGAGAATGAAACCGTCGTCACAAACATATACGAGGGGACCCATAAGAACAACTGGTATCCAGTCATCAAGAAGCACGGCATCAGGTTTCTCCCTCTCATCAAAGCCAATTATGTTGATGTCGAACTGCCGCAGGATACATTGGCTCTAGAGGATATCTTTGGAGAAGTGATAGCTCCAGAGGAAATATTCGATACCAATATCATCCACTTGCCGACAATCAAGGTGCATGGGCACACATCGATGACAGGTGCGATGAAGGATTCCTTTGGTCTCTATCTTACCAAGAATCGTCACTTAGCCCATTTGAAGATACACGAAGTGCTTGTTGACCTGCTACTCTTACAGAAGACCATATCACATTCGGAATTCGTTGTAACAGATGGGACAGTGGTAGGCGATGGTGCCGGCCCTCGAACAATGGAACCAAAAATTGGAAACCTTCTCATAGCAACTCACGATATGGTTGCAGCAGATGCTGTTCAGACCCGATTGATGGGAATACCTCAAGAACAGGTCAGAAAACTACAGATTGCTGAAGAGCTTGGACTAGGAGATGCAAGCAGGGATCGCATAGAAATTGTAGGGGATTTCGAATCCTGGGATGATTTGCCCAACCTCCATCTCAGTACTGGCAAGAGCCCTGTTATAGCATGGAACAGGGGTTTTCTCAAGTTTCCGGGTATGGAGCAACTGATCTTCCGTTCACCTCTTATGTGGTTACCAACCCAACTTTCAGGGCTTTATCATGATGGCATTTGGCTCCCTCTGTTTGGCAAGAAATGGGTCGAATGGTTCTTGGAGGAAACTGAATGGGGCGAGCTTTGGAAGTCTTACTCTGAAGAATAATTGGAGATGGAAAAATTGCCTGTTAAGGATTATCTACGGTTAATGCGACCGCAGCAGTGGTACAAGAACTTGTTAGTTTTTCTCGCCATCATTTTCGTGGAGTTGCCACAAAAATGGCCCTGGGAGACAATTCCTGCTGTTTTCAGGCTTTCAAACTACCCCCCGCTTATAATGGGTTTTCTTGTTCTTTGTGCAGTATCCAGCAGCGGATACATCATAAACGACATCATGGATATCGAGGAGGATGCTGCCCATCCCGAGAAAAAGAAAAGACCATTACCATCAGGAGCAGTATCCAAGTCTGCATCCTATGCTCTAGCTATGGTGCTTCTTGGTTCAGGACTTGTGCTCTCGTACTACTTGAGCAGGATGTTCTTTCTATGCATCTTGCTGTACTTATTCAATTCCCAAGCATACAACAAATTCCTCAAGAACTACGCGGTGGTAGACGTTGTTACGATTGCAGTTGGTTTCATTATCAGGGCTGTATCTGGTACCTTCTTAATGGGTGTGGGATTTACATCCTGGCTGGTTATCGGAGTTTTCTTTTTTGCATTAGTTCTTGGATTTGGAAAAAGGAAGAATGAATTGCAGCTGCTTGGTGATGATGCACCAGAACACAAGCCCGTGTTTACTCAATATACAGATACAATGCTGAATCACGCAATTAGCATTTCAGCCACTTGGGTAGTGCTTTTCTACGCCCTCTATACATATGAAAACTATCGAGACGTTATGGTCAAACAGCCAGTTATGATCACCGTACCAATCGCTGCAAGCATCATTCTAAGATACATCTACCTACTGCATATTGGAAGTCCTGTCGGCCGCAAGCCACATCTCGCCGCAAGAGACAAAGGTATTCTTGTTGGAGCCATTATCTTCGGTGTAGTACTTGTCTTGACTCTCTTCTTCTGGCAGCCAATATTCAGTTTCTTTACCGATTTGCTTCCGATACCCCCAGATGTTCCAGATGTTACAGACCTTCCGTAGGTGTTTGAAATGCGGAAGGCTCTTTTTCCATTCGACCTTCACAGCCACACTCTCTTTTCAAAGGATGGGCTCAACAAGCCACGAGACATGTTCAAGTGGATGAGGAAGAAGAAGCTGAAAGGAATGGCTCTCACTGAACATGAAAGAGCCTCCATTCTCACACCAATAGTCCACAAAGGTCGTTTCTTGTTACCCGCTTGTGAATACAAATCTACTGACTATGGCGAGTTGATTGGTCTTTTCATAAATGGTCATATTGAAAATCGTACCTTTGTTGAAATCGCAGAAGATATCCATGACCAAGATGCCTTCACTGTGCTTCCTCACCCGAGGGATCCGTTTAGGAAAGAGACAGCTCTAATGCAGAAACTCCCAGACAAGATAATCAAAAAACACGTTGATTTCATCGAAGGTATAAACTCTCGTTGTCTTTTTCCCATATTTAACAAATGGGCACAGGATTTGGCCAAACGTCTTGACAAACCAATGACTGCTGGGAGCGATGCTCACAGCCATCTAGAAATCGGTCATGCAAAAACTTGGTTTGAAAAAGCAGATACACCTCAACAAGTTTACGAGGAGCTGAAACAAGGTAACACGGTGATATCCGGAAGGGTTTCTTTTCCGTGGGTACACCTCCCTTCAATGCTCTGGCAACGTGCTAGGAAGTTGTGAATGTGACTGCAGAAACTGCTAACGAAACTGAACCTGAACAAGATTTCATCAGCACGAGAAACCTGGTCATTTTCATTGCGATCGGTGTACTTGTATACTTGGTAATAGTATTTTACGCAGATTTTGACTTGGTTCTGCATGCCCTTCTCAGTATCCCTTGGTGGTGGGTACTGCCTACCATGATGGCGATGTCCTTTGCCAACTATGCAATCAGGTTCGTCAAATGGCAATACTACCTTGGCTTGATTGATGTGGATTTGCCAGCAAAAAAGAGCTTTAGCGTTTTCCTAGCAGGTTTCACTCTCACAGCTACACCCGGAAAAATTGGTGAGGCCATCAAGGGTTACTTTTGCAATCAACTGGATGGAACTCCGATAGCCAAAACTGTTCCAGTGGTAATTTCTGAAAGAATAACCGATCTGCTCGCTATGGTTGCATTAGCTATAGGGGGTTTCATTCTTGCATTCAATGTCGGAAACCAGCTGCTTCTCCTAGCTGGCGTAGGAGCACTGGCAATTATTGGAGCAGTTATTCTAAGTAACAAAGCATTCTACTCCAAAATCCTCAGGAAGCTAACCTCTTTCGGCCCACTGAAAAGATACCAAGATAGCTGTGATTTGATTGAAGACACACTAATGAAGACACTTTCACCTAAACCCCTTGTTCTCAGTTCTCTGGTAAGTATTCCAGGGTGGTTCATGGAGTGTATGGAATTGTGGCTATTACTCAGTCTGTTCAATGGCATGGGGCTACCCAGTCTTGCTCCCGAATCATTGATACTCTTAGCCTCAGCCACTTTCATTCATGCGGGGGCATCCACAATTGGAGCCGTACTCGTGTTTCTCCCGGGTGGGCTTGGCGGCTACGAAGCCTTCGCCATAGGGATGATGACAGGTCTTATGGCATTACCAGCAGCCATAGCTAGTGCCGCAACTATTCTGGTCCGCTTTGTAACATTATGGTTCAGCGTCATGGTTGGCTTTGTAGCCATGGCGATAGTGACGAGAATGAGCGCAAACTGAACTGGTGCCGTCCCCAGCAACCTTAAATCAATGACTTCAATGCACCCCATCTGTGAGAACATATGAGTACTCGCGTAGAAATCGCTCTTGCTAATGCCGAAGAAGTAGTAACCGCTGATGAAATAGAGGAAATACTGGCTAACAAAGAGGATTTCACGTTTTATTATGGTACGGCACCGACAGGACCATTTCACTTCGCGTATCTAATACCGCTTAACAAACTCATTCAACTCGCTGAGATAGGCGGGGAAGGCACCATACTACTAGCTGATTACCACGCGCACTTAGATTCCAGAAAGACCTCCTTTGAACAAATGCAGATAAGGTCAGATTACTACGAACAGTGCACACGAGGTATTCTCGGCGAGTACTCAGATAAGATGAAATTCGTCAGGGGTTCCTCCTATCAACATACTCGTGAATACGTAGAAGATCTATACAGAATAGCCGCACGAGTAACAACAAACAGGGCAAAGCGAGCTGCCAGTGAAGTTGTCCGCCAGAGAGGGACCGCCAAGGTTTCAGAACTGCTTTATCCACTCCTCCAGATTCTGGATGTCAAGTACCTGAATGCAGATATTACGGTTGGAGGCATAGACCAACGCAACATCTACATGCTCGGTCGTGAACATCTCGAATACGTACATTTCCCCAAGAGTTCCTACGTTTTCATGCCCTTGTTACCATCGCTAAGGGGCGGTGGTGCCAAAATGTCTGCAAGTGATCCCACTTCTCATATTCGAGTGACTGATGACCCTGAGAACATACGAAAAACAATTCGAGAAGCATACTGTCCTGCAGGAGAACTGGCCGAAAATCCAATCACAGCTACGATGAGATATATTATCTTCCCAAGATACGGAGAGATACAGATAGAAAGAAAAGAGAAATTCGGGGGAGACATATCCTTCGGTTCAATAGAGGAATTTGAACGAGCATATGTTGAGGAGGAAGTACATCCCCTCGACGTCAAAAAGACCGTAGCAAAAGCCCTTGTTGAATTGCTTGAACCTGCTAGAACCTATTTTGAGAAGCACGAGGGACTACTCGAGGAAGCACAGAAAACCTTCCAAGAATAGCCCATGGTCCGGTGCAACAGTTGCATGAATTATATTCAGAAACTGATACCTAGACTCTCCAAGAGGGCCTCCAGATCACTCTTTGAAAGGTTCTTTGCCTGTTCGACTATTACCTCAATTTCATCACGAGTCATGCCTTTCCCCCTTAGTTGTTCTCGTAACGCTTCAAGCTCACCTGGCTGAGAAGCAAGTGTCTTCTCGACAGCCTCCTCCACCTCGGGTGCTTCTACTGGGACTCCCTCTTCAGTCTTCCTGGCCGTTTCTTGTCGGATGACCTCTCGGATGAAGCCTGGGCGTTCACTCGCTCTCATTCTCGACAAGTCTAATCGGAAAGCTTCAAGCTCCTTTTCACCAAGTCCAGTCAGGTCAGCAAGCTCCTCTAGAAGTTCATTTACCTCAGGAACAACCGCAACAACTGTCTCTCCTTCCACTTCGCCACTCGTCTTGGAAACGTTCACAGGCTGAAGTAGTTCGTTTGCCACACCACGAAGAATCTCCGCCCTTGATGGCACTTCCGCTGGCTCAGGCACATTGCCCTTCTTGAGGTCTCCAATCATACCGTTAATGATTCGGATGATTCTAGGAACGCTCCAGACTCTGACATAGAGAATTATTAGAAGGGCGAATATGGCAAGCCCAACACCTCCTGCAATCTGAACGTTTCGAACTAAGACTTGTTCTGCTGTAACATCCGAATCTATGGTAATCTGAATTGTCTTGCTTTCATATTGTTCCTTAGAGAATCCAATCTGTATGTTGAAGGTTTGTGTTGCATTAACTCTAAAAGTGAGCTCATAGGTCCCGTTATTATACGGTTCATTGGTCAAATCAGGGTAATATTGTATATCCTGTTCTCCGTAGGTGATATACTCTTCCGCACCACTAATACCAACATTGTGATCCAAATCAATGTAAGACACCACGATAGTTATTCTTGCGCCAGGTTGCGTTGAGATTCTTGATGTTCTTGCAATCAATCGGGTCTGTACCCGGCGAATGGTTATTTGAACATTGATGGACTCAACAGAGTAAATGGTCGTTGGAAAGGCGATTTCCACAGAATAGGTATCGATAGGTAAATCTCCAGGAACTGTAATCAGGTAGCTTCCGTTGCCAAGTGACTCAAGCGATTCCTCTCCAATATTCTCCCAGTACGCTAGGCCATTGACATCGCCAACGGTTTGATTGTTTAGAGAGTTGGTGAGCGTGTATAGTATAGTCCTAGAATCGTTTACAGGAATGGACACGCTCTGCGGCCCTGAGATTGTAGCGGGCATTGCTTTCAACTGCACACTCACAATCATCGATGCAGATTGGTGGTTGTCAAGTGAAAATGTAACAGGAATATCATAAAGACGTGGATTTACTGGGGTGAGATATATCTCTAGGAGATACGACCCGTTTCCAAGTTCAGTGACATTGGCGTCTTCCCATCCAATATTTGCGCTTGCACCTGAAAGCCCTATATTGTTGTAAGTGTCATTGTAAGTGAGTTCATAGGTAACCTTCTCACCGTGATATCCGTCTGCAGTTACAACTGGAGCATTCAGTTGAGTGGGTACAAGCCGGATATTAGTGAGGATTGTTCTCCTCTGCAGCTGATACCCAGTCTTGGCAGCGGTTATTCGAAGCTGGAAACTCTGAGCTGTAAGTACGGTCGTATCAACAGAAACAACATAGCTACCATTCGATGCCGGTTCAAGCTGACCGCTGAGTCCACCTAGGTTATAGGATACGTTAGCTGAATCAATAGTTCCGCCGTAATAGGTATCATTGAATAATACTTGAATATCCAAATTATCTCCGTAAGTGACTAACAACGATGTCTTGTTCTCCACAAGCTGTAATTTCGAAGGAATTGGAATAATCTGTACATTGATTGTGGAAACCAGAAATGCGTAATTGTTAGCATTTGCACTGATTATCAAATCGTACTGGCCTAGTGCAAATCCAGAAGAATTCAGTTCACCAAAGTAGTATCCAGGGGTGCCGTTATTCAGCAGAGTGGACTCAGTTTCATTGAACTCCATGAATACTTCGACATCACTCACGGGCCCTCCGTTGGTTGTATCTTCAACATACACCCAGAAGTCCTCTGTGGATTCCAGAACAACATCCTTCGATGAGGATTCGGGTATTACCGTACCAGTAGCTTTAGCTACGATTAGATTCATCGAAGTTGTCTTTGTCCGGTAATACTCTCCAGTTGCACTGACTTGTGGTTCGTAAGTACCGTAACCGAAATCTGAGGTTGTTAGATTGAGAATATATGTTCCATTGTTCAGATCATCGAGGTAGTAAAGTGAGTTGTTCCAAAGGAGAGATGTGTTCAAACCCTTGACGAGATTGTTGTAGTATGTTTCGCGTACTTCAACTCTGATTCTGACAATCTCGCCCCAATCAGCATAGTATGAGCTTTTTTCGAGTACAATGTCAAGTGTAGCTGAGCCGGGCTGTATGTCAAGTGTCTGATTCACAGATTCATAGTAGGTCTTGTTTGCCACCACTGCAAAGGTATATTCGCCCGCAACTAGGCCTGTTGTGTTCATGGTGAGTTCGTATTCTCCGTCACCTATTTCACTGATAGATACTGATGTTCCATACAAGGATTCCCAGTTTGTTGTGACGTTTGCATTTACAATGGGAAGGTCATGGTCATAATCAGTATAAGTCAAGCTCACAGTGATAGGCTCACCAACCGGAATGGTACCTGCAGCGGGTACTTCAGATTCCATTGTTGTTTGGATCAGCCGAATGGAAGCTGGCAGGTTGCTCGCAGTTCTATTCGCATAGAACGGCTCTCCGCTCCAGATCAGCGTTAGATTGAAGAAAACTACGCCTATACTTCCAAATTGATCTGTAGGAACCTTGATGAGGTAATTCCCATCACCCTGGTCTGTCGTATAGTATGCTAGACTTGTGGCATTGTTGCTCAGTAGTTCGATGCCTGCATTTTCGATTCCTTTCCCCTCAGTATAGTCCTCATAGGCAAAATCGATTGTGATGTTATCACCATATGGGGTTTCTTCCACAAGGGTAAACAAGATTGCCGTGGGTCTACGGACAGATGATGCAGAGGTAGTTACTGATCTGGCCGCATGATACGGTGGAAGAGAGGACCTATCTATCAATAGTTTCAATTCTTTTGTTACAAGCGCTGTAGCGTTAAGCACAGTTGAGTTCATACTAATCTCATAATACGTGCCATGCTCATAGAGTGTATACTCGAAATCCGAAACCACTACTGACCCATCTAATTGAAGCGTTATGTTGCCTTGGAGAACAGGAATGAGAGCACCTGTGGTGAAATCTTCATATCGGAATGTAAGGGTTAGATTCTCTCCGAAAGCAGTCTCTCCTGGAGTCTTTGTCAATACAATCCGAGTAGGCCTTGTCGAAACGTCAGCACTGATTTGTTTTGTTCTGGGTGCGTAGAAGGGTTCTCCAGTTCTGGATACTGACACAGAAAGAGTATATCGTTCGGGTCCTCCCAGCGCACTGCTGTTAACCAGAATGAGGTAAAGACCATCTCCCTGTTCTTCAACCCAGTAATTATCGCCAGCTGATAGGGCTTCTTCAGCGGGGGCACAAGAGACATCCACTGTTGCCCCTTCAATACCGCGACCCGTACTATCATCGGTGTATTCAAAGAATAGCGAAACGTTCTCTAGGTAGGCCGTGGGATCGGGACTTTCGAATCCGATTTGGGTAACACGTTTCAGAACCGTGATGGTAAAGATCTCGAAAGCATCGCTCGCGAAGTTTGATCCCGTATACTGAACAGAAGCATTGACATTGAATTCGCCGTCCTGTGAGAAAGCCGAAGTATTGAGGACAACGAGGAAATGACCATCACCCAGATACTCAACAGAATACCCGCCACTAAGGGAATCGTTTAGCGATAAATCTCCCACCATGTTCTCAGAACTTCCCGCAACAAGATCGGTGTAGACGAAGTCAATACTGACATTATTCGCATATTGCGGCGGGGAGAAAGAGAGATGTGAAAGTTGGGTAGTACGTAGAGTAACGGTTACAGAGAACAGGTATTCTTGAATATCTTGATAGTACGGTTCACCAGTCCAAGTTAGATTCAGATGCAGATTATTTGTATCGATGCTCAGTCCAGTCGAATTAATGTAGACGGTGAAAATCTTCTGACTTGAATCATAGCCTAGAGTGTATGATATTCCAGCCTCATTAATCTGAATCTCAAGATTCGAACTGTTAGCGATTTTAGCGGCAGTCAATGAATCAAAGAAGCTGAATGATAGATTAGCAAGTTCATTATACGGTGTTGCTTGAACCGGCGTGTGATCAATGTAGGTTGGCCGTTCTATTATCAGCACTGTGACCGTCAATGTGCCATTCTCATATAGAGGATCAGCTCCACTTCTCCACATCATTTCGATTGCAAATCGGAAGGTTCCTGTTTCAAGACAGTACTCACTGTCCAGACGGAATTCGTACGTCCCCGGATTCCCAGCTTGCTCGAATATGTAGAAATCGCTCTGGGTGACAAACGATCCTGAATCTAAGGAGCTGACGTCTATTAAGACGTTATCAGTACTATTAGAGATTAGCGTATCATTAATGGCATCTCTGTAACGTACAGTGAAAGTGACGTTGTCAAGGTAGTTTGTCGCAGTAGGAGCAACATCTAAGAAAACATCAGTCTCAGTTCCTAGAACCCTGACCGATGTTTCAAGGGTCTGTTGGTAGTACTTGAGTACAGCACCGTCCCATTTGATAGTAAAGGACAGATTCTTCCAACCTATGGTCCCCCATTGGTTAGCAGGGATGGAAACGTTGTAGTGACCATCTCCAAGACCAGAGGGCTCTGAATAGAATACGAGGGCAGACATGCCCGGAGAGGAGATGCTCAAGTTAACGTTTCCAGTTTCATTTGTAACTCCCTCAGACAAGTCAGTGTCTTGATAGAATAACAGAACGGTTATGTTCTGACCAAATGGCGTCTGTTCTACCGGTTCGTCTAGCGTAAACAGTGTGTTGTGGCTGCGTATCTCCACACCAATATCGAATGAATGATTCTGGTACCCACTTCTATTGACGTAAAATCGGACAGTATAGAATTCATCCTCTTCCGTGAGCGGATCATCAGATTCGGTATACACCGTTATGTTGTACTCGCCATCAGCGGTCTCGATTACTGTATAATTCTGTTCATCACTGGAGTGGAAAGAGGTCCAGTTGCATGTAATCGAGCTGTTTGCATCTATAACAGGCTGATCATTATCTATATCAGTCCACGTTAACGTGAAGGACGCAGCTTCACCAGCAGGGATTGAAAGTTGATTTGCCGTGTACTGGATAGTATTGTATATTTCACGGACCTCTACATAAATGACAAGATATGATGGATTTACGTATGGTGCGCTTGCATTTACGAGAATTGGATACTCTGCAATCTCAGCAGATGCGAGATTGAGTTCGATCGCGTATTCTCCGCCACCATTGTCCGTGACCTCGTATCCTGCTGTCCAGTTGCATTGTAGATTTGCATCCTCTATACCGGACCCATTGACATTTGAAAAATCCATATCCAAAGTCTGATTTCCGCCAATCGGACCTGAAGTCTTTGGGTAATCTGGTGAATCTAATACAGAATCATAGTTCACAACGAGGTTGAAGCCAGCTGCTGCTTCGTCGTAATTATCTCGAGACCAAGATAGGCTCAGAAGGTATTCACCTTTACCAGGCACAGCTGATGTATCAATCACGTTCGTATACTCGCCATTGCCGTTATCATCGAATTCGTCTGTACCGTCAACCCAACTCATGGTCAAGGTACCCCCAGGAACAAGGACATCGCTATCGGTATCGTTTGCTTCTATCACCAAGAGAAGAAGATCGCCGTATGTGGCGTTTACTTCCCAAGTCTGTCTAGCTTCAGAGGGGTACTTGACATTCAGTTCGGATGAGTGAGTTATGCTGAAGGCACGCCTGAAGAAACCTGTTTCATGCCAAGTGCCGTTGCTCCCCATGTCGTTCGTCATTGCCTGAACCATCCAATCTCCTGCCAAGGCATTCGTGCCTGCAAGATTGAAGACTGAAGTGGTCGCATAGCCTGAAGAGTCAACAGTTGCATTTGCGGAAAGCCAAGAATTGCCTTCTGGGTTGTATATGGTGATATTGACAATAGAGTTCTCGTATGCCGGACCTATATAGGCTCTGACCCGGCTATCCTCACCTGCTCGGAAGTTCGCTGATTGACTCCAAGTCCCGCCATCAGAATCATACAGCTCCACGTCCTGTATCATGTTAGATGACCTACTCTTTATCCTCCAATAGCCGTATCTTCCGGCCTCTGTCGTGACCTCAAAGGTTGATACATTCAGGTATTTGTCACCGATATTCCCACCTGACCAGCCAGCAGTCAGATTTGTATTGGGTGCCAACGGTCTAGCAACAAAGTACACATCTCGATCATAAGGGAGAGTCTGATTGAAGAAATACAAATTCGGATAACCATCCGGTATGTCTGCATGATGGTACGTTGTGTAGTACCCATCTGTCCCATTCTGAATTGAGAATCTCTCTCCATAGGATTCTGGGCTGATTTCGTAAACTGTCTCAGCTGAAGTATCCCTAGCAAACATGTTTGTCTCTACTGAGAAGTCAACAGTTATCGTCTTGTTGGGGTCGGGATTAGTTGGTGTTGGAGACCAGCTGAAATTGAATTCTACCGGATTATCCGTCCAAGGTGTAGATGGAACTATTGTAACGCTTCCCGACCCATATTCTGTGGAATTTGAAACTTCATGTCCGTCCATCTCCAGATTGACCTGAGAAGGCATTGCCTTCGTTTGCATGTATAATACAACATTATCAATCATCGCAGATGGTCCAATTTCAGGATCGTAGCCAACATCCTGCTTGCTCAATAAGCCGACTTCTATATCCACATTAGAATCGGATAACAAATCGAAGATGCTTTCGGGAATTGGGATTAGACCTGAATCGTACCAAGTCTCTTCGGCATCGATGTCATCGAATACAAGCTCCCATACTTCTTGGCCCTCAACTTCCACATATATCGAAAATGAACCAGTCATACCATAGTGAGTATCATCCAGAGTATCGGCCCAATAATCGAGTCGAATCCCAGCCCAGATGAGATCACCTCTGGGAACCGATACCGTCTGAGTGACATAAGCAGCATCATCAGCATCGTAATAATAGGGAGCACTTGTGTCATCAGACTTGATTTCAAAGTAGAAAGAATCGTCGCCTGGTCCATGGCCGCTTTCATTCCACCGAGTTATTGGATCGCTGTAACTACCAACATTATTAGTAGAATTTGTCCAGTCACCCCGTCCACCTTGAAAGCCAGGGTCAGTAACCCACGTTCTATTCTCGGTCAAATCAAACACAGTGGATTCAAGACAATAACCCTCCCAGTCTTCGCTTGTGGGTATGCTAACGGATGTATTAGTGGTTGTATTGGTTGGTAGATATTGCATTGAATTCCCTGTGAATGTATCAGACCTATTGCCATATTCACCTGTGCTCAATGACGATGAAATGCCAGTCCATTCTGTCATTCCCTGTTCTGAGGTGATAAATCTCATAGCATCATCCAGTTGAGCATCTTGGACTTGAGTGGTATCATCTGACACCTCTTTTCCAACATCCTCGCCCGAAACACTCGCCTCAGAATCAATTGAAGTGCTATACATTGTGGAGAGATATGGGCCCGCAATGATGAGCAGCACTAGAAGCGATACTGCAAGCGGTGCTAATTTCCGAATGTTCACTGCTCGTCACCTCCCAACTGGTCAAGTAGTGCATCTATTTCAGCTCGTGAAAGATTCCTCGCTTGTTCAACGATAAGGTCTACTTCACTGCTTTCCATTCCGCGTGCTTCCAAGCGGCGGCGCAAATCATCGAGTTCTGCCTCTGATAATCCTCTCTCAATCTCTGGTTCCTCAGCCTTTCTGGCCTTCTTCTTGATTTCTCGTGCCCTTCGTGCCTTCTCTTGCCTAATAACCTCTGAAACGAATCCCGGACGTTCACTCGGTCGCATTGCCTCCAAATCATCCCTCAAGAGGGCAACATCATCCTCAGTAAGACCCACAATCTTAGCAAGCTCGTCAAGCAATTCCTCAATATCAAGCACGGAAACATCCACAGTCGATGGAGCTACATCATTTGTCGTCTTTCGAATATGTACTGATTCGAGGTCTTCATTCATCATTTCCATCAGAACCTCCCTTCTGGACCTCACAGGTTTAGCCTCAGGAACTTCACCCTTCTCCAATCTCCCTACCATGGACCTGAGCCAGCGAAGCATTTTCGGAACTGATAGCACCTTCACATATAACGCTCCCAGAATAACAAGTGCGATCAACCCAACCATTCCGTAGCTAAATCCTGTAACAAGCGCTTCTTGTTCTGGTGTTAACAGAGAGTAAATCGTAATGCTGACCTCTCCATCTTCATAATCTGAAGCGCTAAGCGTGACGTTGATTTGATACTTCCTCACATTGTTCGCAACAAAACCGAAGGCGTACGTTCCGTTTCCGTAATCAATATCGATATCTGGTGAGCGAGTGAGCTGGAGACTCGGAGTGTCATTTGCTGCATTCGCAATAGGTACTCCATGGTCAATATCCAAAAATGTCACGACTAACAGAAACGGCTCCCCGACATAGACCTGATTCAAATCATTCTCTATGATTACTTCAGTTTTGATTGGCCGAATCGTCAAGTCAACAAGCAGCACAGCTTGGCTATAGTTGCCACGGGAAAACACTATTCGAATTCTATATGGTTCAGAGCGAATCTGAAGCCTTGAATCATTGGTTTCTGCAGGACCAAAACGGTACGAGCCGTTGTTGAGATTCGTTAGCTGTACGGTACCGAATTCCCATATTGCGGTCGCTGTAGCATCCATCACCGATTTGTTATGAAGCGTATCTCGGAATCCGAAGAACTGGCTGTAATCATCCCCCACAGGGAAATCTACCTCTTCCGAGCCAAGAATCTGAGTAGGAATAGGCTTGACAAGAATCCTAACGTTCCCGTAGGCATAGGAATATCTCTCCTTGCTAAATGTGATAGAAATGGTATGAGGTAAGCTTCCTGCACTTACTGTTGTCGTATTAACTATCAGTGAGTATTCTCCATCACCCTCATCAATCAGGGTTCCAGATGAAGATGCGAAGGAATAGCTTGTCGATGCATTGACTATGCCCACATTGTTATGCGAGTCAGAAAACGTCAGGTTATAAGTCACATTCTGACCGTAGAAAGCCTCTTGAAAGGCATCACCTACTACAGCTATTCGTGTAGGTATCTTTTCAACTTCAACGGTGAATCGAATCACACTTGACTCGTATCCGTCTTTGAAAGACGAAACACTCAAAGTCCATTCACGGATTTGGAGAATCTCTGTTGAGACATTACCGGAATAATAACCGTCGCCGATATCCGGAAGATTTCCAGTTACGGATCCAATACTGAATGTGAGATTTGCTCCGGAAACAGCAATACCCAAATCAGTATTGTTCAAATATACGGTAACGTTAACTTGATCTCCAGAAATCACCGACAGGACAGTCTCATTGCCAAAAGGTGCAAGTTCAGTAGAAATCTGTTTTACTTCTATCAACAACTGAGTATTTACACTCTTGTAGTTACTTGAAGTCGCCCTTAGCAAGAATTGATGACTGCCGATGGGAACACCCGACACCGTGAACACGCCTGTATAACTAGCCTGCTCTGTATCCCAACTCAGACTTCCTGTACCACCAATCCAGTCGTATGTGACAGATCCATCAGTTATTGGGGTCGTTTCCCCTTGAAGTGTATAGTTAGCTCGTACAGTCACATTCTCGCCATTTACAACTGTCGATTGACCTGGTTCCAGTACCACCGCTGCAGAAAGGGTTGATGCCAGCTTTGCTATCTTTATCTGAGCGTCCTTCTCTCGTGTCTCATAGTTGAATTTTTCAAAAGCTACAGTAATCGTATATTGGCCTGCAGTGTAATCAGTAGAATTGAAAGTGCAGTTGTATATTCCATTAGCGACTTCATCTGCCAAGAATATATCGCCAGAGAAAGTCACATTGACTGTAGCATCAGACACAGGATCATAGTTCTGGAGGTCAGTCACATTCACAGTAACATTAAACACATCACCCCATTCAGGAGTCTCAGGGGAAATCTCTATCTGAATCTCAACGGGAAAAGCTGAAAGTAGAATTTCAGCTTGAATCGACTGATTTACGTGAAAAATTTTGGATGCATTGATTTCGAAGTCGTACCAGCCTGCATCCAGACCTGTAGTGTTTATGCTAAGATTATAGATTCCATTTCCAATCTCAGATATTTCATATGATGTCCCATAGGAATCACCCCAGCCTGTTTGGACCGAAGCATCTTCGATTCCCGTCGAGGTCACAATATCGACAAATGAGATGTTTCCTACAATCTGATCCCCGGGGTAGTATGTGGGGCTTGCGGGTAACTCAAATTTGAGTGAAGTTGAAACCGGGTTAACGGTTATACTAAAGGAGAGTCCAGTCCGATTCTGGTAATAGGGAATACCAGTCCAAGTGGCATTTGCCTTGAAGTAGTAGGTCCCTAGGCCACTAAGGCCGGTGGTATTGACTCTGATTTCGTAGCTTCCGTCAGCCAAATCATAGACCCAGTATTCAAAACTGGTGACATTCTGAGAAGATACAGAAATATCCGCACCACCTATTCCTTCACCAGACAAGTAGTCACTATAACGGATGGTTGCACTAGCATTGAAAAACATGTAAGCAGGTGGAGTTGAAAGCACTCCCATCTGTGTGAACCTTGCTGTTATGGACACTTCTGTTGAAGTTGTTGCATTAGCATAGAAAGGTGTCACATCGCCCCAGTGGAAGCGCAATTCAATTGGATAATCATCTGTAAGCGATTGACTAAGCTTGCTGGAATTGATTGAGATAATGTAGACCCCATCATCACCAGATATGTCATACTCTGAATCCTCTAGCAATGTGTCAACACCATGATGAATGATGAGAACATCTTTAGATGCATTCACGCCTTCACCGCTTATCGAATCTGTTACTGTTATTTCGAAGGATACGTTCTCCAAGTAAGCAGTGCTAAGAGGGGATTCTGAAACTGTGAATGATATAGGTCTTCTAGAGACCTCAAGACTAACACTCGTGCTCCGTCCTAGATAGTATGGGGAACCAGTCCAGTTGACTATCACCGAAATGGAATAAGTCCCGAAATCTCCAAGAGCTTGGTCGGTTGAAATTGAAATCGTGTAGTTACCGTCACCATGATCCTCTATCCAATAGTTTGTTCCAAGCTCAAGTTCGTTCTGGGCTGTGTCACAGGTCGCATATACATCCGCACTAGGAACTCCAGCCCCATCATTATCATCTGTGTATGCTACTGTGATGTTGGCAAGGGTCTGATAGGGTGCCAATGATGGTAATTCGCTGGTTAGCTGTGTCATTCGCCTCGTTATTTTCAGGTAGAAATAATCTGTGGCGTTTTCACAGAATCTCGTGCCACGATAGGTGATATTCGCATTCACTTGATAAGTACCCAGTGCCGCAAATGCGGTGGTATTCAATCGTAATGTGTAGTTTCCGGTGCCTTGGTCGATTATCTCATAATACCCAATGAGAGATGAATTAAGAGCTAATATACTTCCTTCCATTCCGCTTGTGCTATAATCATCTAAATCACGGAAAGTGAACACCAAAGTGAGATTATTGCCATACTGAATAGGACCATAGGATCCATGAACCAGCTCAGTATAGCGGTATCTTACTGTTATGGGAATCTCGGAGGATGTTCTGTTCTGATAGAACGGTTCACCAATCCAAGTGAAATTCAGATGAAAGTTGTGACTACCAGGCTCCCAACTCGAAGTGTTTAGTTCAATAATGAATTCACCCGAAGCATCACCAGCATAGAATACAGAATACAGAATGCTTTCCCTGATGGACACACTCAGAGCTGAAGAATTGAGTATTGGTTCGCCGCTCAACACGTCTGTGTAAACAACGGTGAGGTTGACCAATTCATCGTATGGCGTGACCGGCAGCGGTTGCCAATCAACAGTGCTTTGTCTGTATGTTGCATGGACTGAGACTGTCAAGGACTGATTTTCATAGAGCGGTAGTTGCCCACTTGTCCAGTTCAACCATATCATCAAGTCATAAGAGCCCAGACCGCTGAGATGGCTCGTATTGAATTCAATCAAATATTCACCAGGACTACCTACTGGGTCTGACTCATTGATGAACATGTCATTCTGGCTAAGAGTTTCGCCAGAAGTAAGAACTTCCACATTTAGGTAGACATTGTCAGGATACAGTCCAGTAGAATTCGATATCCCTGTATCGTTTGCAAGGTCGTAATAGACCACAGTGAAACTGATGTTTTCTCCGTACGGAGTCATCACGGGACTTTGTCCGAGATAAATATTGGTGGGTGTTCCGACGATTGTCACATCAGTTTCTATGGTACGGTTGTAATACTTCCGGGTGGGTCCAGTCCAGTTGACAAGAATCGTGAGGTCCTTTTCACCTGTCGAACCCCATTGATCCGCCGCAATGAGGATAGTATACTCTCCAGCCTGACTACCGTTAGACACGGAGAAATCAACAGACAGTAAGGTAGAACTCTTCACTTCTAGGAGGACATTGTATCCTGTGGCACTTCCATTCGTAATTCCAGTGTCCGCATCAATATCGTAGTACACAACATATGCTTCTATATCGCCAGTGTAGGGAGTTGGTTCTATAGGATTATCCAAGTAAAACGAGGTCAGGTGAGTCCTTAGTTCAACTGCTAGTGTAAATGTATGATTCTGAGTTGCATATCTTCGAATATCGAAAACTACATCGTAGGTATCAAGAACATCCGAATCTTCAGAAAATAATGTAACTTCATACTCCCCAGGGGAGATTTCGACTACTGTGTAATTCTCCTCACCTGAAGAATGAATATCAGACCAGTTACAACTAATTGCATCCGCTGCACCTGTGATTGGCTGGTCGTGGTCTGTATCTCGATAGGTTATGGTGAACGAACTTTGATAACCTACAGGTAGAGAAACCTTGCTTGTTGAAGGAATAGCTGAAGTCAACAGTTCCCTAACTTGGACTGAAAGGACTATTGTGCGACTTTCGCAGTAATCCTGCGAGGCGTTGATTTCTAGTCGATATGTATCCAGAGGTGTGTTGTCTGTTTCTAATGTGAGTCTGTAGTATCCCGGACTGTCTACCACCTCTTCAACAGAGTATCCATCGTGTGACCAGTTAGCTATTATCGATGCATCCGTTATAGGATTAGATTCCTCATCCTCAAAATAGAGCTCAATCTCGCCATCATATCCACCCGGAATATCGATCCCCGGTGCATCTGGGGAGAGCAGTTCAGTATCGAAAATCACATTGATTGTGAAGGTAGTCGTAATGGGGTCGTAATAATCATCGGTCCACTCTAGGCTAACCGGATATGCATCTCTATCCGTCACCTTGCTAGTATTCAATGTAACACTATACTCACCAGTGCCCATATCATTCAATACCCCGGGGCCAACAGCCCAAGAGTAGGTCATTTCGCCGCCAGGCAGGAGTTCGCCATTGTCCGCATCCTTAATCCTGAATTGCAGTAATACGGGGTCTCCGTACGATACATTCTTGGACCACGAGCTTTGAGATCCGAGTGGATACTTCACACTAATATCGGTTGAATGTTGAATCGAGAACTGTCTTCTATAGAAACCCACGTTTCGAGTAACGCCACCAGATATAGAATCAGCAACTTCCGCCTGCACTTCCCACGTGCCCACGGAAGCATTGTATGCATCGAAGTTTATGAAATCGGTTATTGCCTCGCCATTGCTGTCTACTGTAGCCTGTAGATTAGTCCAAACACTACCATTAGGAGCATACACTGTGAAATTCACGATATCATTCTGATAAGCGGCAGGCAACGTAGCCTTGAATCTGGAATCGTTGTTCGCCCTGAAAACCTCGGTTCTTGACCACTGAGAAAGATCTTGATTCCAAACCTCAAGATTCTGAATCATGTTCGGAGATGACCCTTTTAACAACCAGAATCCGTTTTGTTGGTCTATGGTTATTTCATGAGCCGATACATTCACCAATCCGTCACCCGGGTCTCCATAATTCCAACCATATGTGAGATTCGTAGTCCGGTCAGTTGGCTGTGCTACATAGTCAATGTCTCTATTCTGAGGGAGAGAAATGTTGAAGAAATACTTGGAGGAGTAGCCACCCGGGACTGCCGCATAGAAGTTCGTTTGCCATCTCACATTGCTTGCATTCTCAACAGAATAGCTGTCACCGACTAGGAAGTCCTCAGCATCATATATTGTGGATACATTGTATCTTCTAGCATAGGCTGTAACAGAGGCGTCAAGCTGGACGTTGATATCGAAATTGGGATCTGGTGGATCAGGAGAGGGGTTCCAAGAGAAGTTTGCGTAGGCTGCTCCCTGACTCCATGGATTTGGAGGGGAATAAGAAATGGTTCCCAGTCCGTGGACAGGATTACCGCCATCTATGACATTCGATACGGCCTGCCCATTCATTTCCAAGTTGATGTTCTCAGGGGTAGCTTTTGCTTTGATATATATGACTAGGTTATCCAAACGCCCTTGTGGTACAATATCGGGTTGGTACCACTCCAACTGCGTAACTCTCAAACCACTCCATATACTTAGATTAGGGAGGGAAAAAGAAGAGGGGTCAACCGAGACAAGGCCTGAAGAAAACCAAGACTCATCACTATCAATAGCATCAAATTTCTTCGACCATAGATACTCACCTCCATTATCTGGATCTCCATCGCTAACAAACAATTCAAAGAACCCGGTCATATACGGATCGGGCCACCCAGAGCTGTCAGCCCAATAGTCTAGGGACACACCCATCCAAGTGATATCCCCTCGGTCAATGGTTAGATCTTGAGTCACGTAGGCCTTGTCACCGGGATCGTACCAGTATCCATCTTGGTCGCTAGTATTGTAATAGTATCCTGTTATCTCAAAAAATGTGGAACCATCACCTGTCCCATGCCCATCCGAATCCCACTCAGAAATAAATTCATTGTCTTCATCACTTTCCGGGTACGTTTTTGGTTCATTGTGATATGTATAATTCCAGATTGAATCGTCATCAAATCCAGAATTCTCTATCCATGTGCGATTTTCTGTTATGTCTGTTAC
>JAWOEX010000034.1:0-11801 GCA_046482545.1 Candidatus Thorarchaeota archaeon
ACAATTGCGAATTCATCGCATACACCTTCCCAACCACGGTCTCTGGAATATTTGTCCGCATTGGTTGTATAAAGTGTGTATGAATCATCAACAGGGGTCATCAGGTTATTTACACCTCCATTTAGGAATCGACCCACATCAGGAGGGAAAAAGTAATCGAAGTCATCGATGATTATTGCAGCTTGATAGTAGATACCGTAGTATTCGGGATGATAAAGTCTTCTGAATGTGGGGATATTGAAGCCGTCATCGGACATCCCTTCCCAATAATAATCAGGATTGTTTGATGCTGTAGTCATGTCATCCGACGGAGGTAACAGGTTATTCCAATCACCCGCACCGTATCTCTGCATATTGGTATAACCAGTGTTATCAGTGTAGGAGATGTAATCACTTGACCCCGCAATTTCAATCCCAACATCAGATGAATACGGAGTTATTCCGCCGTCATCATAGTAAGCATTGCCGTATACTTCTGCTTCTGCTTCCTTGAGGCCGATAGATGTTTGGGGAATCGTAACTGTAAGAATTTCTATATTGTGGTAGTCTGTTAGATGCACCGATTTGCTATCACAAATCTCTTGATCCTGCGTGTTTGGCTCATCATAGCTTGTAAAAGCCAAAGTGAAATACGCAGAATAGTAACCAACCAAGTATATATCATATTGAATGTCAATCGTCTCGGTTCTGCTCCAGACGGAGGGTATGGTCACTACTATATCGACACTACGGTATGATGTCGTAGTCTGGGTGGATTCTAGCTCCGCATGACCTCTTTGCACTCGTTCGGTTATCTCACCATGGGAGTAATGAATCTCTTTGAACTCGAGTCGTGGCGGAACAGATTGCTCCAAATAGGAAATATCCTCAACATTCGTCAAAACCGAGCATCGATCACCTGTACGGTTGATTACATACGGCATGCTAGTGTTCAAAGAGCTGCTCAACTGCTGTTGCTGATTTCCCCTTGTTTCTAGAGGAGGAATAGGCTCCAAACCATAATCAGTATCTCCGACCATTAACAGGGGAAAGAGGATAATTATGGCCATTACAACTGAAATAATCTCATTTTTGTTCAATACGAAACTCATCTCTACCAAACTGTGTAGGACACTAGATTTAGATAATATAAGGCCTCCAAGGTCGCGCTAGAAGCCGCCAAGAGCCCCAATCTAAGCCATTTCTGAATCCAAGGAAGAAACAACTTGGAAAAAGACCAAATACTGCAAAGTCTAATCTAAACATTCGGACAATAATTCATAATGGATAATGCGACAGGGAAGTACCAGAAAAGGCGAATTGGTAGTGAAGACAATAGCCATGTACCGAACATGGTTTTACCGTTCCACAAAGCACAGCTATGAAGGTTTCTAAAGTGAAAATCAAGATAGAGCTCAATCTATTGTTTATGGGCCCTTCAATACGAAGAACAATTGAGAAATGCTGAGGATGGAGGTACAGTTTCTTGAGGTTCTGCTCAAATCTTGACAACTCTAGGTGCAGCACGAGTCATACTTTCGGTCCGCTCGCCTCGTAGAATAATATTGGACTCATTCTCATTCGGAGGGTCTAACCTCAGTATCACGATCGGTAAGTCGAGTAGCGGTAGCTTGAATCCTTTGTCTCCAACACTCTTGAAGTGCCATCTGAGCTTCTACCGGGCGTCCGCTTCTCTTCAGTGCATGGTAAATCATGGTATATACGGATGGTTGCCTATACCCTAGCTCGATACTTCGCCGGCTTCGTTTCACAGCTTCGTCCCACTGTTGCTTGAGCATAGCCACCTCTGCCAGGTGAAACCAGGTCTTTCCCTCATGTTCAGCCACTGGAAAAGCCATTTTCAGCAGCGTGTCAGCCTCGTCGATCAGTAATGCTTCATCTTCGGGGGTATCTGTTGATTTCACTTTACGAAGAAGCACGTCAGCGAGGCAGATAATTGCTGTATGCCAATCTGGTCGGACAGCTACCGCTTTCCTCAGATAGTCTTCTGCCTCATCATATCTCTTCGCTTCAGCAAGAAACCGTCCATAATCCAACAGGGGCATTATTTCCCCAGGTGCTAGATTTAGTGCCTGAAGAAAAGATTCCTCTGCTTCTTCAGCTTTCTGTAGGTTCGTAAAACAGATTCCAAGATGACGATGGATTTCCGCATCCCGTATGCCAGAATCGTGAGCAGTTTGCAGAGATTCCAGAGCCTCATGGTACTCTTCCTTGTGACACAGAATGACTCCGAGACGATACCATAGATCGGGCATTGTGTCATCTTGCTTGAGAGCTCTCCGAATCAGTATCTCTGCTTCTTCAAGCTTGTTCATATCTGTCAGCATCATAGCCAGATTATGAAGAGTAGGTACGTGATCAGGGTTTATCTTCAGCGCCCTCAACAACGCCCTAACAGATTCTTCTTCCTCATCTGATTGCATATAGCACAGGGCGATTTTGCCCCATGTGTCCTCGCACGGGACTGTTATTTCCATGGCCTCTAGGAAGCAATCTATTGCCAAACGGAACTCAGAATTGGCCATGTGCTTCTCTCCCTTCTCGCACAGCTCGAGATACCGAATCAAAATCTCACGCGGTAGATCATCTATATCGGTCGTCATTCAGCTCACCACGGCTATTCGTCTGTGATTTTCTTTCCTAGAGCAATAGATAAGGTTCTAGCAAAATGAGGAAGCCTCAAAGATGGCAAACTGTCGCTTTGTTCCTCGTTGATGATATACAAAGAAATTGAGGCCGATGAAACTGTGTTTCTTTGCAAATCGCAATGGAAAGAATGAGCTATACTGATGAAACATGGCTACTCTTGGAAGAACTACCCACATACGTCATCTCAACTGTTCCGTCGAATGTTCCATTGTCAAATCATGATGCCGTTCTTGAAGTGGTGTCGGGTAGCTCCCCAAAACCTTCTACTCATCAGCACTTGTAGTAGATTCGGATTTGGATACTGTTTTGTAGCTGATAGGTATGAAGAAAACTGGCATGAGTCCAATATAGGCAATCGAGCTGACCGTGTTTGCGAGGGGAATCCAGTCAACACCGCCAAGCCCAGGAAACAGAGAGGTACTACCGATTACGGCAACAATGAGGGCTCCAAGACCACCTAGAAAAGCTAGAATATAACCTGAAACCATTATTCTGTCCGGTTCTTCACCGGTTATCCCCGTCAGTCCTGAAAAGAACAGGGATAGAACAATAAGAAATGAGGCTTGGCTCCAGAGAATCCCCACAGTTGCCAACTGTTCAGGTTCAAGCCACAGCGCACCAGAATGCCCAGATTTTAGGAGAAATGGACCATAAAGAAGAGCCCACCATTCTGTCATAAGAGTTGCGGCTAAGGCTGTAACTCCCGCAAGTGTCATGGTCAATCGGGTCGATGTTTCCTCGTATAGCGATGCAGAAGCAAATAGGCCAGCAACCATCAAAGGGAGTGCAGCTACAGAGAGATAACCAATCCAAGCGATAGCCCCAAGTGGCCAATACAAGAATTCAAGGCCGGGATAATTACTAGTTCTGCCCGACTTTAGCATTACTATCGATATGAAGACTTTGACCAAAGCCAACAAGCAACCTAGCACTCCCACTGCTTTTACTTTGTTCAATGTGTCACTCAGTACCAACTACCTCCTTCAACCATAAGGATAGCATTATTGTTTATTCGGTACATCAATTTCGCCTCATTTGATTTGATTCTGTACTGCCCTCTAAGCGTATCTTCCCAGTGTAAAGGAGGAGACCTAACCATTTGACTCCCATTCCTACTATCCTGACATGAAAAGGAGCGGCACTATTTGAGACTTACTCTCAGAATCGATCCACGAATAGGCATAACTAGGAAAGCAGAACAAGGCCGCCTCCGAAGATTGGCAAGGCGGCATATCAGCTCTTCTTGTTTTGAAAATGCACTACTAAAATAAAATAGATGCTGAGGATGGAGGTACTGCTTTTCTGAGGTCCACACCAAATCTTGACAACTCTGGGTGCAGCACGAGCTATATATTCATTGTAATTCCAATCATCCAAGAAGGATTTTCATTATTGATTCTGTTTCACTGGAGCCAAGTGGGCACATCTTCAGGTGGGGGATATCTTTTGATAATGACAAGGCCCACGAGTAAACTCAGGGGAATCGGAATAGTGGGCCAAAACGGAGCACTCGGGGAGGTTAAATAAATGATAAGATAAAACAGGTCATTTATCAGAGGGGGGATTAGGACGATGCATCCGGTCGCGAGTGCTTTCTTGACAGATGTTTGCCCCAAATAGAGACGGTATAGCATGTACGCAAATAGAAGCTGAGGACCGCCTATGATAATGAGGGCTTGGAGTAAAGAGAAGCCAGCAAAGTACAAAGAGAATGAGATACGTGTTGTAGAGTCTGCGTCGTACGCATGGAACATCCAACCACCAGCATATATGAATAAGTCGAATGGGCCGCAGTATACCCAACACGGAAGAAGAAGTGCACACAAAGCAACAATGATTCCAGCTTTCGCAGCAAAATATCTATTCTCTTTCTCCGCTTTCAGTTCCTTATCACTCATTTCCGATCTTACCCTCACTGCACCATCTATTAGATATGTTTCGAAATGATTCGCGTATAGTGCAAAGGAACTCTATTTGAGATTTGCTCTCAGAAGTGAACCATGAAAAAGCAGATAAAAAACAGAATAAAGCTGTCCGCCAAGGATAGTAAAACGGAACATCAACTCGTCTTACAAAAGCAATTCTACCCAAAAAAACCAACTGAAATGCTGAGGATGGAGGTACTGTTCCTTGAGGTCTTCACCAAATCTTGGTAACTCTAGGTACTGCACGAGTATATGATACGCAATAATTCCATGTTTTAATTCATCTTGATAATTAGTGACATTGATATTGGAATTATATGATATAGAATTGTGTGCTGATGAGATATGCAAGATGACATCCTCTATTGGCTAGCAAGCACCAAATTACCTGAATTTGCAATCGAAGATGCACTTCTGGTATTGGGAAAATTTGGGAGTTTGAAGACAGCTTGGAAAGCAGATAAGGAGGTCTTGAAGGGGATTAAGGGAAGCCAAAGACTCTCTAAGGCAATACTGAATCACAAGTCGCCCAGTATCATTGACGAGTGCAAGGAGATAGTCAACTGGGCGGAGAAAGAGTCGATTCATATAATCCCATATATGTCACAAGATTATCCTCGCCTTCTTAGAGAGGCTAACAATCCACCTCCAACGCTTTTCGTCAAGGGCGATCCGAAGATAATGCATAATAAGACAATAGCGATGGTAGGAACTCGGGATCCATCAGAATATGGAAAGTCAGCAAGTCGGAGAATAGCTAGTGAACTTGTCAGATTGGGGTATGTAGTGGTTTCGGGTTTGGCATTTGGTATTGACGAATCTGCTCACAAAGGTGTTCTTGATGAAGATGGTCTAACCATAGCGGTACTTGCGAGTAGTGTAGACAATGTCACTCCGAAATCAAATAAAGAGCTTGCTAACAACATTCTCCGAGGAGGAGGCTGCCTCGTCTCAGAATATGGCCCAAAGGAGCCTATTAGGCGAGGGAATTTCGTGGAACGTAACAGGATAATAGCCGGCCTCTCAAATGCCACAATCGTAGTTGAGGGTACAAAGAACAGCGGAACTCGTCATCAAGCTACATATGCAAAGGAAATGGAACGGCCAATATTCGTGGTTGAGCCGGAGAATCGCGAGATAGAGCAAGCAGAGCTACCACTGATTCTCATTGATGAAGGAGCTATTTCCGTTAGAAGTGGACCAGAAGCCGTGAGAGAGCTTTGGATGACAAGATTGGACAAGGGCGAAACGGAGTTGAAAGCTGCTTGATATTATGGCTACTTGTCAATGAACTTCAGGAGGAATTAAAGTAGTAATGGATTATACTCTGAAGTATAAAGAGATTAGAATGTCTATTCGTGCGGAGATATCCGATAAGAATGATGGAAGTGTGCTTGTCCTCAGGAATTCGTTTCCAGAAGGGCGCAGGGAATATGAAATCCTCAGACCGAAGTGCCCAAGATGCTATCATCCAACTGAGAGTTATGGCTCTGGAGATTGTAGAACATGCCGAAGATGGATAGCCTTACAACGAGCCATAGCTCTGGGAGTGTATATTCCTACTGAATACTGGGATGGAGCACCGCCGAATGATCTTTCTGATGATATCTTTCGTGCTAAGAATGAGGAGGAGATGGTATACGCAAATCTTCTGGGAGTAGCTCTCAGTCATTATGCCTTAAGACTCCATTCGGTCCTATTAGAATTTGATCGAGTAATTCCTATGCCGACTGCCAAGAGCTATAATCGAGAGAGAATAATGGCAAGCATTGTTTCACAGATTCTAGATATCAAGTTATTGGATAATGTACTTTACAAGATTCCTGGCAGACAAATGAAGGGATTGTCCCTTAGTGAAAGACAAGAGAACGCAAGGAAGACGATTCATGCTGAAGGAGGAAAGTCATTGGACGGTGAAACAATTATAGTAGTCGACGATGTCCTCACCGCAGGATGTTCTCTTGATCGATGTTCTGTAGAACTCCAGAGAATAGGGGCCGGTAAAGTGGTTGGACTTGTTGCTGGAAGAACATATCATCCCAGTACCAACTAGTTTGGTTCTTTCTTAGATAGGCATCTATGTATCCTCCATGAAATTATCAAATACAAGTTGTCAGTACATATTTCTTGAAATATATGTATTTCAGAAGTGTCTTAATCATATATTTGACCGGAACATTATCTCTTGGTTCAGTTCTTACGACCAGTGAATGATGCGCAGAGAATTCAGGCCAAAAAGCTGTGTGCATCTAATGTTTCTCCAATTCTTTTTCAATGCATGAGAGGTACTCTGTCAACAATGAATAGATTCTTTCTATAATCATGAATAGCGTCATGATAAAGTGAAAAGTCGAGAAGTAGACAATTCCAGAGGGGGCAAAGAGCAATGGATTAGATATGTTGACTAGACCGTTTATTCTGAATGTTTCTTCAAACGGAAAACCATCTCTTCTGTTCACAAAATTACACTACCAAAACAAAATAGATGCTGAGGATGGAGGTACAGTTTCTTGAGGTTCCGCTCAAATCTTGACAACTCTAGGTGCAGCACGAGTCATACTTTCGGTCTGCTCGCCTTGGATACTCGTAAGAGCTCCAACTAATTCGAATCTCGTTGTGTTTACTTGATGTCTTTTCTCAGCGAACTCAAGCATCTACAAGCTTCAAACCAAGTCCACCGTTATCAGTGTTCCATAGGTCATTCACGGAGACAAGGCTTAGTCAAGTCTGCTCCTGATGAAATGAAGATTCGAGATATGACCGTCCTTCGACTGTTGTTTCTACCCGATATGGGATGTCATGTAATACCATAGCTATGATTGAAGCAATCAAAAACAAAAGCCCAATTATCAATGGTAGCGAAATCAAATTAACTCGGAAGACATACCAAAGAGAAGATGAAACAAGAAATGAGCTCAAAGCAGCGCCAAACAGCGAAAAGCGGCGTTCCTGAGCCAATATTCTTAATCCACAGACTTTTCTCTTACAGTCCATGATTTTACGTGAATATAGAGATTCGAATCTCTCAATCAGATTCAACTTCCGTTCTAATCTCAACTCCGTTCCTTTCAGTAAATTGCATATGGTCTCATTGATTTCATTCTCAAGTGTGTTTTTATCAGGAGAATAAAGTAAATCGTCGCTGGCCATCTCCAGTAAGAGGGGGGATCAGATTCATTGATAGTCGATAGTATTCCGACCAGATTTTCGATGTCGTCCTCAAACTCGTCTGAATTAGTGAGTGATTTCTTAATTGAATTGAGAATCTGCGGGGTTTTCCAAACCATTTCACGCTCTGTAAAATCGACAACAACAAGGACCAAGGTCAACAGACTGCTAAGACATACGAGGCGTGTATGAATATCAGCGAACGCAACAAGGGAATTGGTAATTTGTGCAACTGCTAAAGAAACTACAAACCCAATTGCTATGTTTAATGGCAACACCAAAGGTTTAGGATAAAACACGGTCGTCTTATTGTAAATCATTGACAGCGTGCGGTATCTTTTGAAAAGTAGCTTCTTTATTTTGGAAATCCAATTTCTGGGAGATGCTATTATCAATGCAAAAAGAGTAACAACACATATCGATATTATTAGTGGAAAATGAAGCTTCCATAGGGGTATAGAATCACTAACGTAGTAAAGAATGCTACTAGAAGGTTCAGTTGGTGCCATGGATCGGATGCTAGAATATAGAGATTCATTGCCCGAGCTCATGAGCAAGATACCGTGTGGAGATTCACCGTAGCTAAACTTAGGCATGTATGTTCTGAAATAACGTGGACAGGACCTTCTCAGAATGGTTCCTGTTTCCTCATTGATTAAAATCTCTGTCATATTCGAATCTCGCGTTTCAACGAGACGATATTGATTCGACATGTTGACATAGCTTATAGATTCCAACTCGAGTCTTTCCAACCATTCTGTGCTGTATATTTCTTCAAACACGTTTTCTAATTGGCCTAACAAGATATTCAGTCTATGTAAATTAATTGTCTCATTGTCAATACCATCGTGGTACGCAACAAGAATACTTCTTTGTGATTGGACGACATCAAAATCATAAAGCCCATCCCCTTTAGGTTGCCATTGATTTAGTACTTCCGTGGAATTGAATCTGACAAGATTAAGAGACTTATTCTCAGACTCTTTGTAGAGAATCAAAGGGTCTTCCCCCTCAAAGCAGTTCGACATCTTATGGTCAACAAGATAAAGAAAAGGGCAGAAACTATGGTTCCACAGCCCTTTGCTAAGATGGATAAACGTCAAGCCATATGTTTCATTCATGTGGGAGCGGGCACATAAGAAAAATTCATCAGTTGTAGAGGTTACCTGAAATTCGTGGAGGGCATATCCCACTAGGTCCGTCAGATTCGTCATATGGAAATCTCCGGGTTCTAAATCTAGATGATATGATAGAGCACCTGCATAACTCCTCATTGCTCCGTAGAACCGCCCTACCAAGAAAATCGAACCATCATAGTAGCAGAGAGAAATATCATATTCATTAACCACGTAACTGGTTCTGTTAGTGCTTGCCAAAAAGTACCAATCACGAGCGGAGTTGTTTGAGAAATACAAGTCTGTCTGTGTATCGGATTTATTGTAATAGCTTATAGTAGAAAAAATCATACTCGTATCTAACCAATCATCCCTTGGGGCGGAGGTCACTAGAATGCTAGTATATGGTGCCCGGTCTGAAGATGTATCCTTTCTGAAATTATCCAATCTTCGGTAAGGGTATCACTAATCTCTATAGTGACTCCAGATTTTGTCCATTTATTAACGCGAACTGCGAAGGAGTTATTCTTGTCAAAAAATGTTTCTCCCTCTCTAAGTGAGGCATCAGATAGAGAATTTGATTGGATTGGTACCTGAAGTCGGACAGCATCACGTCTCAACTTGATTCGTGTTTCATTAACAAGCATTACTAAGACACCATAGTCAGGGAGAGAAGAATCATAACCAATTTTGGAACGAGCTTCTACCAAATAGTACCTGCCATCGGGCAGGTGATATCTTATAGCTCGATAACCCCTTGTCTGACAAGCAATTGGAACTAAATCGATTGAGAGACTGCCATTCGTAAATTCATAAACATCTGAATCTTGAATCAGGCCACTCTCAAGCTTCGCGAACGAGGACATATGACTTGGTTTCGACCCATCCGGATTTCCGTTATGGTTTCCACTGCTCATCAGTCCCCAGTAAGATATGCCTGTAGAAGGAGGGTTCTTCGAATGATAATCATACAAATCTGAAGCGCCCAAATCATGACCTAATTCATGTGCTACAGATCCAACAAGATCGTATTCAGAAACAACAGAAACCCCTGTGAATGTTCTTCCATCGAGTGTAGTATACCAACCCTCTTTATGACATGTTGAAATACGAGTCTTATTATCGGAAATCTCAGGTGACTGTCTACTGTATCCGGAATGTACAACCACAAGACGGTCATAGGACCAGAAATCTACACGAAATTCGTTCGCCTTTATGGCTTCGACAATAAGCGAGTCTTTAGCTCCTCCATGTTCAACATCGCCGTATGTATTAACAGTTGCATAATCTGTCATTTCTTGCGGTATTCGGACCCAACCTGCAACAGTACTCGAAAATATCAATTTGTGATAGGAGCATTCCCAATAATAGTCATCAACCTTGTCCATAACATCTTGGAGGTCTCTTATTGATGTCGATGGCGGAGTGTCTTCTGTAAAGACGGGCAACACGATAATTTGTTGTACCCCAGTAGATTCACTAGGACGTAAGGAAAGGGTGAAACCTGCTGCAAGGATTCCACCGCAAAACGAAAACTGTAGAACAAGAAGCACGATATATGCCAGATTCTTTGACCTGTATGAAACCATACTTTATAGCCTCAATTACACAACCTAATGGACCTATACAATATATTTTGAAAGAGACATAAATAATCCACCTCTTTACTTTTTGGAACGTCTAAAGATGAAAGGTAAATACTGCAGAGACCAATTCGATACATTCCCCAGAAGAAGCATGCGACATATTTTTGAGATTATAGGATGTCATCTGAGGCTCCGAGGAACGAAAAGCTAACTCATACTTCAATATTCAAGCTAACAAAATAAAATAGATGCTGAGGATGGAGATACGTGTTTCTTGAGGTTCTGACCCAAGTCTTGGGAACTCTAGGTGCAGCACGAGTCATATTTTCGGTCTGCTCGCCTCGGACAGTAATACGAAGCAGATGGAGTACCGCCACCAGTCCAATCAGTAGTAGTGTTTGTGTCTTCTTTATGGTCTCATCTCCAGAGTGGTTGCGTATCTGTTAGTGTGAATCATGTATCATAACCTCATACCAGCGAAATGTCAGCAATGACTACTCCTCTGAATCTTCTCCTTGTTCCTGGATATCGGGGTGTTTCTTGGATTGGGTAATCGGTCTGTAGAATGCCGCTCCAAGCCCGATATACCCGCTGACAGCTATGATGTACGATATCAAAACAAATACGCCATCGCCGTACGTTGAAACAAACAACCCACCGGTCACAAGCCCGTAGATGATAGCAACAAGTCCACCAATCAGGCTTAGAACGTAGCCAGCATTGGCGACCTTATCCGACCCTCTCTCGAAGATACCAGCTAAGCCTGCTAGTACCACGGACAGAAAGGCAGCTGTGAATCCCTGCACCATCAGGGTTTCCAAGTTCAGGAGCTGTGGTGGGGTTATTGGAATCTCATACTCAACGGTAATCCATACATCTGTATACGGAATAAGCCATTGTACCATCAGTACGACACTTATTAGAGAAGCTATAGCACCTAGAGCACTGAATGTTTTGGAAAGCTTGTTTGAATATTCAATAATTGAGACAAAAAGGGCCAGAGCAACAAGGATTCCGACCATCAAATGGAGACACCCAGCTGAACCTATATCCCTTATGTCATAAGGTAAGGTGCCCCACTGTTCATAGGTACTTGGCCATATAAGCTCGACAGAGTATGTCGTTCCATCGTAAATATTCAAGGCATTTACTGCACTTAGTATAGACCCAACAACGCCTGCTTTTCTTACCTTGTTCAATGTTTCATAATCCACTGCCAACTACCTCCTAGAACCATACGGATAGCATTATTGTTTGTACTGTACATCAATTTCACCAGATTTGATTCTGTACTGCCCTCTGTGTGATTGGCATCAGATGTCAGTCTCCACTCAGATGAATACAACTGGAGAACACAA